>DASXZJ010000067.1:0-2094 GCA_036502025.1 Acidimicrobiales bacterium | reverse complement strand
GGTGTCGATGGTCGGGATCAAGGGAGTGCGATAGACGTTTGCGGTAACCGCTCCCGTGTCTTGGACGCTGATGACGGGTCCGATCCGACCGATCCTGCCCGGGGCCGAAGACGGTAGCTCGGCGGTATTCCCGGTAAGACTTTGGCCGTTGGTGACGGTGAGCAAGTTGGTGCCCAGCTTGGCGATCTCTCCCCGCAAGCCCGCCGACGAAGACTGGGAAAGGCCCAGCACTGCAACGATGGCGGCGACACCAATGGCGATCCCCAAGGCTGAGAGCCCGGCGCGCAGCTTGCGGGTGCGAAGCCCAACCGCAGAGAGGCGAGCCAGGTCTGACAGCCGTAGTCTCTCGGGAACGAGACCCCTGGTCACGGTGACGGCTCCCGCCGCTGCGGGTCGCCGGGCCCCTCGGTCAGTTCAAGCTCTGGTCGGCCGTGCCCGTCTGCCATCCCGGCCGTGGTCGTCGATCTCGGCCGCGTCGTGTCGGCCACGATCCGACCATCGAGCATCTCGATATGTCGGGGCAGGCGCTCGGCAATGGATCGGTCGTGGGTGATGACCACGATCGTGATGCCCGCGTTGTTCAAATCGTGAAACAGCGAGAGGATGGACTGACCGGTTGCCTGGTCGAGGTTGCCGGTGGGCTCGTCGGCCAGCACGATGGCCGGTCGGCCGACGATGGCCCGGGCGATGGCTACCCGCTGGCGCTGGCCACCCGACAGCTGAGTCGGGCGAGCGCCGGGGCGCCCGGCCAGGCCGACAAGATCGAGGGCGCCGAGGGCTTGGTGACGGCGCTCGGTGAGAGCGACTCCGGCGTAGAGAAGGCCGTCGGCCACGTTGTCGAGGATGCTCTGGTGCTCGGCCAAGAAGAACTGCTGGAAGACGAAGCCGATGCGGGTGGCCCGCAGAGCGGCGAGTTCGCGGTCGCTCACGGTTGCCACGTCGAGCCCAGTGAGCCGCACGGCGCCGGTCGTGGGCCGATCGAGGGTGCCCATCAGATGCAACAAGGTGGTCTTGCCCGACCCTGAGGGACCGACGATGGCCGCCAGTTCGCCTTCGGCCAGGGCGAAGCTCACCCCTCGCAGCGCGCTCACCGGCGGTTCGCTCGGGTAGACCTTCGTCACCAACTCGACTTCCAGCACTGGCCAGCGGCCGCTATCCGGCGGGTACGTTGCGGTATCCGCGATCAGGGTGCGGCTGGGCGTGATGAACGTCATGACCTCGGGACCACGACACGTTGGCCCACGTCCAGCCCCGACCCGGTCACCTGCACCAGCCCCTGGGCGTCGTCGAAAAGACCCAGTGAGACAGACACCAGATGACGGATGCCGTCGGCGCCGACGACCTCTAGCGAGTACCCGCCACCAGACAGGGCGACCAGGGCGTTGACCGGCACGGCCAGGACATTGCTGACACTCCCCGAGGTGATCGTCACGTTGACCGGGGCCTGGTCCCAGCTCCCCGTCGCCGCCGGATCGCTCGGGGTGACCAGGACGGTGATAGTCGGGTTCGACGACGAGCCGCCGCTCCCCGAGGAGCTGGAGGAGGTTGCCGACGCGGTGGTGGCCACGGTGCCCACCGAGGCGATCACACCCGCCGTGGTTTGGTTGTTGGGCAGAGTGATGGCCACCTCGTCACCAACCTTCACCTCCGACTGTTGGGAGGCGTCCAGGGCGATGTTGACCTCACGTGTCGTCGAGGACGCGGCCAGAACGGTGGCGCCGGGCTGGGCCGGCCCACCGAGCGTGACCGCGACCGAGGTGACCAGCGCAGCGGTGGGCAAGAACACCGCCTGACCCAGGGCGAGCGTGCCGGTTTCGGTCACGCCCAACGCCACTTGGAGTTTGTCCACGGCATAGACGGTCTCGTAGCCGAAGTAGTCCGACGTCGGGCTCAGCTCGTTGCTCGTGGCATAGCCGAGCGCTACCAGATCGCCATTGAGCTGGGTCACGTCCGTACCGGTCATGCCCACGGACAGGGCGCGGTAGGCGGGGGTTGAGCCGTACAGCAGGACGACCGGTTGTCCGCTCACCTGGTAGAGCACCTGGCCTTGGCTGACCAGCTGCCCGACGGCCGGAAGCGAGGTGAACGTTCCGG
>DASXZJ010000066.1:0-2335 GCA_036502025.1 Acidimicrobiales bacterium | reverse complement strand
TTCGACCCCACCACCGGACTGGTGGCGAAGATTGAGCAGGGCCTCGGAGTGTCCACAGCGAGTGGCTGATGTCGGCCTGAAGGTCGGCCCACTGCCGGTGCCCCCACGGGCGCCGGCAGTGCCATGGGCGCGCCTGCGTCGAACCGGGCGGGGCGCCACGGCGGCGACCGGCCCGGCGCTGGCCGTCACCTACCTGAGCTTGCTGGTGCTGTTGCCCCTGGCGGCCATTCTCAGCAAGGCGTTCACCGGCGGAGCCAGTGCCTTCTGGCACGAGGCCACATCGCCGGAAGCCGCGGCCGCCCTCAAACTGACCGTCATTTGCTCGCTGGGCGTGGCCGCCTTCAACTCGCTAGCCGGGGTGCTCATCGCCTGGGTCCTGGTCCGTGACGAGTTCGTGGGCAAGCGGGTCGTCAATGCCGTCATCGACCTCCCGTTCGCCCTGCCGACGGTGGTGGCGGGCCTCACCCTCCTCAGCCTGTACGGCCCCGACTCCCCCTTCGGGGTGAACGTGGCCGGGACCCGGGCCGCCATTGTGCTGGCCCTGGCCTTCGTCACCCTGCCGTTCTCGGTGCGTTCGGTACAGCCGGTCATCGCCGAACTCGATCGGGAGACGGAAGAGGCCGCCGCCTCGCTGGGGGCCTCACCGGCGGTCGTGCTCCGCCGCATTGTGCTGCCCAGCATCGCCCCGGCCATGCTGGCCGGCGCCGGCCTCGCCTTCGCCCGGGCGGTGGGTGAGTTCGGGTCAATCGTGCTCATCTCAGGCAATCTGCCCTACAAGACCGAGGTGGCCTCGGCCTGGATCTACAGCCTCTATGGAAGCGACTCGTTCCCTGCCGCCGCCGCCGTGTCGACCGTACTGGTCGCCCTGGCCTTGGCCCTGCTGCTCGGGATGGGTTGGCTGCGCCGGCGCTTCGACATCGGGGTGGTGGCGTGAACGGCCGCTGGCGCTGGCCGGCCCGCATCGGCGTGTTCGGCTACCTGGCGCTGCTGATCGTGGTCCCGGTGGGATCGGTGTTCTTCCGGGCCTTCCAGCATGGACTCGGCGCGGCGTGGGACGCCGTGACCACCACGGAGGCCACCCACGCCTTCTGGCTCACCATCATTGTGGTGCTGATCGCCGTTCCACTCGACGCCGTCTTCGGCGTCGGCGTGGCCCTCATCCTGGCCCGGCACCGGTTCCCCGGCGCGTTCCTACTGGACGCCTTCATCGACATTCCCCTGGCCCTCTCCCCGGTCGTGGTCGGGCTGGGACTGGTGCTCGTCTACGGCAAGAGCGGCTGGTTCGGCAACTGGTTGGCCGGCCGCGGCATCGAGATCATCTTCTCGACCCCGGGCATCGTGATGGCCTCGGCCACGGTTGCCCTGCCGTACGTGGCCCGCTCCGTCCTCCCGGTGCTGCTGGAGATCGGCACCGAGCAAGAGCAGGCGGCCCGCACGCTCGGTGCCGGACCCCTCGCCGTCTTCCGGCGGATCACCCTGCCCTCCATCAGACGCTCCCTGGCCTACGGGGTCACCCTCACCACGGCCCGCGTCCTCGGCGAATTCGGTGCCGTGGCCATCGTCTCGGGTGCCATCGTGGACAAGACCCAGACCATGACCCTGTTCATCGACGACAGTTTCGGCAATCTGGATCCGGTCGGCGCCTATGCCGGGGCGGTTATTTTGGCTTTGATCTCACTCGGCGTCCTCCTCATCCTGGGGGGCGATCGCGAGCAACGAAGGGAACGACGATGGCAATCACCGTCAGCGCAGTCTCCAAACGATATGGATCCGCTGTTGCCGTCGACGACGTAACCCTCGAGATACCGGCCGGCTCGCTCACCGCGCTGCTCGGGCCGAGCGGGGGTGGCAAGTCGACCCTGCTGCGCATCATCGCCGGTCTGGAGACGCCCGACCACGGCATCGTCGAGATCGACGGTATCGACGTCACCGACGTGCCGGTCCGCAAACGCGGGGTCGGCTTCTGCTTCCAGCACTACGCGCCGTTTCGACATCTCACCGTGCGACGCAATGTGGCCTTCGGCCTCGAGGTGCGGCGTCGCCCCAAGGATGAGGTCCGCCAGAAGGTGGACGAACTGCTGGACCTGGTCAAGCTGGGCCACCTGGCCGACCGCTACCCCTCGCAGCTCTCCGGCGGCCAGCGGCAGCGGATGGCACTGGCCCGGGCCCTGGCCATTGAGCCGCGCGTCCTCCTGCTCGACGAGCCCTTCGGCGCCCTCGATGCCCAGGTGCGCCAGCAACTCAGGCGCTGGCTGCGGGACCTGCACGAGAAGATCGCCGTGACGACTGTGCTGGTCACCCACGATCAGGAGGAGGCGATGGAGGTGGCCGACCG
>DASXZJ010000065.1:0-7156 GCA_036502025.1 Acidimicrobiales bacterium | reverse complement strand
GGAATAGCGGCAAGGGGCCGAGTGCAACTCAGGTCCCTGGCGCCTGCTGACCGGACGCGCGACGCTGGTGCGACGGGAGCTCGGACGGACCGGGCTGAGAGGGCGCCTGCCTTGGCGCCGACCGAACCTGATCCGGGTAATGCCGGCGGAGGGAATGGGCCATGACCGCTACGACATCGAACGACCCCTTGGGCGACGCGTCGAACATCGACTTGGAGGGCGTCGACGGGCAGAAGTACAGCCGCAACCGGCGGAAGGTCTACGAGGATGGGCCCGACGACGTGCGGGTGCCGTTCAGCGAGGTCGTCCTGTCGGACTCCCCGGGGCGAGAAGGTCCCCAATCGAACCCCCCGGTCCGGCTCTACGACACCTCGGGCGCGGGATCGGTGCCGACCGTGGGCCTGCCACCGTTGCGCCGTTCGTGGATTGAGCGGCGTGGTGACGTCGAGGAGTATCGCGGCCGACCCGCGGCTCGCCGCGACGACGGGAGGGCTGCCGTCCGGCGGGCGGCCTCGGGTCCCGTGACCTTTCCCTCCACCGGGGGGCACCCTCTTCGCTCGACCGGAAGCCCGGTCACCCAGCTCCACTACGCGCGCCGCGGCGACATCACAGCGGAGATGGAATTCGTCGCCGTTCGCGAAGGGATGCCGGCCGAACTGGTCCGAGACGAGATCGCGGCCGGGCGGGCCATCCTGCCGGCCAACGTCAACCATCCCGAGTCGGAACCGATGATCATCGGGAGCCGGTTTCTGGTCAAGGTCAACGCCAACATCGGCAACTCGGCGGTGTCATCGTCGATCGAGGAGGAGGTGGAGAAGCTGACATGGGCCACCCGGTGGGGCGCCGACACGGTGATGGACCTCTCGACCGGCCCCGACATCCACGCCACCCGGGAGTGGATCATCCGCAACTCGCCGGTGCCCATCGGCACCGTGCCGATCTACCAGGCCTTGGAGAAGGTCGATGGGGTCCCCGAGGAGTTGACCTGGGATCTCTACCGGGACACGCTCATCGAGCAGGCCGAGCAGGGGGTCGACTACTTCACCATCCACGCGGGAGTGCTGCTGCGCTACGTGCCAATGACGGCGAAGCGGATGACCGGTATCGTCAGTCGGGGCGGCTCGATCATGGCGGCGTGGTGTCTGGCCCATCACGCCGAGAACTTCCTCTACACCCGGTTCGAGGAGATCTGCGAGATCATGGGCACCTACGACGTGGCCTTCTCGCTCGGAGACGGTCTGCGACCCGGGTCGATCGCCGACGCCAACGACCAGGCCCAGTTCGCCGAGTTGGACACCCTGGGGGAGCTGGCCGTGCTGGCCCGGCGCCACGACGTGCAGGTCATGATCGAAGGGCCGGGCCACGTGCCCCTCGACAAGGTGGCCGAGAACGTCGTACGCCAGCAGCACGTGTGCCACCAGGCACCCTTCTACACGCTCGGACCTCTCACCGTGGATGTGGCTCCGGGTTACGACCACATCACCTCCGCCATCGGTGCCGCCGTCATCGGCATGCTCGGGACGGCCATGCTCTGCTACGTCACCCCTAAAGAGCATCTGGGCCTGCCCAACCGCGACGATGTGAAGCAGGGGATGATCGCCTACAAGATCGCCGCTCATGCGGCCGATCTGGCCAAAGGCCATCCGGGCGCACAGGCGTGGGATGATGCGTTGTCGAAGGCCCGGTTCGAATTCCGGTGGGAGGACCAGTTCAATCTGGCGCTGGATCCCGAGACGGCGCGGGCATACCACGACGAGTCGCTCCCGGCCGAGCCGGCCAAGACGGCCCACTTCTGCTCCATGTGCGGACCGAAGTTCTGCTCCATGCGAATCAGCCAGGACATCCGGGAACTCGCCGATGCCGATCGGGTGACAACCGAAGAAGCCATTGAACGGGGGATGCAGGCTAAGGCGGTCGAGTTCCGGTCGGGGGGCTCGCAGCTCTATCGGTCCCCGAGCACACCCTGAGGCAGCGCCTGCTTCGTCCCGGCCCGTCGGTAGCTACTCACTGACTCGCGCTGGTCCGGGCTCCATCCTTGTCATCCGTCGGCTGGGAACCCTCCAGTCGCGCCAGGAGCACGACCCGCTGGCCGGCTCGGAGCTCCATGTCGGGTCGCGGTGTGACAAGTTCACGCCCCTGGCTGACCGCGACGACGATGGACCCCGGTGGCCAGGAGGCCTCGTCAATCGGCCGCCCGATCCCGGGTGAGTCGGATCGGATGGTGACCTGCATGATCTCGTAGCCTTCGAGCGGAGCGGGAGCGACATGGAGGTGACCCCCGGCATCCGGGGTGGCCCATTGCGACGCGAGGGTTCCCGCGGCGACTTCGGTGTCCGAAGCCCTGGTCCGCTCAGCCATCGCCCGAACCACGTCGCCGTAGCTGATCCATCCGACCACATGGTGTCGGTCGGGGGACACGACTGGGAGGCCGTCGGGACCGTAGAGCACGAGCTGGCGCAGGGCCTGTTCTAGAGTCTCCTCGCCGAAGAGCGCCTGCGGCGGACGACGGTCGACGATGTTCCCGAATTGGGGAACCCACGCCGACGGCAAGAGGCGGTCACCTGCCGCCTGGTCGTGGCTCAGTGGTGACAGGGCGGCCCTCCCGTTGGCGGCACCAAGGGGCTGCATGACCTCGTCGACGGTGAGCACCTGCAACATCGAGGAGGGCTTGGGCCGATCGATATCGGTGCCGCGACGCAGCAGCTTGGTCGTGTAGATGGTGCCGTGGGTGAGCCGTTTCGATACGCCGACCGCCAGGGCCACGGCGAACATGACGGGAAGGATCAGCGCATAGTTGCCGGTCATCTCGACCACGCTGGCGATGGAGGTGAGCGGCGCCTGCGCGGCAGCAGCGAACACCGCCCCCATGGCGATGACCCCGTAGATCGCGGGTGAGCCCACGGCGGGTCCGAAGACATGCACTGCCGCGACACCGAAGGCGGTCCCGGCCATCGCTCCGGTGAACAGCGACGGTGCGAACACTCCCCCGGAGCCGCCGATCCCGATGGTGAGGCTCGCCGCCGCCACCTTGCCGAGGGCGAGGAGGATGAGGAACCACAGCACGTAGTGGTCGGCGACCGCCCTGTTCATGACCGGGTAACCGACCCCGTAGAGCTGGGGGAGGGCGAGGAGCACGGCGCCGAGGACGAGGCCCCCGAATGCCGGCCGGCACCACTCGGGGCGGCCCCTCCACAAGCGGTCGCAGACGTCTTCGGTGCCGTAGAGCACTGTCTTGAACCCGACGCCGATGAGGGCGGCGCCAAGCGCGAGGAGAGCTACCAGGAGGTAGTCGGCGACGTGGGGGAGCGCGAGGTGATGGGGCATGGCGCTGAAGATCGGGCCACTCCCGAAGAACGCCTGGCCGATGACGTCAGCCATGACGGCGGCCATGATGATGGGAAAGAGGGCGTCGATCGAGAATTCGCGCAGGATCAGTTCAAAGCCGAAGAAGACTCCGGTGAGGGGGGCGTTGAAGGTGGCTGAAATGCCACCAGCGGCACCGCACGCGACGAGGATCCGCAGTCGTGACTCGGACATGTGGACGACCTGGCCGAGACTCGAGGCGAAGGCGGAGCCGATCTGCACGATCGGACCTTCCCGCCCGACTGAGCCCCCGACCCCGATGCAGATGGCCGAGGCCAGTGCCTTGGTCCCCGTGACCTGTGGGCGGATCCGGCCGCCGTCCTCGGCTACGGCGATCATCACTTCGGGAACGCCGTGCCCGCGGGCCTCCTTGGCGAAGCGCTGGATGAGCGGGCCGTAGAGCAACCCGCCGAGGATCGGGACCAGGAGCACGAACCAGATGCCGAGCCAGGGGAGGTGGAGGCTGCCGACCCGGCCCGCCTGACCGAACTGCTCGTGGCCGGTGACGAGCCAGGTGGCCCCGAAGATCAGCCACCGGAACCCGACCGCCCCGAGCCCGGCCCCCAGCCCGATGCCCAGTGCCATCGCCACCATGCCCAGGCGGGACGTCCGCAGCCACGCTGAGAGCTGACCGAACAGGACGCCAGCGGCGGCGGCGGGCCGGCGGGTGGTGGGGAGACGTAGCCGGGGAGCCGGGACCTCGGACCCCTTCCCGTCGGGCAAAGCAGGGGCTGAGTCAGGCACGGCTTCTCGGCCCCGTCACGATCAGGTCTCCTCCACTCGGTAGGCGCACTATGCGCTTCGGACGTATGGTATCAAAGTAGCGTACATGTACGCAACACGTGGTACGATCGGGTGATGTCTCCGCGATCTCCGGCGAACCGGGACGTGAAACCCCCGGCTGTCCCCCATCGCGTGCCCTGGGGGACGATCACTCGTGAGCAAGTGGTCGATGCCGCCACGAGGGTGGTGAAGCGAGGCGGCTATCAGACGATGACCATCCGAAGCCTCGCCGCCGAGGTGGGTGTCGCTCCGATGTCGTTGTACCGCCACGTCCGCAACAGGGACGACCTGCTCGACGAGGTCGTGGATCGACTGCTCGCCAAGGCGTGGCAACCTTCGGTGTCCACCGGCGATTGGCAGGACTGGGTGACGGAGGCCGCCGAGAAGCTGCGCGCCTTTCTGGCCCACCAACCCGCAGCCCTCCATGTCTACTTGCAACATCCGGTGGTGTCGCCGGCCGCCATCGCACGGATGACGGCAATCATGGACGTGCTCCGAATTGTCACCGCGGACGAAGCGGTGGCGCGGCGCGCCTACGCCGCCATCCACACCTATACCTTGGGCTTCGCCGCCCTGGAGGCCTCGCGTTCTGGGTGGACGCCGGCCAACGACGAATCGATCGGGCTCGCCGAGGAACTCGCCGGGTACGTGACGCCAGCACAATTCTCGGCGGGATTGCGGTATCTCCTTGAGGGAATCGAGCGGGAAGTCCGAGGAGCACCAACCTGAACCGATGGGTCCGATGACGGAGGTTCAAGGGTGCTCTCGCTTTCGACCCTGCATCGGCAAGCGTCTTTTCCCGGCGATCCTCGCGCTGGTCGTGCTCGCCTCCGCGCCGCTTGTTTGGTGGGCGATCGGTTCGACCGGTGGGGCGGGGACCCCGCCGGCGCCGTCGCCCTCGATCGGGGTGGTTCAAGATCACCCGGTCCCCTCGGTCATCGCCCACCTTCGGCTGCGGGACCAGGCCGGGAACACGGTGACGCTGGCTCAGTTCCGAGGTCGAGCAGTATTCCTGGTCCCCTTCCTCACCTCCTGTCAGGAGGAGTGCCCGATCACGACCGGCGCACTCCTGGAGATGGCGAGGTCGATCGCCGAGGATGGCCTGCTCCGCAAGGTGGTGATTGTCGAGGCAACCGTTGACCCGGGCCGAGATGCTCCGGGGCGCCTGGCGGCGTACGCGAAGCTCACCGGCTCGGATTGGCCCCTGCTCACGGGAACGCGTTCCACGATCGCCCGTCTCTGGCACTACTTCGGCGTCTATTACCAGCAGGTGCCGGAGGGCTCACCGCCGGGCACCGACTGGGAGACCCATCAGCCGTACACCTACGACGTCGACCACTCCGATGGATTCATTCTCCTTGACGCGCACCAGCACGAGCGCTTCATCGCCGGAGGCATGGCGAGGGTCGGGAACATTCCGCTTCGTCTACGTGGGCTGCTCGACCGCGAAGGCGAGAGCAACCTCCGCCACCCCGGGGGGGGAAGTTGGACGGTGTCCGAGAGTCTGGACGCGATCGGGTGGGTGTTGGGTCGGTCGGTGCCGGACGAGCGGTGAGCGACGCCGGGGCAATAGCCGATGCGGCGGCGGCCTTCCCGGCCAGCGAATGGGTCCGGATATCGTCGCTTCGCCAGGTAGCAGACTATACCGGCTATTGGTATAGTCTATTCCATGACTCGGTATAGCCCGCCGACCGCGGCCTTCCCGACGAGCGGGCCGGTGCCAGCCGCCGACATGATCGGACGTAAGGAAGACGTGCGCTCCCTCGTCGAGTCATTGCGCGCCGGGGCGAACCAGATTGTCGGTGGTCCCCGCCGGACCGGCAAGACGACCGTGTGCGAAGCGGCGGTGGCCGGGCTGGCCAAGGGGGCCTACACGGTGAGCATCGACCTCTTTCGTATGGGCGACATCGGTGAGCTCTCCGACGCCCTCATCCTGCGGACGATCTCCAACCGCCCGGTCATTCGCAAGGCGCTCGGCGGAGCACGGAC
Organism: Acidimicrobiales bacterium; assembly: GCA_036502025.1. Taxonomy (GTDB): domain Bacteria; phylum Actinomycetota; class Acidimicrobiia; order Acidimicrobiales; family RAAP-2; genus Bog-473. The sequence continues at coordinate 1,021 of DASXZJ010000065.1, read as the reverse complement.
GGGCATCCGTGCTCTGGGCGAGCACCTGCGTCTGGCGCCGGTGCTTCGCCTCAAGAATGAGCTTGGTGCCGATCTCGAGGTGGCCTTTGCCGCCAAAGCGGGCGATCCCGAGAAGCGGTTTGACGCTGCCTTGACCCTGATGTGCCGGCTGGCCGAAGCCGATTCACGCCAGCTGATTCTCTACATCGACGAAGCGCAGGAGATCGGCCGGACGCACAGTCCCTTTGGAGACGCAGACCGGATTACCAAACGCATGCGATCGATCCTCCAAGGGGCTCCTCACGTGAATACACTCTTTGCCGGATCCCAAGAGCACCTGCTCATGGAGCTCTTCACGCCCAAGCACCGGGCCTTTCATGGCTGGGCCTCGTGGGTCACCCTTGAGCCCATCGCGGCGGACGCCTGGGAACGTGGACTCACGACGCGCTTTCGGCAGGCTGGCGTGAGCATCGAGGCGACGGCGCTCGATCGGCTGGTCGCGGCCGGGGAGGGGCATGCCCGCAGCACCATGCTGATCGCCCAGCAGAGCGCACTGGCCGCGGTGTTCGAGAACGCGAGCACGGTCGACGATGCGCTGGTTGAGGTCGGTATCGACCGGGCCATGGGCGCTGATTCCGCGCTGCACCAAGAAGTCATGGCCGAACTGCGTCGCCTGGGCAAGCACGTTCCCGCAGTGGTGCGCGCCATCGCTGGGGGTGAGGCGCCGTATGGCTCTCGCGGCGAGGCGCTGGCCCCCAACGCCGTGCAGCGCGCATTGGAGGCGGCGTCGAAGGCCGGGGTCGTCGCCCAGCGTGGAGCTCGGGGGACCGGTGGCTGGGTCATCGTCGACCCGTTGCTCCGGCGCTACCTCGTGTGAGGGGACCATTGGCCTCGGGCCGCGCGTCAGACCACCCGACGGCGGACCAACCAGACGGTCACGGCGATGAGCACCGCCGACAAGGCGAGTAGCCAGCCGCCCTCGATCCACTGGAACGCCCAGAAATGACTGGCCGGCTGGTAGTCGGCCCATTGGGTGTAGCCG
>DASXZJ010000064.1:0-15604 GCA_036502025.1 Acidimicrobiales bacterium | reverse complement strand
GGGGGGAACGGTCGGGATTCAGGCTACGGGGGGAGGCGGATCGGCGATGGCAAGGCCCGTCGCCTGCAGGCGGTCGAAGACCAGACGGACGGCCATGGAGCCCTCCCCTATCGCCGTGGCCACCCGCTTGATCGATCGGCTCCGGACGTCGCCCACGCAGAACACCCCGGGCCGGCTCGTCTCGAGGAAGAGCGGTTGTTGGTCGGGATGCTCGCGGGAGGCAATCGGAACGTCGGCGCCCGTCAGCAAGAAACCATGCTCGTCCTCGGCGAGCTGCCCGGCGAGCCATTGGGTGCTCGGTTTGGCTCCGATGAAGACGAAGAGGCCACAGGTCGGATAGAGGGAGACCAGGCCCGTACGGTTATCGCGGAGCTCGACGCCGCGCAGCTTCTCCTCGCCGGCCAGGGCGATGACCTCGCTGCGCGTGGAAAGCCCGATACTGGGCTCGCGATCGATCTGATCGATCAGGTACCGAGACATCGAACTCGACAGTGATTCGCCCCGTATGACCAAATTGACCCGGGTACATGTGCGGGACAGGAACAGCGCCGCTTGGCCGGCCGAGTTGCCGCCGCCGACGATCACCACCGGTCCTTCGGCACAGGCCTGCGCCTCCATCTGCGTGGCGGCGTAGAACACCCCGACGCCCTCGAAGTCAGTCAGGCGGTCCAGATCGAGACGGTTGTAGCGCGCTCCGGTGGCGATGATGACCGACCTCGCCCGTACCACCTCGCCGCCCTCGAATCGAACGAGATGCGAATCTCCGTCCGACGACAACCCCTCCGCCTTGCAGCCCAGCTGGACCCGGACCCCGAACTTCGTCGCTTGCAGGGTGCCCCGTGCAGTCAGCTCCTCTCCCGAGAGTCCGGCAGGAAAGCCGAGGTAGTTCTCGATGCGCGACGACGTCCCTGCCTGACCCCCCAGGGCGGTGTCCTCGGCCAACGTCGTGGTCATCCCTTCCGAGTCGCCGTAGACAGCCGCGGACAGACCGGCCGGCCCCGCGCCCACCACCAGCAAGTCGCAGACCTCGGTGTGGTGGTCTTCGGGCGCCACCGCCAGCCGGAGTTCGCTGAGCAACGCATGGCCATCTGGATTACGGAGCATCGAGCCGCCCGGCACGATCACCAGCGGCAGGTCCGCCACGGGTACCTCGAGCCGGTTCAGTATGTCCTCGGCCTCCGGCGAGCTCTCCAGTTCCAACCAGCGGAAGGAGATCCTGTTGCGGGCCAGCACTTCAAGGAGCTTGCGCGTATTGGCATCGAACCGCGAACCGACCAGGGTGAGGCCCAGGCCCCGTTTGGTGAGCCGGGCGTGACGGACCAGGAAGGCGCGCAGAAGGATCTCGCTCAGGTCGGGTTCCTGGGCCATGATCGCTTTCACCTGCGACGGGGTGATCCGCAGGATACGACCCGATGCCGTCACCCTCGCGCTGAGGAACACACGCTGACCGGTGAGCAAGCTGATCTCGCCGAGAAACTCGCGGGCTCCGTAGTCGATGACCACCTCCTCGTCCGGCGCACCGAGGTTGTCGACGATCTCAACCCGGCCGTCGAGCACCACGATTAGGTCGTACCCTTCGTCACCGTCTGTGAAAAGGAGGTCACCTCGGCTGACATCGGCTGCCGTCCCGTACCGGTAGAGGTCGGCCAGCTGTTTCTCACCCAGGAGGGGCCGGGTATCCGGCGATTCCATCTCGACGAAATTGGCGTCTCTGTCTACAACCGGCAAGGTGACCCAGCCAGGTGAGCAAAGAGCGGTCTGTCCAGGAGATCCCCGTGACCCTCAGGAAGGTTCGAACTCAGCATGCTCGGAAGGGACGCTGACTACGCCGGCAGTTCGGGTCGAGGGTGAAGGGTGATGATCGTGGTGGTCCCGTCGGGATCGGCAATCTGGAGTGCGGTCGCACCCTCGGTCGCCTCCGTATCCACCACGATGCTCGCCGGATGCTCGATGACATGGCGCAGCACAACCGGAAATCGGCCGTCCCGACCACCGACTCCAACGCTGGCAGCGTCGTCATGAGGGTCGTATTCGATGTAGGCCAAGGGAAGCTGCTCGGCCTCGAACTGGTCGCCGAAATCGAGCGTTGTCACCTCGATGGTCACTACGTCTCCCTGGTGCTCCTTGGACAGCGACTCCAGGGCGCCCTGCCAAGTAGACCGTTGCAACTCTTCGTTCACGTTGGTCATCCCTTCACCTCGCTTGATCGTCGGAGCACACGCGTCGGAATACTCGCGCTGGGAGCCGCTCGAATCGACCGGATGGGTCAGGCCAAACCGGCCAACCAGAGAGCCACGATGTCGCCTGCCTCGGGTTCGCTCTTGCGCAGCGAGTGGTCACCGTCCACGAAGTTAATGGTGACGGGCCCCGGAACGGCCGCTGTCTCCCGCTCCAGTTCGGCGGGGGTGCCAAAGGCGTCCCGTCGGCCGGAGATGAAGAGGCACGGCAGCTTCAGGCCGGGGAAGTGGGCAGTCCGGAGCCGATCGGGCCGCCCGGGTGGATGCAGCGGGTAGCTGATTAGGACTAACGCGGCCACCTCCAGGCCCTCGGCCACGGCCATGGAGCACATCCGGCCGCCCATGGAGCGCCCGCCTATAGCAATCCGTCTGGTCGGGACACCAAGTCGGTCGGCCAACTCCAATGTTGCGGTGCGGATCGTTTGGAGACACACCTCCGGCGGATCGGGACGGCGTTTCCCGGCGGCCCGCCCTGGGAACTCGACCCGCTCGACCACGACACCGAGTCGCGCCACCGCCTGGTCGATGGCCACCAGCCCGGACTGGTCACGTCCGGCACTGGCGCCGGGGGTGAGGACGAGGCCGACGGGAGCCGATCCACTCATCGGGCCATCATCACCCCTGGCTCATCGGGCTCACGCGTCCGCTTCGAATATCTGCCACTCACCCGGAATCCCCTTGAGTGTGGCCGAGCCCTGGTCGGTGAAAGAGACCCCAGTATCGTCGCACTGCTCCACGGCAGCCGCTGACGTAAGTACCTGTCCCTCGCCGGCCATTCCACACAGCCGCTGGGCGAAGTGGACCGCCAGCCCCGAAACGTCGCTCTTGCCCATGCGCGTGACCTCACCGGGATGCACGCCCGCTCGCAACCCCAACCCGAGATCTCCCACCGACTCCATGGCCGCACGCGCACAACGTATGGCCGCCGCCGGATCGTCGAACATCACCAGGAACCCATCGCCGGTGCACTTCACTTCGTCGCCGCCGTGCGCGTGTATCTGCCGCCGCACCCGATCGTTGTGTTCGTCGATCAGCCCGCTCCAGGCCTGATCTCTCAGTGTGGCCGCCAGCGGCGTTGAATCGACGATGTCGGTGAACAGCATGGTCGTCGTGATCCGGTCGACGAAGAGAGTGAGGTTTCCAGTCACGAACCGCTCGACTTCATCGATCACCGGGAAGGCGTAATTGCGCAGGAAGATCTGGTCTTTGCCCGGGACCAGCACGAGCTGGGCGCCAGGAATGGACTCAGCCACATACTTTCCAAAGGAGGGGGGCACGTTGGGATTGTCCTTGAGGTGGATCACCAGGGTCGGAGTTGTAATCGACGGCAGCAGATGACGGATGTCGTAGTCGCGGTTCATCCGGAAGAGTGTGGCGGCCTGGTTGGGGCTGGTCGACGCCATCTCGAAACGGCGAGGTGACATGTCTACCCGGGGTGTGGCGAACCAGTCGACTATCCGACCCTGACCCCACTCGCTCCGATACCGCTCTTCGAGTTCGTCAAGGATCTGATCGCGGTAGCCGATCCGGTAGTCGTCGGCGACGGACAGCCGCGCCCAGGTATTGCAGAGGATCAGCCGGGGTACCGGGTGGCTCGCCGCGTAGGCGGCCGCGACGGCGCCGCCATTGTGCGTGCCGAACAGGACGGGCGCCTTGACTCCCGCCGCCTCGATAACGGCGGCTAGATCAGCCACGAGGTCGTCCAGCGTCGGCACAGCCGACTGGTTGAGGGGATCGGAATACCCCATCCCGCGCTGGTCATAGGTCACCAAACGCGAAAAGCTGGCCAGCCTCCGGAACCCCTTGGAGTAGGCGGGCTCCTCCCAGGCCAGGGTGGTGGCGAAAGAACCGGCCACGTAGACGATCTCCAGAGGACCGTCACCGGCTGATTGATAGGCGAGATGCGTTCCATCCCTCTGGGCAAACTCGATGATCGGTGCAGCCAGCATCGGATTTACCCTTCTCCCGCCGGAGGTCGACGCCTCATACCCGAAGTGTGACACCCGGTGTTGCAGCGTCCAAACGCCGATCGGCGCCCAGCAGATTTTTCCGAGCTTTTACACGGCCATTGCATTATGGTGAAACCTATGCCAGCTGCCGCGCCCGTTACTCAAAAAGCGAACCAGATCCTCAACGGATCAGATCCGATGGCCCAGGAGGCTGCCCACGAGGCGGTGATCGGGGCGCACTCAGTCAGGGAGGCGGTCGAACGGGTCGGACTCCTGGTCGGCATGGAGGACCCCATCGTCGGCGAGGCCCTGGCGGTGCTCGAGGGTCTCCCCCGAGCCATCGATGCTGCCCTCCTGGCCGCGCTCAAGAGCTCGCTCGAACGCCGGATTCCGGTCAGCCTCGAATGGGAGGAAGGCGAGGTCATGGGGCTCCGCATGAAGGAGGTCGGCGACGGGGCCGGTCGTGTCGACATCGTGGTGATCACTCCGCACGGCCGCCATTTTGTGAGGAGCTAAGTCCTAGCTTCGTAGGGTGGTGCCGAACGGTGCCCCTCGCTGGGATCATTTGGGCGGCTGGGGCGGTCACTGGATACTCGCGATGCCCTCGGGTATCTCTCGTGGGCTTCTGGTAGGCCACGACCGGGGACGGAGACCGCGGTCGCTCTATCTAACTGCAGGCTTGTGAGGGCAGGGAAATGGCCGCCGGAGTGGGGGTCGAGATGGCGCATCCTCCGCTGGTGGTTACGGTGACCGCTGATCCGGCGGCGCTGATCGAGAGAGTTGACCCGGTCTGCTGGAACCGGACAACCCGGCTCGGCGGCTGCGCAAAGCGGTAGCCGATGTCCCAGAGCTGCCCACTGGTGGCGACGGTGTTGTTGATCCAGGACGCCGCATCGGTGGTCACCGGGTTGAAGAACCCCCAGGCCAGCACGGCCGTCAGTTCGTTGTAAAAGTCCGGAAGGTCGTGACCGCCTGCATGGACCTGGTAGGTCACGTCATCGCCAGCGGCGGTGAGCGCTCGGTGGTAGAGCTGATTCATCGGGTAGATGATCGGCGCCTCCAGGGCGGACCCGGTCGCAACGGCGGCGGTAGCGCCAAGATCCCTCACGGAGAGACTCTTTACGCCGGCGCTGCTGGGCACTCCGGTGCCGGTGCTTTCGAAGATCCGGGTCTGCTGGAGATTCGCGGCCAGCAGGACTGGATCGTGACCCTGGGCGTAGAACCCGTTCGGAGGGCCGTATACGGCATCCAGATTGCCATTGCCTTCAAACGGAGCGAGGGCGGTGGCCCACATCCCTACTTCGGTGACGGGAGCGAAGTAGCCAGGGTCCACGAATCCCGAGAGGCTGGCGACAGTCCCGAAGAAGCCGGGCAGGCGGCCGGCCAGGTACACCGCACCGAGTCCCCCCATGGAGAACCCGGCGATGGCGTGGTACTGCCGCTGCGGCAGGATCGGATAGCTGGCCAAAATGGTGGGGATGACCGTGCCGAGTTCGTAGCTCTCCCACCCTGGGCTGCCTCGCTCACCCTCGTTCCACCAGTCGGCGTACCAGCCGCTGCCCCCTTCCGGCATGACCACGATGGCGTCAAGGCCGGACAGCCTGGCCACTATCCCATCCTCGGCATAGCTGTCGTAGTTGTTGGCGAGCGCGTTGAGCAGGATGAGCAGGGGGTAGCGCGTGCCCGGGTCGTAGTCGGCGGGGAGCAGCACGTTCGCCCGCGGTGGACCCGCGTAGCCCAGCCATTTCGCCGGGATCTGGCCCGGTGGCGCCGGGATGGCAATGGTGGTGAGTTGAGGACGCGACGATGACAAGCTGCCCGACAGAGCGGACGCGGGGTCGCCCAGGTACGTCACCGCGGCAACGACCCCCATGCACCCGATCAGCAACCAGCTCTTGCGCATCGCCCGCCTTAGTCCCCTGGTCGTCGGCTGCCTGTTGTATCAGAGGCCGCGGGGACAACCACGTTGCGTGCGCGTCAGCCGCTCCTGGGTGACGCCGACGGAATTCGCCGCCGCTGAAAGAGCGTCAAGCGCTGGTGCGGTAGTGGAGGTGGACTACACCGCTCGAGAAACGGTCCACCTGTAGGAGCTCGAGGTCGGCGCGGAATTTGTGGGGAAGGGCCGGCTTGCCGCCCCCGACCGACAGCGGATTCATGAAGAGGTGTATCTCGTCGACCAACCCCGCCGCCATCGCCTGACCCGCTAGATCCGGCCCCCCGACGGAAAGGTCATGCCCTGCCGTTTCCTTCATCCGCTGCACCGCATCCGGATCGAAGACGCGCTCGATCCGCGTTCTGGCACTCGACGCCCTCTCCAGCGTTGTCGAGTACACAACCTTGGCGGCGGACCGCCATATATCCGTGAAGTCTCGGAAGTACTGCGGCTGGTCATCGGCCGCCTCGACCGTCTCCCAGTAGACCATCGTCTCGTACATCCGGCGTCCGTAGAGGTAAGCGCCGAAGCCCCGCTCCAGATCATTGATGCAGTCGAACACCTCTGGGTCCGGGGCACCCCAACCGAAGTTGCCGTCGTCGTCCTCTGTGTAGCCGTCGAGCGACATGATTGTCGAATACACCAACTTCGCCATGGCTGGGCAGTTATATCAGCGATTGACCACGGGGAGCAGTCTCCCGGCATGGGTGAATCCAACCAGTCTGTTCACTCGATCGCCTGATGGGCCATCGACGACTGCTCGCGGCCGGCGAAGAGCCAGCCGACGATCGCCGCGAACGCCGGCATGCCCAAGAGGATCAAGAGGAGATCACCCACCGGAACGTTGCCGAGCGCGGCGATCCCCCCGTTCAACGAGTTGCTCCGAAGCCAGCCGAGGAGCCCGATATATCCCCCGACGGTGCCGAGCAGCGCGCCGAGGAAGCCCAGCGCACCCGCCGTGACCGCTGTCAGCGTGCGCCGGGTGTTACTGCTTGCGCCGGTGGCCGCGAGCGTGCGGAGGTCGCTCGTCGTCTCGCTTCGCACCAGGCCGACTGACATGCCGAGCACGCCTAGGGCGATGAGGATCCCGAAGATGGTGGCCCAGGTGGTGACGGAGGATGAGGTGGGTTCATCGTTCTTCGACTCGATGGAGAGTTGCGTCGTCGACGCCGTCAGCTCGGCACTGCTGATCTGGGAGGCGCTGAACGGCTGCGAGCCCAAGACCAGCCACGGCCCACCGTTTGTGCTCACTTGGAGGTGGTACTTACGTATCGCGTGCTCGGTGATCACCGTGTTCGGCGCCGATGTTCCGGTGGGCAACGCGCCGACCTCTTGGATCACCGGGTGCGCCACACAACCCGCGACGGCTGTACAAGTCGCTGATGGTCCGGTTTTGCCATCCGATCCGTAGTCGAGGCCGAGACCCGAAGCGCCGGAGAGGCCGGGCCGCGAGCTCAAGATATCCGCATTCGGGTCAACCTGGGAGGACGTGATTCCGAAGGCCCGAAGCAGTTGGGGGGTCGCAACGTAGACCGCACCGTTCCAGCTACGACCCCCATGGGTATCGATAGCCACCATTTGTGCATTCGTCGTCTCGAGCGCGATCAGCTGAGCACCGAGCCCCCTTGCAATCGTCTCGGCGTGAGTCGCCAGCTGCTGCGGGGTGGCAGCCGTGGCGCTGGACGAGGCCTTTTGGACGTGGGTCTTGCCGTCTGGCGTATGAAGGACCGTTCCTGCCGGAGGGGGCGTGTTGGCCGTGACCCAAAGCTGATTCGATGCGAGATTCGGACCGGCGTAGTCGAGGACGTTGCCGTACCGGGACGCGGCGGCCAGCATCACGACTACCGCGATGAGTACCGCCAGGCTGATCGCCGCGAGCGCCGAGCCCGAGCGCGCCCGGTACCGGGCGAGATCGCGCAGAGCGAGCCTCGTCGCGATCGGCGTGCGTCGGCCGAGGCGAGCGGTCAGCGTCAAGAAGAACGGTGCAAGCAGAATTAGTCCAGGGATGAGGAGAACGAGCCCGAAGAGGAGTTCGGGCGCACCACCGCTCCCGTTGCCGTTGTTCGTGCTTCCCGAGTAGCCGAGGAGCAGGAAGGCCCCGACGAGGAGGACGATGCCAGGGAGCGCGGAACGGTGAATCTGTCGGGGCGGCGCCGGTCGGCCGGATAGCGCCTGGACGATCGGTACCTTGGTGATGGACCGCGCCGGCCGGGACGCCGCGAAGTAGGCCGCGACGACCGACAGCACCATCGCGGCCGCAACCACGCCCCAGGGCAGGGCGAACATCCCAATGTCATGGTGCGAGCTCTGTTCGAGCCTCGGGCGGTAGGCGAACCAGACGGCGAGCCCGAGGACGAAGCCGAGGATCGCACCAACGACGCCGACAACCGTGCCGTTTGCGCTGATGACGAGCCGGACGTGGCGGTCCGTCGCACCAGTCGACTCGAGCATCCCGATCGACCGGAGTCGCCGCTGTGCGAGTACCGTGAATCCACCGACCGAAACGAGAGCGATGAGCAACATGCCGAGGACCAGGGCGGCGAGTGAGATCGTCTCGGGATTGAACGCATTCGACTGCGCGACCGACGCGGGGGTCTGCACCTGAAATCCCTTGGCGAATGAGGTCAGTCGAGCGCCCCGGGCGTCGAACAACGCGGTGACCGCCGTGGGGCTTTGCACCTGGCCGGGAGCGACCAGCGCAAACTCGTCGAGGAGGCTTTGAGGGTTCTCCACGATGCCGACCACCTGGCGTTCGACGCCGCCGACCCGCCACGTGGCTCCCACTGAAAGGTGGAACGCCGATGCGACGCCGCTCGTCACGGCGACCTGGTCGGCACCCGATGGGTAGTGCCCAGAGGCAAGCGAGAGCATCGGACCACCGAATGGTCCGTGCGGGTCTTGCGCACGGATCTGATACGTGTTGATCGATCCCGGGATCGACTCCGTCTCGTTCTCGATCAGGTCAACTCGCCCGAAGCGGTGCTCCAAGCTCGAGATGACGCTTGAGGCGTGTGCGTTGTAGGACGTGAAAGACACCGAGTCCTGCGCCGAACCGAATCCCGCATTCTTCGGCGGCGGGTTGTTCGTCGCGACAGCGGAGCCGACGATCGTCGCCGCAACCGCGACCGTGATGAGGGCGAGGATGAGAAACTGCTGACGCCACTCCTTGCGGAAGAGTCGCCAGGCCCAGCGGACGACGGCACGGCGGGCCGGCGCTCCGCCTCCGGCGGGGCGAGTACGGGCCCTGGGGTCCAGGACGGCGGTGCTCATCACGCGGGAGTCGGCTCAAGGAGCGACTCGGCGCTCGGTGGCACGGATTCGTCAACGACGTGGCCGTCGCGCAGGAAGACGATCCGATCGGCCCACGACGCAAGGTGGACGTCATGGGTGACGACGACCGCGGCGACGCCTCGCTTGCAGGCCTCGCGGATCATCCTCATGACCGCCTCACCGTTCGCCGAGTCGAGCGCGCCCGACGGCTCGTCCGCCAGCAGGAGTTGACGGTGGCCGACGACGGATCGGGCGATGGCGACGCGCTGGCGCTCACCACCAGACAGCTCGTCGGGGAAGTGCCTGGCCCGCTCGGCGATCCCCACCTGCTCGAGCGCATCCATCGCTGCCACCCGCGCTTTGCCCGATGAGACGCCGTCGAGCTCGAGGGGTAGTGCGACGTTCTCGGCGGCCGTGAGGCCGGGAAGGAGATTGAAGTCCTGGAAGACGTAGCCGATACTCCGTCGTCGCAGTCGCGCCCTCTCGTTGCGGGACAGCCTGGATAGCGCTGCCCCGCCTATGCGCACCTCGCCACTTGTCGGCTCCTCGAGGCTCCCCGCGATGGTGAGGAGCGTTGATTTGCCCGACCCGGAGGGACCCATCACCGCGACGAGCTGACCCTCGTCGACCGAGAGATCGATCTCGTAGAGGGCACGCACGGCCGTCTCACCCTCGCCGTAGAACTTTGAGATGTCGTGGAGCTCGAGGTAGCTCATTGGATTCGACCGCCCTTCAGCGCATCGACAATCCTGCGCCCTATCTGACAATTTGCTATCATACTCAGTATCCTCACTGATATCAGACAGGAAGTCAAGGGGTGGCCGACCCAGGATCCAGCTCGACGATCAGCGACTGGAGCGGGAGCTCTCCTCCAGCAGTGCCTCGGGCGTCGGCGGCGGCACGGTCTGGTCGACCGCGCGCCCGTCGCGTAGAAAGACCACGCGGTCGGCCCAGGAGGCGAGCTGCGCGTCGTGGGTGACCACGACGGCAGCGACGCCCTTCTTGCAGGCGTTGAGCATCATGCGCATCACCGCCTCGCCGTTCGTTGAGTCGAGGGCACCCGAGGGCTCATCCGCCAGGAGCAAATGACGCTCGCCGACCACCGCCCGTGCGATGGCGACGCGTTGGCGCTCGCCACCGGAGAGCTCGTCTGGATAGTGCGACGCCCGATCGGCGAGCCCGAGCTCTTCGAGAGCGGTCATGCCCGCCACGTTCGCCCTCCTGGCCGAAATTCCGTCGAGTTCGAGGGGCAACGAGACGTTCTCGAGGGCGGTAAGCCCGGCCAAGAGGTTGAAATCCTGGAAGACATAGCCGATGGTGCGTCGCCGCAGGCGTGCCTTGTCGTTGCGCGACATCGACTGCAGTGACGCGCCGTCGATCACTACTTCGCCGCTGGTCGGGTCCTCGAGACTGCCGGCGATGGTGAGCAACGTCGATTTGCCCGACCCACTCGGACCCATCACGGCGACGAGCGCGCCTCGCTCGACGAAGAGGTCGACATCCTCAATGGCATGGACCTCGGTGGCGCCGGTTCCGTAGGACTTCGATACCCGGCGCAACTCGAGGAAGCTCACCGACGCACGACCAGGCGACGAGCGATTCGCGGATTGTTCGTGGGAGTGGCGGGCTCGGACGCTGCTCGCTTCAGCCGACCGTCGGCCGTGTCCAGCCAGCGCACGACCGAGTCGAGGCGGAACAGCTCGGCATCGACGACGAGGGCGAAGCTGATGTCGAAGTCGGCCTCGTCCTCTTTCAGGCGGGTCCACTGCTGCATGAGTTCGACCAGGTACCGACGATGGACCTGGATCACGTCGTGCACCGAGACGCCCGGCACCCGGAGCGCGGCAAGGACCTTGATAACGAGTTCGTCACGCGGCGGCGAGGTCATGTCCGGCGGCGTGTTGAGCCAGGAGGAGAGCTCTGCCATTCCCGCATCGCTGATGTGAAACCCCTTTTGCGGCCCCTCACCCTCGGGCTCGTCCGATTCGACGAGGCCGTCTCGCTCGAGCCGCTGCAGGGTCGTGTACACCTGGCCGATATTGAGGGGCCACACGTCCCCCGTGCTGGACTCGAACTCCTTTTGCAATTGCAGGCCGTACTTCGGGCCTTCACTCAGGAGGGCGAGAATGGCATGCCGGACACTCATCGGGTCATCCGAACTCTGATCATACGCAGTATGGTACTAGCCGGCCACAGGGCGTCAAGCGCACGCTAGGCCAAATCCCACGAGAGGCCTGGCCCTTCGGCGGGGACGACATCAAATCAGTCGCCAGTCGACGGCCATCCCGAGTTCTGGCGGTCAGCTTCGACTGAGATCCGCCGGGTCTCCTGAATGCGATTGCCGATGCAACTCGATACCTTGCGGTAACGACGCAGCACGGCCAATGGTGTGCGAAACAGACATTGAGGAGTACTGATGGTCACTGACGAGCAGACCGCACTTCGCCGACTCGTAGACAAGGACAGCATTGTCGACCTCGTCCATCGGTATTCGTACTTCGTCGATCATCGACTCTACGACGAGGTCGTCGACTTATTCACCGAAGACTGCACAGTTGACTACGTTCCTGGCTGGCCGCCCGTGCGGACCCGGGCGGCACTCCGTCAGATGCTCGGCCAGCCTGCCGGCGGGTTTAAGGCCACCAGCCATCACAATGCCAATGTTCTGGTGACATTTGAAAGTAAAGACAGAGCAACAGCGCGCACGTCGGTGTATGCCTGGCACGAGCAGGCAGATGGAGTAAATCCGAGATTATGGGGCTACTACCACGACTCGGTTGTCCGAGATCCCGATGGGTGGCGCTTCGCGATACGACAGCTCCGAGTCCTCGGGGTCGAGAATTGGCATTCGAATTGGCATCCCGCACGCGAGGTGGAGGTCGACTAGACCCGTTTGGTACCCAGGTTTCTGGATTTTGTTACAAGTTTCAGGCGGCAGCCCCAAGTCGGGCGTTGGTGACGTAGCCACTCAGCAGATGCTCAATGGTGACAAGTGCTTGACGAAGCTCGATCGGCCCTGGCGGTTGGTCGGCGTCGAGGAGTGGCCGGAGATGCCGCCCATGGAGGCTTGGCGAAGAAGACAGCGACGCGGATGTCTGTTTAGGGGTCGAGTCGGGGCTCTTCTTGGACGGCCCCCCCAATCGTTCCAGTCGACCGTTGCTAGGCAAACCCGAGGCGCTTCAGATATGCGCTCAGCCGGCGCGCACCACCGCGCCGGTCGTAGGGCACCGGCGCCAGCCCGCGTCCCGCTTGGTGCAGTGCGAGCGAAACCATGGTGTGGGCGATGCGCACCGCCGCGCCGAAGCGGAACGCCTCGGGGTCGAGGGGGTGTAGGCGCTCGTAGGACGTGTGGAAGCGTTTCGCCAGGTTACGCTGCAACGCGCCGAGTCCGAGAAGCGGAAGCGACTCGATCCCGGCGCACACGATGCCGAGGTCGAACTCGGGCGGAGCGAGTGTGACGTCCGCCCAGTCGATGACCTGCGTGACGCGGCCGTGTTCCACATAGACCTGGTTGGGGAACAAGTCACCGTGGCACACAACGCGTTGTCCGGGGAGCGTGGGTTCGCGCTCGCGAAGCCACGCCACGAGGGGACGTAACTCCACGAGGCCGAGCTCCTCTGCAGGGCCTTCGATCCGGTCGATGCGCCGCGCGAGGCTCACCCGGCCGCCCATGCCGAAGGCGTCGAGCGCATCGACCACAGGTTCTGGCCGGAGCGCGTGAAGGCGCGCGTGAGTCTCGGCGAGTAGCCGCGGCCAAGCTCCGAAGGCGGCCTCGCGGAACTCCGTGACGAGCGGCCGCAGCATGCCGAGCCCTCGGGTGTCCTGTCCGATCTCGCCCATCAGGAGTGCGCGGCCGGGGACGCGTTCCATGATCTGAAAGGCGCCGCCCAGGAGGGTCGGGTCGAGGTCATGAAGCAGCACTCGCGGCGCCAGGGGGGCCAGTGCGTTCTGCACGACCGTCTCGAAGAGCACCTCTGCTTCGTCGCGGTGAGGGCGCAGGATGCGCAACACCAGGGGCACGTCCCAGGGCGGCTCGCTGCTGGCCAGTCGGAAGGTGTGGACGAAGGTCTGATTGCCGCCGAGGAGCCGGGCGGGCGGCTTTTCGAATCCAACCTGCTCGCCCAGGCTCGCGCGCAACAGCCCGAGCAGGGGCCGGGCCAGCGTTTGGCTCTGTTCGGGATCGATCGCGTTGCTGGGCCACGTTGACATACACCATGTATGTAATACGAGACGAATGGAAGTCAAGAGCTGGAAGCAACAGCAGGCCGACCGCACCCACGAGCAGCTCCTCGAGAATGCCAGGGTCCTCTTCGTTGAGAAGGGCTACGCCGCCACCTCGCTGGAGGAGATGACCCGGGGCGCCCTGTACCACCATTTCAACGACAAGCGAGCGCGCTTCGATGCAGTGGTAGCACGAAGCATCGAGGAGATGGACGACCGGGTCGCCGCCGTATCCAAGGCGCGCGTCGCCCGCCAGGCGAAGCCCAAGCGCCACCCTGACCGCTACCTGGAGGCCCTGGAGGTTCTACTCGACGAGCTCAGCGACCCGGCCACCCGCCGTCTGGTACTGATGGACGGCCCTGCGGTGCTGGGTCGCCAGCGCCTGAGGGAGTGGCTTCACGGACACGTTTTCCGAGTAGTCCGCCGCGTGATCCAAACGCGCAGCGAGGCCGGTCTTGTGCCGCCACACCTCGTCGAGCCGCTCAGCCATCTCATCATCGGGGCCGCGCAGGAGGCGGCGCTGACCATAGGTGATGCGGCGGACCCGCGGAAGGCTCGCCGGGACCTGCTCGAGGCCTTCCGGCTCATCACGAACCCGATCCTCTCGGCACCTGCGCTCCCAGCTTCACTCCGTCTGAGGTTCCAACACGGCACCGTGTCAGGTGATGGCGAGCAGGACGATCACGAAGAGAACGTAGGCCGCGATGATGAGCGCGCCGGCGGCGCGCCGAAGGCCATACCCGGCATAGGCGAGCACCAACGTCAATGCCGTCAGACCCACGTACCAGCCGGCAACCAGCAGTCCTGAGCCGCTCGGTCGGGCAAGTCCGATCACCGTGGCGGGTATCAACAAGCCGGCCGTCACGTTGAGCGAGTTCGAGTTGAGCGCGGTGCTCAACGTGGCCGCCCCACGGCCCCGCCGGGCCAGGTAGATGGCAGAGACCGCGTTTGGGAGGCTTGTGACCGCGGCCAGGACGAGTCCGCCGATGATGATCTCCGGAACGCCGAAGTGGGCACCCAACGACGTCGCCCCCCGCTCCATCGCTACGCTCGCCCCGATGACGACAACCAACGCAGCAACGGCCGTCCAAGCATCTCTGGCCGTTCCTCGTCGGGGGTGGATGGCCTCGTCGAGTTCGCCTTCCTCCTCGACGATGGCAGCGGTGATCCACTCTGTCCACTTCAGCGGGAGGCGCAGGCGCCCCAGGATCCTTCGATGCGCGCCCAGGAGAGCCACAAAAGGAAAGAGGATGGCGAAGACGACGGCCAGGCCCGCTCCAGCGGAGAGCTGGCCCCCGACACTGAGAAGGCACGCCGCGCTCACCGCCATCGCCGCCGTGCCGGTGAAGACCACTACTTTGCGGTGCAGGCTGATGTTGCCGGCTACGACCGCACCGAGCCCAAGAAGTGCGCCGAGGTTAAAGACGTTCGACCCGAGGACGACCCCGGCCCCAACGGTGGCCTGGTGGTGCACCAATGCCGTGACGGAGGCCGTGACTTCGGGCGCGTCCGCCGCCAGGGCAGCCACCATCCCGAGCAGGGCTTCGGAGAGCCCGAGGCGCTCGCCGACCCGCTCGAGCCGCGAAACGAGCACCCAGCTTGTCGCCAGGCTGACAATCGCCCCAACGACGAACGCAACGACGGAAAGCCCCGGGCTCACTGGTGCTCAGATCCCGTTGTCATGTGCGCGACGCGAGTACGGGTCTGGCGAGATGAACGGATACGTGGATTAAGGCGACACATGCCGGCTCCTTGGCGCGAACTAACGACGTGCCGACCAGGCTTCCCGGCTCTCCACAATGCAGGCTACTCGCCTCCCATTGGGGTCAGCCCCCTAGGGCTACTAGGCCATGCGAATTCGTAGCTCGTCATTCGTCGTTGCCATTCGTAGCCGAACTCGTTCGCCGGATCGTTTCTACCGAACGAAGGCACCTACTCCACGCCCGATCAACGTCCCCCTCTTGGTTGCCGCCATGGGACCGAAGGGTTTTGGG
>DASXZJ010000063.1:0-10332 GCA_036502025.1 Acidimicrobiales bacterium | reverse complement strand
CCTGCGCTCCCTCGAGGAGGTGGGCGAGGACAACATCTGCTTCGAGACCGACTACCCGCACACCGACTCCACCTGGCCGCACTCGGAGGCCTACATCGAGAAGCTCTGCATCGGCCTCACCGACGAGGTCGCCTACAAGGTCCTCCGGGGCAACGCCATCAAGATGCTCGAACTCGACCGCGTCTAGCCCATCGGGCCTGGGGGAACGCGTCGGGGTTTGCGAGAGCGCCTTCCGGGCACAATTCAGGAATGAGTTCGGGCATGGCTAGGGAGCGCGCTCCCCAGTCGGCCGGCGTCATCACCACCGGCGCACCCGAGGGTCGCGATCCGTTGGCCTGGGCGGTGGCGCGAGGCCGCCTGGCCGACGAGCGGTTCTACTGGCTGGCCACCGTCCATCCCGGCGGCCGACCGCACGTGCGTCCCGTGCTGGCGATATGGATGGACGGCAATCTGTACACCACTTCCAACCCCGCCGCGCAGAAGGGGAGGAACCTCGAGCGCGAAGGTCGGTGCTCCTTCACGGTGAGTACGCCCGGGCTTGACCTGGTGGTCGAGGGCACGGCCGCTGCGGTTATCGACGCCTCGCTGCTGCAGCGGGTGGCCGCCGAGTATTTCGCCAAATACCAGTGGCCGGCGGAGGTCAAGGACGGGGCCTTCGACGCGCCCTACGGTGCTCCTACCGCCGGCCCGCCGCCGTACCGGGTCTACCAGATCGTCCCCGAGGTGGTCTTCGGCTTCGGCACGGACGATCCGTTCGCCCCCCACTCGACGCGTTGGCAGTTCTGACGAGGTGGCCCGCGACCGGAGGATCTGATCAGATCGTGCCATGACGGTCATCAAGATCAATGCCATCACCGTGCCCGAGGATGCCGGAGACGAGCTGGCCCGGCGCTTCGCCGCCCGCGCCGGGGCGGTGGACGATCAGGACGGCTTCGAAGGCTTCGAGCTGTTGCGACCGACCGACGAGCGCCGTCAGTGGCTGGTGGTTACCCGATGGCGGGACGAGGCCGCTTTCGTGGCCTGGGTCAAGTCGCCCGCCTTCGCCCACGGCCACGCCGGCGCCGATCGCCCGTCGCCCCACGGTGGCCCGGTGTCGGTCTCCTCGGAGCTCTGGTCCTACGAGGTGGCGGGCGGTTCGCCGGCGGGCGGCTAAGCGTCACCTGAACGCCCCGGCGTCGAACCACGGCGCCGCGCCACCGCAAGTTGCAGTGAGGTTCGCCTGTTACCGACCTGCGTGACCGCTCACGGCGAATGAGCGGGCACGGCATACCAGTGATGGAACACGAGGAACGGCCCCTTCCACCTCCACCGTGGCGAGGGGCCGCTTCTCGTCCAGCAAGGATTCCCGCTCTCCCCACTCGAGTCCAGGGGATACCCTGAGGGCCGAGGAGCGTGACATGGCAGAAGGCAAGGAACTCGATGGGCATCACCGGGCCACGGTGGAGAAGATCTTCAACCACCCGGTGGGCCACAACATCCAGTGGCACGATGTCCTTTCACTCCTGCAGAACGTGGCCTCGGTCACCGAAGAGCACGACGGTCGGTTCAAGGTGACCCTGGGAGCCGAGACCGAGACGTTCGACGTACCCCGCCATCACGACATCAACGAGCAGCAGGTCATCGACCTGCGCCGGATGCTCAAGCGTGGCGGGATCACTCCCCAGTCGACCTGACGGGCGACACGCGGTTGCTCCCTTCCCTGCAGACGATGTCCTGATGGACCCAAGGGAGTATCTGGCCCTCGCCGGTCAGGGATTCCGCACTGTCCTGCGAGCGACGGATGAGGACAGCTGGGGTCGGGCGACGCCGTGCGAGGGATGGACCGTCTGGGATCTGATCGGGCACGTGGTGGTTGGCAATCAGAGGGCGACCTACCTCCTGGGCGGCGCCAGCCGTGAACGCACGAACGCGCTGGTGGCCGGGGATCGGCTGGGCGAAGACCCCTTGGGGTCATTTGACCGGAGCCTGGCGGCCCAGGCCGACGCGTTCGCCGAGCCGGGTGCGCTCGAACGACCGTGTGAGATCGCCATCGGCCAGGTTCCCGGCCGGGGCTTGTTGCAGTTCCGGACCGTGGATCTCGCGGTGCACGCCTGGGATCTCGCTCGGGCGATCGGGACCGACGAGACGTTGGACCCTGACCTGGTGGACTACCTCTGGCGTGACATCCAACCGATGGTGTCGGTCATGGGGACGATGGGCGTCTTCGGCACCGGACCCAGTGGGACACTGCGGGAGGACGCATCGTCCCAACTCAAGCTGTTGGACGCCTCGGGCCGCCGCCCCTAGTGACGCCGCAGTCTCTCGAGCAGAGAGACCAGAGGCGGTGCCGCGCCAGGCGTCTCTGAGTCTCTGCGAAAGGCACGTGTCTACGATGGCGAATGGCCTTTATTCAGTATCGACCAGATACTCCTGAGGGACGTGATGCTCAGCTCCAGGCGATCGCCATCATCACGGCGGGCCTGGACAGTCCCGAACTCCTGCAGCGCGAGCTGGCGGCCGCCATCGGACCGAAGCCCGATACCCGGACCTGGACGCTCCTCACCATCGCCCTGGGTCAGGTGGGCATCAAGATGACGGCACTGGCGGCTGCAATGGACGCGCAGAGCACGGAGGTGGTCTCCGGGCTCCGAGACCCGGTCACCCCATTCGACCTCTTGCGAAATTGGGCGCGTGTGATCATCGAGGAGGTCGAGCCTCCGCCGACGTGACCGCGATCGTTCCTTCGTGCAGGCGGTACGGCCGCGAGCCAACGATGGAAGCCCGCTCCATCGTGCGGACGTGGGGCCAGTAGTCGCTGGTGGCGTAGTGCTGCACCGCCCGGTTGTCCCAGAAGGCCACGGCATCCGGCGTCCAGGTGAATCGGCATTGGTGTTCGGGTGCGTCCGCCTGGCGACAGAGCAGATCGAGTAGGTCACGGCTGGCCTCGGGCTCCATGCCCTCAAGGTGGCTGACGAAGGGCCGGTTGACGTAGAGGTGGGACTTCCCGGTGCCAGGATGGGTGCACACGACGGGATGCCGCACCGGTGGGTACTGCTCTTGGGCCTCGCGTCGTTGCTCCTTCGACATGCCGAAACCGAAGGTCTGCGTGAAGTCGTGCACGGCGACGAGGTCGTCGATGGCCGACTTGGTGCCGGCCTCGAGCGAGTCGTAGGCGGCGTACATGTCAGAGAACAGGGTGTCGCCACCGTGCCGGGGGAGCGAGAGGGCATGGAGGATCGCCCCCATGGACGGGCTCTCTCTCCACGTGACGTCGTGGTGCCACGAGTTCTCGTAGCCGGTGACCTCGGCCGTCTTCTCGAAGCGGACGAGCTCGGGCTCGCCGGTGTTCGAGGGCAGGAACGGGTGGGTCTCGAGGCCGCCGAACCTCCGGGCGAAGGCCACGTGCTGCTGGGGCGTCATCGGCTGATTGCGAAAGAAAATCACCTTGTAGTCGTGCAGCGCCTGGCCGATCTCGCCGATGACCGCGTCGTCGAGTTCGCTGGTGAGATCGGGACCGGAGAGCTCGGCGCCGATGGTCGTCCCGAGCTGCTGTGCCTCGAAGTGTTGCCAGCTGAGGCCGGCCAGGCGCTCCCGCTCGTCGGTCAGGTGCGAGAAGGGTCCGACCAGCACCGGATAACCCGGAAGGCGAAAGGAGCTCGGCTTGGCAGGTGACGTCGTGGCCATGGCCCCAGTCTTTCAGAACCGACCTGAGAGTTGCCCGGCCAACGCAGGGGTGCCGGTGCGCACTTACCGGCCCGGCCGTATCGTGTGAGGGCCCCCGCCCTACCGAGTCGTGGCGGCGCGTCAGGAGATCACGTGGAGTTCGTAGCCAGGAAGCCATCCGTCAAGGGTCCCCGCGAGATGTTCACCGGGGATGTGTGGATTGACATGGTCGCCCAAGGGGAGGAACCCTCCCGTATCCGGGTCAACGTGGTCCATTTCACACCAGGGGCACGGACCGCCTGGCACTCGCACGCGCTCGGGCAGACGCTGGTCGTCACCGACGGCGTCGGTCTCGTGCAGTCGCGAGGCCGCGGCATCGAGAGCATCCGCACCGGCGACATCGTCCACACGCCGGCGCTCGAGGAGCACTGGCACGGTGCCTCAGCCGAGCACCTCATGACCCATATCTCCGTGACCGAGAGCGTCCCGCCCGGTCAGGGTCCCGAGGCGAACTGGGGCGATCATGTCACCGACGCCGAATACCGCGGCCAAGTGACGTAGCGACCGGCCCCGGTGCGGCCCCGCTCAGACCTTGGTGAAGCGTGCCGTGATCTCCAGGTGATTGGTGAGCGCGGCACCCAGCTTCCCCCAGGTCAATCCCCACGCGCTTCGATCGACGTCCAGCTCGGCCGAGACCGTCGCCGAGCTACCGGTGACGTCGACGTCGGCCAGCACGGTGACCGGTCGGGTCGTGCCACGGATCGTCAGGTCTCCGGCCAGCTCCACCTTGCCGGCTCCCTTGGGATAGGAACTGGTCACGGCGAAGGTGATGGTCGGATGGGCGTCAACCTCGAAGAAGTCGGCCGTGCGTAGGTGCGTGTCCCGCTTCTTCTGTTTGGTGTCCACCGAGGCCGCGTCAATAACGAGGGTTCCGCTGACGCTGCCGTCGGCTCCGACGGTCCCACTGCCTTCAAGGGCCTTGAACGTCCCTCTCACGTTGAGCACCCACATGGCCTTGGTCAGGAACACGACCGACGTGCGCGCGGCATCAAGGGTCCACGTTCCAGCCAGGGCAGGCAGATCGGTAACGGTCTGGTCGGGTGATGTCATGAAGCCTCCAGCTGGATAGTCATCGCCTTCGACGGTAATGGCGTACGACCACGTTCATGCATGGCCGGGCCACCCCTGAGGGATCCCTCGCACAACTCTCGTTGCCAATCAGTCAGCCGGTCAATCGACCGTCAGGGTGAGGTCGGCCAGGTCGCCGTCTGATCGAAGCTCGGCCACCGCGCCGGCGGCCAGCGCGATGCCCCCCAACACGAACGCGGTGACGGAGAAGGCGTGGGCCGGATGCCCCGTGCCGGCCCTGGCCCCACCGCTGACGCTGAAGACCAGACCGGTCAGAGCCAGTCCGAGCGCGGTGCCCATGCCGCGGGTCATGTTCAGGACACCCGAGGCCATGCCGGCCTGGCGCTCGGGTGCCGCGCCCATGATGGCGGCGTTGTTGGGCGAGGTGAACAGGCCGAGCCCGGCGCCGATGACGGCCAGGAGGCACAGCAGTCCCACCGTCCCCGGGCGGATCAGGCCGAGGACCAGGAGGGCGGACCCCGTCAGGGCCATGCCGCCCACCGTGAGGTGGCGGGCGCCGAACCGGTCGGCCACCCGGCCGGCCACCGGAGCCACCACCCCCAACGCGAGGGGCATGGCCATCAACTCCAACCCGGCCCGGGCCGGCCCGAAGCCGAGCCCGCGCTCGAGGTAGAAGGGGATGAGCAGGAGCACGCCGAACATCACCAGGTAGGAGCCCATCCCGCTGGCGATCCCGGCCGAGAAGCGCCGGTTGCGGAAGAGCGTGAGGTCCAGCATGGGGTCGCTGTCCCGGCGCGCGTGGTGCACGAAGTAGGCGCCGAGCACGACGGCCGCCGCGAAGAGGCCGAGGATGAAGGGTGAGCCCCATCCCTGGGTGGCACCGAAGGAGATGGCCGAGAGCAGGGCCACCACCGCCGGGAAGAAGACGGCCAAGCCGGTCCAGTCGAACGCCACCCGGTGCGCCAGGTTCTGGCTGCGGGGAACCAGCGCCAGGGCGGCGATGGCACCGAAGATCCCGAAGGGCACGTTGACGAAGAAGATCAGCCGCCACCCACCCGCGGCCAACAGCAGCCCGCCCACGGTCGGTCCGAGGGCCAGCCCGATCGCCTGGGCCGCCCCCTGGAAACCGATGGCGCGCCCGAGGGCGCGGCCGGGTACGACCAGGACGATGATGGCGAGGCTGTTCGCCTGGAGCATGGCGGCCCCGACGGCTTGGAGGGCGCGGAAGACGCAAAGGGCGGCGAGGTCGGGTGCCACGCCACACAAGACTGACGCCACCACGAAGATGACGAAGCCGTAGACGTAGAGCAGCTTGCGTCCCCACATGTCGGCGAAGCGCCCGACCGCAGTCACCGTGGCCACGAGCACCACCAGGTAACTGAGCCCCACCCAGGTGACCGAGCCCACGCTCGAGTGGAAGGCCTTCTGCAGTGACGGCAGGGCCACCGTCACGATGCTGGCGTCGAGCTGGCCCATGAGCGCCCCGATGCACACCGCCGCGACGGCGAACCAGTGGGCGTTGGGCTGATCCCGGATGGCTTGGGGCCGCCGCGGCTCTATGAGCAGGCGGTCCCACGTCCATGGCCTCGGTCTGTCGTCGCCCACCGTCACCCGGCCATCCTGGCATCGCCGGGACCTACCCTCGGTTTAGGGCAGCGTGACCTCGACGGTGGCCCGGATGTCCTGCGACGAGGCCCCGATCAAAAGCTCGTAGGTCCCCGGGTCGGCCGCCCAGAGGTGGCCCGCGACGTCCCAGTAGGCGAACGCCTTGTCGTCCAATGCCAGTGAGATAGTGGTGTTCTGACCGGCGTCGAGCGTCACCTTGGTGAACGCGGCCAGCTCGCGGTCGGGCCGGGGCACCTTGGGCGCGTGGGGGCGCACGTACAGCTGCACCACCTCGGAGCCGCGCCGGGCTCCGGTGTTGGTGAGCTCCAGGCTCACCACCACCCGTCCCGAGCCCTGGTCGATCTGCGGTTCGCCGTAGTCGAAGGACGTGTAGGACAGGCCATGGCCGAACGGGAAGAGCGGGACGACGCCGGCGGACACGTAGTGGCGGTAGCCCACGAAGACACCTTCGCCGTAGGTCACCTTGCCGTCGTGCCCGGGGTAGTAGTCGAAGGTTGGCGTGTCCTCCATCGCGCTCGGGAAGGTGATGGGCAACCGACCCGACGGCTCGTCGAGGCCCACCAGGAGGTCGGCCAGCGCGTCGGCGCCCTCCTCACCCGGGTACCAGGCCACCAGCACGGCGCCCGCGGTCGACGCCCAGGGCATCTCGACCGGGGAGCCGGCATTCACCACGACGACGGTGCGGGGATTGGCGGCAATCACGCTCTCCACGAGCCGGCGCTGGTCGCCCGGCAGCGAGAGGTCGGGCCGGTCGAACCCCTCGGACTCCCAGCCCCGGTTCGACCCGACGACGACCACGGCGACATCGGCGTGCTGCGCCGCCGCCACGGCGCGTTCGAATTCATCCGCCACGCGGGGCCGTTCGGCCGCCACCCGGACGCCGAGCACCGGTGACGCCGCCGCCCGCGGCCACAGGTCGACCTCCAGCTGGTACGGCTGCCCGGCGACCAGGGTGCGCGCCTGTTCGAGCAGGGTGCTCCCGGCCCCGTAGAAACCCTGACCGCGCTCGGGGTTGCTGTTGTCGATGACCATCTGCCCGTCGACCCGCAGCACCGACCTCCCGGCGCTCTCCAGCCCGACGAGCCACGGTCCATCGACGTCGGGGGTGAACGTCGCCTTCAGCCGGATGGAGCAGCGACCGGAGGTCAGGCCCGGGTGCGGGGGGCCGACCCAGGTCAGGCGGGCCAGATGCGCCCTCTCGGTGGCGACTGGGCTACCGGCCAGGTCGCCGTTGTCGAAGTACTCGAGGTCGAACCCGGTGTCGGCGCGGTCGCTCGGTGGCGTGAGCAGGCCCAAGTCGATGGTGGGCAGCCCCCGGTCGATGCGGCAGCCCACTTCGTGGACGACCGCTGTCCCGGGCATCCGTTCGGCCACGGCGTCGACCAGGCGGCGGCGCACGTGCGGCGTCACCTCCGAACTGCCCCCGCCGGCTTCGAGCACACCGGCGTTGGGCCCGATCACGGCCAGGGATCCGATGGCCGCCGCCTCCAGGGGGAGCAGCCCGTCGTTGTGGACGAGGACCGTGCCCTCGATCACCACCCGGCGAGCCACCTGGCGCCGCCCCGGGTCGTCGTCCTCGCGTTCGGCTTGGCCGCCCGCGGCGGGCGACTCGAGGAGACCGACCCGCCCCATCAGGCGCAGCAGGTGGTGGACCTTGTCATCGAGCACCGCCTCGGAGACCTCGCCGGAGCCCACGGCCGCGGCCAGGGTGGGGCCGAACCAGGCCGAGGGACCCGGCATCTCGAGGTCGAGCCCGGCCGCGGCGGCTGCCGCGGTGCTGTGGGTCCCGAACCAGTCCGACATGACCAGTCCGTCGAAACCCCATTCGTGGCGCAGGATGGTCCCGATGAGCTCGGGCTGTTCGCCGCAGTAGGTGCCGTTCACCTTGTTGTAGGCGGTCATGACGGACCAGACCCCGGCCTCCTTGACGGCCGCCTCGAACGCCGGCAGGTGGATCTCCCGGAGGGTCCTCTCGTCCACCTCGGCGCTGATGGACATCCGTTCGTGTTCCTGGTCGTTGCAGGCGAAATGCTTGATGCAACAGGCCACCCCATGGCGCTGGACGCCGCTCACATAGGCCACGGCCAGGCGCGCCGTGAGCAACGGGTCCTCGGAGAACGACTCGAAGGTCCGGCCGGCCAGCGGCGTGCGGGGGATGCAGACGGTCGGCCCCAGGAGGACGCGCACGCCCTTGGACTCCGCTTCGGCGGCGAGAATGGTGCCGAGCTCTCCGATCAGGGCCGGGTTCCAGGTCGAACCGATGGTCATGCCGCAGGGCAAGGACAGCGAGCGACGCCCGATGAGGCTGTCCCCGCGCACGCCCGAGGGCCCGTCGGAGACCTTGAGCGCCGGGATGCCCAGACGTTCGACGGGCGGCAGGTACCACAGGCTCACCCCCGCCGTGAGCGACGCCTTCTCGTCAACGGTCATGGCGCCCGCCAGCGCGTCGAGGTCGGTGTCGGTCGTGGTCATGGGCTCCCCTTCGTTCGGATCACCAGGTGTCGACAAACGGACGGCGCTTGCCGTCCGGCGGGGCCGGCGGGGGGACGGACCGCAGGGCGTGGACGAAGCGCTCCCTGGTGTCGGCCGGATCGATGACATCGTCGATCTCGAAGTGCGCGGCGACATTGATGGCCTTGCCGTGCTCGTAGGCCCGTTCGACCATGGCGCTGAAGGCCTCCTCGCGCGCGGCCGGGTCGGCCATCGCCTCGAGTTCGCGGCGGAAGCCGAGTCGGACGGCGCCTTCGAGGCCCATGCCGCCCAACTCGCCGGTGGGCCAGGCCACGGTGAAGATGGGCTGGTGGAAGCTGCCGCCGGCCATGGCCTGCGCGCCCAGCCCGTAGCCCTTGCGCAGGATGACGGTGCAGAACGGAACGGTGAGGCTGGCGCCGGTCACGAACATCCGGCTGACGTGACGGACCAGGCCCGTCTCCTCCGCCTCGGGGCCGACCATGAACCCCGGGGTGTCGCACAGGAAGAGCAGCGGTAGATCGAAGGCGTCGCAGAGTTGCATGAAGCGGGCCGCCTTGTCGGCACAGGTGGCGTCGATGGCGCCGGCCAGGTGCATCGGGTTGTTGGCGATCACTCCGACGGGCCGGCCTTCGATGCGGATGAGGGCGGTGATCATCCCCGGTGAGAAGGCCGCTCGGAGTTCGAGCACCGAGTCCGTGTCGGCGACCAGGTCCACGACGGCGTGGGTGTCGTAGGCGCGACGGCGGTCCGGGGGGACGCAGCCGCGCAGGAGCGACTGGTCCGCACAGGACCATTCGGGCACCGGACCCTGGAAGTAGGACAGGTACGCCTTGGCCAGCCGCACCGCCGACGCCTCGTCCTCGGCCATGACGTCAATGACCCCGTTGGCCAGCTGGACCGAGGCCGGGCCGACCGCCTCGGGTGGGAACACGCCCAGGCCCCCGCCCTCGATCATGGCGGGGCCGCCCATCCCGATGTTCGCGTCGGGCGTGGCGATGATCACGTGGCAGCACCCGAGGAGCGCGGCGTTTCCGGCGAAGCAGCGGCCCGACACGACGCCGACCAGCGGGACCCGGCCGCTCAACGCGCCAAACAGCGCGAATGCGGCCGTGTCGAGACCGGTGACGGTGGCGGTGTCGGTGTCGCCGGGCCGCCCACCGCCGCCCTCGGCGAAGAGCACCACCGGCAGCCCGAGCCGCTCGATCAGATCGAACAGCCGGTCCTTCTTCTTGTGGTTCATCTGGCCCTGGGTGCCGGCCAGCACGCTGTAGTCGTACGACACGACGGCGCAACGCGCCTGGTCGTGACCGAAGAGGTCGCCGTTGACCCGCCCGAGTCCGGCGATCAGCCCGTCGGCCGGGGTGTTGGCGATCAGGTCGTCGGTGCTGCGGCGGGCCCGCTGCGCCGCAATGACCAAGCGGCCGTACTCCTCGAAGCTGCCGGCGTCACAGAGGTCCTCGATATTCTCCCGGGCCGTGCGCCGCCCTCGAGCGTGGCGCCGCT
>DASXZJ010000062.1:0-2254 GCA_036502025.1 Acidimicrobiales bacterium | reverse complement strand
AACTGGCCGAGTCTGCTCATCCTGCAGCGTACCTGCCGATTCCTCAGATGGCCGCGTCAGGTACACGAGCCGGGTTGCCCCAACTCGGATCTCATCTCCATGCCGCAGCACCGTCTCCGAGTGGATCCGCTCGCCATTCACGAAGGTCCCGTTGGCTGCGCCAACGTCGCGTATCGTCCAGCCGGCCCCGTAGTCCTCCAGCACAGCGTGGATCCTCGAGACGGTTGGGTCTTCAGCCACGACGATGTCGTTGGGCGGCACGCGACCGATCGTCGTCCTGTCGGTCAGCCCGGCCAGCCGGGCTCCGCTACCCTCCCAGACCTCGAGATACGCTTCCATTCCGGAATATCCCGCCAATGCTCACTGGTCATTGCGCTCACCATCAGACGAGCCATAGCAGTGTGCCACGGGCGGAACGGAAGCTCAATCGCCGGCGCCTTGGGACCTGCTCGTCCCGGCCTGCCTTCTGTCCAGCGGCCCGAGCACGCAAGCTCGGGATGTCAACGCCGGCCGAAAACTGCGCGTCTGGCGCCGGCCGAAAACTGCGCGGTCAGCGGCTCTTGGTCGATAGGACCTCCTTGGCTCGGTCTTTGAGGCGGTAGCTGTCGCCCTGGAGCACGATGACCTCGGCGTGGTGGACCAGGCGGTCGACCATGGCAGCGACTGCCACGGCGTCGCCGAAGATCTCGGCCCAGGCGGAGAAGGTTTTGTTCGATGACACGATGAGGCTGGCCCGTTCGTAGCGGCTGGAGATGAGGGCGAAGAACAGAGCCGCAGCGTCGGAGTCGAAGGGGATGTAGCCCACCTCGTCCACGATCACCAGAGGGACCCGTCTGAGGCGTTCGAGCTCGTCTTCGAGCTTGCCCGCTCGCTTGGCCGCGGCCAGGCGTCCTACCCAGTCCTGAGCCGAGGCGAAGGCCACCCGGTGACGCCGGCGCGCCGCCTGCACCCCAAGAGCGATCGACAAGTGCGTTTTCCCTGTGCCCGGCGGGCCCAAGAAGATGACGTTGCTGGCCTCGGACAAGAAGTCGAGCTGGGCCAGGTGGGCCATGGTCGACTGCTTCACCGAGCGCTGGAAGCTGAAGTCGAAGTCGTCGAGGGTCTTGACCTGAGGGAACCGGGCGGCCTTGACCCGGTGCTGGCCACCGTGGGTGTCCCTGGCGTCGACCTCCTCGGCCAGCACGGCGGCCAGGTAGGTCTGGTGATCCCAGCCCTGTTCGGCTGCTCGCTGGGCCAGGGGTGCGGCTCGGGACGAGATCCTCGGAGCCTTGAGGGCGCGAGCCAAGAAGGCGATCTCCGAGCTCGGCCTGGTCATGACAGTCCCGCCAGGGCGTCGTAGCGAGCAAGGTCGGCCGCCGGCACCCTCACGTCGCCGGCGCCGAGGCGGGCTTGAGCCGAGCGGTGCAGGCGCAGCGCCCGAGCATGGGCGGGATCGAGCACCACGTCGGCCGGCACCCAGCTGCGACGGTGATGGGCGATGAGCCTTCCTTCGTGGTGGACCCAGAGCTCTTCGAGCGAGGCCCGCACGCTGACGCGCCGCCCCGACAGCCCAGGAGGCACGGAGTAGTCGACGTCGCCGACCCGCACGAAGCCATCCTTGGTCACCCGCACCTCGAAGCGACGGTCCAGGTCGGGCAATGGGTCAGGTAGCGCCCGCAGATATCCCCGCTCCACCCGCAAAGCGTCGCCGACCTTGGCCCCCACCCGACGGTGGTGGCGCTGGTAGGCCACCGTCTCGGCCCAGGTGTCGTGCTGGTTCTGCAGGTCGGCGAGGTCCTCGAAGTGCCGTAGGGGCAGGAACGAGGTCTGCAGGTAGCCGACGGTGCGCTCGTCTTGGCCCTTGCCCTCGGGAAAGCGGGGACGCAGGATCACCGGGCGCAGGAGGAGGTGGCCGAAGAGCGCCGCCACCTCGTCGACAAGGCGAGGCCGACCGGGTCGTCCGGCCACGGCGCAGCCCTCGTTGTCGACCACGGCGGCCTCGGGCACTCCGCCCAGGCGCACGAAGCAGCCCAGGGCGGCGGTACAGAAGTCGGCTGTGGTGCGCCCAAAGGTGAACACGGTGGCGTGCGCGGCCGAGTGCGGCAGGGTGGCCACCAGCCCGAAGGCCTCCCGGGTGGCTCCCTTTCCCACTGGGATCTGGACCCCGGTGTGCCACCAGTCCAGCTGGCTGAGCTCACCAGGTAGGTAGGTGGTGCGCTGGTAGGAGCGGGCGGCTCGAAGCACCGGGCGCAGCCTGGCCACCCGTTCCTTTAGC
>DASXZJ010000061.1:0-74681 GCA_036502025.1 Acidimicrobiales bacterium | reverse complement strand
CGGCCGACTCGGCCAGTTGGCCCAGCGCGGTGGCGGCCTGTCCGAGCACCCCGTGGACACCGGCCGGTCCATCGGCGTAGGGCGCCACCTGGGTGACGATGAGCATCCGCTCGGGCACTCGAGGAGTGTACGGCTGGTGCGTAGGTACCGCCGGGTGCTCCAATGCACGAGACCGATCAGTCGGGCGAAGATCCGACGCTCGTTCGATCGGGTCGACTGGGTCGATCGGGTGGGGAACGAGGAGACAAGGAGGCAGGTCGTGAGCACCACGAGGCAAGCGGAGACGGCGGCGGCACTGTTGGGACTGGGGTCGGCCACCCTCGGGGAGTCGGGCGGCCTGGCCACGGACCGGCGGCTGAAGCCGGTCTGGGCGGGTGCGGCAGTCGCCGCGCCGGCCTACCCGGTGGAATGCACACCGGGGGACAACCTGGCCGTCCATGTGGCCGTGACCACCGCACCGGCCGGCAGCGTCCTCGTCGTCGATGTGGGCCGGGTGGCCGACCGCGGCTACTGGGGCGAGGTGCTGACCACGGCCGCCGAGGCGGCCGGCCTGGCCGGACTGGTCATCGACGGCGGGGTACGTGACGTGGTTGCGCTCGAGCGCCACGGTTTCCCGGTCTTCTCGTCGACCATCGCGCTGACGGGTGCCACCAAGGACCAGCGGGGCACCGTAGGGGCCGCGGTCCGGGTGGGCGGCGTCACGGTGGCCGCCGGCGACTGGGTGGTGGGCGATGTCGACGGTGTCACCGTCGTTCCGGCGGCGTCGCTCGATGCCGTCGTGGCGGCCGGTCGGGCGCGCGAGGCAAAGGAAGCCGGATTCTTCGCAGCGTTGCGCGACGGGAAGACGACAGTTGAGCTGCTGGGGTTGGAAGCGACGCTGATTACCGTCGCGCCTGGATGATTTCTGGAAAAGTGCCCGTCGGGACGTTGCGTCTCGGTCTCGAAGTGCGTGATCCGGTTGCCGGCCAGGACGGTGGCCACCACGGCCTGCACCTCTCCGCTCGGGTGGTCGGGGAAGAGGACGTCGAGCGCGGCGCCGAGCACCTGCACCTTGGGCCGGCCGAAGCGCCGCTCGGCGGTGCTGCCCCAGGTGGTGAGCCTCCCGACGGCGTCGCAGGTGAAGATCGCGTCATCGGACATGTCAACGATGGCGTCGAAGCGCGCGGCCGTCGTGCCCTTTGCAATCGCCGTTGATCGGTCCGCGCTACCGGTCGCACCCATGAACGTTATGGTCCCTCGTGCGGACGCGCGTGCCTCGTCACGTCGGGGCCAATGGTACGTGGCGAAAGTCGGTCGCGCTCGGCCGAGCGGTCGGCCGGGGGCGGGTGGTCAGCCGCAGTCCGCGCAGCGCCCCAGCATGGCGAAGTGGTGGGGGTCGATGGTGAAGCCGAACCTGGTCCGGGCCGCCTTGGCCAGGCCGCCGAAGAGCGTGTCCGGCGCCTCGATCATGATGCCGCACTCCTCGCACACGAAATGCCCGTGCGCGGCCGCGGCCAGGTGGTACGTCGCCGGCCCGTGCCCGAGGTGGGCGTGCACGATCACCCCAAGTCGCTCCAGCTCGTCGAGGTTGCGGTAGATGGTGGAGAGATGGATGTCGGGCGCCCGCTTCTGCACCTCGTGGGCCAGATCCTCGGCCGTGTGGTGGGCCTCGGACCCGAACAGCGCCCGCAGCAGCAGGCGGCGCGACGACGTGACCCGACCGCCCTGCGCCCGCACGATGTCGAGCACGCCCTCGATAGTGGTGGCGTCCCCCGTGTCGACGACGGAACCCTGCGGCGGACCCTGCGGCTTGGTCACGGGGCCATTCTAGGACGGTCATAGGTGTCAAACGCACCTACTTCCTTATTGCAAACGCCTCCTAACTGCCCTACCGTCACAACAAGTGTCGACGGAACTTGCGGCTCGCCCGGCCCCCCGGCCGTCACGGCTGTCGAGGCTCCGCGCCGGCCTCACCCCCCGGGAATGGACCCGCGTCGGGGGCATGGCGGCCACCGTCATCGGGCTGCACGTCATGGGATGGGGTCTGCTGCTCGCCGCCGTTGGCGGCCACTACCACGTCAGCCGAACCGGACTCTTCGGAGTGGGCACCGGCGTGTTGGCCTACACCCTGGGCATGCGCCACGCCTTCGACGCCGATCACATCGCGGCCATCGACAACACGACCCGCAAGCTGATCAACGACGGCCAACGTCCCTTGAGCGTCGGCTTCTTCTTCTCGCTGGGCCACTCCACCGTGGTCCTGGCGCTGGCCGTGCTCCTGAACTTCGGCATCCGCGGGCTCGACGCGCAGGTGAAGGACCCGACCTCGACCCTGCAGAGCACCACCAACCTCGTCGGCACCACGGTGTCGGGGTTCTTCCTCTATCTGATCGCCGCCTTGAACATCGTCGTCCTGATCTCCATCGTGCGGGTCTTCCGGGAGATGCGCTCCGGCAAGTACGACGACGCCGAGCTGGAACGGAGGCTGAACAGCCGCGGCCTCATGAACCGGTTCTTCGGGGGCTACGCCCGGCGGATCGACACGCCCTGGAAGATCTACCCGGTCGGCATCCTCTTCGGCCTGGGTTTCGACACGGCCAGCGAGGTGGCGCTCCTGGTCCTGGCCGGCACGGCGGTCGTGAGCGGGCTCCCCTTCTACGCCATCCTCTCGTTGCCCCTGCTCTTCGCCGCCGGCATGAGCCTGTTCGACACCGTCGATGGGTGCTTCATGAACTTCGCCTACGACTGGGCCTTCGCCCGACCGATCCGCAAGGTGTATTACAACCTCACCGTCACCGGACTCTCGATCTTCGTGGCCGTGTTCATCGGCACCATCGAATTGGCCGGCCTCCTCGCCCAGCGCGGCAACCTCGGCGGCCCCTTCTGGAGCTTCGTGGAGCGCTTCAACCTCAATACAGCCGGCTTCTTCATGGTGGGCCTCTTCGTCGTGACGTGGTTGGTGGCCCTGGCCATCTGGCGCTTCGGGCGTATCGAGGAACGCTGGGAGCACGCGTCGGCACGGGCCCTCGACCCCAATGCAGTCGACGGCGAGCACGAGTGGGCTCACCTGGACTAGACCAGACCGCCTGAACGTCAGTCCGTCACGAGGTTCGGCGGCACCCGCCCGGCCAGCACGTCGACCACACCGCGGCAGGCCAGCCGCGCCATTTCGGTCCGGGTCCCAATGGTCGCGCTGCCGATATGCGGCAGCAGCGTCAGCCGCGGTGCGGCCAGCAGGCGGGGGTTGACCGTCGGCTCACCGTCATAGACGTCCAGCCCGGCGCCCCCGAGACGACCGGCCTCGAGCGCGTCAACGAGCGCGTCCTCGTCGACCACCGGTCCCCGCGCCGTGTTGACGAGGACGGCGGTCGGCTTCATGAGGGCGAGTTCCGCCGCGCCGATGAGATGGCGGGTGGACTCGGTCAGCGGTACATGCAGGCTGACGATGTCGGAGCGCTCGAGCAGTTCGCGCAGCGTGGCAACGTACCCCGGCCGCCCCGTGTCGAGGCGCGAAGTGTGCAGCACCTCCATGTCGAACCCCGCTGCCCGCCGGGCCACGACGCGGGCGATGCGCCCGTAGCCGACCAGTCCAAGCGTCGCGCCGGACACATCGTGAGCAAGATGCGTGCCGAAGCCCCACCCACTCCAGCGCCCCGCCCGCAGATCGGCCTCGGCGCCGGTGGTGCCGCGGGTCGCGGTCAGGATGAGGAGGAAGGCGAGGTCGGCGGTGGTCGCATCGAGCACGCCGGGCGTATGGCACACGGCCAGACCGAGCGTCCGCGCCATGGCCACATCGATGTTGTCGTAACCGACCGACGCGGTGGCGACGACCCGAAGGCGCCCGCCGTCGCGCCCGGCTCGCAACACGGCGGCGTCGATGCGATCGGTGAGCAGGCAGACCATGCCCTCGTGGCCGGCCGCCCCGGCTTCCAACTCGGCCGAGGTGAGCGGGAGGTCATCCTCTGACGCCACGACTTCGTGGCCCGCTTCGAGCAACGGGTCCGTGCCGCCGGGGGTGAGCCGGCGGGTGACCAGGACGCGGGCCACTCAGTGGGTGGTGTAGTTGATGGCGCCCGCGCCCTTCACCCCGATGGCGAAACAGAAACAGTGGATGGGAGCATGATCACTGATCGGGCGCAACGAGTGCACCTGGTCGGGCGGGATGTAGACGAGGTCGCCCTGCGAGATGTCGCGGTCCTCGCCGTCGATGGTCATGACGCCCTTGCCGTTCATGACGTAATAGAACTCGTGGGTCGGGTGCGAGTGGGGGTCGACCAGGCCGCCGCCCGGCACCTCGAACTCGTTGACCAGTTCCAGGTAGCCGCCGTCGGTGATGTCCTTGAACTCGCGGGACTCGATCATCCACCACACCGGGACGGTGCCGTTGTGCTCGACCACCGGCGCTTTGGCCTCGATGCTGCGCACGTCCATATCTCGCCACCTCCGACGTTCCGTAGACTGACTCCGGCGTCAGGGTATATCGCCGGACTACCGACCGGCACCGCGAGACGACCGGACGGCGTGACGGACGAGTGGGACGGACGAGGCAGACGAAAGGGGTTGGTGTGGTGTCGGGACAGCGGCTGGAGCGGCCACGACTGAGCCCCGCGCCACTCTCGATCGACGGTTGGGCACCCTTCGGGTGGCTCCCCGTAGCCGACACCGACCCCGCCGACGGCGACCAGCGCCTGACCTTCGAGTGGGGCGACGTCCACGTCAACCTCATCGGTCACGCCCGGGCCGAGGTGCCCGAGACGACCGACGGATGCGGTTTGCGCTGCGAGATGCTTTTCCGGCACGACACCCACACCCAGACGATCATGGCGCTCGATGTGCCGGCCGTCGTGGTGGTGGCCCCGGCCTCGGTGGAGTTCTCACAACCGTCCGACGGCGGGACCATCCGCGCCTTTCGCCTGGAGCCACTCGAACCGCTGGTCCTGCATCGGGGGACCTGGCATTGGGGCCCGTTCCCGACCGAGGCGACTACCGTGCGTCTGTTCAATGTCCAGGGTCTTCGCTACGCCGAGGACAACGCCTGCGTCGACCTTGCCGCCCGAGGCTTCGATGTCGACGTGGTCCTGACGTGAGGAGGGCAGGATCCGGCAATGGAGATTGACGAGACCGAGTTCATGAGCGGGACGGTGGCCGAGTTGGTGGAGGCCGTCTCCAGCACGCCGGTCGAGCCCGGGAGCGATGGGCGGCCCCGCTTTCTGTCGGTCAGCCCCGCTTGGTGGCCCGGCGAGCGGACCTTCGGCGGGATGGTGGTGGCCCAGGCGCTCCATGCCGCCTTCCAAACGGTGCCCGACGCGCTCGAAGTCCACTCCCTCCACGGCTACTTCCTTCGGCCCTCGCGCCCCGGGGTCCCCTCGCGGCACTCTGTCGAGCGGGTGCGCGACGGTCGATCGTTCTCCACCCGGGAGGTGACGACGGAGGTCGAGGGCAAGACCGTCTTCAAGATGACGTGTTCCTTCCACGCCCCCGAGGAGGGCGATGACTACCAGCTGCCCATGGCCGCCGACGTCCCCCCGCCCGCCGTGGTCGACGGCTTCGAGGCGCCGTTCCCCTTTGACATCCGAGAGCTCGGCGCCACCGAACAGCGAGAGGACGGGACGTACCGATCCACCAGACGCTGCTGGTTCCGCACCCGCGAGCGCCTGGGCGACGACCCGGCGGTGCACGCCTGCCTCCTGGCCTACTTCTCGGACATGACGGGCGCCTCCTTCCGACCGATGAGCCTGGGGACCTGGGGCACCCACACCGACGCCAGCCTGGACCACGCGCTGTGGTTCCACCGTCGGGCCCGGGCGGACGAGTGGAGCATCTTCGATCTTCAGGCGCTGGTGAACGCCGGCGGTCGCGCCACCGTGCGGGCCACCATGCACGGGGAGGAGGGGTCGCTGCATCTCAGCATGGCCCAGGAGCTCCTCATCCGGAAGCTCGATGTGCCCATCATCTTCGACGCCCCGCCCTGGGTCGAGAGGGAACGGCGCGACGAGTCGGGCACGGGGTCAGGGCTGGAGTCCGATGGGACTGCTTGAGGGGAAGTCGGCCGTCGTGACGGGCGGTGGCTCGGGCATCGGCCGGGCCACGTGTCGCCGCATGGCCGAAGAGGGTGCCCGGGTGGCCGTGCTTGATCTCGACGCCGACGCGGCGGCGGTGGTCGCCGAAGAGATCGGCGGGCTGGGATACGGCGTGGATGTTGGCGACCCCGACGGTCTGCGCCAGGTCATCGACGCGGCGGTTGCGGAGCTCGGTGGGCTGTCGACCCTGTACAACAACGCCGGGACCTCGGCCTTTGGCCGGTTGCATGAGATTGATCCGGCCGAATGGGACCGGGTGCTCCGGGTCAATCTCACCGGGGTCTACGCCGGCTTCCGGGCGGCGGTGCCCCATCTACGGGCCTCCGGCGGCGGGGCGATCGTCAGCACGGCCTCGATCAGCGGGACGCGACCGGCCGCGGGGGAGGGACCGTACACGGCCTCCAAGGCGGCGGTCGCCGCGCTCACGGCCTCCGCCGCCCTGGAGTACGCGCCCTCCATCCGGGTCAACGCCGTGTCGCCGGGGATGATCCGCACCACCATGACGGCGCCGATGTTCGAGGTCTTCCCCGACCAGGTGGCCCGCTTCGAGAAGGGGACGCCGGCGGGACGGATCGGGGAGCCCGAGGACATCGCCGACGTCGTCGTCTTCCTGTGTTCGGATCTGGCCCGCTTCATCACCGGGCAGAACATCGTGGTCGATGGCGGCCTCACGCTGCACGGGTCCGGCGTCGACGGCATCTTCGAGAAGGTGTTCGGCCCGACCGCCCGCAACTGAACAGGGCGCCGGTGCACCCACCCGACCAGCCTCTTTCGGCGCTCCGATGGGCACAAACCTGACGCGTCTGTCAGTATCGGGGCCGTTCAGTCCTGAGGGTGCCGGCCGAGGAGCGTCGGGCAGCAGCCGCAGGGGCATTCGTGGCAACAGGGAGGGCAGGAATGGCGATCGCCTGGGGATACGAGGGCCAGCGGGTTGTGGTCAGTGGCGGCGGCGGGGCCGGCATGGGCGCCTCCGTGGTGAACGACCTGGTCGAGTTGGGTGCCGAGGTGCACGTCCTTGACCTGAAAGAACCCACCGCCAAGGTGGCTGGCTTTTACCAGACCGACCTACGCGAGCCCGACGCCATCGATGCCGCCGTCGACAAAATCGGGGGACACGTCGACGCCTTGTTCAATTGCGCCGGACTGCCCGGGCCGCCGTTCAGCGGCCTCGACACCATGTTGGTGAACTTCGTGGCGGCCCGTCACCTGACGCACGCGGTCGCACCGATGATGGACGGCAAGGGCGCGGTGGCCACGATCTCCTCGGCCGGCGGGATCGGATGGGACCAAATGCTCGAGGTCATCGCCGAACTGGTGGCGACCGAGGGCTACGACGCGGCCCGAGCCTGGCTCGAGGCCCGCCCCGACCTGGTCGGGGAGGGCTATCTCTTCTCCAAGCAGGTGATCATCGTCTGGACCATGCATGCCGCGCTCGACCTGGCGCCCCAAGGAATCCGGGTCAACTGCACCTCACCGGGGCCGACAGACACCCCGATGATGCCCTCGTTCGAGAACTACATGGGCAAGGACTTCATGGATGCTTTCCCCAAGCCGCTCGGGCGCAACTCCACCCCCGACGAGCAGGCCCACATCCTCGTCTTCCTCAACAGCGACATGGCCAGCTACATCACCGGGGCCAACGTCTACACCGACGGCGGGTTCTGGGCCGGTCTGACCACCAACCGCCTCGCCTTCTAGTCGGGAACCAAAAGAACCAAATTGGTTCCGGCCTTCGTCAGGGGGCCGCCCCGTCGAAGAGCGCCCGGTAGACCATGGTCGTCATGGTGTCGAGGGCCATGTCGTCCACCGGCTGTCCCACGAACTCCCTGAGGTAGTGGAACCGGTCGAGCATGGCAAGCACGGCCATGCCCGCCGCCTGGGTGTCGATGATGTGGCCCGAGGCGTCCGGGTCTATCTGCTGGGCCAACGCCTCGGACATCACGGTGAAGGTCTGACGGATCACGTCGATGAGCTCGGGGTCGATGGTGGCCAGGTCGGTCCAGGCCCTGAAGAGCGGGGCGTAGCGGATCCACAGGGCCGAGTAGGCCGAGATCCAACCGCGGACGTCGTCCCACTGGGGCGTTCCCCCGTCCCCCGGTGTCGTGTTCAAGGCGTCGTAGAGGTGTTGCGCCTCGGTGGCCGCTTCGGTCACCAGCGCCCGTAACAGGTCTTCTTTATTGGAGAAGTAGAGATAGAACGTGCCGTGGGAGGTCTTGGCGATCTCCACCACGTCGTTGACCCTGGTGGCGTGGTAACCGCGCTTGTCGAAGGCGACCATCGCCGCGTCCAGCAGCTTGCGCATGGTGCGGCGACCCTGGCTCCGCAGGACCCTCTTGCTGGCCGGGGCGCCGACCGCGTCCACCTCGCCGAAGGGCAGGCCATTGGACGAGGAGTCGCTCGACCTCGAGGTGACCGCTGGTGGGGATTTCGGGCGGGGAGCCGCGGCCTTTTCGGGCGATGGCGGGGTCGCTGTGTCTCGTTGGACTCGAGGCGACGCCATGCCCTGGCAATCGTAGTGCCCCGGGGTGGTCGAAATGGCTAACCTGACACGGTGGTCAGGTTCGGGAGGGCGCGAAAATGAGGCGGGAACAGGATGTTTGCCTCTCTTCCACCCTCGGGTTCCGTAAATCATGACGCCTGCAACCTCCATTACCCAGGGACCCGCTTTCGGCTCGCTTTCCGACGCCATCGCCCAGCACGTCCATCCGGGGGACTCGGTGCAGGTCATGCTCGGCCACAGCCGTTGGACCGCCGGGGCCCGCGAGATGGCGCGCCAGTTCTGGGGCCAGGACGCCGGGCTCACGCTGATCATGACGAGTCTCGGCGCGCTGGGTGCGCTCTTCTTCCGGGGCGGCCTCGTGAGGAAGGTCGTCACCACCTACTCGGGCAACAGCTTCCCCACGTACACCCCGAATCCGATCTTCAGGAAGGCCTACGAATCGGGCGAGGTCGAGGTGGAGCACTGGTCGATCCTCACCCTGGCCCAACGGATGGAAGCGGCCGCCCGCGGGCTGCCGGCCACCGTCACCGGCTCTCTGGTCGGATCTTCCATGGCCGACAACGAGGGCTTCGAGGTAGTCGATTCGCCCTTTGGCCCGCTCGGCCTCCTCTCGCCGCTGGCCCCCGACGTCGCCCTCTTGCATGCCGCGGTGGCCGACAGGGCCGGCAACCTCGCCCTGTCCGAACCCCTGCTCGAGGGTGTCTGGGGGGCCTGGGCCGCCCGGCGTGGCGTCGTGGCCACTGTCGAGAAGGTGGTCAACGACCTCGACGGGCTCGGCCATCGGGTGCGCATCCCGGCCCACCGGGTCCTGGCCGTCGTCGAGGCCCCGTACGGGGCACACCCCGGGGGCTGTTACGCGCCGGGGCTGCCCGTCACGAGCTACGGCGAGGACATCTCGTACTGGAACCTGGCCGCTGAGGCGGCCGCTAAGGGCGAGTTCGACGCCTTCGCCCAAGAGTGGGTGCTCGGCCCATCCACCCACGACGACTACCTCGCCAAGGTGGGCGTAGAGCACCTGCGCTGGCTGGAGGGTCGATCGAACCCTGCCTCTTGGAAGGACGACGCCGCCGCCACCCCGGCGGCCGACGACCCCGCGGTCACCACCTGGGAGCAGGCGGCCGTACTGGGGGCGCGTGAGGTCGAGTTGGTCGTGGCCGACGTGAACGCCGACGCCGTCCTGGCTGGCGCCGGGGTGGCCAACCTTTCGGCGTGGGTCGCCGTCGGTCGGGCCCGGGCCGCCGGGAGCCGAGTCGTCCTGACGGCCGAGCTCGGCCTGTGGGGTTACGAGCCCACCCCGGCCGACCCCTACATCTTCAACCATCGCGTCTTTCCGGGCACGCCGTATCTCTCCGACGCGTCGTCGGTGCTCGGCATGGTCATCGGTGGCCCGGGCACCAAGACGGTGGGCTGTCTCGGCGCCGCCGAGGTTGACCGGCACGGGTGCCTGAACTCGACCGAGCTGGCCGGCGGGCGGTTCCTGGTCGGCTCCGGCGGGGCGAACGACGTGGCCAGCCGGGCTGACGCGTGCGTGGTGGTGACGCTGGCTCGGCCCGAGCGACTGCCCGACCGGGTGGCCTACATCACCTCGCCCGGACACCAGGTGGTGAGTGTGGTGACCGATAAGGGCATCTTGCGTCGCCACGACGGGGAGTTCCGTGTGGCCGCGGTGCCGGCCGGGGCAGCGTCGCTGGACGAACGGGTCCGCCAGTTCGTGTCCGCGTGTGGCTATACACCTGAGGTGGCGCGAACGATCGAAGACCTGGCGCCGGTCCAGATGAGCGAGGTGCTGGCCTTGCGCGAATTCGATCGTCAACGACTGTTTTTGAACTAAAGGAAGAAAGGTGTCGTGAACGAAATGGGGCGATCTATGGGTTCGAAGTCGTACCGCTACAGTGACCGTCATCCCGGGGGGGATGCGAAGAGCCACATGACTGGGGAGCGCATGAGAATGAGACGTCGGATCACTGGTCTGGCCACCACGGCGCTGGCCGGAGCAACACTGGCCGGCCTGGTCACCCTCGGCGGTACGGCGGGCCTGGCGGGCGCGGCGGCAAGCACCGCACCGGGGGTGACGGCAACCTCCATCACCGTTGGTTCGATCTCGACCCAGACCGGCCCGATCTCCTCGAACTTCCGCTCGTTGATTTACGGCGAGCGGGCCTATTTCGACTACATCAACGCCAAGGGTGGGATCAACGGTCGCAAAATCGCCTACAAGTACGCCCTAGACGACGGGGGTAGCGGATCCACGTTCAATCAGCTCGCCGGCACCCTGATCAACCAGGACCACGTCTTCGCCATCACCGGGGTGGCCACGGCCTTCTTCTCACCCAACATCGTCGCCGAGGCCAAGGTCCCGACCTACGGCTACAACGTCACCGAGAACTGGGCGGGTCCGAGCAACCTCTTCGCCGCCGGCGGCTCGGTTATCTACCTCCCGCCCGAGGCGGCCGAGACGGCCTACGTCATGAACAAGACCAAGTCCAAGTCGATTGCCATCGTGGCCTACGGGATCGCGTCATCGAACGCCGCCTGCGCCGCCGCTGCCTTCGGGTTGACCGCCGCCGGCTACAAGGTGAGCTATACCGACCTGAATATCAACTACCCGGGCACGACCGTCGCCACCGACGTCCAGCGCATGAAGCAGGCGGGCTCTGACTCGGTCCTCACCTGCATGGACGTGCAGGGGAACATCACCATGGCCCGGGCGATAAAGCAGGACGGGCTGAAGATCAACCAGTTCTGGCTCAACGGGAATGACCAGCAGACGCTGAATCAGAACCAGAGCCTGATGCAGGGCGTCTACTTCTACGTGTCTCATGTGCCCTTCACGGAGCCGGCCTCGAAGTACCCCGCGCTCAAGCTCTACCTGGCTCAGATGAAGAAGTACGAGCCCCAGTACGAGTTCGACGAGGTGGCCATGCAGGGTTGGGAATCTGCGGCGCTCTTCGCCCAGGGGGTCCAGCTGGCCGGGAACAACCTCACCCAGGCCAACGTCATCGCACAGACGAACAAGCTGACCGCGTTCACCGCCAGCGGGTTGATCCCGCCGGTCAACTGGGCCAAGGGTGGTCACAGCGGTCATGTCCCGCCCTACTGCGCGGCGTACATCGTGGTCAAGGGTGACAAGTACGTGCCGGCCGCGAACCTCGTGCCGAGCAACAAGGCGTTCGTCTGCTTCAGCGGCAATGCCAAGAACCCGGTACCCATCGCGCCGGCCCCGGGCACACCGGCTCCCTCCTGAGCCTCGACGGGGCGAGACTCGGCGACTGATCGGC
Source organism: Acidimicrobiales bacterium (assembly GCA_036502025.1). Classification (GTDB taxonomy): domain Bacteria; phylum Actinomycetota; class Acidimicrobiia; order Acidimicrobiales; family RAAP-2; genus Bog-473. Next base: position 62,844 of record DASXZJ010000061.1, on the reverse strand, counting down.
AGGCATGGAGCAGTTCTTAGGCTTCGCCCTCACCGGAATTCCATACGGCTGCTCGTACGCCATCGTGGCGGTGAGCCTGGTCCTCACGTATCAGGCCACCGGGGTCTTCAACTTCGCCTTCGGCGGGCAGGCGTTCGCGGCGGCCTTCGTCTTCACGATTCTGACCGAGAATTACCACATGTCGGCCTGGCTGGCCGGCGTCATCTCGGTCGTCGTGATGTCGCCCCTGATCGGTCTGGCCTTCGACCGGCTGCTCTTCCGGCACATCGCTAACTCCAACACCACGGCGAAACTCGTCGTCGGCATCAGCCTGTTGGTCGGCATCCCGTCGATCATGCCGATCATCTTCGGCTCGCAGAATCTGGACGATACGGCCAGCATCCTCTTCAGCCCGAACGCGGTCTATTTCACCATCGACGGCAACCCAGTCGGCGGGAACCTGATGGCCACGCTGACGGTCACGGTCGTGATCCTGGTCGCCCTCACCGCCCTGTTGCGCTACACCAACCTGGGCCTGCAGATGCGGGGCGCCGTCGAGAGCCGGCGACTGGTGCAGCTCGACGGCGTCAACGCCAGCGGCGTGGTGGCGGTGGCCTGGGCCATCTCCAGCTTCATGGCCGGACTGGCCGGGGTGCTCCTGGCGCCGTACTTCGCGCCCCTCCAGCCCCAGAGCTACTCAACCCTCATGGTGGCCGCCATCGGTGCGGCCGCGTGGGGATTGTTGCGCTCGATCCCCATTGCCACCGGCGTGGCTCTGCTGATCGGCGTGATTACCACCACGGTCGGGGGCTACATCCCCCCCGACGGCTGGTTCAACGCCTACATCGTCCCGGCCTTCCCGTTCCTGGTGCTGGTCGGCGCCCTCCTCATCCTGCCCGGCATGCGGTCCCTCGACCTGAGCCGCGACCCGCTGTCGACGATCGACCCGCCGCCTCCGGCCACGGCGGCAGCCTCCCGGGCCCCCACCATGGACCGGATCATCCGTCGGGCCTGGTGGGTCCTGCTGGTTGCGTTCATCGTCTCGATGCTGACCTGGATCCCCACCACCTGGGAGACCGTCTTCAACTCCGGGCTTGCCCTCTCGACAGTGTTGCTCTCCATCACCCTGATCACCGGAATGGCGGGCCAGCTCTCGTTGAGCCAGGCCACGTTGGCCGGCGTCGGCGCGTTCACGTCGGTGCAGCTGGCCAATCACCTGGGTCTCAACATGTTGATCGGTGGCCTGGTCGGGGCCGCCCTCGCCGCCGTGGTGGCCACCGTGTTGGCCGTGCTCTCGCTTCGCCTGCGCGGCTTGGGCCTCGCCCTCATGACGTTGGCGGGGGCCCTGCTCTTCGACACCACGTTCTTCAACCAGACCTCCATCACTGGCGGCGCATCCGGCCTGCCCCTCCTGGCGAAGTGGTTGGGGACCAGCGAGTTCTTCAACTTCAACGGTCACGCCCTCTTCCTGCTCTGTCTCGGCGTGCTCTCGGCCTGCGTCATGGTCGTCCTGTTGGTGCGGAAGGGAACCGTGGGGCGCAACCTGGCCGCCATGCGGGGCAGTGAAACGGCGGCGGCCGGGTTGGGCATCAACCTGACCTGGCAGCGGATCATGGTCTTCGCCCTGGCCGGGGCCATCGCCGGACTGGGTGGCCTCCTGCTGACCATTCAGCAGCAGACGGCGACGTCGAACCAGTGGAACTTCGAGTACTCACTGATCTTCGTCGTGCTCGTCGTCACCACCGGGGTGGGAACCGTGGAGGGCGCCATCCAGGCCGGCATCGGGTTCTACGTCACCACGCAGCTCCTGACCTACCTGCCGTCCCGCTTCGGCGGCAGCAGCCTCGTCATTGTGCTCTTCGCCTTCGGCGCCCTGACCTACGCCGCCCACCCCGAAGGGGTGCTGGAGTACGAGAAGCGGACGTGGACGCTCCGCTTCGAGAAACTCTTTTTCAGCCGGGACAGGCCGGCCGACCTCATCCCGGCGGGAAGCGCCCATGAGTAGCCGGACCGCCCTGCTCTCCATTCGCTCGGTGTCCAAGTCGTTCGGCGGCGTCCACGCGGTCCACGACATCAGCTTCGACATCGGCGCGGGCGAGAGCGTCGGGCTGGTCGGCCCCAACGGGGCGGGCAAGACCACCTTGTTCAACTGCGTCTGCGGCCAGCTCCGCCACGACAGCGGCAGCATCACCTTCGAGGGGAGTTCGCTGACCGATCTGCCCACGTTCAAGCGGGCCCGCCTCGGCATCGGGCGGACGTACCAGAAGGTCGAGGTGTTCATGGACATGACCGTGCGCGACCATCTCCTGGTGGCCGAACGCGCCCGCCGGGGGGAGGGGAGGTTGTGGCGTGACCTCCTCAACATGAGTGCGCCGACCGCATCCGAGCTCCACAACGTGGAGGAGACGTTGGAGCTGGTCGGGATATCCGATCTGGCCGGCATGTCGGTCAACGCGTTGGGTCTCGGAAACTGCCGCCTGGTCGAGCTGGCCCGTGCCCTGGCCGCCGAGCCGAAGATCCTGCTGGCCGACGAGCCTTCTTCAGGTCTTGACCTGCACGAGACGGCCGAGGTGGCCAAGGTGCTCCGGACGGTGCAGCGCGAGCGCGGGACGGCGGTCCTCCTGGTCGAGCACGACCTGTCCATGGTGGGCGAAGTGGTCGACCGCACCGTGGTGATGGACCTGGGGGCGATGCTGGCCGAGGGACCTTTTGCCCAGGTGATGGCCAATCCCGCCGTGCGCCGGGCCTACCTGGGCCAGATGGGGATGGGCGCGGCGTGAGCCTGCCGCCGACGCCCGGGTCCGACGTGCTGGTCCTCGACAACGTCAGCGCCGCCTACGGGCCGTACCGCGCTCTCTTCGACGTCTCGTTCACGGTCCCCGCCGGCGGGATCGTCGCGCTCGTCGGGTCAAACGGGGCGGGCAAGTCGACGGTCGCCCGCACCGTGACCGGGTTGGTCACCGCCTCGTCGGGGACCGTCACCTTCGCTGGGCGCGACATCACCCGGATGCCCGCCTTCCGGATTGCCCGGCTCGGGATGGCCCACGTGGTCGAGGGCCGCGGCGTCTTCTCCAGCCTCACCGTGGAGGAGAACCTGACCCTCGCCTTTCGTCAGAGGGCCGGCCGCAAGATGCTGGCCGCCAACCTCGAGCGCGCCTACGCCGCCTTCCCCATCCTCGGGGAGCGGTGCCGTCAGCTGGCCGGCACGCTCTCGGGCGGCCAACAACGCCTGCTGTCCTTGGCCAAGGTACTGGTCGTGCCGCCCCACATCCTTGTCGCGGACGAGCTCTCCTTGGGCCTGGCGCCGGTCGTCGTCGATTCGGTGTACGACGGCCTGACCGAGATAAACCGCAACGGCACCGCCCTCATCATCGTCGAACAGCAGATCTCACGGGTCCTCAAGCTGGCCGGCCGCGCGGTCGTGCTTGATCGGGGCCGCGTGGCCTACGAGGGCGAACCGGCCGGTGCCAATGACGCAGTGGAAGCGCTGATGGCCCGACGCGAGGAAGCGGCATCGTCGGCCGTGCACAGCGGCAACTGACCGGCAAAGAGCGAAATATGAAGGTTGCGCAAAAGGAGTGGTCATGAGAGAACCGGTCATCGTTGACGTGATCCGCACGACGTTCGGCAAGCGGGGCGGCGCGCTGGCCAACTGGCATCCCGCCGACCTGCTCGGCTTTGCCCTCAACGCGCTGCTCACTCGCACCGGCGTCGACCCCGCCCGCATCGATGATGTCATCGCCGGCTGCGTCAGCCAGGTCGGCGAGCAGAGCACCAACGTCGCCCGCAACGGTTGGGTGTCCGCCGGCCTGCCCCAGAGCGTGCCCGCCACCACAGTCGATCGACAGTGCGGCTCGTCCCAGCAGTCGATGCACTTCGCCGCCGCCGGTGTGGCGGCCGGTCACTACGACCTGGTGGTGGCGTGCGGTGTGGAGGTTATGAGCCGCGTCCCACTTGCTTCCAACGCGCGCGGCGGCACCGGTCCCTTCCCACCTTCTTTCATGGCCGCGGTCGACGGGCGCCTCTGGACCCAGTTCCGGGTCAGCCAGGTGTTGGCCGACCGCTACGACATCACCCGCGAGGAGATGGACGCCTACGCGCTCGAATCGCACCGGCGGGCCGCGGCGAGCTGGGACGACGGGCACTTCGCCCGGGAGGCGATCCCGGTGCCCATCAAGGCTGAGGACGGAACGTTCACCGGCGCCTCGCTGGAGAGCGACGAGGGCATCCGCCGCTCCTCCACCCTCGAGGCGCTGGCGGCCCTGCCCCCGGCGCAGCACTGGGAACCCGAGACCGCTGGCGCCATCACGGCCGGTAATTCGTCACAGACGACCGACGGTGCCGCGGCGATGCTCATCGCCGATCGCTCGGTGGCCGAGGCTCTCGGCCTCCCCATTCGGGCTCGCTTCTCCCACTTTGCCGTGGCCGCGGAGGACGCGGCCATTGTCCTCTCCGCCCCGGTGCCGGCGACCCAGAAGCTGCTCGACCGCTCGGGCATGAAGGTCGAGGAGTTCGACGCCGTGGAGTGCAACGAGGCCTTCGCCGCCATCGCCCTCATGTGGCGCAAAGCGTTCGACTACGACTCCGAACGCTTCAATCCGCGCGGCGGAGCGATCGCCATCGGCCATCCGCTCGGCGCGAGCGGGGTACGCCTGATGGGGACGCTGCTGAACCAGCTGGAGGCCACCGGCGGGCGCTTCGGTTTCCAGACCATGTGTGAGGGTGGCGGGCAGGCCAACGCCACCGTTATTGAGCGGCTGGGCTGATCCCCGCAGCTTCCGCCTCTTCCTCGGCGTGTTGGCGCAGGACTTCGTCTACTCGTCGTTCGACCTTGCGCTCGATAATGAAGGCTAGGAACGGGAGCAGCCCGGCACCGATCATGGCGGCCATTTGGAGCAAGGTGAACCGGGCGCGGCGGGCCAGGTCGAGGGCCGAGACCAGATAGACGATGTAGAGGAAGCCGTGCGCGGTCCCGACCACTTTCTCGACGATCGAGAAGTTGGCCCCGTACTGCAGCGGTATGCCGATGAAGACGAGGATGATCAGGCCAACCCCGACGATGTAGGCCATCACCTTGTACCGCTGCATGGCCCCGCTGATGCCCGGCAGCGTCACGTTGGCCCTGAACGTGCTCAGTCTGCTCGGTCTGCGTTGACTGCTTGGCGAGCTCATGAGGTCGGGCTTCGGCGCACGACGGTCCGCTCCGGCTTGCGCCAGGTCTTCGGCCCCTCCGAGGCCAGGGAACCCAGTCGGGCGTTGTAGTCGGCCAACTCCGGGTCGACGTCGTCACGACTGAGATCCGCCGGCAACGTGTCGGGGATCACCATGGGCTCGGGGAGGGTACGGCTGGCGGGAGGCAAGACCGCCTCGGCCTGCTTGCGCATGCCCTTGAGGCCGACGGACTCGTAATCGGTGTGGATGAACATCCACCAGAAGTACACCGCGAGGATGGAGAAAATCGGCCATTCCACGGCGTAGAGGTAACTCAGGCCGTTACCGTCAGTGGCCCTGGTGATCTGCCACCAGGCGGCTAGGAAGCATCCCGGCACGAAGAGCAACGCCACGATGTGTAGGGTGATCGCCCGTCTCGACCACCATCGTTCACGCACGATCTCGATGATACCGGCCACCGTCCGAGCGAAGAATTCACCAGTAACCTCAGAAGATGGCTGCAAACCCCCCTCGCGTCGACCCTCCGAGGGTCGCCGGTGAGCGGACGATGCTCGACGGCTGGCTGGACTACCACCGGGCCACGTTGCTGACCAAGTGCGAGGGACTGGCCCCCGAGGAACTGGCGCGGGCCAGTGTGCCGCCTTCGCGGCTGACTCTGCTCGGATTGGTGCGCCACATGGCCTTGGTGGAGTGGTGGTGGTTCGAGCACATCTTCGCCAGCGGGCCGCAACCCGAGCCGATCAACACCGAGCACGACCACGACGCCGATTTCAACGAGGTGGTGCCCGAGGGGGCGAGCGATGCCCTCGAACTGTTCGTCCGGCAATGCGCCCACTCGCGTGCCATCACCGCGGAGGCCGAAAGTCTCGATGTGCTCTCCACCTCCCCCGAGCGTGAGACGCGCGACCTGCGGTGGATCATGGTGCACATGATCGAGGAGTACGCCAGGCACAACGGGCACGCCGACCTCCTGCGGGAATGCATCGACGGAGTCGTGGGGGATTGAGCGGCACGACAGATGGCCCCGGGCTGTCGCCCCCGATCCCCGGGTCGATCACGACCGAGCACCGGTACTCGCTGCCGATCGCACCGCAAGCGGTCTGGGACCTGATCAGCGACGTTGACGCCTACAAGCAATGGTGGTCATGGTTGCGCATCTTCGACGCAGCCGGTCTCAAGGAAGGGGAGGAGTGGCGTTGCGAGGTCCAGCCGCCTCTGCCCTACCCGGTGCGCTTCCGGGTGCACCTCGAGGAGGTCGACGCGCCGAACATGGTGCGGGCCCGGATCGAGGGCGACGTGGTCGGGACGGCGGTTCTCACGCTCGAGCAGAGTGAGTCGGGATGCACCGCCGTGTTGGCCAGCTCGCTGGCGCCGGGGAACGCCACCCTGCGCCTGGTGTCCCGTCTGGCCGCGCCGGTGGCCCGGTTCGGTCACGACTGGGTGCTCGACTCGGGCGCTCGCCAGTTCGTCGCCCGCGCCGTGACCCCGACGTTGACGGACTAGAGGTCCCGATCCGTGAAGTTCTCCTTCCGCCAGATCCTGGCCTCTGCCGCGGGGGCCGTCATCGCCGCCGTCATCGCGTCGATCTTCGGTGTCAAGGGCACCATCGTCGGTGTGGCCATCGGCTCGGCCGCCGCCACGTTCGGGACCGCCGTGGTGGCCCAGTCGATCGAGCGTGGGCATCAGGCCGTCAAACAGGTCGTCGTCCGTGTTCCTGAGACCTCCGCCCTGCTCCGGCGACTAGGCGGCACCGAAGCGGCGGGCGTCACCCAGTCGACCCCCGCCGATCCCGCCCCGCCCTCCGCGCTGATTGAGGAGACGGCCATCAGCAGCGGGCAGGCGGACGACGCCGTGGCGATGGCGCTGTCGGCTCCCTACGGAGAGCACGTGACCGAGCAGTTGCCGGCCGCCGAGGACGCGCCGTCGACGCGGCAGCTTCCCGTCACCGCTCGGCCGGAATCGTCCCCGGCGCCACCGCCCGCCGGTGGCATCCGCTGGCCCATCATTGCCGGCGCGGTCGCTGCCGTCTTCGTCTTGTCGCTGCTGTTCGTCACGGCCGTCGAGCTCATCGCCGGGCAACCGTTGGCCAACCTCTTCGGAGGCCACTCCAAGGGCGACGCGCCGTCGATCGAGAAGATCTTCGAGACCCCGTCGACGACCCTCCCCCCGCCGACGACCACGACGTCCACCTCGACCACGACGTCGACCACGTCGACCTCCTCTTCGACGACGACCACGTCGGTAGGGGAGACGACGACCAGCGGCCCCGGGTCGAGCACCACCTCGTCGACGACTGCCGGCGCCACCACCACGACGACGTCGACGACGGCGCCGGGCTGATGGTCCGGGTCGGGTGAGTAGTTGGTCTACCAGCCCTTGAACTCGGAGGGACGCCGCTCGATAAAGCTGGCGATACCCTCCTTGGAGTCCAGCGTGTGGGTGATCAGCTCCTGGGCCATGGCCTCGTCCTGGAAGGAGGTGGCCCGGTCCACGTCTAGCGCCCGGTTGGTGAGCCACTTGGCCATCCCGATCGCCTTGGTGGGCCCGGCGGCCAACCGGGCCGCCAGCTCCTGCACCGTCGCCGCCAGCTCAGCCTGCGGCACAAGACGATTGACCAGCCCGATCCGGTAGGCCTCGGCCGCCGGCACGTCGTCGCCGAAGAAGAACAGCTCCTTGGCCTTCTGGATCCCGACCAGGCGGGTGAGGATCCACGCGCCACCGGCGTCGGGCGCGATGCCGCGGCGCACGAAGACCTCGACGAACTTGGCCTCCTCGGCCATCACGACGAGGTCGCAGGCCAGGGCCAGGTGCATGCCGCCTCCGGCGGCCGTCCCGTTGACGCCGGCGATGACCGGCTTCTCGCAATCGATGATGGAGGCGACGAGCGCCTGCCAACCGTCACGGATCATCCGGGAGCCCTCGCCCATGATCCCCTCGGGGGCATCGTCGGGCTTGAGGCGCGGGGCGTGCCGTCCGCCCCGCAGGTCGGCGCCGGTGCAGAAGGCCCGCTCACCCGCCGCGGTGATGACGACGACCCGGACAAAGAGATCGCTGGAGGCGTCTCGCACCCAGGCGGCGATCTGGTCCCGCATGAACTGCGTCATGGCGTTACCGGCGTCGGGTCGGTTCAAGGTGATGGTGCACACGCCATCGGCAACGGTACGGATGAGGTCGTCGCCAATGCCATCGTCGGGGGTCTCGCTCACAGGTCTCCTTGGTCGGGCGAAGTCGGGTCAGGATAGGACGATGAGCGCGTCAGCGGCGACGACGCCACGAGGCCCGGCCAGCAGCGGATTGATATCGAGCTCGGCCACCTCGGCCGAGAGATCGACCGCCAGGTGCTGGATCTTCATGAGCGCGTCGACCAGCGGCGCCCGGTCGGCCGCCGGTTGGCCCCGCACGCCATCGAGCATGGCCGCGCCGGCCAGTTCGTTCAGCATGGCGGCGGCGTCGATCCTGGTGAACGGCGGCACCCGGAAGGTCACGTCCTTGAGCACCTCGATGAAGACGCCGCCCAGGCCGAACATCACGACCGGCCCGAAGAGATCGTCCTGCGCCACCCCGACGACCGTCTCGATCCCCTGGACCATCTCGGCCACTAGGACACCGTCGATGGCGGCCTTGGGTGCTGCCTTCTTGGCCGTGGCCATCATGCGCTTGTAGATACGCCGGGCGTCGTCCTCGTCGCGCACACCGACCGCCACGAGTCCGAGGTCGGATTTGTGCAGGATATCGGCCGAGACGATCTTCATCACGACGGGGAACCCGATGCGCTTGGCCGCCTTGGCCGCATCGCCGGCCGACTGCACCACGCGCTCCTTGGGCACCGCGACGCCGTAAGCCTTGAGCAGCGCCTTGGAGTCCTGCTCGGAGAGGGCCGAACCGCTGGGCCGCCGCACGCCCTTGGGAGCGATGATGGCCGACGCCTTCGCCTTCGCCTGGGCCGGGCTGGGCCGGCGTACCGGGGTGGCGAACGGCGACTTGTAACCGGCCACGAAGCGGTGGTGGTCGAAGTAGGCCTTGGCTGCCATCACCGCGTTAGTGAAGGTGCGGAAGGTGGGCACCGTCGAGTTGAGGAGGATCTTCGTGTACGACTCCTCAGTACCGACCGGGGAACCCCAGACCACGAAGATGGGCTTGTCGGTGGTGGTGGACGCGTCGACGAGGTCCTGGCACAGCTTGTCGCCCATGGACGGCAGGGCGCCGGTGATTGGACAGAGAAGGAGGTCGACGTTGGGGTCGGCCAGCATGGTCTCGATGATCTTGGGGCCGCGCCAGTCCCGCACCGGGGCACCGCCGTTGTCGACGGGGTTCGAGACGCGGAGATAGGGCGGGATCCACGTGTGCAGCTCGGTCTGGGAATGCTTGGTCAGTGAGGGCAACTCGAGTCCGGCCGCCGCGACCATGTCGGCCATGTGGGCCCCGGTGCCTCCGGAAATCGAATAGACGCAGACCCGGCCGCCGGCACCGCGCTTGAGGCGGCGGATGGCGGCCTCGCTCGGCCGCGTGGTGCGGGCCAGGGCGGCGGAGACGTCGAGGAGCTGGTCGAGCCCGTCGACCCGCTGGACGCCGTACTGGCGGAAGACGGCGGAGACGACGGCGTCGGAACCGGTCAGGTGGCCGGTGTGGGCCTTGGCCATGCTGCGGCCCTCGTCCGTCTTGCCGACTTTGACGGCGACGATGGGGACCTTGCGCCGGGCGGCGGCGTCGGCGGCGAGCTGCAGCGTGCGGCCGTTCTTGAAGCCCTCGATGTAGCAGGCCACCGCGCCCGTGGTCGGCAGGCTGGAGAAGTAGTTGATGAAGTCGGCCGACTCCATGTCGGCCTCGTTGCCGGCCGGCGCCCAGTGCGACAGCTTGATGTTGATCTCCTGGCCCTGGAAGACCGGACGGCCCTGGTGGCCGCTCTGGGTGATGAGGGCGATGGCCCGGCCGGGCAGGTCCTCCCGGAAGACCTCGAAGGCGTTGAGGTTGGTGTTGGGACCCAGCACGTGGAGGTCCCCGCTCGCGATGACCTGCTCCATCTCATCTTGGAGCTTCTCGCCCGCGGCGCCCACCTCGGCGAAGCCGGCGGCGAAGACAACGGCGAATTTGGCGTTGGCGGCGACGGCGTCACGGAGGATAGGGACGGGATTTCCCACGAGGATGGCGACGAGGTCGAGACGCTCCTCGATGTCGGTCAGTGCGGCCGCGCAGGGACGTCCGCCCACCTCCCTGCGGTTGGGATTGACGTAGTGGACGGTGGCGCCGCGCTCCTCGCCCCAGATGGTGATCTTCTGGGTCAGCGCCGTGTTGGGGCGGGCGTTGGAGTCCGACGCGCCGACGACGGCGACGCGCTTGGGGCGGAAGAACGTATCGAGGTCGATCTGGCGGAGGGCGATGGGGCGGCCCGTGATGTCGACGGGGTCGCCGGTCGCCGACTTCGATGGTCTGGCTGGCCCGGACTTCTTAGACGAGGTTGCGCCCTTCGCCTTGGTGGGTGCTGCCATGTCCCTCCCTCGCTTTGCACCGCCGAAGCGGGCCGCCGGCTCCACGGACGCTGAGCCGCGTCCGTCCCGAAACGGCACCGGGTGGAGGTGCGGCAAACCCCGTCGCGGGGTGCCCGCTGACGCCCTCACCGTATATGACATTCGTGTCAGCGTCGATCTCAAATCATGGGCGCGGCCAGGCGTGGGGTGCCGAATTGTGGGTCCCCGCCGGCACCGTTACGGTATGTGACAGACGTGTCAGTCTTCTCTCTCGATTTGGGGGTCAAATGGGCATCTTGGACGGCAAGATCGCGATCGTGACGGGCTCCGGCCACGGCATCGGCCGGGGCGAGGCGCTGGAGCTGGCGGCCCAGGGCGCCAAGGTGGTCATCAACGACCTGGGCGGATCGGCCAGCGGAGAGGGAGCGGACAAGCGCCCGGCCGACGAGGTGGTCGAAGTGATCAGGGCCCGCGGCGGGGAGGCAGTGGCCAACTACGACGACGTGTCCTCCTTCGCCGGGGCGGAGAACCTCATCGCCACGGCCTACGACGCCTTCGGGGGGCACGACATCCTGGTCAACAACGCCGGGATCATCCGGGACAAGATGATCGTGTCGATGTCCGAGGACGACTTCGACTCGGTGCTGCGGGTCCACCTCAAGGGTACGTTCGCCGCCACCAAGTTCGCCTGCGTCCGTTGGCGGGAGCGCACCAAGGAAGGGGACGCGGTCCGGGCCGCCGTAGTGAACACGGTGTCGTCGGCCGGCCTCCAGGGCAACGTGGGACAGGCCAACTACGGTTCGGCCAAGGCCGGGATCGCGGCTCTGACGATCATCACCTCACTCGAGGGTTCCCGTTACGGGGTGCGGGCCAACGCGGTGGCGCCGGGTGGCGTGACACGCCTCACCGGGGGCGTCCTCAAGGACGTGGAGCTCAAGGAGCCCGACGAGTACGGCGACGACGAGTTCAACCGGCTCAACCCGCAAAACTCGGCTCCCATGGTGGCCTGGCTCGCGTCTGACGAGGCGCTGCACGTGACCGGACAGGTATTTCGGGCGGTCGGAGCGAACATCGCCCACTACGAGCCCTGGCGGTTGGGGGCCAGTGTCGACAACCCCAAGGGCGAGTCCAAGTGGGATCCGGCTGCCATCGCGGCCGAGGTCAACGCGCAGGTCTTCCACTCCCGGCACCCGGGTCTGAAGATGGGCGGCGGCTGAGCGACACCCTGGCCGCCTCGAAGTTGGTTCGCCACACTGAAAAGAAATAACCGAACAAGGAGAGCAATGCCCAATCGCCGGGTGGCCATCGTCGGCGCATCGACGTCTGACTGTGGTCGGGTCGATGACAAGACCGCCTTCCAATTGAACTACCAGGGGACCACCCGGGCCCTGGCCGACGCCGGCATCGCCAAGTCCGAGGTCGACGGGTTCATGTCGCTGACCGGGGCGCTACCGCCGATTGAGCTGGCTGAGTATTTGGGCATCCGGCCGAACTGGGTCGACTCGACCGGTCACGGCGGCAGCATCTGGGAGTTCATGGTTGAGCACGCCGCGGCGGCGATCGCCCAGGGCCTGGTCGAAGTGGTGGTGCTGACGTATGGCTCCACTCAGCGGGCGGACCTGAAGAAAAAGCTCCGCATGGCCAACCTCTCGTTCGGGACCCGAGGGCCGATCCAGTTCGCCGCCCCGTTCGGCCACCCGGTCGGGTCGCACTACGCCATGGTGGCCCGGCGACACATGCACGAGTTCGGGACGACCATCGAGCAGTTGGCCGAGGTGGCCGTGTCGACCCGCTACAACGCCAGCTTCAACCCCGACGCCTACTACCAGGACCCGATCACGATCGACGACGTGGTCGATGCCCCGATGGTGTGGGACCCGCTGACCAAGCTGCACTGCTGCATCCGCTCCGACGGCGGAGGGTCCATCGTCCTGACGAGTGAGGAACGGGCCAAGGACTGCGCCAAGGCGCCGGTCTGGGTGCTCGGCACGGGTGAAGCGGTTTCGCACACGACGATGAGCGAGTGGGACGACTTTACCGAATCACCCTGTGTGCGCTCGGGCAAACTGGCTTTCGAGCGAGCCGGTCTGGCCCCCGACGAGATGGATACCGTCCAAGTCTACGACGCCTTCACGCCCATGGTGATCCTGACGCTCGAAGGTTTGGGCTTCTGCAAGAAGGGCGAGGGCGGCGCCTTCGTGGCGGACGGCCGGATGCGGGTCGGGGGTGCACTCCCCACCAACACCGATGGCGGAGGCCTCTCCTCATGCCAGCCCGGGATGCGTGGGATGTTCCTCCTCATCGAGGCGGTCAAGCAACTACGCGGTGAGTGCGGCGAGCGCCAGGTGCCCGATGCCAGACTGGCCTGCGTGAATGGAACCAGTGGGTGGTTCAGTGCGGCCGGTACGGTCATTCTTGGTCGGGAATAGGCGCATCTCCCTCACGACGGGTAATCGCATGTTCGCCCACCGGCACTCCCTCACCCGGCAGCGGGCGCGTACGTCGACGTTGTCGGCGCTCCTCATGATCCTGATCGTGGGCCTCATGCCGTCGACATCGGCCAGCGCGAGTGTTCCCCACGTCGGTCACGTCTTCGTCATCGTGTTGGAGAACGAGAGCTCGACGTCGACCTTCGGCGATCCGAGCGCCGATCCTTACCTGGCTTCCACGTTGCCGAGCGAGGGCGCCTTCCTGCCGAACTTCTATGCGACGGGTCACGCCAGCAACGACAATTACATCTCCATGGTCTCGGGCCAACCGGCGAATGTGCTCAACCAGACGGACTGCGTGTTCTATCTCAACTTCTTGAACATATTCGTGCACCGCGGCATGGACGAGGGAGCCGGCTGTGTCTACCCGAGGGCGACCCAGAATATCGGGACGCAGCTCAGTGCGGCCGGCCTGACCTGGACGGACTACCAGCAGGACATGGGGAACATCCCGACACGTGAGTCCGCCGCATGCGGTCATCCCAAACTCAACGCCAGGGACTACACGCAAGGGGCGGTGTCCGGCGACGGGTATGCGGCCCGGCACAATCCGTTTGTGTACTTCCACGACATCATCGACTATCCGGCCTACTGCGACGCACACGTCGTCGCCCTCGGTGGGCCTTTCGGCAGCATGCCAGCCACGGCGCTGCCGGGTGAGCGGGGCTTGGCCGCCGACCTCACCACGGTGGCCACTACGCCGAACTATTCGTTCATCACGCCCAACCTCTGCGAGGACGGGCACGACTATCCCTGTAAGAACCAGGCCAGCGGACCATCCGCACTGGCGGACATCGACAGTTTCCTGGAGACGTGGGTGCCGCTCATCACGAACTCGGCGGCATTCCGGCAGGACGGGCTCCTGGAGATCACCTTCGACGAGGCCGACACCAGCGATGCCTCGGCATGTTGCGGCGAGGTGCGCGGCATCGGGTCACCCGAGCCGGGAATCGAGGGCCCGGGTGGAGGCCGGATCGGCACCGTTCTGCTCTCGCCGTTCATCGCGCCCGGCAGCCGATCGGCGACGGACTACAACCACTTCTCCGCCCTGGCTTCGTTCGAGGACAACTTCGGGCTGGCGCGTCTGGGCGAGGCCGGGTTCACCACCAGTACCTTCGGCACCGACGTGTTCACCAATCCGAGCGGCGCTTGCGTCAAAGGCGCCACCACGCCCTGGGTGAAATGCCCCTGATCGCCTGTCACTGGGGCGGGAGTCGAGGCCATAGCCTGGATACGTGCCCGCTCCTTACGATCTGACGCGGGAACAGCTCGCCGATCTGCTCGAGGGTGAGCCGGCCTTCAGGTCGCGGCAGGTCTGGGACGGCCTGCACAAGCGGGTCCTGCTCCCTTCGGAGATGACCGAGCTTCCCGAGGGGCTGCGGACCACGCTCGGTGCTGTGCTCCCTCCCGCGCTCACGGAGGCCTCCCGTCGTTCGGCCGATGATGGGGAGACGACGAAGTGGTTGTGGTTGTTGCACGATGGCGCCCAGGTCGAGACCGTCTTGATGCGCTATCCCGATCGGGTGACCGTCTGTGTCTCCACCCAGGCCGGATGTGCCATGGCCTGCCAGTTCTGCGCCACCGGGCAGGCCGGGTTCCAGCGCCAGCTCAGCAGTGGCGAAATCGTCGAGCAGGTCGCCGTGGCGATGAGGGAGGTTCGGCCGCGGCGCCTCTCCAATGTCGTCTTCATGGGAATGGGGGAGCCGCTGTCCAACTACGACCGGGTGTGGAGTGCGGTGACCCGGCTGCACGGGGAGATGGGGCTCTCGGCCCGGCACCTGACACTCTCGACGGTGGGCATCGTGCCTGGCATCCGTCGCCTGGCGGCAGAGACCCTTCCGGTCAACCTGGCCGTCTCGCTCCATGCTGCCAACGACGAGAAACGTGATGTCCTCGTCCCGATCAACCGCCGCTATCCGCTCAAGGTCTTGGCCGAGGCATGTGACGCCTACGTGAAGGCGACGGGCCGACGGCTGTCGATCGAGTGGGCCATGATCCACGATGTCAACGATCAACGCCGCGACGCCGTCGAATTGGCGCAGTTCGCCCGGCCGCTGGGCGCGCACGTCAATTTGATCCCCCTCAACCCGACCCCGGGCTACGCCGTGCGTGGCACATCCCACGCGCGGGTGCGGACCTTCCGCGACGAGCTCGAAAGTCTGGGCGTCAACGCGACCGTGCGCGCCACCAGGGGTGCGGAGATCGACGCGGCGTGCGGACAATTGGCAGCGTCCGTTGCAACGGAGCGGGTCACGATCGCAGCGAAACCTTCGGCGAAGGGCGCTCAACAGGGTTAGCATCACGCTCGAAGTCTGGTGATGCCCTTGAAGCAACACTCGGCGGACTTTGTGCATGAGCAAGGGAGATCCCATGGCAATCTTCACGATCCGGCGAGTCGCTGCAGCGGCTCTGGTCAGCACGATCACTCTCGGTGGATTGGCTTTGCTGCCGGCGATCGGACCGTTGGGATCCCAGATCGCCGGTGCGCAAGCGACGACGACGCTCACCGTCAGTGCCACACCCAATCCGGCTGGGCTCGGAGCCAACGTCACTATCACCGCTGATCTGGAAGGGGGCCTTACGCCGTCCGGCGATATCTCTTGGCTTTTGGGTACAGGGCCGGGTTGCACGGGTACCGTTGATAGCGGAGACGTCTACCCGACCGACAACGGCGTCATCACACTCGAGACAACGTCAACGCTGGCGGCGGGCGACTACTACGTCGATGCCTTCTTCACCTCGTCGGACACAAACTTGAACTTGGATTCCGGAACTGGGTGTCCGAGCTCGCCCACCTTCACCGTCCTTTCGGTGGCCACCACGACACTTACGTTGTCGGTCGTGCCGAGCACCATCACCTACGGCGATTCGGTGACGTACGAGACCATGTTGAGCGGCGGCGGCACCAGCCCCATGCAGCCCGTCGGTTCCATCTCGGCCGTCGGGTACCGCGTCAACAACTGCTCGAGCCAGACTCCGGCGATCGATGTGGGCACAAACGTCGACGGCAATGGTGCCTACGACATGGGACCCCTGGTGCCACCGGCCGCCGGTAGATACTGGGGCGAGGCGTACTTCGCTGATACTGATGGCTTCAACTCAAGCGCCAGCTCGGGTAGTTGCGACCTGCTCTTCACCGTAAAACGCGCCCACTTGGTGATCACCGCACCGACCGTAACTACCCCATTCGGCACCCCGCCGAACCTCACGCCCACTCCCGGTGACTACAGCGGATTCGTGAACGGCGACACGTCGGCAAATCTGACTAGCCAGCCCTCGTGCACCACGACAGCCACGTCGACTTCACCGCCGGGCCACTACCCGGTGACCTGCTCTGGGGCAAGCGATCCCAACTACATCATCACGTACCAGCCAGGTGTCTTGACCATCGTCAAGGCCTCGACGTCCTTCACGATCTCTGACTTTTTGACGCACCACGGCAAGGACACCACCGCGGTACTCGGGGAGTCGGGAATTCCTGGCAACGCGAGAGGGACGGTCCTCTTCGAGACTGGGACTGGCGTGGCGTGCGTGATTCAACTCACGGGTCGGCCGGGCGAGGCAACCACCTGCTTCGCCGACTTCGGGTCCAATGTGCCGTTCAAGATCACGGGAATCTTCTTTGACGAGGACGGCAACTACCAGAGTTCTGACTCGACCAATACCTTGATGCCACACAGCTTCTAGCCCTATCAGCGGCACCCCAGCGACGTCGGGCCCACGTCTGATTGGCCTGACGCCGCCCTGCTCGCTAGAACAGGACCATGGCAAAGAGATCAGGGGTCGTCCGTCCGTCTTGGGCCTGGTTCGCACTCCTTGACGGGGGGATCGTCGGTCTGGCGGTGCTGTCGGCCAGCGAAGGAACCCATTCCAGGGTGAGCGACGCCGTCCCGACCGGGCTGCCTCCTCGCCGGGTGCTCCGTGGCATGTTGGTCGGGACCGCGGTGATTCATGCGGCCGAGGCCGTGGCGGCGGGTCGTTCAGCTCGTCGGCGCGGTCTGCCGGCGCGGGGGTGGGCGTTCCAGACCTTCCTGGTCGGGTTCCCGTCGCTCTTGGCGCTTCGCCGAGCGCCGGCCGCGTAACTACGGAGGGAGTCGCGAAGAGACCCGTTTGGTCCAGAGTGGCGAGGGCCGAGTCGTCATCTCGCGGCCGCTTGGCCCGACGAACACCAAGTTCTCGTTCGCGTTGCCCCAGAGCTTCCAGGCGTCTTCGTGGATCCGATGATGATGGTGGTCACATAACAGCACCAAATTGTCGAGATCCGTCAAGCCACCGTTGATCCAATGCGTGATGTGGTGGACGTTGGTGAAGAGAGCGTTGGAACAATCGGGAAAGCGGCACCATCGGTCACGGCGTATCACCTCTCGACGCTGGGCATCGGTTGGGAACCGTTTCGACCGACCCTCGTACATGGTGTGCCCCAGGTCATCATCGAGGGCCAGGGTCACGCTCGCATCGCAGGTGAGGCGCCGGATCGTCTCGGCACTGAGCAGGCCGACCCGCTGGATCTCGGCTGAGCCCTCGTCGCGGCGCAGGAAGGACAGGTCGGTGTGGGCGACCACCAAGAACCCAGAGCCCGCACCAGAGCCAGAAGCCGACCTGGGACGTGCCCCGTCTAGGCAGATGTCGATGAAGGCGTCGCACAGGCGCTGGTCGTAGGGAGTTTCGCCGTCGGAGGTGAACGCCCGGGCCCGCTGCGTGATCGTCGCACGGACGCTCGCGTAATGCTCCTCGGGGAGCCGGGCGGTGATGGTGCGCCCCGAGTCGTTGAAGCGCAGGTAGCGCGAGTCATAGTTGGCGGCCGAGCTCGCCTCGGAGGCGCCCCGGGCGTGGCGGGCCAGGTCGGCCAGATGCCGCACCGGGTATTCCGTGGCCTGCCCGAGCAGCTCGGCGTCGGTTTCGGGTTCGGCCAGGTCGACCACGGCGCGGATCTTGTCGAAGCTGACGGCGCCGTCGAGGAGCCCCTGGGCGAGATGGGGCAGGTCATCGAGTCGTTCGGCCACATGGGACCAGGCCCGACCCGTCGCCTCGGAGACGCCGCAGCGTTGCACCGCCCAGGCCGACAGGGAGGTGGCACCTTCGGTCCTGAACCCCTCCCGCTTGGACAGTTCGCCAAAGATGACCATCAAACGTCCCTGGGCGACGGCGATGTCCTTCGCCCGTTGCTCCGCCTCCTCCATGAGAGCGGTGGTCGATTGCTTGGCCACACTCTGGTGCACGGAACAAGAACGGTCGGCGCCATCCGAGCGTTACGTCACCAGAAGAAGTTTTTTTCCGATCAGGGTTAGGTGGAACCGTTCGGACCCGGGTCCCGGCCGGCGGCTGTCGAGCGGTCGGTCAGCGGTTGGTCCAGTTCGGGGCTCGCTTCTCGGCGAACGCCTTGGGACCCTCCTTGGCGTCCACGCTGGAGAACACCTGGCCGGAGAGCTCCGATTCGATCTTGTAGGCCTCGCCCATGTCGGTGGCCAGCCCCCGCAGCACCGACTCCTTGGTCTTGCGCACGGCCAACGGTCCGTTGGCGGTGATCCGGTGGGCGTAGTCGAAGGCCCTCTCCATCAGGTCGTCGGGGCGGCAGACCTCGTTGAGCAGCCCCATCTCGTAGGCCCGGGCGGCGGGCACCCGATCGGCGCAAAGGAGCAGCTCCATGGCGGCCGGGTAGGGGATCTGGCGGGGCAGGCGGACGGTCGTCCCGCCGCCGGCGAACAGCCCGCGCTTGGGCTCCATCACCCCGAATGTGGCGACGTCGCTGGCCACCCGCAGGTCACATCCGCCCAGCATCTCCATGCCACCGGCCACGCAGTTGCCATTGACCGCGGCGATGATCGGCTTGTAGAGCTTGGTGCCGCGCAGGACCGCCTTGACGCCGTCATCGAGCCGGTAGCCGTCGACCTCGGAGACCTCGCCGGCCTTCATCTTCTGCTGCAGCTCGGTGATCTGGGGGATGTAGGTCTTCAGATCGGCCCCCACGCAGAAGTCCTGGCCCACTCCGGTGACGATGGCGACGAAGGCGTGGTCGTCATCACCGAAGCGCTCCCAGGCCGTACGGAGCTGGAAGAAGTGCTCCATGTCCAAGGAGTTGCGGGCCTCGGGCCGGTTGATGGTGATGGTGACGACGTGATCGTCTCCGCTGACGTAGTCGATCGACATCAGATGGGGGCCGTCAGTCCCGGTCGAGCAGCTGCGTCATCGTTCCCATGTTGACGATCTTGCCCCCACGGTTCTTGGCGGCGGTTCTTTCGTGCGAGACCAGCGAGGTGTCGACGTCGGATGCCTCGGCTCGGAGGGCGCCCACCGTGCACTGCTCGCGGGGGCGGACGGCGAACGGGTCGAACCGGAAGTGCTTCATGGCGTTGAGGTGGGTGATCTTGTTGATCTCGTCGTCGGGCACCTCGGCCAGGTACTTCATGGCCGCCTCGGGCGACGTCGGCCAAGTCGAGTCCGAGTGCGGGTAGTCGCACTCCCAGGCGATGTTGTCGACGTTGAGGTAGCGCCGGCTGTCGATCCCGAAGGCGTCGTCGATGAAGCAGGTGATGATGCGCTCCTTGAAGACCTGGCTGGGCAGCATGTCGCCGAAGTCCTGACCGGTCCAGGCGTGGTGGTGCTCGTAGACATAGTCGATGCGCTCGAGCGCGTAAGGGATCCATCCGATGCCGCCTTCGGAGAGAGCGAAGCGCAGGTCCTTGTACTTGCGCAGGATGGGTGACCACAGCAGGTCGGCCGCGGCCTGGACCATGTTGATGGGCTGGAGGCTGATCATGACGTCGATCGGCGCCTCGACCGAGGTGATCAGCAGCTGGGACGAGGAGCCCAGGTGCATGCAGATGATCGTCCCCTCATCCGAACAGGCGTCCCAGAACGGGTCCCAGTGGCTGCTGTGCAGCGAGGGCCAGCCCAGTTTCTCCGGGTTCTCGGAGAAGGTGACGGCGTGGCATCCCATCTGGGCCACCCGGCGCACTTCGGCCGCCGCCAGCGCGGGGTCCCAGATGACGGGGATGGAGAGGGGGATGAACCGTCCAGGTTCGGCGCCGCACCACTGCTCGATGTGCCAGTCGTTGTAGGCCCGCACCATGGCCTGGGCCTCGTCTTTGTCCTCCCGCCGGGCGAAGAGCTGGCCGCAGAACTGGGGGAAGGACGGGAAGCACATCGAGCCGAGGACGCCGTTGACCGACATGTCACGGACGCGTTCGTGGACGTCGTAACACCCGGGTCGCATGTCGTCGAGCGAGGTGGGTTCGATCCCGTACTCCTCGGGCGGCCGCCCGACCACGGCGTTGAGGCCGACGTTGGGGATCTCGTTGCCGTCGTAGTGCCAGTAGTCGGTGCCGTCGGGACGCCGGATCAGCTGGGGCGCCTGGTCCTGGTACTTGGCCGGCAGCAGCCCGTCGAACATGCCACGAGGCTCGATCACATGGTCGTCCACGCTGACCAGGATCAGATCTTCGGTGCGCATTGTCCGTCCTCCCCTCGTGCCGAGACTTTCCTGACACTCGTGTCAGATACCTTACGCGCCTGTCGGCGGCCCGTGCGAGGCGGACCGGGACGGGTCAGGGGGTGGGCGCCGGGGGTGCGGGGACACCCTGGTACCCCTTGAGCAGCCCGGGGAGGGGGTTGGCCGCCTTGGCCAGTTCGGGGGGCTCGGCGAAGGACATGTGCGACGTATCGAGGAAGTCCATCAGCGAGGCGGCGTTGGCGTCGCGGAAGGTCAGGGCGGGCAGGTTCCACTGCTGCTCGATAGTGGCCAGCACCGACGTGTGGTCGTGCACCACGTTGGTCACCTCATGGGGGCGGGAGTACGGGCTGATGACGACGGCCGGCACCCGGGGCCCGTAGAGGGCGTAGTCGCCGGGCTGGTTGCTGGCCGAGAGCATGGGCGCGATGGTGTCGGGCTTGGGGGCGGCGGGAGGCGGCACGTGGTCGTAGTACCCGCCGTGCTCGTCGTAGAGCCAGACCAGCAAGGTCCGGTGCCAGGCCGGCCCCGACATGACGGCGTGGGTCACGTTGGCCATGAACTGCTCGCCGAGCTGCACATCCTCGGGGTGCTCCTCGGACTGACCGGTGTCGTCAATGATGTTCTGTACCGTGTCGAAGGTGGGGATCTTGAAAGGGGAGAGGACGCCGGCTGCCTCACCGGTGATGGCACCCATGTCGCAGTCCACCAGACTGACCGAGGGCAGCGTGCCCAGGGCGGCATCGAGGTAGAACTCCTCAATGGGCGCCATGTTCAGCGGGTGCTTGAGCACGGTGTCGAACATGATGATGGACGTCGGCGCATCGCTGAAGTAGTTGCGCCAACTGATGTGGTGCTTGCTGAGCAGGTCCCAAATGGTCCCGTTGGCCGGGTAGGCGGTGCTGATGTTGTCGATGTCGGTCGAGATGATGCCCGAGGCCGTGCCCGACATCAGGAAGCGCCGGTTGGGGTAGGTCTGGGCCGGGGCCGAGCAGAACCAGCGGTTGGCCAGACAGAAGGTGTTGGCCAGGGAGTAATAGAAGGGGAGGTCGTCGTCGGTGTAGTACCCCATCGAACCGGGACCGGTCCCGGCGAACCCGTTCATCGCCCCGCCGTTGATCTGTTCGTGCGAGTCATTCCAGGACTGGCTACCGGTGTCGGTGGCGCCGACGGCACCGGACTGGTGGTAGACGGGCATGCGCTCGTTGCCGATGGGATTCCAGTTGGTGGGATTGCCCATGGCGTCGAACGTGAAGCCGTCGGCCTTGGGCTGGCCCCGCCGGGGCAGCATGCCCAGGTAGTTGTCGAACGAGTGGTTCTCCATCATGGCGATGACGATGTGGTCGAAGGGGAACGCCCCGGTCACCTCGCCGACGGGGAGGGTCGGATACGGCAGGGCGTCGGGCCAACGGAGGCTGGGTGTGGCGGCGGCGGCCCGGCTGGCGAGGCCACCGAGCCCCATCGGGAGGGCGGCGGCCGCGGCGGCGCCCAGCCCGGCCCGCAGGACGGTGCGGCGATCGTAGGAGCGACGCTCAGCTTGCGACATGGGTCACCTCGTCGGGCGGTCTCGGTCTGGAGTGGTCATTGGGTTGCGCCGGCGCCGGCGGGGACGGGGGTGCCGGCCGGCGGGGCGGGTCGGAGGGGCAGGATCTCCTGGGAGGGCATCACGTTCTGGGTCGGCGGCGGGTACGGGAGTCCGTGGTCGAAGGTGCCGACCAGGGCGTTGACGATCACCTGCTCGTCGACGAGGGGGACGGTGAGGTTCGCTTTGGGCAGTGACGGGATGCTCCGGTCGGGGGACCGGCCCAGGGCGAGAGCGCTCGTCATGTCCCCGGTGGTACGGCGGCGCCAGTCGGAGAGATTGGGCACCTCCACGTCGAACAGGGTCTCGACCAGGCGCAGCGTCGAGGTGTGGTCGAAGACATCGCTGCTCACGAAGCCGCCCCGGGTGAAGGGCGACATCATGAAGCAGGGCACCCGGAACCCCAGCCCGACCGGGCCCGCCAGGCCGCCGGCGTCGGCGGGCAGCGGCGACATGGTCAGGTACTCGCCCTCGGTCCCCGGCGGCGGGGTCGGCGGCGCGACGTGGTCGAAGAAGCCGCCGTTCTCGTCATAGTTGAGGATGAACAGGGTCTGCGCCCAGACCTCGGGATTCGAGGTGAGGATGTCGAGCACGGTCTGGACCAGGTTCTCGCCCCACTCCGGCGCCGTGGCCGGGTGCTCGCACTGGGTCACCGGGCCGTGGATCCAGCTCACCTGGGGCAGGTTGCCCGTGGCCACGTCGGCGATGAAATCGGCCGGGTACAGCGGATCCAGGGCCTTGGCCGTCAGTTCGAGACCCCGCCGGGTGGTCGGCTCCAGGTAGGACTTGAAGTAGGGGAGCGGGCTGAACAGGGCCAGGCCGGTCGGGTCGTTGTAGACCTTGAAGGTGACGCCGGCATCGAGGAGGCGCTCGGGCATGGTCTCCCAGTGGAACTTCCCGTACTGCTCGACGCGCCCGGTGACCTGGGTGATGAGGACCGGTCCGCCCCCCTCGCCGGTGGGGTTGATCGTCCCGGAGAAGGCCATGGTGCGGTTGGGGTCGGTCGGCCCCAGCACCGAGCAGAAGTAGTGGTCGCAGATGGTGAAGGCATCGGCGAGGGCGTAATAGAAGGGGAGGTCGGCCCGGGTGAAGTAGCCCATGGTGGGGGCGAAGTTCTTGAGCCCGTCCCCGGCCAGGTGGGCCTGGACCCAGCTGTCCATCTTGCCGTGGTTCCAGCTGTGGTGCTGGGGTCCCCACTCGTGCGTGATGTCGTTGGTGCACTCGCCGTTGGCCTTGGGGAAGGTCTGGCGCAGGTGGAACGGCTGCATGTACTTGCCCGTATCGACGCCGTAGCCCGGGCCGTACCCGAACTGGTCGAAGACGGAAAAGTCGGTCCCGAAGATGTCGTTTTTGATGACGTCGGGGTCGGAGAACCCGCGCACGCCCGACATGGAGCCGAAGTAGTGGTCGAAGGAGCGGTTCTCCTGCATGAGGATCACCACGTGCTTGATGTCGCTGAGAGAGGCGTTGGACGGTGCGTCGAAGGACATGGCCCGCTCGATGGACGCGCCGGCCGACGACGAGAGTCCCGTCGAGGCCGCACCGGCGGCCCCGACTGCGCCCAGGGCCAGCCCGCCCTTGAGCAGGTCGCGTCGCGAGACCCCCCGCACCCGGCCGGGTGCGGCTGTGTGCCGACCGTCGCCGTTACCCACGCTGTGCCCCCTCTTCGGTTGCCTTTGGGGCGTGGCCGTACCCGTCTGTGGTCAATGTGCCAGCCCGCCTGGCGTCAGCGTAGCCAGGCCACCAGGAGGGGAACGATCCCGGAGCGTTCCCCTTGCGTCCGCCGTGGTCAGGCGGTGGCGGCCTGGAGCGTCGGGGCGGAGAGCCCCCGCCGGGGAGCGATGATGTCGTCGATCAGGCCGTAGTCCTTGGCTTCTTCGGCCGTCAGGTACTTGTCACGCTCGATATCGAGTGACACCTGGGTGACGGGACGGCCGCTGTGGAAGGCGATGATCTCGGCCATGCGCCTGGTGAGGGACAGGACCTCGCGCAGCTGGATCTCCATGTCCGATGGCGCCCCCCGGGTGCCCGCCGAGCCCTGATGGATCATCACGCGGGAGTTGGGCAGGGCGAAGCGCTTCCCGGCCGCGCCGCCGCAGAGGATCATGGCCGCCGCCGACATCCCCATGCCCACGCAGATGGTCGACACGTCCGGCTCGACGTGCTGCATCACGTCGTAGATGGCCATGCCGGCGTAGGCCACCCCGCCCGGTGAGTTGATGTAGAGGTAGATGTCCTTCTCGCGATTGTCGGCCTCGAGGAAGAGCATCTGCGAGATGATCAGGTTGGCCACCTGGTCGTCCACCTCCTGGCCGAGGAAGACGATCCGCTCGCGCAACAACTGGGAGTAGATGTCGAACGCCCGGTCGCCGCGGCTCCCCTCCTCGATCACCGTCGGGACCAGGATCTGGGTGGGGCTCGGCATCAGACGACTCCTTCTCTGTTTCTCGGCAGGCTCACTCACCTGGTCCTTCCGACACTATCTCAAATATGAGATAATAGCCCCGTGAGCGAGCGCCGCCATCAGCCGGTCTTCCCGGGCTTCCGCCAGATGGCCGAGCGCCGCCAGTCCCTGAGCGGGCAGCTGACGGCGTTGCGCCACCGGGTCGGCCTGTCCCAGGTGGAGGTGGCGGCCCGCATGGGCACCTCCCAATCAGCGGTGGCCCGGTTCGAGGCCGGCGATCTCGACGTCCGCCTCTCGACGGTCGAGCGCTACACCACGGCGCTGGGGGCCACCCTGGAATGGAGGATCGAGCATGACTGAGCGCGAGTGGGACAGCAACGTCGATTGGCGGGACCAGCTGTCGAGGCGCCTCTTCGAGCAGCGGGTCGTCCTGTTGCACGGCCCCCTCGACGACCTGACGGTCACCCGCACCGCCGCCGAGCTCATGACGCTCGATGCGGACGGCGACACCGCCGTGTCCCTGCGCATCGACTGCTCGGAGGGGAGCCTGGCGGCCGCCTTGACCCTGATGGACGTGATCGAGTTGCTGGGGGTGCCCGTGCGCGCCTTGTGTCTCGGTCAGGTGGCCGGGCCGGCCGTCGGGGTCCTGGCCGTGTGCGGCCATCGGGCGGCCATGCCGAGCACCCGCTTCGTGCTGCGCGAGCCGACCACGCAGATGGAGGCGCACGCCCGCGACGTGGCCCAGTGGGCGCAGATCCGGGCCGAGGAGCGCCAGCGCTTCTGCGACCGGGTGGGTGCGGCGACCGGTCGTCCACCCGCGGCCGTCGCCGCTGATCTCGCCACCGGCCGGTTCCTCGATGCCGACGGCGCACTCGCCTACGGCCTCGTCGACGAGATCACCCGCCCTACCGCCGAGATCCACCAGCTGCCCGGGACGAGCGGGTCGACCTCGCCACCGATCGGCTTCCGCCCATCCCGCTGACCGCCCGGTCCCGTCCCCCTCGCCACCGGCCTGTCTACGATGCGGTCCATGACCGCCGCCGACGACCGACCACGTCTGGGCCCGCTGCCCCGGGCCGAGTGGGATGACCGCCTCACCAAGCTCCTGGCCGCGTCGCCCGGCGGCACCGAAGAGCCCATGCACATCTTCACCACGCTGGCCCACCAGCCCGACCTCTTCCGGCGCTGGCTCGGCTTCGGCGGCGCCCTCCTGGCCGGCACCCTGCCCGGGCGCCTGCGCGAGCTGGTCATCCTGCGCACGGCCTGCCGCTTCGATGGCCGTTACGAGTGGGCTCACCACATCGAGCTCGGTGCGGCACAGGGGATCACGGCCGACGAGTTGGCCGCGTTGGGTGGCGACCTCGACCTCGTCGCCTGGGACCCATTCGAGCGGGCCGCCCTGGCCGCCGTCGACCAGACGGCCGACGAGGGCGCGGTTGCCGATGGCACCTGGGCCACGCTGGCCGCCCGACTGAGTGACGGCGAGCTGGTCGAGTTCCTGATGCTGTTGGCGCACTACCTGATGCTCTCGACCGTGCTGCGCTCGTTGCGCGTCCCGCTCGAACCCGCCGCGCTGGCCTGGGCCGAGGGCGTGCCGGGGGGTCCGGCGGCGTGAGCGGGCTGCTCGAGGGCCGCTGCATCACCGTCGTCGGGGCCGGCACCCAACCCAGCCGGGACCCCGAGGCGCCCGTCGGCAACGGCCGGGCCATCGCCGTGCGCGCCGCCCGCGAGGGGGCCTCCGTCATCTGCGTCGATAAGAGCGAGGAGGCGGCCCAGGCCACCTGGCGCCAGATCACCGAGGAGGGGGGCACAGCCGCCGTTCTCGTGTGTGACGTGACGACCGAGGAAGGGTGCCGGATCGCGGTGGGCGAGGAGCGCGGCATGTCCCCCGACGGGATCGTGCTCAACGTCGGCACCGGTTTCGGCATGGGAGTGGCCGGCACCTCCCCCGAGGACTGGGACCGCACCTTCGCGCTCAACCTGCGGGCCCACTTCCTGCTGGTGCGCCGCGCCCTGGTGATCCTGCCCGACGCCGGCTCCATCGTCTTCATCGGGTCGGCCGCCGGCCTCCGGCCGGGTAGCCGCATCCCGGCCTACGACGCCTCCAAGGCGGGCCTCATCGGCCTCAGCCGACATGTGGCCATGGAAGGCGCCCGGCGCGGCATCCGGGCCAACGTGCTCGCCCCCGGGCTCATCGATACGCCGCTCGGCCGCGCCGCCTCGGCCGGCCGTCCCTCGCGCACCCGCACCCCGGTGCCGCTCGGGCGCCAGGGCACGGCATGGGAGGTCGCGGCGGCCGCGGTCTTCCTCCTCTCCGAGGAGTCCAGCTACATCACCGGCCAGGTGCTGGCCGTCGATGGGGGACTGACCCTGCTGTAGCGCCTGTCCGGGCCGACGTCTTTCTGCAGGCGACGCTCCGTAGGCTCGACCCATGGCCTCCCCGCCCACGTCCCCGCCGGCTCAGCCGGCTCATCAGCCGGCCGCGAAGGTGGCGATGGGGCGCCGGGTCTTCTTCGGCATCGTGGCGCTCGGGGCCGCCGGCATTGTCTTCGGCGCCAAGGTCCAGCACGTGATCGGGAACGCCGTGGGCTCGGGCCTCGGTGGCTTGTTCCCGGGCTCGGACCAATTTCGCCTCTACACCGTGACCGGGTCGTTCCCGAGCATCTCACCCACGGTGTACCGGCTGGAGGTCTCCGGCCTGGTCGAGAAGCCGCTGACGCTGACGGTGTCGGACCTCGCATCGATGCCGCGGATCACGCTGGTCAGGGAGTTCCAGTGCGTCACCGGCTGGACCGTCCCCGATGTTCATTGGGAGGGGGTGCCGCTCTCCCACATCCTGGACATGGCCGGCGTGAAGAAGGGCGCCGTCGCGTTGACGTTCGAGTCCTATGACGGCTTGGACACCGAGAGCCTCACCCTGGAACAGGCTCGCCTACCCGATGTCATCGTGGCCGACCGGATGCTCGGCGGTCCCGTCACCACCGAGCACGGTGGCCCGGTTCGCCTGTACGTGGCTCCGATGTTCGGGTACAAGTCGCTCAAATGGCTCTCCGCCATCAGGGTCGTCGACCAGGTGGAGCCCGGATTCTGGGAGCAGAACGGGTATCCGGTCAACGGCTGGGTCGACGGCTCGACCGGACCGACGAATCGGGCGCTCAGTTGAGGGACGTCGCGCTGGCCACCGACCGGTCTCCCCGCGCCTCGGCTCGCCTCGTGCGCTTCGACGGTGTCCAGCGCACGGCACACTGGCTCAACGCCGTGCTGTTCGGAATCCTCATCCTGACCGCGTTGGCGCTCTACTTCCCCTCGCTGGCCGCCGTGGTCGGCCGCCGCGCCCTGGTGGCCGAGATTCACCTCTGGGCCGGCATCGCGTTGCCGGTGCCGATCCTCGTCTCGCTGCTCGGTCCCTGGGGTGCGCAGTTACGTCGCGATCTCCACCGCATCAATACCTGGACCCGGGATGAGGTGGCGTGGCTCAAGGTATTGGGCCACAAAGCTCCCCGAGTCGTGGACAAGTTCAACCCGGGGCAGAAGCTCAACGCCATCTTCACCGGGGGCGCCATCGTTGTCATGCTCGCCACCGGTTGCATATTGAAGTGGTTCATGGTCTTTCCCGTCAGCTGGCGAACCGGTGCGACCTTTGTGCACGACGTCTTCGCCTTCGTCATCGCGTTCGTGATCGCCGGCCACGTCCTCTTCGCGCTGACTCACCCCGAGTCGCTGCGTTCGATGTTCAAGGGGTGGGTCACCCGCGCCTGGGCGGCCCGAAACGCTCCGGGATGGCTGGCCGAAGAGCGTGCCTCGGCCGAAGGCGACCGCGTGACGTAGGTGGGGTGTGGCCTCAGCCCGAGTTGGTGCTGCCCCTCCGCCAATATTGAACGGCCCAGGCGAGGAACCCCAAACCGACCGCGAGCACGATGGCCCCGATGACACCCCAGCGTCCTTCACCACTCATGGATGAGCCGGTGATGACCTTGGTGCCCTGGAGGACCCACACTGTGCCGACCGCGCACAGGACGACTCCAATCAGTCCGCGTACCCACATGGTCGGCTCCATTTCCGGTGTCGTCCCAGCCCGGTGGCCGATGGTACCCCCCGGGGACGGCAGACGGCGGTGTCGCCGCAGGTGTGCCATGAGAAGATCGGTGACCATGGGCACCAACGCGGTCGGCCTCGGAACGGTGGCGGAGCTGTACCGCTATCCCGTCAAGTCGATGCAAGGCCAGCGCGTCCACTCACTCCGCATCGGTCCCGAAGGTGCCGAGGGGGATCGGAGTTGGGCTCTCATCGATGTCGCCACCGGCAAGCTGATGAGCGCCAAGCGCTGGTCCAAGCTGCTGCTGGCCGAGACCGACGACGGGGGGATCACCCTGCCCGACGGGACACGCCTGCCGTTCGACGGACCTCATGTGGATGCCGAGCTCTCGGCTTGGCTGGAGCGAGAGGTGGTGCTGCGGCAGGTCGACCCGGGCATCGACGTGTCCTACGAGATGACCTTCGACCCGCCCGATGACGAGGCCGAATATTTCGAGATCCCCACTCCGCCGGGCTCCTTTCTCGACCTCGCCGCGGTGCACCTGGTGAGCCGGCAGACCCTCGAGCAGTGCGCAATCGCCCGGCCCGACCTGAACTGGGACGTGCGTCGCTTCCGGCCCAACCTGGTGATCGATGCGCCGGAGCTGTCGTCTTTTGGAGAGGACGCCTGGTGTGGCGGGCGGCTCCGCATCGGATCGGTGCTGCTCGACGCGCTGCAGCCGACCGTCCGTTGCGCCATGCCCCTGCGGGCCCAGCCCGGGCTCGGGTCCCAACCCCTGCTCTTCGAGGCGATGGACGGTCTCCACGCCAACCATCTGGGGATCTACCTGTCGGTGATCGAACGGGGAACGGTCGAGGTGGGTGCCCGGGTCGAACTGATGTAGTCAGGTCGCCTCAAGGGCCCGGGCTCCCGAACCGGCGGGCCGTTGCTACCTTGGGGCCGTGACCGAGTATCGGATTGGCCAGGCGGCTGAACTCCTCGGAGTGAGCTCGGACACCATGCGCCGGTGGGCCGACGCCGGCCGCGTCAAGACGTCGCTTCGAGCGGGCGGGAGGCGGCACGTCGATGGGGTCGATCTGGCCCGGTTGGCCACCGAGTTGGCGGGAGAGCAGGGTCGCCAGAAGCCACGCGGGCAGTCGGCCCGCAACCGGTTCAGCGGGATCGTGACCGACGTGCGCAAGGACGGAGTCGCGGCCCAGGTCGAAATACAGTCGGGCCCGCACCGCTTCGTGGCGTTGATCACGCGCGAGGCCGCCGACGAGCTCGAGCTGGCCCCGGGGATGCTGGCCGACGCCGTGGTGAAGGCCACCAACGTCGGGGTGGAGCTCCCCAGAGACGCCTGATCGGCTACATCGAGGCCGGGTGCATCCCGGTCCCCGTCACCTCGGGCCACAGCGTGATCGCGTCGGGTGGTAAGTCCAGTCGGCATTCATCGCCTACCTGAGAGCCGAAATCGACCTGATCGGTGCTTCGGGCCTGGATCTCGACCGCTGGACTGAGCGCAATCAGGAGGTCCACCGCCGCGCCGACGTCGGCGACGTCGTGGAAGACGCCGGCCAAGGCCCCGGCGGGTCGTAGCAGGACGCGCTCGGGTCGAATGCTCCACAGCACCGCCGTGCCCGGTGGGATCCCGGACGGGTCAACGGCGATGAGCGCACCGCCGGCGTCGATGCGGTCCGGCGCGACGACGACGGCCCGGTGCAGATTGGCCATCCCGATCAGGCGGGCCACTTCGGGCGAGGCCGGCCGGCGGAAGATCTGCGGCGTCGGTCCGGCCTGTAGGGCGTGTCCCTCCGAGAGGACGATGATCTCGTCGGCGAGGAAAGCCGCCTCCTCGGGATCATGAGTGACGAGAACAGTCGCCAGGCCGGTCTCCTGTTGCAGGCGGCGGACCTCACGCCGGAGCTCCCGACGGACGGGCGCGTCGAGCGCGGAGAACGGCTCGTCGAGGAGGAGGAGCCCGGGGGAGCGGCAGAGCGCCTGGGCCAGGCCGACCCGTTGCTGCTGGCCGCCCGAGAGTTGGGACGGGTAGCGGTTCTCCAACCCCTCGAGGCCGAGGTGCGCGAGCCAGTAGGCGGCCACGCTCGGCGTGGCGCCCGAGGCGAACAGCAGTTGGCGCCACACGCAGAGATGGGGGAAGAGGGCGAAACCCTGGGCGACGTAGCCCACCTGGCGCTGCTCGACGGCCACGGCGGTGACCGGGCGATCGCCGTATCTCACCGGCCCCGGCGCGGCGCCGTAGAGCCCGGCCAGGCTGCGCAGGAGGGCAGACTTGCCCGAGCCCGACGGCCCGAGGATGGCCAGGTGGCTGCCGCGGGACTCGTGGGCCAGGGCGAGGTGGAAGGTCCCGAGGCGGTAGTCGATGGCGAAGCTGACCGGCGTCGGCGTGGCGACGACCGGCTCGCTCGGTTCGGGCAGGCTGAGTGTTCCACCGCTCCTCGGCCCGGCTCGGAAGCGACTGATCCCGACGGCGATCACCGCGACGCCGAGGGCCAGCGCGGTGGGCGCCAGCGTGGTGGGCAGTCCGACGCCGCTGAACTGGTTGTAGGTGTAGACGGGGAGCGAGAACGGGTGATAGGCCAGCACGATCACGGCGCCGTACTCCCCGAAGGCGCGCAGCCAGGCCAGCAGCATCCCGGCCCGGAGGCCCGGAGCGGCGAGTGGCAACGCGACCTGTCGGAACCGCGAGAGCTCGGAGTGTCCGAGGGTCGTCGCCACATCGAGAAGCGCGGGATCGACGGTGCCGAAGGCGGAGCGGGCGGCCACGATCAAGAAGGGGGCGGCGCAGAACGTCTGGGCCAGCACGATGCCGGTGAGCGAACTCGTGAGATGCCCGCCGAAGAGGCGACCGAGGAAGGTGTACGGGCCCACCAGGTAGATGAGCAAGATCCCGCTCATGAGAGGCGGAAGGGCCAGGGGCAACTGCACCACCAGCCCGACCACCGAGGCCACCGGGCCCTTGGAACGGGCCAGCAGATAGGCCAGGGGCACGCCGAAGAGGGTGATCACGCCGAGCGCGATGGTGGCGCTCTCGAGCGAGACGAAGAGTGACGGGAACAGGCCGGGGGAGTGGAAGCCGCGGCTATCGGTGCCGATGAGGCGGACGACAAAGGCGACGAGTGGTACGGCCAGGTAGACGACGATCAAGCCGCCCAGGGCGGCCAGGGGGCTCCGTGTCACCCCCCTCATCATCGTTACAGTATTGCCTTCAGGCTCCTGGGTACCGATGCCTTTCCGGTGACCTTCGGGGGCGTGAACGGCACGATCCCGTTCTTCTTGAGGAGCTTCTCCCCGGGCTTGCTCAACAAGTACGCCACGAAGGCGCGCGCCGCCGCGCGGTGGGGCGCCTGGTCGAGGATGGTGATGGTGTAGTCACCCGCCAACTTCGTCCCGGTGAGGGGGACCGTCTTGAGACTCGCCGCGGCTGCTTCGACGCCGTAGAAGAAGCCGGCATCGAGCTGACCGGCCTGGAGCTGGCCGACGAGGGACTGCTCGGGGAAGACGTTGGATGTCGAGGTGGCGATCGTCGTGAGGGCGGGCCGGTTGTGCTTCTGGGCCATCTGGTCGAGCGCCGTGACGGCGAGCACGCCCTTGGGGTCGGTGGCCGGATCGGTCCGTCCGAGCAGGAAGCCCGGCTGGCTGACGACGCGGTACCAGGGCTGGCGCTCGAGGGCCTGGGCGAACTTGCTGCTCGGGTTGTACCCCAGCACGAGCGGCGACGACGCGAACTCGGCGTACCAGGACACCCAGCTCCCGTTGGACGCTCCTTCGAGGGTGGTGTTGACCGCGGGCGAGGCGCTGATGAAGACGTCGCCCCGCAGGGTCCCTCCCTGGATGCCGCTGGCGAGGGCGGTCGATCCCATGGAGGTGTTGACCAGCGTGTACCCGGTGGCCTTGGTGAAGGCGGGTCCCACCTGCTCCTGCATCAGATCCTGCAACGACCCGGCCGAGAGGACGTCGACGGGGCCCGAGTGCGTGGCGGACGCCGCGGCCGGCGGGACCAAGGCGAGGACGGTCGGTGCGGCCAGCGCCAGCAGCGCGGCGAGGCCAACGAGACGACGGTGGGAATGAAGGTGACCGCTCGGCAAGTTTCGGGTCGGTGCCATGGCGACAACGTAACAAGGGAGGCGCATTTGCGCTTCTTTCTGGCCATATTAGGGAGAGATATAGCTAAATATGGCTCGGTGACCTGGCAAATGCTGCTAGAGGGTTTGCGACCACCGGCCCAGGTGTGGAGGCTAAAAGGGGCTTCCGTGACCCGCCCCGGGGGCGTCGCTCACGCGCCGGGATCCGACGCGGCCGTGCCGGCCGCGCGCTGGGTCAACCGGCCGTCCGAACCCTCGCGGTGCCAGTCCCCCGAACGCCCACCCGACTTGTGCCAAAGGGTCAGGTCCTCAATGGACGCCTCCGGATCGACCTCCGAGAAGGCCTTGACCAAGGTGACGGCGGCAAACGCGCACGCGGTGAGCGCCTCCATCTCCACACCGGTCCGCTCCACGATTTCGGTGGTGGCGGTGACCTCAATTCGATGCGCGTGCACGCCGACGTCGACGGTCACCCGGTCGATCCTGATCGGGTGGCAGAGGGGGATGAGCGAGGAGGTCTGCTTGGCCGCCTGCATTCCAGCGACTCGAGCCGCTTCCACCAGGTCCATGCCGTCGGCTCCCTCAGCCAAGACGGCCGCGGCGTCGGCCACGGTGCGAACGACGCAACGGGCGACGGCCACCCGATTGGTGAGCGGCTTGGTCGTGACGTCCACCATGCGTGCTCGACCGTGCTCATCAAGGTGCGTCAGGCCCCGACCAGTCGACTCGTTCCCCTTCCTGCTCCCACTACCGGCACCACCGCCGTCGGGTCGGGCCACCGGAACGCTCATCCCCCCGAGACCGGTGGGATGACGGCCACCTCGTCGTCGTCGCTCACCTCGGTGTCGGGCTCGGCCGCGTCCCCGTTGACCCAGATATTCGAGGTGGCCACGATCTGGGCGAAGCGCTCCCCGAATTGTGCCTCCGCGGCGGCGACGATGCCCGAGACGCGGTGCCCGGGCAGCGTCACGCAGGAGACACCGGCCGCCTCGCGTGCTGGTCCGAAGAGCCGCAGGCGCGCCATCGTTAGCCCCCGATCATGGACATGGAGCGGGCCGGACGTAGAAAACCCGGTTCGTTGATCCCGTGACCGGGGAATTTCGCCCACACGGCCTCACGGAACATCAGCGCGACGTCGGAGTCGGAACCACCGTCACGCAGAACGCGGCGCACGGAGAGCTCGTCGTCGGAGAAGAGGCAGTTGCGCAGCGACCCCTCTGCGGTCAGGCGGAGGCGGTTGCAGGTTCCACAGAACGGTTGGGTGACACTAGAGATCAGGCCGATCTCCCCCCGGCCATCGGCGAAGCGGAATCGCTCGGCGGGCGCCGCACCGGTTGGATCGGAGAGCGGCTCGAGGGGCCACACAGCCGAGATCCGCTCGAAGACCTCACTCCCTGGCACCAGCTGCGCGCGATCCCACTCTCCCTGTGCATCGAGCGGCATGAACTCGATGAAGCGCACGATGCGTCCGGTGGTCCGGGCGAACGAGGCGAAGTCGAGCACCTCGTCGTCGTTCTGTCCGTGCCGGAGGACCACGTTGACCTTCAGTGGCGTCAAGCCTGCTGCTTCGGCCGCGGTCATCGCATCGAGGACGACGGCCAGGATGCCCCGCCGGCGGATGGTGGCAAAACGCTCAGGCTGCAGCGAGTCGCAGCTCACATTGACCCGCCGCAGCCCGGCCCGGGCCAGCCTCTGGGCCGACCGGGCCAGGCCGGTGCCGTTGGTGGTCATGGCCAGATCCTCGAAGCCGATCTCGGCAAGCCGTTCGATGAGCGACGGCAATCCCTGGCGCACCAGCGGCTCGCCTCCGGTGAGCCGGAGGGCCGTGATCCCGAGGTTCCAGGCCACCTTGGCCACTCGGGATATCTCGTCGAAGGTGAGGAGGTCGTCCCGGTGTAGGAAGGTCATCCCCTCCTCCGGCATGCAATACGTACAGCGCAGGTTGCACCGATCGGTGACCGAGATGCGCAGGTCGCTGTGCACCCGCCCGTAGCGGTCGACCAGCGGGCCGTCGAGGGGCATGACCGCGCCGACGGCGTTGCCGTTGCCGTTGCCGTTCCCGTTGTCAGTCGGACGATGCGGCCGTACCGATACCGGCACGCCGACCGGAGCCGTCACGAGGAGGAGTTTCCGTCGACATGATCGACCCCCGCCCCGTCGGCCGCGGTGTCGGTGTCGGTGTCGGAATCGAGCACCAGGACGTCGACCAGATCGCCGGCGCTCGCGCCCGGGCCGTCAGGCAGGAGGGCGAGTGCGTTGGCCTCGGCCATCGAATGCAGCTGGTGGGACTCCTGACCCGCGGTCGGATGGACCCGCCATCCGCCTTGGGGGTCGAGCGAGACCAGAGCCCTTACCAGGTGCAGCTTGCCGTCGGCCGTCCGTCCCATGTCCACTTCGGCCCTGGCCTTCGCTACCGGCCTATGCAGCCGGAGGCGCCCTCCCATGAGGCGCAGCGCGGGTCGCACGAAGAGCTCGAAGCTGACCATGGCCGACACGGGGTTGCCGGGCAATCCGAACACGGGAGTCCCCGAGTCCGCCAACACGCCGAACGCGAACGGCTTGGCCGGCCGGATGGCGACCTGCATCCAGCGCATCGAACCGGCACACAGCTTCTCCAACACGACCCGCACGAGGTCGAGGTCTCCGACGCTGACGCCGCCGCTGGTGATGAGGGCATCGCAGGTGGCGGCCCCCTCCGTGAGGACGTCGACCAGCGCGGCCTCGTCATCCTTCACCACGCCGAGATCGACGCTCTCCCAACCACCCTGGCGGGCCAGGGCCAGCAGCGTGGGGCGATTGGCGTCGCGGATGGCGCCCGGAGGGAGTGGACCCGCTCCGACGAAGAGTTCGTCCCCGGTCGAGAGCACGCCGACCTTGGGGCGCGGGTGAGCTGAGACCGTCGCCGCTCCCTGATGGGCCAGGACGCCCAGGCGGGCCGGAGTGAGCACGGCTCCGGCCGGACAGATCACCTGCCCGACGGCCACGTCGCGCCCCGGGGGGCGAACGAAGTCACCGGCCGCCAGCGCACGCCGGACCGTGACTCGCAGCCCGTCGGCCGTGGTCTCGGTCTCCTCGATCATGCACACGGCGTCCGCTCCCCGGGGCACGGGGGCGCCGGTCATGATGCGAGCCGCCTGGCCCGGGCCGACCGCCCGGTCAAAGGGGTGTCCGGCCATGATCGATCCGATGACGCTAAGGGTGACGGGCGGGTCGCCCGTGTCGGCCGAGCGTACGGCGTAGCCGTCCATGGATGAGTTGGCAAAGGGGGGGACGGCTTCGGTGGCGACCACTGGGGCGCTCACGACGCAGCCCAGTGCCACCTCGAGCGCTAGGTCGACCGGTGGCAGAGGACGGCACCGGTCGAGCACGAACTGCTGGGCCTCCTCGAGTCGGATCATCGGATCATCGGATCATCGGTGGCTCTCGGCGGGGGACGAGGGTGCCTCGACGTCGGGCGGGCAGACGCTCCAATCCGCGCCCCCCTCCCATGTCTCACGCTTCCAGATCGGCACCGTGTGCTTGAGAGTGTCGATGCAGAACAGTGCCGCGTCGAACCCTTCCCTCCGGTGGGGCGTCGACGCGGCCACCACCACCGACACCTCGCCCACGACGAGGTGACCGACCCGGTGGAGTAGTACCAACCGGCCGATCTCGGGCCACCGCGCCCGAGCGGAGCTGGCCACGCTGGCGAGGCGGGGTACGACCTGCTCGACGTACGCCTCGTACTCGAGGCTGGTCACGCCGGGACGACCGTCCGAGTGATCGCGCACGGTCCCACAGAACGTAACGATGCCTCCGCAGCTGGGGAGGCTCGCCCACTTCCACGCGTCATCGACCGGAAGCGCATCTTCGCTGACGTCGATCCAGTCGCCGTCGCGCGGCGGACCTAGTCGGGCCGCTGTCATGAGGCGACCCGGTGGATGGGTCCCGAAGAATCCCGGAGCGAGGCGGTCGTCACTCCGGCCCGACGTGAGATGATCTCGGCGCAGATCGAGACGGCCGTTTCCTCCGGTGTGCGCGCCCCAATGTCGATACCGATGGGGGCCATGATTTGCTTGATTCCCTCAGGGCCCACTCCCTCGGCCCGCAGCAGCTCCACCCGGGTCTCATGGGTCCGGCGGGAGCCCATGGCACCGACGTAGCCCGCCTTGGTGTTCAACGCCGCCACCAGGGCTGGTATGTCGAACTTGTGATCGTGGGTCAGCACACAGATCGCGTCCGACGAGCCGAGTTGGTCCGCCACCTTGGTCAGGTGGCGGTGTGGCCAGTCGGCCACGACCTCGTCGGCCTCGGGGAAGCGGGCCGTGGTGGCGAACACCGGTCGGGCATCACAGACCGTGACGTGGAAGCCCAGGAATTTGGCGACCCGCACCAGCGCGGCAGTGAAGTCCACTGCCCCGAAGATCAGCATGCGGCGAGGGGGTGCGAACACCTCGATGAAGACGGTGACGTCGGTCTGCAGGGGCTCGCCGCGCTGGCCGTAGTGCCGGACCACGCTGTGACCGGCGTCGAGGGCGCCGTGCGCGTCCCGGGTGACGACGCGGTCGAGTTCGGCGTCCCCGACAGAACCCACAGGCTCGGTGTCGGGACGCACCACCAGCTTGGCGCCGAGTGCGGACCGCCCCTCGTCTGAGTGGTCCTCGGATTCGAGCTGGATCACCGTGACGAGCGCGACCGGTTGGTCTTTGCGCAGACAGTCGTGCACGATCGCGAAGGCGCCGACCATCAGTCGAGCGCCTCGATGAAGATCCGGATGGTTCCGCCACAGGTCAAGCCCACTGAGAACGCCTCGTCGTCGGAGTAGCCGAAGGTGCAGAGTCGAGGTCGGCCGGACTCCAGCACTTCGAGGGCTTCGGCCACGACGGCCCCCTCGATGCACCCGCCTGACACTGAACCGGCCACGTCCCCCTGATCGTTCACCGCCATGGCGGCACCCGGATCGCGGGGCGCCGAGCCGATGACGCCGACCACCCGCGCCAAGGCGACGCGCCGTCCGACCTTCTGCCACCGTTCGATGTCGTCGAGCACGTCCTTCACGTTTGCCCCCTTCCGCCACCGAATACCCGGGTGAACCTCCCAAGAACACTAATCATGGGCTTGACAAGGATCGAACGGGCGCTGCCATTCCTCGCGTCAATGGGGCTGGTGTCCGGCGAGGAGTTCAAGAGCGTGCCCGAGGATCCCCATGACCGCTTCGATCGATTCGACCGCTCCTCTTGGCGACCCGGGCAGGTTGATGACGAGACACTGACCGATGGTCCCGGCAACGCCACGCGACAGGCCACCGAGCGGGCTGGCGGCGCGCATGGACTCGGACAGTCCGGGCGCGTGGCGTTCGAGCACCGAGCGGGTCGCCTCGGGGGTGAGGTCGGTGGGGGCGAAGCCGGTGCCCCCCGTCGAGGCCAACAGCCCCACGAAGCCCGCCGAGAGCTCAGTCAGCGCGGTGGAGACCGGCAGCACGCCGTCGGTCACGACCCGCCGCTCCACCACCGTGAAGCCACGATCGGCCAGGACGCCGGCCAGCGCGGCCCCGGAGAGATCCTCCCTGGAACCCCGGCTCACGGAATCCGAGACCGTCAGCACCTTGGCGTCGAAAGTCACCCCGGCGACGCTACTGCGACGGTCCGGCGCGTCCCCGCCTCCAGATGCCGTGTCCGGCCGCGCGAGACTGAGGAGGTGGGTAGGACCTACGACATCATCGAAGAGAGCCTGGCCGGCTGGCTGGTCGAGCAGCCGGTCTTCTTTGTATCCACCGCACCGCTGGCGGCCGAGGGCATGGTTAATTGCTCCCCCAAGGGCAATCGCCAGGAATTCGCCGTACTCGGTGAGCGCCGGGTGGCCTACCTCGATCAGACCGGGAGCGGGGTCGAGACCATCGCCCACCTGCAGGAGAACGGTCGCATCGTGGTCATGTTCTGCGCCTTCACCGGTCCGCCCCGGATCGTTCGGCTCCACGGGCGAGGCTGCGTCGTGCCGGTCGAGGATCCGGACTTCGGAGGCCTGGCGGTCCACTTCCCGGGTGGAACGGGCGTCGGCGTTCGCTCCATCATCGTGGTCGAAGTGAGCCGGATCGCCGACTCGTGCGGCTACGGCGTGCCGTTCATGTCCTTCGAGGGTCACCGGCCCACCATGGACCAGTGGTCCGCTCGCAAAGGGCCCGACGGGGTCCGCACCTACTGGACCGAAAAGAACACCACCAGCATCGACGGGATGGCCGGACTCTCCCCCGCCTCGCGCTCAAACGCCGCCACCCATTTGGGTTAGCCGGCCGAGGGTTTCGTGGCGAGACTCAAACAAGCGTTTGATTCCACCAGCCATGGAGCACTGCCGGGTCATCACACCCGGTCGCCGACCGTCAATGGGCGGCGCGTTTGAGGCCATATGGCACGCGCCGCGGCGGTTTGATGGGCCGAGCCGATTGAGTCGAGGGCGGTGGTCCACGAAGGCAAGCACAAGGACTAGGCCCGGCGTATGTTGTTCTCAGAGGCCCGGAAATCCGCCCCCACCGGAGCCGTCGTTCTGTCATCGCCGCGGGGCGGTCGTTCCACGCTGCCGTGGAGCCACACATGGGGAGGACAGCCGATGGGA
This sequence comes from Acidimicrobiales bacterium, assembly GCA_036502025.1. GTDB lineage: Bacteria > Actinomycetota > Acidimicrobiia > Acidimicrobiales > RAAP-2 > Bog-473. The sequence goes on along the minus strand of DASXZJ010000061.1, from coordinate 23,597 downwards.
GCACCGTTGCGGCCGGTCATCAAAGAGGCCCGGGAACGTTCGACGGCACAGTCGTCGTCGAACCCGCCGAAGCAGGGGCTGCTCGCCACCGGTCAGGGGCTGCTCGCCACCGGTATCGACCGGCGCCGTTTCCTGGGCTTCGTCCTGGCGGCACCGACCCTGGTCGTCGCGGCCAGGCTGGTCGATGACGAGCTCTCACCGGCCAAGGCCGGCGCCGTCATCCCGTCCCTGCCTGAGCCTGCGGATCTCTTCGACCTGGGCGATCTCCAGGACCTCGCCGCCGCGCCTACCTCGGGATTGATTTCGGTCGTGATGAACAGCGACGGCACGGCGTCCTTCGCGCTGCCCCGGGCCGAGGTGGGGCAGGGCATCACCACCTCGATGGCGATGATCATCGCCGAGGAGATGGACCTACCGCTCAACAAGGTCATCGTCACCCTGGCCGACGCCACGCCCGCCCTCGAGCTCAACCAGTTCACCGGGGGGTCGAACTCGACCAGGTCGCTGTACCAGCCGCTGCGCATCGCGGCGGCCGGAGTGCGCCTCAAGCTGCTGGAGGCGGCCGCCGCCCAGTTGGGCGTCATCGCCGAGACCCTCACCACCAAGGAGGGGGTGATCAGCGCCCAGAACGGCCAGAGCCTTACCTACGGATCGCTGGCCACCACCGCCGCCGCATCCCAGACCACCCCGATGAACGTCGTGCTCAAGGAGGCTTCCAACTTCTCCATCATCGGGACCCCGCAGTACCGCACCGATGCCCTGGCGTCGGTCACGGGCACCAAGGTGTTCACGATGGACATCCACGTCCCCAACGCGCTGCCCACCATGGTGTGCCGGCCCCCGACCATCAACGGCACCGTCAGCTCGGTGAACAATCTCAGCGCGGTCACCGCCCTGCCCGGCATCACCGATGTGGTGCCGGTGTCGACGGGCGTGGCGGTACGGGGCGCCACTTTCGGTCAGTGCATCGATGCCGTCAACGCCCTCGACGTCACCTGGGGCCCCGGGACCGAGGACGGGCAGTCCGACGCCACCATCCTCGAGGAGCTTTCCAACGAGATCCCGTTCCTCGCCCCCCCGTTGCTCGGCAAGTCGGTGGGGGCCGACTTCACCTTCTACTTCCGCAGCAACAGCCCGCTGGAGACCAACTGCGCCATCGCCGACGTCCGCGCCGACCGCGCCGAAATCTGGTCGAGCCTCAAGGCGCCGATCCTGGCCCAGGAGGTGATCGCCAAGAACCTGGGCCTGCCGATCGCCGCCGTCACCGTGCACGTCGTGCTCGGGGGCGGCTCGTTCGGTCGCCATCTCTTCTCCGACGCCGCCCAGGAGGCGGCCGAGATTTCGCAGGCCATGGGCAAGCCCGTCAAGTTGATGTGGCACCGCACGGACGACTTCCGGCACGGTCGCACCCACCCCATGGCCGTGTCACGGGTCCGAGCCAGCTACGCGCCGGGCAACGTGTTCGCTTACGAGCAGCGGCACACCAGTGTCTCCACCGACTTCACGCACGGGTTCGGTGAGATCATCACCTCGGTGCTGGCCGAGCTGCCGCTGGGCAACCTCGGCTACGCCGAGACGATCTTCGAGCTGACCCAGAGCGTGCCCTACAACTTCGGGGCGACCGACCAGGTGCTCAACGAGGTCGACATGGGTTTCCACACCGGCAGCATGCGCAACATCTACTCGCCCGACACCACGACGGCGATGGAGCTGATCGTCGACCAGCTCGCCAACGGGATGTCGATGGATCCCTACGCGTTCCGCCGCCAGTTCCTCAAGGACGCCCGTTCGACGGCGGTGTTGGACAGGGTCGCCCAGGTCGGGAATTGGGGCCGCAGCATGCCGGCCGGCACGGCGCAGGGCATTGCGTTCCACTCCGAGTACAAGGGCGTCTGCGCCGCCCTGGTCGAGATCGACTGCACGCCGGCCACCGTGAACCGGGTGGTGGAGAACGCCGCCACCGGCCCCCGGGTCACCAAGGCGGTTTTCGTCGTCGATGTCGGCCTGCCGATCAACCCGCTCGGCCTGCAGGCTCAGATAATGGGTGGGCTGATGGACGGGATCGCCCAGACACTCACCTCCAGCCTGCACTTCAAGGACGGCCTACCCCTGGAAGGGAGCTGGGACAACTACTTCTACACCCGGCAGTGGAATGTGCCACCCGAGGTGCAGATCATCGTCATGCCGCCCACCACCGGAGAGCCCGGCGGGGCGGGTGAGTTCGGCGTGGCCGCGTCCATGGCGGCCGTGGCCTGCGCCTACGCCCGGGCCACCGGAACGATGCCGACAAGCTTCCCCATCAACCACAACGGCCCGCTGGGCTTCACCCCGTCGCCGGTGATCCCGCCGCTCCCGCCGTCACTCACGGACGGCCTGTCCAACGCGTTCTAGGAGGTAGGTCCAGTGCCCACGCAAACATTCATCGTCAACGGCAAGTCGGTCAGCGTGGACGTCGAGGACGACGTCCGGCTGCTCTGGGTCCTGCGCGACCTGCTCGGGATCAACGGGCCGAAGTACGGCTGCGGGCTCGAGGTGTGCCGCGCCTGCACGAGCCACATCAATGGCAAGGCCTTCAACCCGTGTTCGGTGCCGGTGGCCGACCTCAAGCCGACCGATGAGATCACCACCATCGAAGGCCTGCCGGCGACGGTCGGCCAGCCGCTGCACCCGATGCAGGAAGCCTGGTTGGCCTTCGACGTGCCCCAGTGCGGCTACTGCCAGCCGGGTCAGATCATGGCGGCCGTGGCCCTGGTCAAGGAGGTCCAGGCCGAGGGGCGGTCCATCACCGAGGCGGACCTCGACGGCATCCGCAACATCTGCCGCTGCGGCACCTACCCCAGAATCCGCGAGGCCATCGTGGCCGGCGAGAAGGACATGTAGGCCCACGCCACTCGACGCCGATACCGGCGCCACGGCCACGGCGGCGGTCCTGTTGTGCGCCGGCGGGTCCACCCGCTTCGGCGACGGTCCCAAGCTGCTCGCCCCCTTCCGCGGCCGTCCCCTCGTCGCCTGGGCCCTCGACCACGTGCGCCGCGCCCACCTCGATACGACCTTCGTCGTGGTCGGCCCCGTCGACCTGTCAGACCTGCTTCCCGCCGACGTCGTCGTGGTGGAGAACCCGGACTGGGCGTCGGGCCAGGCCAGCTCCCTCGCGGCCGGCGTCGAGGCGGCCGAACGTGGCGGTCACGAGGTGGTCGTGGTCGGGCTGGGCGACCAGCCGCTGGTGCCGCCGGCGGCCTGGTCGGAGGTGGCCGGCACCGACAGCCCCATCGCCGTGGCCACCTTCGGGGGACACCGCTCGCCGCCAACCCGGCTCGTCAAGGCGGTGTGGCCTCTGCTCCCGCGCACCGGTGACGTCGGGGCCCGTGAGCTGATGCGGGATCGCCCCGACCTGGTCCAGGAGGTGCCGTGCCCGGGCGAGGCCCTCGATATCGACACCCCCGAGGATCTGAGCCGTTGGTCCTGAGCGGCCCCCACCGTCAGTCCAGTCGAGCCAGGTTCACCCCGTCGTGCTGCGGCGTCAACGTGACCGTGCGCCCGATCAGCTCGACCGCTTCGGCCTCCGCCATGGCGTCGGCGCCGCCGTCGAGCGTGGCGTAGCACCGCCCGTCGCCGGGCAGGTCGCAGATCAGCAACGCCGACTCCGGGCCGCCGTCACGGCCGTGGAGCACCGAGTAGGTGGCCACGGTGGCCCGGCCCTCGGGCGAGGCCACGATGCGAGACGGTGCCGGTTTCCCCGTGGGCGTCCCGGCGGAGGTCCCCGTCGTTCGTTCCAGCGCGATGGTCCCCGGCGTCGTCGACCAGACGCCGTAGACGTGCTTCTGCATGTGCATGCCCACCCCGCTCACCAGCCCGTAGGAGCCCGGGTCGGCGCGCAGCGTCTCGGCCATGGCGGCGATGGAGTGCGTCATGTAGTTCGAGCCCGGGCCGCCGTGATAGGGGAGCCCGCCCGTCTGGGTCACCGGGCGCGGGTCGTCCTCGTCCAACCCGAGGGCGTCGAGTGCGAAGTTCACCGAGCTGGCGAAGCAGGAGTAGAGGTCGAGGTGGGCCACCTCGTCGATCCATAGGCCCGCCGCCCCGAGCGCCAGGTTCGACGCCACGCCCATGGCGGGGGAGCGCCACAGCTCGGCGTGGTCGGCCACGTGCGAGTGGTCCTCGTCGTAGCCCCAGCCGCGCAGGTAGACGCGCTTCTCCTCGGGCACGCCCAGCGAGTCGGCCTTGGCCGCGCTGGCCAGGAGCAACCCGGCCGCCATGTCGACGTCCATGATGGCGGTCATCAGCTTCGTATAGGGATAGGCCACCATCCGGTTGTCGGCCGAGGGGGTGCTGATCTCCGCCGCCGTGCGGGCGCGGGGGAACCAGGCGTGCGGGCTGGCCGCGGCGATCTCGGTGAGCGGTGCCAGCAGCCGCCCGAGTTGGGCCGCGTGCTCCGTAGGCGTGCGCCCCAAGTGGGCCCGGCGGGCGTTGTCGAACAGGGCGAAGGTCAGGTAGGCCTGGAACACGGCGTGGGCGATCTCGCTGCGGTGGAAGTCCATCTCCATCGGGAAGGGGCGGCGCTCGGCTGGAGGGAACGACCAGGCCGGCTTCTCGCCCGCCTTCTTGAGCCGGCGCACGGTGGCCAGTGCCTCCGCGCCGACGATCAGGGCGAGGTCGAGGTGGCCATCCAGGATCTTCATGGCCTCGGCGGCCACCAGCGCGTGGGGCACCGAGCCCCCGATGCCCGTGTAGTGGAGCCGGGCCGCGGCGGGGGTGGGGGAGGCGCCGAGGCGCTCGGCCAGGCGGGCCGGCGGGTCGTCGTACTGCCAGGACTGCGTGTAGACGACGTCGATGCGCTCGAGTTGCGCCGGCGCGTCGGGCGCGCCGGCGTCGAGGGCGGCGGCCCGGGCGACGTGCTCCCACATGTCGAGCGGCTCGGGGGCGCCGTCGGGCGCGTCGGCGGCGTGCCAGGTGTGGCGGGCGGCGCCGATGAGGCAGGGGGAGCGGGGGTCGACGGCGGTCACGGAGGGAACGGCGGGCCAGTCGCGGTCAGGCGCGGGACTTACCGGGCATGGCGATCGCCCGGTCGGCGATGATGTTCTTCTGGATCTCCGTCGAGCCGCCGCCGATGGTGCTGTAGCGCTGGAAGGCGTACAGGCGGGTCCACTTGCCGCGGTCGACCGCGTCGGCGCCGCCCCGGGCCAGGACGCCGGCCGGCCCGAGCAGGTCGACGGCCAGCTCGGCCAGCGTCTGCGCCATCGAGGACCATGACAGCTTGGCGAACGGCACCTCGGGCCAGTTCTTCTCGCCCTTCATGATCTTGGAGAGTGCCCGCAGCGACAGCAGGCGGGCCAGCTCGATCTCCGTCCACACCCTCGCCACCCGGTCCCGCAGCGAGGGATCGTCCAAGGCGCCCGGGTTGACCGAGCGCGCCGCCTCGACCATGGCCCGCAGGTCCGCCGAGAGGATCGAGATCTGGCTCGCGATGCCGACGCGTTCGTAGCCGAGGGTGCCCATGGCCACCATCCAGCCCTCGCCCTCGCCGCCGAGGCGGGCCGACGCCGGGATGCGGGCGTCGGTGAAGAAGATCTCGTTGAACAGTTCCTCACCGGCCATGTCGCGTATCGGTCGCACCTCGATACCCGGCGTATGCAGATTCAGGATGAACGCCGTGATCCCCTCGTGCTTCTTGCCCCGCTCAAGCGCGGTCGGGTCGGTGCGCAGCAGGAACAGCCCCCACGTGGCCAGGTGCGCCGAGGAGATCCAGATCTTCGACCCGTTGACGATGTAGTCGGCCTCTTCGTCGGTCCCGGTCCCGGTCCCCGCGCCGTCCCGCAGGGCCGTCGTCCGCAGGTTGGCCAGATCGTTGCCCGCATCGGGCTCGCTGAAGCCCTGGCACCAGTGCTCCTCCGCCTCGAGAATGGAGGGCAGCCACCGGGCCTTCTGCTCCTCGGTGCCCCAGGCGATGATCATCGGCCCGATCTGCCAGATGCCGTTGGTGTTGAACATGCCCGGCGTGCGGTACTCCGCCATCACCTCGGAGTAGATGAGCCGCTGCATGGCGTTGATGTCCTTGCGGCCGCCGTACTCCGCCCCCCAGTGGATGGCCGCCCAGCCGCCCTCGTGCAGTTTGCGCTGCCAGGCCTGCCGTCGCCGCTGGCTGGCCTCGCCGGAGAGACTCGCATCGTCACCGAGGGACTCGGCTTCGAGGAAGGGCGGCAGGTGCTCGTCCAACCAGGCCCGCAACTCGTCGCGAAAGGCCTCGTCCTCGGGCGCGAGCGCAAAATCCACGAGCGGAGGCTAGCCGACCGCGCGTGTACTCTGACACTGGCGTCAGGCTTTGGGTCGGCGCCATCGATCGCCTGGTAGAGGTAGAGGTAAGGGAGACCGTGGACTTCACCTACGACGCCGAGCAGCTCGCCCTCGCCGACGTGGCGCGCGCCGCGCTCGAGCGCGGCTGGACTCCCGAGACCGTGCGGCAACTGGTCGAGGACCCGACCGGCATCACGCCGGCCCTCTGGCGCACGCTGGTCGACCTGGGCTGGACGGGCCTGCTGGTGCCGGCCGAGTACGGCGGCACCGGGGCCGGGCTGCTGGAGATGGGGATCGTGGCCGAGCAGATGGGCCGCATCCCGGTGCCCGGACCGTTCCTCTCCTCCGCGGTGGCCGCCACTCTGGCCGCCCGCGCCCTCTCCGCCACCGATCTGCTGGCCGACCTCGCCTCGGGCGCGCGGCGGGGCACGGTGGCGCTGGGCGAGCAGGGCCACGGGGATCCGCTCGGCACGGTGCGCACCCGGGCGCGCCGCAAGAACGCCGGCTGGGTGCTCACCGGCCTCAAGCCCTTCGTCGTCGACGGCCACAGCGCCGACTGGGCCATCGTGGTGGCGCGCAGCGAGGAGGGCGTGCGCTCCTATCTCCTCGAGCAGCCCGACGCGGACCTGGTCCCGTCGTTGGACCCCAGCCGCAAGCTGGCGCGCCTCGTCCTGGACGAGACGCCGGTCACCCCGTTGGGACCCGTCGGCAACCAGAGCGCGCTCTGGCAGCGGGTGCAGGACGACATCGCCGTGACCTTGGCCGCCGAGACCGTGGGTGCGGCCGACCGCGCCTTGGCCATGGCCATCGCGTACACCTCCGAGCGCATCGTCTTCGACAAGCCCGTCGCCACCTACCAGTCCGTGCGGCACCGCCTGGTCGAGATGTTCCAACAGGTGGAGATGGCGCGCGCCGGCGCGCAGTTCGCCGCCTGGGCCTCCGACACCGGGGCGCCCGAGCGCGTGCAAGCCGCGGCCATGGCCAGCAGCTACGCCGCCGAGGCCGGCGTGCGGGTGACCGGCGACGACATCCAGCTGCACGGCGGCGTCGGCTTCACCTGGGAGAACGACGCCCACTTCCTTTTCAAGCGGGTCAAGCAGAACGAGATGCTGGTCGGCGGCCGGGCGCACGAGTGGCACCGGTTGGCGTCGCTGCTCATCGAGTCGGCCTGACCGAGGTGCCGTGGACAGCGGGATGACGACGCCGGTCACCTTCGACCTGCGGCCCATGCCGCCCCACCTGGCCCAGCGGTACCAGGCCGAAGGCGCCTGGGACGACCGCTCCCTCGGCCAGTTCCTGGCCGACGCGCTCCTGGTCGACACCGAACGGCGCTTCCGCATCTGGTCGCCCACCAACCCCTACCTCGGCACGGTGGGCGACGTCTACGAGGAGGCCCTGCGGGTGGCGGGGGGCTTGCGGGCTCTCGGGCTCGGGCCCGGTGACCTGGTGGCCTTCCAATTGCCCAACTGGGTCGAGGCGGCCGTCACCTTCTACGCCTGCGCCATGCTCGGTGTCACCCTCGTCCCGATCGTCCACTTCTACGGGCCCAAGGAAGTCGGGTTCATCCTGCGTCAGAGCCGGGCCCGGGTGCTGGTGAGCGTCTCGCGCCTCGGCGCCCGGGACTACCTGGCCGATCTGGCCACCATCGCCGACACCCTGACCGACCTGGAGCACGTCATCGTGGTCGGCCAGGAGACGGCCGGCTCCGCGCCGACCCGCTTCGACCTGCTCCGCCAGGGCGAGTCCATCGGGGGCCCGGTCGCCGTCGACCCCGACGGACCGGCGCTGATCGCCTACACCTCGGGCACCACCGCCGACCCCAAAGGGGTGGTCCATACCCATCGCACGCTCGGTTGCGAGGTGCGACAGCTCACGGCCCACCAGGCCGAGCGCGACCGGCCCAACCTCACCGGCGCCCCGGTCGGACACGCCATCGGCATGCTGGCCGGTCTGCTCTGCCCACTGGTCAGCGGCCGGCCGCTCTATCTCATCGATGGCTGGGACCCGCCGACCGTGCTCGACGCCATGGTGGAAGAGCAGATCGGCGCCGGGAGCGGCTCGACCTATTTCTTCACCAGCCTGCTCGACAGTCCCGGCTTCAGCCCCGAGCACGTGAAGTTGATGCAGTTCATCGGCCTGGGTGGCTCGCCCATCCCCGACGCGGTGGCCGACCGGGCGGATGCGCTCGGCATCAGCCTGGTGCGCGCCTACGGCTGCACCGAGCACCCGTCGGTCACCGGCAGCCGGCACGAGCACGCCAAGGAGAAGCGGATCCACACCGACGGCCGCCCGCTGGATTGGGTCGAGGTGCGTACCGTCGACGAGCACGGCGGCGACGTGGGCATCGGCGTCCCCGGCGAGATCCTCACCCGCGGGCCCGACCGTTTCGCCGGCTACACCGACCCCGCGCTCTCCGACGCCGCCATCGACGCCGAGGGCTGGTTCCGCACGGGCGACGTGGGCGTGCTCGACCCCGAGGGCTACCTCACCATCACCGACCGGGTGAAGGACATCATCATCCGCGGCGGCGAGAACGTGAGCGCCGCCGAGGTGGAGCAGATCCTGGCCCACATGGAGGGCGTGGCGGAGGTGGCCGTGGTGGCCGCCCCCGACGAGAAGTTCGGCGAGCACGGCTGCGCCTTCTTCCGCATGCAGGCCGGGGTCGGGGCTCCCGATCTGGACGCCGTGCGCGCGCATCTGGGGGCCGCCGGGCTGGCCCGGCAGAAGTGGCCCGAGGAGATCCGTGCGGTGGACGATTTGCCCCGCACGCCGTCGGGCAAGGTGCAGAAGTTCGTCCTGCGCGACCGGTTGCGCGCCGGGGGCTAGCGCGACGCCGTCGCTCGGCGCGTATCTACGCAGTACGCTCGCCCCGGGCGGGGCCGACGACGGTGGTGAACCATGCGGGCTGGAATACCGAAGCGTCAGATCGAACTGTTGGGCCAGGTGCCGCTCTTCTCGGGCTGCTCGGAGTCCGAGCGCCGCGCCATCGCCCGGCTGGGCACGCAGGTGTCGGCCGAGCCGGGCGCTCGTCTGACCACGCAGGGCAAGCCCGGGCGCGAGTTCTTCCTCGTCCTGGAGGGGACCGCATCGTGCCAGGTCGGTCGCCGCGAGGTGAAGCGGTTCAAGCCCGGAAGCTACTTCGGCGAGCTGGCGCTCCTCCACGGCGGCTACCGCAGCGCCACGGTCGAGGCGACGTCGCCGATGGAGCTCCTCGTCCTGGACGCGCGGGAGTTCCGCTCCATGGTGCTCGAGACCCCCACGGTGGCCTTGAAGATGCTGTCCCGGCTGGCCGAGCGCCTGGCCGAGTTCGACAACCGGTACTCGGACTGACGGACCAGTCTGTGACACCCATTTGCCATCATCGCCCTGCATCAAGGTAGGGAGGTGCCGGCATGGCGATCTGTCCGCAGTGTCAGGGCGAGATGATGGAGGGGATCAGCTGCCTTTCGGACCCGATCAGTATCGGCGGTCGTCGCTACGAGCCGGTTCGTTGGGGTGAGGAGAAGGACACGAGGCACTGGGACGTCACGCCATTCTGCCGTGACTGCAACGTGCCGCTCGGTGGCGTGCATCACCCCGGATGCTGTATCGAGCGGTGCCCGGCCTGTGGCGGCCAAGCCTGGGGTTGCTACTGCTTCGAGGACGAGGTGGACGAGGTGGCGCCGGCGCCCCCGAGCCGCTGCCGGACGCACCTCTTCCGCCAACAGCGTCGATAGGCCTGGTCAGCAGCTCGGCTGCAGGACGACCGCCTTGAACAGCGCGGCCCACTCGTAGGCGAATTCCCACGCCCAGCCCAGCACGCCGCCCGGGTTCACCCCGTCGATCAGGATCTGGCCCGAGAAGCAGCGCCCCACCCGGAGCCGGGCCCGGGTGGCCTGCGGGGTGGTCATGACCAGGATGATCCGGTGCAGGTGCAACCGCCTGGCGAGATGCCCGATGGCGCGCGCCTCGCCGCGGGTGGAGAGGGGTACGGCGTGGAGGCAGCGGACCGTTATCTTGGGCGTCGAGGGGATGCAGCTCTGGCCCGGGTAGATCGAGAAGATGATGAGCGGGGCGTAGCCCTCCTCGGCCAGCTTGATGCCGGCCGGAAGCCGGGCCCCGCCGCCGCCGAGCACCACGATGGCATCGGAGTGCACCGGGGCGTTCAGATCGGGCCACACGAAGAGCCGACCCGTGAGCCCGATGATGACCACGACGACGAGCGCGATGATCTTGGTCCGCCGCCGGGCGGGCCAGAGCCGGCGCGGGAACTGGGTCAGGGCCGTGATGAGGCGTTGGAGGCGCATATCGCTGCGCCATCATTGCAACTCCGTGACCGCCCTCCGACGCGCCGACGTTACGTCGACGGATCGATCACCCGGGTCGCCTTGTAGCCGGCCCGGGGGATGGTGTCCCGCGCCAGCACCTCGACGTCGGCCACAATCCCCAACGCGTCCCGCAGGGCCGCCGCCGCCGCCGTCGCCGCCCCCTCCCGGACCACGGGGTCCTCGCTCGCCACCTCGACCCGGACCACCAGCGCCGCCGCCCCACCGTCGGGCTTGACCACCTGGTACTCCAACGATGGTTCCCGCAGCACCTCGATCCCCCGCAGCACCCCCTCTACCTCGTTGATCCCGAACCGCGTCCCCTGGCACGAGAGGAGGTCCTTGAAGCGCCCGCCCCACAGGCCGCGGATGGAGGTCTCACCGCACGGGCACGGCTCCCGCAAAATCGCGCAGGCCTCCTCCAGGTCGTAGCGAAGGAGGCCGTTGTCCCGATCCAGGGTCGTCACGGTCAGGTTGCCCCACTCGCCGTCCGCCACCTCCCGGCCCGTCGACGGGTCGACCGCCTGGACGACGGCCCAGTCCTCGTGGATGTGGCCCCCCGGTGACTCGCCACACGGCCCGGCGACGAACGAGTAGCACTCGGCGCCCGCCGTCATCATCGGCATGCCGCCCCGCCCCAGCCCGAAGCCGATGGGCGCGCGCAGCCCCGTCAAACCGGCGTCCTCGAGCGAGATACCCAATTTCCCCGCCACCTCCAAGAACCGCCCCGTCGCGAACCCCATGAACGGGTGGTCAGGTTTGACCCGCGTCCAGAAGCGCACCGCCTGCTCGGCCAGTTCGTCGGTGTCGGGCGGCGGGACCCACACACTCAGCATCCCGAAGTACTCGTATGTCTGCTGCAGCATCGTGCCGCCGCCGTAGAGGTAGGCGGGATGGGCGTGCGTGATGATCTGCCCGGGCCGGTAGCCCATCCGCCACCAGTTGCGCGACCCGGACTCGTACTCGATCCAGATGTCCTTGCGCGTCCACACCGTGATGGTCGGCTGCCCCGTGGTCCCCGTCGAGGTCCCGAGCCGCACGGCCCGCCGGGGATCGGTGAAGCGGTAGCGCCCCCACGGCGGGGCCTCGGCCTCGGAGTCGCGCAGCTCCTGCTTGACCGTCGAGGGCACGTGCCGCAAGTCGTCGACGCCCGTTATGTCATCGGCCGAGCTGATCCCGGCCTCCTTCAACTTGGCCGCGAACAGGGGTACCGGGGTCTCGAGAACCCGCCGGATGACGTCTCGCACCCGCTCGTCCTGCAGCTCCCGCCGCCGCGGTGGGTCCATGGCTTGATGCGCCGGATCCCACAGCTTCTGGTCCGCCGGGCGCGGAATCGGGCCGAGGGTCCCCGGACCGAACGGGGGCGTCGAGACGGAGACGTCGGCCGCGGGCACGTGCGTCACTGTACTGACGGGTTGCTTCTCCCGTCCTCACCGGCGCGCCCCTCGAGGACCTGGCGCATGAGGTCGAGCTCCTGGCGGATCTGCCCCCGGCCCATCTCCGCCGCGGCCGCCGCGTGCTCGGGCGACAGGCCGTCGGGCAGGGTCACCCACAGCGTCAAGGTGGCCTCACACGCGTCCTCGCCCAGGGGCCGGACGACGAACTCCTCGTAGGCCTCGTTGCCCCCCTTCATCCCGGCGGCCACCAAGGTCGGTTCGACGGCCGTCACCGTCCACAGCTCCACCGGGTGGCTGCGGTCCGGGTGCCGTGGGTCGGCCAGGTCGAAGCGGTAGCGGGCGCCGGCACCCTGTGCACCGCCCGAACCGGCACCGTCCTCCAGGCGCGCCACCCCGCTCACGTCGGGGTTGTACTCGGGCAGGTTGGCGAAATCGAGCCGGTAGGCCCAGACCTGGTCGGCCCCGACCGCGAAGTGGGAGGACTCCACCGCCGTGGGCGGGGTCGTCGGCGTGGTCGTCGGTTCGGGCACGGTGCCAGTGTGGGCGCCGGGTGCCGTCGGTGGCAACCCGGGCGGGGGCGGGCTACGTTCCGCGCCATGCCCCGAGGCGTCACCGAACACGCGCGCGCCACCCCCGATCGCCCCGCCCTGATCGCCCCCGATGGTCCCGCCACCCGCACCTACGGCGAACTCGACGACCGGGCCCGCCGGTTGGCCCACGTGCTCCGCGACCTCGGCGCCGGACCGGACCGGCCGGTGGCGGCCGCCGTGCGCAACGGGCTCGAGCCGTTCGAGGTGGCCACTGCCGCCGCCATGGCGGGGGCACCGTTCCTCCCACTCAACTGGCATCTCAAAGCGGCCGAGCTGGCGTATCTGCTCGACGACGCCGGGGTGGCGGTCGTGGTCGGGCACGCCGACCTGGCCGACCAGCTCCCGCCGGCTGGTGCGGGAGCGAGCGGTGGTTTGGCCAGGATTCTCATCGGCGGCGCCGGCGGTTATGAGGACCTCATCGCCGGCGCCCCGTCCGATCCGGCCCTCGACAGCGGCGCCGGACCGGAGTTGGTCTTCTACACCTCGGGCACGACGGCCCGGCCGAAGGGCGTCGTGCACGCCGGCATGCGCGACCCCGAGGTGCGGCACGCCAGCTTCGGCGGCCAGGCCCAGCTGTGGGGCTGGTCGGCCGACGACGTGTACGTGATGTCAGGGCCCTGCTACCACGCCTCCCACGCCGGCTGGGGGCTGACCGCGCTCTACGTCGGGGCGACCACGGTGCTCCCGGCGCGGTTCGAGGCGGCCGCCTTCCTGCGCGCCGTCGAGCGGTTCGCCGGGACGAGGTCGTTCATGGTGCCGGCGCATTTCATCCGCGTGCTGGAGCTGCCCGCCTCCATGCTGGCCGCGCTCGACGTCTCGAGCTTCTCGTTGGTCGTCCACGGTGGCTCGCCGTGCCCGGTGCCGGTCAAGCGCCGGATGATGGAGGCCTTCCCCGGCACCGAACTGCACGAGCTGTACGGGGCCAGCGAGGGCGGCGCGACGCGCATCGGTCCGGCGGAATGGTTGGCGCACCCCGGTTCGGTAGGTCGGCCATGGCCCGGGGTCGACATCCGGATCCTCGGCGAGGACGGCTCGCCCAAGGAGCCCGGCGAGGACGGGGTGATCTATATCCGGCCGCCGTCCAGCCTGCATTTCAGCTACCGCAACGATCCGTCGGCCACCGAGCGGGCGTGGGTCGACGACGCCTTCACGGTGGGGGACATCGGGCACCTGAGCGCCGACGGCTACCTGACCATCACCGACCGGGTCTCGGACATGGTGCTGTGGGGCGGCGTGAACATCGCGCCCAGGGAGATCGAGGAAGTGCTCTTCGAGCATCCCGACGTGGTCGACTGCGCGGTGTTCGGCATCCCCGACGAGCGGGACGGTGAGCATCTCAAGGCGGTGATGGAGGTGAGGGCGCCCGTATCGAGCGAGGAGTTGGCGGCGCATGTGCGGGAGCGGTTGGCCGACTACAAGGTGCCCCAGGTGTGGGCCTTCACCGACGAGCTGCCGCGCGACCCCAACGGCAAGGTGCTCAAGCGGTTGCTGCGGGCTGAGGCAGAGGGGATCGACGACGTCGCGTTCAGAGGTCGGCGGCGCCGAGGAGCGCGGCCGCCTCGTAGGCCCGGCTGGTCAGGACGGCTTTGAGGTTCCCGTCGTCGACCATGACGCCGGCGGCACGCTCGATGAAGATGCCCACCACCATGGCGCTCAGCAAGCGGGCCATGGCAGGAGCGGCCTGGGTGGCCTCGAGGTCGGAGCGGTGCTTGACGATCCAGGCCTCGATGGAGTCGTTGAACGTGGTGAAGAGGTCGAGGCCGACGGCCCGGGCCGTCTCCTCGCCCCGGATGGCCTCGCCCACCATGAGCCGGACGAAGTCCTCCACCTCGAACATCGAAAGGAGGATGTTCGCCAGCAGCGTCGCCAGCTGGGACGGGGCCGACGGGTCGTCCTCGGGCAGGGGCTCGCGGGCCTGGACGGGCAGGAACCCGTGCTCCACCAGTACCGCCTCGAGCAGGTCCCGCTTGGAGGGGAAGTAGTGGTACAGCGACGCCACGTTGAGATCGGCCGCCGAGGCCAGGTCGCGCATGCTGGTCCCGTCCACGCCCCGTTGCGCCATCAGGGTCAGGGCGATCTGCAGGATTCGGTGCCGGGTGCCCTGTGGCTCGACCGCTGCCTCGTTCCCCATGGGCCCATTCTCTAGCTCTTTTGGGTCGCCCCGTCGAACATAGCGAACCACCGTGAATCCTCAACGTGGGTTGAGTACTATGACACCGGTGTCAGGTAGAGACCAGGGGGCGGCAGCGTCGAAGAGGAGGGACCGTTATGGGAGGCACTGAGACGGCGGACGCCACGGCTGTGCCGTTCGACCCGTTCGAGCTCAAGGACGTGGTGTCCGGGACCATCCGCGACCCCTACCCGCGCCTGCACGAGCTGTGCCGCCAGTGCCCGGTCCACCTGGGCGCCGTGGACCTGGGCGAGCCCGAGATGTACGAGACCACGCTGACGGACCCCGACCAGCCGCCGCCGGTGACGGTCTTCGGTTTCGACGAGGTCGTCGAGGTCCTGCGCGACAACGAGACCTACTCCTCGTCGGTGTACGAGGGCGTCATGGGGACGGTCATGGGGCGCACCATCTTGCAGATGGACGAGCCCGACCACCGCGCCGCGCGGGCCTTGGTGGCGCCGGCCTTCCGCTCCAAGATGCTCGAACGGTGGGAGTCCGAGTTGGTGGCCGTCATCGTCAACGAGCTCATCGACTCCTTCATCGACCGCGGCCGGGCCGACCTCGTGCGCGAGGTGACCTTCAACTACCCGGTGCAGGTGATCGCTCGCATCCTCGGTCTGCCACGGGCCGACTACCAGACCTTCCAGCGTTGGGCGATTGAGCTCACCAGTACGGCCGCCAACTGGGAGCGAGGCATGAAGGCGTCGTCGGACCTGCGTGACTACTTCGCCGCCGTCATGGCCGAGCGCCGCCACTCGCCGGGCGACGATCTGATCAGCGACATCGTGCAGGTCGAGGTCGACGGCGAGCGTCTCACCGACGAGGAGATCTACTCGTTCCTGCGCCTCCTGCTTCCCGCCGGCGTGGAAACCACCTACCGCGCCACCGGCAACCTCCTGCTGGCCTTGCTCAACGACCGCACGCAGTTCGACGCGCTCTACGGGGACCGCTCCCTGTACGCCCAGGCCTTCGAGGAGGCCGTGCGCTGGGAGGGCCCGGTCACCGTCATCCTGCGCCGGGCCGCGCGCGACACCGAGCTGGCCGGCGTGCCCATCGCCCAGGGTGCCGACATCGCCCTGTTGATCGGCGCGGCAAACCGCGACGAGCGCAAGTACGACCAGCCGGACCGCTACGACATGTTCCGGACGATGCGCCAGCACGTCGGCTTCGGTTTCGGGGTCCACGTCTGCCTCGGCATGCACCTGGCCCGCATGGAATCGCGTGTCGCCATCAACACGCTCTTCGACCGCCTCGGGCCCTTCACGTTGGACCCGGCTGCCGAGCCGCCGCACATCGAGGGACTGGCCTTCCGCTCGCCGCTCTCGCTGCCGGTCGTCTTCTCCCCGGCTTGAACGCCGGGGCCCCCGCCCAAGATAGGTTCACCACTCGATGACGAAAACCCGTAGCCCACTCCAGGACGCCGCGGCCATCGTGGGCATCGGGCAGACGGAGTTCGCCAAGCAGATAGACCGCCCCGAAGGGCAGCTGGCCGCCGAAGCGGTGGTGGCCGCCTTGCGCGACGCCGGGATCTCGCCCAGTGAGGTCGACGGGCTCTCCTCCTACACGATGGAGACGACCGACGAGGTCACCATGGCGAAGAACATCGGCGCCGGGGACGTGACCTACTTCTCTCAGGTCGGCTACGGGGGTGGGGCGGGATGCGCCACCATCGGCCACGCCGCCATGGCCATCGCCACGGGGCAGGCGGACGTCGTGGTGGCCTGGCGCTCGCGCAAACGGGGGGCCCGTGCCTCGCGGCCGTGGGCGTCGGGCCCGTCGAAGCTGCCCATCCAGGCCCAGTGGACCAGGCCGTTCGGGCTGCTGCGCCCGGTCGACGAGGTGGCCATGCTGGCCCGCCGCTATATCTATGAGTACGGCGGCGGGCGCGAGCAGCTGGCCGAAGTGGCCACCGCCATCCGGGCCCACGCCAACCGGAACCCCGCCGCGTTGATGTACGACAAGAAGATGTCGGTCGACGACTACATGGCGGCCCGCTTCATCTCCGAGCCGCTCTGCCTGTTCGACAACTGCCTGGAGACCGACGGGGCGCTGGCCGCCGTCCTGGTCTCGGCCGAGCGGGCCAAGGACTGCCCGCACCCGCCGGCGCTGGTCCACGCGTTCGGGCAGGGCCTGCACCGCCAGCACGAGTCGATGGTCAACTACTACTGCGACGATCCCTTGACCGGGCCGGCGTGGTCCTGCGCCCGCAAGCTCTGGGACCAGTCCGACCTGGGCCCGGCCGACGTCGACGTGGCCCAGATCTACGACGCCTTCACGCCGTTGATCCTCCTCTCACTCGAGGGGTATGGGTTCTGCCAGCGGGGCGAGGCGGGCGACTTCGTGATGGAGGGCAACCTGCGCTGGGGGAGCGGGTCGCTGCCCACCAACACCTCGGGCGGGGGGCTGTCCGAGGCCTACGTGCACGGCTTCAACCTCATCACCGAGGGGGTGCGCCAGTTGCGAGGGACGTCGACCTGCCAGGTCGAGAACGCCCGTACCTGCCTGGTCACCTCGGGGGAGGGCGTGCCGACCAGCGCCGTACTCCTCCGCACGCCATGACCGACGAGGAGGTGACCGGGCCGTTGGACGTCACCATCGACTGGGACCTCTGCATGGGATCGGGCAACTGCCTCTTCTGGGCCCCCGCCACGTTCGACCTCGGCGAGGACGGCCACGCCGTCGTCCTCGACCCGGCGGCCACCGATGAGGCCCGGTTGCGGATCGCGGCCGAGGGTTGCCCGGTCGGGGCCATCTCGCTGTGGCGCAGCGGGACCGTGGTCGACCTGAGTGAAGGGGAGGCCTAGGTGCCCATCGCCGTATCCGAGGAGCACGAGGCGCTGCGCCTGAGCGCCCGGCGCTGGCTCGAGACCCACTGCCCGCCCTCGGTGCCCCGCGCCGCGCTGGACGCGGCCGCTACCGGGTCGCCGGGGGCGGCCGGGCTGCCCGCGGTCTGGGAGAAGATGGCCGCCCAGGGATGGCTCGGGCTGCACGTGCCCGAAGCCGACGGGGGCCAGGGGTTCGGCCTGGCCGAGCTGGCCGTCGTGCTCGAGGAGCTGGGGTACGCCCTGCTGCCCGGGCCGGTCCTCTCGACCGTGCTGGCCGCGGCATTGCTGGCCCGTCACGGCACCGCGGCGCAGCGGGCCCGTTACCTGCCCGGTCTGGCCGATGGAACCACCCCCGCCGCCGTGGCGCTGGGGGCCGGCGCCGTGAAGGTGGAGGGCCCGGCCGGGGCACCGACCGGGCGTGGCACCTTGCGGCCGGTGCCCGGGCTGCCGACCGCCGCCGTGCTGCTGGCCCCGCTGGACGACGGCGGGTGGTGCGTGCTCGATGCGCGGGACGCCGGCACGCTCGAGGTCCTGCCGGCGTTGGACGCCACCCGGCCGCTGGGCCGGTTGGAGGTCAGCGGGGTCGCCCTGCCGGAGGAGGCCCGACTGCCCGATGTCACCACCGACGAGGTGCGCGACCTCGCCCTGGTCCTGGCGGCCGCCGAGGCCGCCGGGGTGGCCCGCTGGTGTCTCGACACGGCGTCGGACTACGCCAAGGTGCGCGTCCAGTTCGGCCGGCCCATCGGGCAGTTCCAGGCGATCAAGCACACGCTGGCCGACATGCTCGT
This sequence comes from Acidimicrobiales bacterium, assembly GCA_036502025.1. Classification (GTDB taxonomy): domain Bacteria; phylum Actinomycetota; class Acidimicrobiia; order Acidimicrobiales; family RAAP-2; genus Bog-473. The sequence goes on along the minus strand of DASXZJ010000061.1, from coordinate 5,235 downwards.
GGCAGTCGAACAGTGCGCCGCGCTGGCCTGGGATGCGGCGGCGGCCTGGGAGGCGGACGCCAGGTCGGGCCGCGAGGAGCGGGCGCTCAGCGCGCGCCTGGCCGGGGCGGCCAGCCTGGAGGCCAGCACCCGCTGCGCCAAGGCGTGCATCCAGGTGCTGGGAGGCATCGGGTTCACCTGGCAGCACGACGCGCACCTCTATCTCCGGCGGGCCATGGCCACCCGCCAGCTGCTGGCGGACGTGGGCGCGCTGGAGCACAGCGTGGCCGCCCTCGCGGTGGCCGGCGCCCGGCGGGGGTTGACCGGCGATCTGCCCCCCGACGCGGCGTCCCGGCGGTCCGCGGTGCGCCCCCTGGTGGAGCTGGTCGCAGCCGCGAGCGGGGCCGACCAGAGGTCCGCGCTGGTCGAGACCGGACTGCTGATGCCGCACTGGCCGGCGCCGTGGGGACGGGCGGCCGACCCGTTGGACCAACTGGTGATCGACGAGGAGCTGGCCGCGGCCGGCGTGGTGCGGCCCCACCTGGCGGTCGGCGCGTGGGCGCTGCCCACCATCATCGCCCACGGCACCGCCGAGCAGCAGGAGCGGTGGGTGCGGCCGACGTTGTTGGGGACGATGGCGTGGTGCCAGCTCTTCAGCGAGCCGGGTGCGGGGTCGGATCTGGCCGCGCTCAGCACGCGGGCCGAGAAGGTGGAGGGCGGCTGGATCCTCAACGGCCAGAAGGTGTGGACGACGCTGGCCCAGAGCGCGGACTTCGGCATCTGCCTGGCCCGCTCGGACCCTGTGGCGCCCAAGCATGCCGGGATCACCTACTTCCTGGTGGACATGGCTGAACGGGGTATCGAGATCCGGCCGCTACGCGAGCTGACCGGCGCCGCCATGTTCAACGAGGTCTTCCTGACCGACGTCTTCGTGCCCGACGACGCCGTGGTGGGCCAACCCGGCGACGGCTGGCGCATCGGGCGCACGACCTTGGCCAACGAGCGGGTGTCCATGTCGACCGGCGCCTCCTTCGGGCCCGGGGTCGAATCGCTGGTCCGGACGCTGGCCCGACGGGACGACGGCGGGTCGCCCACCTGGTACGGCGAGCTCGGCGCCCTGTTGGTCGAGGCGCAGTCCCTGGCCCTGCTCGGCCACCGGGCCACGTTGCGGACGCTGAGCGGGGTGGACCCGGGTAGCGGATCGAGCGTGCGCAAGCTGCTCGGGGTGGAGCACGAGCAGCGGGTCCAGGAGATGGGGATGGCCCTCTACGGCGCCGACGGCGCGGTGCTCGACGGCAAGGCGCAGCGCTGGGAGGAGGGCTTCCTCTCCACCCGCTGCCTCACCATCGCCGGCGGGACGAGCGAGGTACAGCGCAACGTGATCGCCGAGCGGATCCTCGGCCAGCCCCGGGATCCCGAACCGACAGGCTGAGCGGACCGGCGCCCGGCGACGCCGTCCGGACGCCGCCGTGCTCATCGGCAAGGCGCCCGTGGTCCGCCGGTAAGGTGGCGCCGCTATGAGCCCGACGCCCGAAGAGGGAGAAGTAGGAGACATAGAGGAAGAGGAACTGGACATCGACATCACCAGGGATGTCTGGCCCTTTCCCTCCGAGAAGTTCCTCCACGAGTGGGCGCCCGGCGTGCTCCAGGCCCAGAACGCCTGGATGGCCTCCATCGACTCGCTGCGCGCCCCGGACCGCAAGACCCACGAACTGATCCGCATGGTGTGCACCGTCATCGCCCGCCAACCCGGTGGGGTGCAGCGCCACGCCCGCCTGGCCGCCGAGGTCGGGGCCACCTGGGACGAGATCGCCGGGTCCATCCTGCTCACCGAGCCCGCCTTCGGGATCGTCCTGGCCATCCAGGCCCTGCCGGCCGCCCGCCGGGGCTACAAACAGGGCTCGTCAGGCACCCCCGACGCCGACGACGACGACTCGCCCCCTACCTGACACGCGTGTCATAGTTGCCCATGCGCCTGGCCCCCGACGACGCGCTGACCTCGTTCCGGCGCGAGCTCGAAGCCTGGTTGGACGAGCACCAGCCGGGACCAGAGACGATTGAGGACCAGTTCCGCCAGTCCTCGGCCCACCTGCCGCCGTGGGCCCGTGACTTCCAGCGGGCCATGTTCGAGGCGGGCTACCTGGTCCCGGGCTGGCCGCCCGAACTGGGCGGCCGCAACGCCACCCCCCAGGAGCAGATGGTCTACTTCGAGGTGCTGACCGAGCGCATGCTGGTGCGCTCCCTCAATCCCCAGGGCCTCTCCATCTGCGCCGCCTCCATCGTCGAGTTCGGCACCGAGGACCAGAAGGAGCGCTTCGTCCTCCCGACGCTCCGGGGCGAGGTCAGCTGGTGCGTCGGCATGAGCGAGCCCAACGCGGGCAGCGACCTGGCCTCGCTCACCACCCGGGCCGAGCGGCGCGACGACCACTTCGTGGTGAACGGCCAGAAGGTGTGGACCTCGGGCGCCCATCAGTCCGACCTGTGCATGTGTTACGTGCGGACCGACCCCGACGCACCCAAGCACCGCGGCATCAGCGTCCTCATCATCGACATGAAGACGCCCGGCATCACGTGCCGGCCCCTGCCCGAGCTGACCGACCAGGACCACGCCGACTTCAACGAGGTCTTCTTCACCGACGTCGAGGTGCCCGCCGAGAACCTGGTCGGCGAGCTCAACGCGGGCTGGGCCGTCAGCCAGGGCTCGTTGCGCCACGAGCGGGGCATGCTCTGGATCATGAACGTCTCCAAGATGGAGCGCACCGTCAAGGCCCTCATCAGGCTGTCGGGCCGCGACGACGGCCAGGGCGGCCGCCTGGGGGACGACCCACGTCTGGCCCAGGCCATCGCCCAGCTGGCCACCGACACCGCGGCGATGAAATGCCTCGGCTACCGGGGCTTCGCCAAGGCCACCCGCGGCGAGATGCCGCCCGAGCACCTCATCCTCAAGCTCTTCTCCAGCGAGGCGGAGCGTCGGGCCTGCCTGCTGGCCTTCGAGGCGCTGGGGCTCGATGGCCTCGACCTCGACGGTCCCGGGCCCAACCGGTTCACCGAGTGGGACCGGGCGCACTTCGAACCCGACCCCATGGAGTCGGGCGCCACCGGCTCGTTCTACGACGGGGCCTGGGCCGTGCAGTACCTGCGCTCGTTCGCCGGCACCATCGCCGGGGGCACCTCTGAAATTCAGCGCAACATCATTTCCGAGCGCGTGCTCGGGCTTCCCCGGGGGTGAGGTCACCATGACACTGTCCGTACTCGAGCACCGCGACCAGCTGGGCGTGAAGCCCGGCCGGCTCTACATCGACGGCGCCTGGGCCGACGCCTCGGACGGGTCGACCTGGGAGCAGCGGAACCCGGCCACCAACGAGGTGGTCACCACCTTCGCCATCGGCACGGTGGCCGACGTCGACCGCGCCGTCGCCGCGGCTCGGCGCGGCTTTGACGATGGCCCGTGGCCCCGCCTCACGGCCAAGGAGCGCAAGCAGTACTTCACCCGCCTGGTCGCCCTGATCACCGAGCACGGCGCCGAGCTCGATCAGCTGCAGACGCTCGAGATGGGCATGCCCATCGCCTTCAGCTCCATGTCGGTGGTGTCGCACGAGATGGCCGCCGGTGTCTTCGACCATCACGCCGGCTGGATCGACAAGATATGCGGCTCGACCTACCCGACGTACGAGTCCGGCCCGACCGGCAACGACGTCCAGATCATGAGCTTCCGCGAGCCGGTGGGCGTGGTGGCCGCCATCATCCCGTGGAACGCGCCGATGATGCTCTTCGCCCAGAAGGTGGCACCGGCCCTGGCCACCGGCTGCACGGTCGTGGTCAAGCCGTCCGAGTACGCCGTCCTCACCTCGCTGCGGCTGGCCGCCCTGATAGAGGAGGCCGGCTTCCCGCCGGGCGTCTTCAACCTCGTCCCCGGCCCGGGCGACCCCACCGGCGAGGCGCTCATCACCCACCCCGGCATCGACAAGGTGACCTTCACCGGCAGCCGCGCCGTCGGCAAGCGCATCCTGGCGGCCAGCGGCGACACCATCAAGCGGGTCACGCTCGAGCTCGGCGGCAAGTCGCCCAGCATCATCTTCGAGGACGCCGCCAGCGTCGAGGGTGCCGCCATGATGGCCATGGGCATGGTCTCCATGGGCCTCTCGGGCCAGGGCTGCGTCTGCCAGACGCGCTCGCTGGTGCAGCGCAGCGTCTACGAAACCTTCGTCAACGCTGCCTCCTCGCTGGTCGGCATGGTGCAGTTCGGCGACCCCTTCGACACCGCCACCACCTCGGGCGCCATCATCAACCAGCGCCAGGTCGACCGGGTGATGGGCTTCATTGAGAAGGCCCCGTCGGAGGGGGCGCGCCTGGTCGCCGGGGGAGACCGCCCCGGTGGCGACCTGGCCCAGGGCAACTTCGTCAACCCGACCCTCTTCGCCGACGTCGACAACACCATGGGCGTCGCCCGCGAGGAGGTGTTCGGCCCCGTGCTCGTGGCCATGCCGTTCGACGACGAGGCCCACGCCATCGCGCTGGCCAACGACACCGAGTACGGGCTGGGGGCGGGCGTCTACACCAGCAACATCGCCCGGGCCTTCCGGGTGGCCAAGGCCATCCGCGCCGGGACGGTCGGCATCAACGAGTACACCGTCTGGCCGAGCGCGCCCTTCGGGGGCTACAAGCAATCCGGGCTCGGGCGTGAGGGAGGCTGGGGCAGCATCGAGGCCTTCACCGAGACCAAGTCGGTCATCATCGGCCTGTCGGACTGACCCGGCGGTGCCGCATGCTGGCTGAGACCGCCACCGAGGCCGCCCAGCGCTTCGGCGACCGCGCCGCGTTCATCACCGATGAGGGGCTGGTCCTCTCCTACGCCGAGTTCAACGCCCTGGCCGACGAGGTGGCGGTGGGGCTGGCCGAACGGGGGGTGGGGGAGGGCGACGTGGTGGCCCTGGTGCTGCCGACGGTACCCGAACACTTCATCGCCTACGTGGCGGCGGCCAAGCTCGGGGCACTGACCGCCGCCGTCAATCCCAAGTTGGTGCAGGCCGAGCGCTCCGCCGTGCTGCGGGCGGCCAACCCCCGCCTGGTGGTGTGCACGGCGGACCTGGTCCCGACCGGTGACGTCGAATCGGATCAGATCATCGTGATGGAGCCGGCCATGGAGCCCGACGGCGTCCTGGCCGGGCTCCGGCTTCCCGGCCAGGCCCCCCCGCCGCTGGAGACCGATCTGGAACGGCCCATCGCCATCGTCTTCACCTCGGGCACCACCGGGAC
>DASXZJ010000060.1:0-3614 GCA_036502025.1 Acidimicrobiales bacterium | reverse complement strand
GTTGGCCCTGGCTCTGCCGGCCGCCGCCTCGTTCGACAGCGCACCAGCGGCCGCCGCCGGCGGGGCCGCCACCACGACCGTGGCCACGGTCGACCCGTCCTCGACCACCTACGGCAGCACGGTCACCTACTCGGTCACGGTCAGCTCTACCGGGGGGACACCGGCCGGGCAGGTCTTCTTCCAGACCGGGACGACCACGTTGTGTCTCACGCCCGTCCTGTCCGCGGGAGCGGCCTCGTGTACCGCCACCACGGCGCCGGCGGGCACCGACACCATCACCGCCATCTTCCCCGGCAATGAGCAGTTCGCCGGGTCGTCGGGCACGACGACCTTGACGATCAACGTGCCCCCGCCGGCCGCCCCGGCCGGCGCAACCGGGTCCAACAGCGCCGCCAGCGCGTCGAACACGGCCAGTGTGACCGCCACCCGAGGCAACGTCTCGGCGCAAGGGGCCGGCCCCGGCGCCCTCACCGTCGCGACGTACGCGACCAATCCGACGAGCGTCGCCGTGCCCGACGGGACCGGAACCTTCTACGACGTGGCCATCGGTCACGGCTCGGGCTTCATCACGACTCTGATCGTGGTGTGCAACCTGGCGTCGGGCGATTCGTTGCAGTGGTTCGACGGCTCGGCCTGGCAGGAGTTCTCCCAACAGAAGCTGTCGTTCGGATGCATCTTCGCCTCTGTGGCCGCCGCGGGCACCTCGCCCACCCCCGCGCAACTCGGCGGCACTCCGATCGCCGTCGCCGCCCAGGGCTACTGGCTGGTGGCCAAGGACGGTGGGATCTTCGCCTACGGCAAATCGTTCTTCGGCTCCACGGGCAACATCCACCTCAGCCAACCAATCGTCGGCATGACGGCCACCGCTGACGGTCGAGGGTATTGGTTCGTGGCTCGCGACGGAGGCGTGTTCGCCTACGGCGACGCCTCGTACCAAGGTTCGGTGCCGCAGCTCGGCGTTCGGGTCGACAACATCGTCGGCATGGTGGCGGACACCGCCACCGGTGGGTACTGGTTGATCGCCTCGGACGGCACGGTCTGGTCCTTCGATGCCGGCCAGGTGGGTGATCTGCCGATCTTCGGCATCCACGTGAACGACATCGTCGGCGGCGCGACGACCCCCGACAGCGGAGGCCTCTACCTGGCGGGCGCCGACGGCAGGGTGTTCAACCTCATGGGCGACGGGCGCCTCCAGGGCGACGCCTCGGGCTTCCCACTCAACGGCCCCATCGTCAGCATGACCGTCGACCCGTCGACCGGGGGCTACTGGCTGCTCGGCCAGGACGGCGGGGTGTTCAGCTTCAACGCACCGTTCTTTGGATCCACCGGCAACATCAGGTTGAACCAACCCGTCGTCGGCATGACGGCGTCCTCGGACGGCGGGGGGTACTGGTTCGTGGCCCGGGACGGCGGCGTCTTCGCGTACGGTGATGCGCTGTTCTGGGGCTCGACTGGCGGTCTCATCCTGAACCAGGCCGTGGTGGGGATGGCCGGCGGCTAGAGCTGCCGAGACGGGTTAGTTCCGGTGCGCCAGCTGGCGGACCTCGGCCATAGGCCGGTCGACCAAGACGATCATCATCGACTTGATGGTGTCGTCGGCCACGCGGAATCCAACGGTCCCTTGAAGCTGGCTTGCCGCCATGTTGCAAAGTATCCGCGTCCCGATTGGGCTGGTGACCAGGGACTATGTCCAGATGAACACTGGTGGGACGCGGTGCTCCCACCATGCAACCGTCCGGCAATGGATCTGCAATCCCGTAGGTGCAGGCTCAGGTCAGGCGGAAGTGGCTCGGGGACACCCGGAGCCCGAGAAGGGATACCCATGTGGCGCGATGGACTCAGGCGGAGACACCCGAGATCGACCTCCCTGAACGCGCGCATCTTCCGGCCCGACCCGGTCCGTATGCGTCCGAGCGGTCGCCGACGGGCCGACCAGCGCCAAAGGTGGGCGGGATTCTCGACCGACCAACGCACCAGCAATGCCGCGGTGAGGGCCGTCAGTCCTCCTGACACCATGTTGTCCTGGTTCGCCCCCCGGGGGCGGCCAGAGTGGATCACGGCGAGCCTCTCGCTGAGCGCGCGCTCCTGATCGTCGGGTTGACCTCGGGACGGCTTGGCCGGCCGCTCGAACTCGGCGTCGGCGCCCGGCATGTCGACCTGGCCAGCCGCGCCTACGATTGTCCCGCTTCGCCCTGGCGGGATGCCATTCCGGTACCCCGACGCACCAGTGCGGGATGCCTGGGTAGCTCAGTCGGTAGAGCAGCGCACTCGTAATGCGCAGGTCAGGAGTTCGAATCTCCTCTCAGGCTCCAAGGTCCGCTCGTCAGCGCGCCGGTGAGCTGGGCAGGGCATTCATTCGCGGGCCCCAGCTCTCTGTGGAGCGTGAAATGTGCCGGCCGTTCCCCGTCGTCCGACCACGAGATGCACGTTCAGGGCGGAGTGCGTTTCTGGGGCAAATCTGGGGACTGCATTAACATCCCTGCTCAAGCGTTTAAGGAGCACGTATGTCCGAGTTGCGGGTAGCGACGGTCCTCTTCACGGACCTCGTCGGCTCCACCGAGCTGTCGACGCAGGTGGGACCGGTCGAGGCTGACGCACTGCGTCAGACACACTTTGCGCTCCTTCGCGGCGCGGTCGTCAGCAACGGCGGGATAGAGGTGAAGAACCTCGGAGACGGCCTCATGGTTGCTTTCTCGACGAGCAGCGGGGCGCTCGCCTGCGCCGTGGCGATGCAGCAGGCCCTCGAGCGACACAACCGTGGCGCCAGCCATGTGCTTTCCGTTCGCATCGGGCTGTCGCACGGCGAGGTCACGGAGGAGGAGGGTGACTTCTTCGGCGACGCAGTCGTGGAGGCGGCCCGGCTCTGTACCGAGTCGGCCGGAGGACAGATCCTGGCCACGCAACTTGTTCAGCTGACGTCTGGGCGCCGGGCCTCCCAAGATTTTGGCCCGGCACGCGACGTGACGCTCAAGGGATTCGACGAACCCGTCTTGGTCGTCGAGGTGCTGTGGGCGCCCGCAGAGGGCCAGGGGCGTGCCGACACAGCCCCGTTGCCGGCGCGTTGCGAGCTGGCCCCGGAGGTCGGCTTCATCGGTCGTAGCACCGAGCGTTCCGTGCTCACCGACGCCTTTAAAGAGGTTCGCCTAATACCCCGCTAGCTCTCCATGGGGTGGAATAATTGGTGCATGCCCACTTCCACGTCAGCAGCTCGTGCAGCAAGCACGAACAAGGCATCATCCCGAGTACGTCCACGCCGGGATTTCGCGGCCATGGAGGCCACTCGGATGCGAGCGGCCGACCTGTTCGCCAAGAGGGTGTCCCAGGCCGACATCGCCCGTGAGGTCGAGGTCTCCCACCAGACGGTCTCGGACTGGCACAAGCTGTGGAAGGTCGGAGGCAAGCAGGCTTTGAAACGCACCGGAGAGCCTGGTCGTCCGCGCAAGGTGACCGACGCCGACCTGGCCAAGGTGGCACGGGCCCTCCAGAAGGGTCCGAAGGCAAGTGGGTATCCGAGCGATCTGTGGACCCTGGCCCGTGTCGCCGAGGTGATCGAGAACACCACTGGGGTCAAGTACCACCCCGGACATGTCTGGAAGGTGCTCCGCCGGATGGGC
>DASXZJ010000059.1:0-21077 GCA_036502025.1 Acidimicrobiales bacterium | reverse complement strand
GAGCTGAACGCCGCCCTCACCGAGCTGGACGACCGGCAGACCGACGCCAGGTTCGCCGGCTACGACGGCCTCGACCCCGACTACATCGCTGAGCTGGAGCGGCAGGCCGACTTCGCCCTGCGCCGGGTCCTGGCCCTCATCGAGGAGCTGCGCCGCGTCCTCGGGGCCTACCTCGATGCCGTGGGCGCCCTCTGGGTCCTGCTCGTGCTCGCCCTCCTGCTGGCCGTGCCGCTGGCGCCGGCCGGCCCCGGCCAGGGTCCGGCCGATGACCGAGCCTCACCCGAGCCGCTCGACCTCGTCACCTCTCTCGTGATCCCGAACGCCCCTCCGGCGTGGCTTGCCCACGACGTCCACAGGGAGGCGATGGCCGCGGCGTAGAACGCCCACCTCGTCGCCCGACCGAACACCGGAAGGGAGCGGCGAGGAGATGCCTCGCAAGGCCAAGAACGAGTCAGCAGTACCAGCAGCACCCACCGAGTTGCCGTTCCGCCTGCTCAGGCAGACCGACACGATGGCGATGCTCGGTGGCATCAGCAGGTGGACGCTCAACCGCATCGTGAGTAGCGGGGAGCTGCCGGTGGTCATGGTGGGGGAGACGCCCATGTACGACCTCCGCGGCCTGGAGCGGTACGTCCGCCGGCACACGGTCGGCAAAGGGAACGAGCCGGCCGAGGCGACGAGGCGCGGGGCGGTGGGAGCGTGAGAAAGGTCCCCGTCACCTTCGAGGTCCCCGACGAACCGCGCGGCCCCGAGGCGGTCGCGGAGGCGGTCAGGCAGATCGACGCCCTTCTCCGAGAGGGAGGCTGGAACGACCCGGATCACCCCACGATACGGGGCCAGGTTCGATCTCACCTGCTCGGACGCAATCACCGTCGTGACCTGGATAGCCCTGCCCACGGAGTACCAGGACCAGCTCGTCGGTGATGTCGTTCGCTCCAAATGGACGGAGCGAGCCGAGAGAGCGGCCCGGTGACCGCCGTCGACACCGTCACGATGCCCGCCGAGCGTGCCGAGCAGCTCGTCAACGGCATCCGTGCGGCCTTCACGAGTGCGTGGGAAGGCGTCGAGCTGCTGGTCGAGGCGCACCAGGGCAGGGCGTGGGAGCCGCTTGGCCTGCCGGACTGGGAAGCCTTCGTTGCTCACACGTTCGACGTCGACCACGTCCGCATCCCAAAGGCCGAGCGGGCCGCCATAGTGGAGGCGCTCCGAGAAGGCGGCCTCAACGTCCGGGCCATCGCCGCGGCGACCGGGCTGGGCGTCGGCACCGTGCACCGGGAGCTGACCCCCGACGAGCGCGTTCCAAATGGAACACCGGGCGACCCCACGTCGAAGAGGACTTCGCCATCGAGCGCCCCGCGCAAGGAACCGCCGGCCGACCCCGAGCCGAAGGTCCGGCGCCGCGCTGCGAGGCGCAAGATCGAAGCCAGGAGCCAGACGCCTCCATCGGACCAGTCGGCCCCGATATCCGCTGTTGAGCGAAAGGCCGCGAGGATCGTGGACGACTTCATGAAGGCCGCGGCGGACCCCGAGGTTCGAGAGGCCATCAAGGAGGCGCTCGCGGAACAGAAGGCAGATCGCCGGGCCGAGGCCGCCGTGCGTGCCGCCCAGAAGGAGCTGGACGAGGCGACCAAGGCACAGGAGAAGCGCGAAGTCGCAGAGGCGCAGGCCCGCGTGAAAGAGGCGCAGGCCGCCTGGGACACCTACGGCAAGAGCAGAAAGACGTGGGAGCGACTGACCGAGGAACTGCAAGCCACCATCACTATCATCGGTGAGTTCGTAAAGCTGGCCGACGAGATGCCGACGCTCCCGCCCGCCGTTCAGAATGCCCTTATCCACCCACTGGAGGAGAAGCTGCGCTTCCTCCAGCAGCAGATTCGCTGGCTCGATCAGAGACTCCACCCGGAGAAGGCGAACCGCGGCAAGGCCACCGTCAAGCAGGGCACGGTGATCGACGTATGACCGAGCACCACGTCGACACCAGCGAGTGGAAGGAGTCCGAGGGCTCGCGCCAGCTCCTCAGAATCTCCTGTGACGCCCCCCCCCAATCCCATGCCTCCCGTGTGTGCCGCAGAACGTGAGGCCCTACGAGAGTCCATCCGCGAGCACGGCATCGTCGTTCCGATCATCAAGGACCAGGACGGCAACGTGCTCGATGGGTACAACCGGATCGACCTCGCCGCCGAGCTGGGTGTCGAGGTGCCCGAGGTGGTCCACACCTGTGAGCCCCAGGATCGGGAGGTTCTGCGGATCGAGCTGAACGGTGCTCCCCGCCAGATCGGGGACAAGGACTGGAAGAAGCTGGTTGACCACCTCCGGGCACAGGTCACCGGCGACGGCGTCCGCTGCTTCAGTGACCGCGTCATTGCTCGTGCGGTAGGCATTGACAGGGAAAGTCCGTCGGTACAAGCCAGGTGACAGCGGTGTGTCACCTGGACCAAGGAAGGCCGTGGGGCACGACGGCAAGGCCCAGACCACCGGCGGCCCGACGTGTCCCGAGCGCGTGCTGCACCTCCTCGGCCGCTCCAAGACGGGGCTGACCGCGAACGACATGCGACGCGACACCGTCATCGCCACGTTCGGGCCGTCCACCCTCTCTCGTGCCATCTCCGGCCTGCGTGCCCAGGGCAAGGTCGAGGAGGCAGGCAAGCGTGGTCGAGAGGGCATCTTCCGCGTGGCCGAGCAAGAGCCCTCCGCACCGCCGCCGGGTCCTGTCCAGAAGAAGGCCGCCAAGGTAGTCGAGGATCTGTCGAACCCGAAGATCCGGGAGGCCTTCAAGGCAGCCTTCGCTGAGCAGAAGGCGACTCGCGAGACCGAGGCCGCCGTGCGGGCCGCGGAGAAGGAGGTGGAAGCAGCCCGTGCGGAACAAGAGAAGCGCCAGTTGGCCGCCGAGCGAGAAGCGCTGCGTCTGGCTGAAGCAGCCCGCGACATGCCTCACAAGTCGTCCAAGTATTGGGAGGAGATCATCGGAGCAGTCAACGCCGCCACCGAGGTTCTGGCCCGGTATTTCCGAGACTTCGATGACCTACCCCCGCTGACGCTGGCTCATCTGCGGCTGCTCGATCGAGCACTAGATGACATGAGGGGACAGCTTCACCGGTTCGAGAAGAAGCTGCACCCCGAAGGTCGCACCGGCACTGTCAAGAAAGGCACGGTGATCGACGTATGACCCCCGCCCCAGTGCTGCTCGTGTTCCGGCCACCGGGCGACCTCCGGCCTCTGGGGCGCGGGCAGTGAGCGACGAGCGCGACCTGGGCCGGGCTGGAGGACAAAATACCGGATTCGGTAAGAAGTCCATCTTCCAGGTCGCGCTGAACCGTCTTCATCGTCCCGCCATCCAGGCCGTGCTGGACGAGGTCGAGGCGTCGGACCTCCCGCACCGCGGTGTTCGAGGGCTCGGAGTGGACCGGCGACTGGCGTCGCTTCGCTGAGCGGGTCGTGGATGTCGTAGTGGCTGCCGTGGGCGAGGCGACGGGCCAGCGTGGCTCCTGGGCGATTCTGGGGGCGTCTGGTGGGACGCGGATGGCGCGGATGCCGCTGACGGCGGCGGGTATGACCTCCTCGATGGGTGCCCTACAGATGATCGCCGTAGTGCTCTGCGTCGTTGGTGGCATGTGGGTCATCTTTTGGGGATCCACCTGGCTCGTGGACCGGGGGCGGATCGCCCAGTCGCCCCTGCTGGAGTCTTCAGGGAAACTGATGAACGCGGCGCGGCAGAACGAGGTCTACGAGCGCAGGGTCGAGAAGCGGCACATGCGGTACCTCCGGCTGCGGCGGGGCCTGCCGTGGGCTCTTGGAGTGCTGGTCCTCGGGGTCGCTCTCGCCATTATCGCGAGCCACTGACCCGACAGCACCAAGGCGGGAGCCACGAGGCGCGTGGTGCCGGCGTCTGGCACCACGCGCAGGAGCTTCTCCCCGTAGGCTGAGCCCAGCTCGTTGGGCGTGGTGGCCCTGGCAGGCGAGCTACGAGATCGAGCCCCCGGTGGTCCTTGAACCGAGCCGCCGGGGCTCTCTCGCGTCCGGGCCGGGTGTCCCGCCTACATAGCTCGGACGCGGGCGATGAACTCGGCCGAGTCGATCACCCTGATGTGGTTGCGCCGTGCCCTCTTGGTGAGATCGACATCGTTGGTCACGAGGACGACCCCCTCCAGGTCGGCAGTGGCTCCGATGAGGGCGTCGTTCGTGCGTTTCCCCGGCTGCCCCCGGATGGCCTCAACGGTGACGCCGTCGCCCAGGCGGGCCTCGCCCAGCTTCGACACGTCCAACACGAAGTCCGACGTTGGCATCTTGGTCCACGGGAGCCCGAGCAGGCGGTCCCGCTTGTCGACCGGAGCGCGGCCCATCTCATCGAGCTGGACGTGCGTCGTGAAGAGGACCAGGTGGCCGACCTCGCAAGCCCTGACGACGGCCTGCTCGGCCTCGGGATCGGCAATGAGCGCGTCAGCGATGTTGCCATCGACCATGAACTGGAGCGGCCCATCGACGTCACCCATGGGGGCACCGTACGCCTCGGGCGCGGGCGGCGCTCGATGACGAAGTCCTCTTCGAGGTGGAACGCCTCGTGCGGCGTATGACATATCCCGATCTACGGGACCATAGGGGGTCGCCGGCCGTGCCGGACCTGATCCCGTTACGCTGGCAGAGCGCCAGCTCGTCTTCGAGGCCAAGGTCGCGCCCAAGGGCGAACGATGCGGGAGGCGGCCCACGATCCCCAACGTCTTCGGGACCTGGGTGGTCGACTGTGCTCGGCCGGAGGGCCACCTCGGCAAGCACCTCTCGAAGCCGCGCCGGACGTTTCCCCCGGTAGCGGCGTTCTGGGTCTACGCCTGGCGGTAGGAGGAGGCCGCCGCAGGGTGGGACGACCTAGGGACGCGTGGCTGGTTGGATTACCACGGCTATCCGGGCAGGCCGGGGCAGACGATGGGACGAAGGGTGGTCCGAGCCGGGGCGCTGGTCGCTCTGCTGGCCGTGCCCGGACTCGGCGGCCGCCCTGAACGCGAAACCGGCCACGGTTGCCATCAGTCGAGTGGGACAGTAGCGAGGTGACCAATCCCGGGCTGTGGGAGGACCACGGCGAACAGCCTGACGAGCCGCGGACCAAGTTCCGGATTCGTCATGGACGGAAGAAGCCTCGCTTCCATCGGCCGACCAGCCGCACAGCAGTCGTCCACGGCGCTCCGACACTCTTAGGCCTTGTCGCGGTCCTGACCCTCTTCGGTTATGCCGGATACCGAAGCGACCCCCATTCATATCGTTCTGGGTTCTTTCTTTTTTGCGCTTGCTGCGTTTTGATTGTTTGTAGTGGTCCAAGGATTCTTCTTGGCCTTCGTGCGCAATGACACTGACGAATCGCAGGGTGCGGCGCCTGTCAACCTTTGTGAGGCAGATTTCTTCGAGAATCACTGTGTCGTAGCGGTGTCCTCCTTCGGCTCGTTGATCCACGCCACCGCGGGCAGTGCCGGCGGCTCGGGAGCCTTGCGCACGAAACGTTCGGGGTGGGTGGCATAGGCGGCGTCGAGGACGACGCCACGCTGGCGGCGCACGATCTCGGCCCGGCCGTAGTGGACGTCGGCGGGGGTGTGGAACCCGATGCCCGAGTGACGGTGGTCGTCGTTGTACCAGGTGAAGAACCGACCGCAGTGGGCGTGGGCGTCCTCGAAGGACCCGAAGGTCTTGGGGAAGTCAGGCCGGTACTTCATGGTCCGGAAGTGGCTCTCCGAGTACGGGTTGTCGTTGGACGTGTGCGGCCGGGAATGGGACTTGGTGACGCCCAGGTCGGCCAGCAGGTGGGCGACCGGCTTGGCGATCATCGGTGATCCCCGGTCCGAATGGATGGTGAGCTCGCCGTGTCCGATGCCCTGTTTCTCGATGGTCTCGGCCATGAGAGCCTCGGCCAGGCTTGCCCGCTCGGCCCGGGCCAGCATCCATCCGGGCACATAGCGGCTGAAGATGTCGATGATCGTGTAGAGGTAGTAGTAGGTCCACTTCTCCGGACCGGCCAGCTTGGTGATGTCCCAGCTGTAGACCTCGTTGGGTCGTTTGGCGACCAGTTCGGGCTTCACCTTCGCCGGGTGGGTGGCGTGGCGCCGACGGTCGCCCACCTCGCCGTGTGCACGGAGCACCTGGTACATGGTCGAGACCGACCCCAGGTAGACGCCCTGGTCGAGCAGTTTGGCGTAGACCGTGGCCGGGGCCTCGTCGACGTGCTCGTCGCTGTTCAAGACGCTTCGGATCTCCTTGCGTTCGACCTCGGAGAGGGCCCGGGGCTGGGGGGTGGCCATCCGCTCAGGTCGGGACAGGGGCGGACTCTGACGGTGCCGGCGGTAGTGGCGGGCCCGGGACTCGCCAACCGCTGCACAGGCGGCCCGCACTCCCACCACCGGGGCCAGCTCACCGATGGCCAGCTCGATCATCTCGTCTCGCCCTTCTCGTGCTCCTTGCTGTCGGTGGCGAGCTGCTCCAACAGCGCCGAGAGTTTTCCCTGGACCTCGATGACCTTGCGGGCCTTGTCGAGCTCGGTTTCCAGACGCTTGGTCCGCTGCTGCAGCAGGGAGATCTCACGGTCACGGGGATCGGCGGCCTGGCGACCGGCCGGCCGTCCCAGGGCCTCGGCCGATCCCCGGTCCCGCTGCTTGCGCCACTCGGTGAGCAGCGACGAGTACAACCCCTCACGGCGGAGCAGGGCGCCCTTGTCGGCTTTGGCGAGCGTGTCGTACTCGGCCAGGATCCGGGCCTTGTAGACGGCGGGGAACCGGCGTGGGCCCCGGGCCCGTTCGGGGACCTCGGGGTCCGGGTCGGTGGTGTCGTCCATCGCACCAGCATGCAGGCGCGTGTCATCAGAGTGGTTGATCGTGGTGGTCATTTCGGGGAGTCCTTCCCCGCCCTCTCAGCTCAATGAATCGGCAGTTCCAACTGCCTCACTGGAGGTTGACACAGAGGGGTGACGACAAGTGACGAGCAAGGAGCGGAGCAGCGCTCAAATGTTGACCGCCAACTCGATCACCTTCGTGGTGATGTCGGTCGTCTACTCGCTGCATCGATCAATCCCTACTTTAGCGATGATGATTCTCTTGGGCTCGTCGCTCCTTTCAGCAGCGAGCGGAAGCCTTATTTGCGAGGAAACGTCGTAGGGAGCGGGCCTCTGTACCCAAGTAACGGTGCTTGGTGGCGACCGGTGCTCGTAGGCTTTTCGAGTCGAGCAGATACCGACCGTGTGGTCAACCGACCAAGCAGAACTCATTGCCTTCGGGATCAGCCATTATCGCCAAGGTGCCCTCATCGTAGTGGTGCGTCTGGCCCGAGTCCCGTCCGCCGAGCCGCAGGACCAGCTCCTTCGCTGCGTGCAGGTCGTCCACCCAGAGGTCCAGGTGGGTCCGGGTCTTGCCCACCTTCTTCTAGGAATAGGCTGGAAGGTGACGACCGGCCCACCTTCCGCGGTCGGGCCAATGCGGAGCCACCCAGGGAGCCCGATCTCTCTGATCGGAGCGCCGAGCAATCGCCCCAGAACTCAGCGACCAGGGTCGGATCGTTGCAGTCGATGGTGACGGCTGCCCACGCAACAACGCCAGCTACGACGAGGCCGCCGCAGAGCGCCACTGGCAGGCTATCGAGAACCTCTTCGGTCGACCCTGGCGTCCTGAACGAAGGCAAGACGCCCGGCGTCTTCGGAGAGGCTCCCACCAGATTCCTCGAGGCGAAGGAATGGAATCAGGCACTATGAGACTCACCTACGCCCTACCCAAGGGTGGGCGTTACGCGGATCCGGGTGCAGTTGCCGTGAGGGTCGCTACTTCAACCAATGAATGGCCGTGGGAGCGCGCGGCTTATTTTTCTAGAAGGCTCCCGATAGTCTCAGTTGGAAGGTCCCAGCCAAAGGGTGAGGCCTGTCCTGGGGTCGAGGGCAACGCTGTACGAACTCCAATCACTCGGCTCGACATTCGGTGGATGTGGAATGGCGGATGCTGGATATGCCGCATCAATCTGTACGAGGATAACGGCGTTATCACTGGCCAGCTGTACGCCAACAGTTCGATGCATCTGCGCAAGAAAATCGGCGTAAGTTAGCACGGTCACCGTCGATTGAGCGGAGCCAACACTAGGCGCTCCTGCGGAAATTCCAATCTTCCTAGCCACGTCAACTGCCTGCGCTTCGGAAAGCGCTGTAGGTAACGCCGGCTGATTGGCAAACGTCCCACCCGGAGTTGTGTCAGATACAGGTGCGTCTGCTGATGGCACCGCTGTGTCGGCCGCCGAGGCGCCATTTCGACCCGACGCAGGTCCGAGGATTAAAGCTACTGATGCACCGGCCGCGACAACCGCCACCGCCAGACCTATTAACCCCTTATGCCGGTAAAATTTCATATACCGCCTCGCTCCGTTAGGGTGCATTCCAAACCCAATACGTTCCGTAATCGCCGCCATTCATTCCCGCATGAATCAAATAGCCGGCCGCACCCGGCCAGACTTCGATCTGCCCGTTTGAGCTATTAACGTCGTACACCGTTTGACTAAATGTATCTGCGTATTCACCAGTAGTGTTGCAATAACATTCTCCGCCGACGATGGGCTGACCTGTCCAAAAACCGACGTTTTGCGATCCGGCCACAAGGTTTCCGTCGAAGTAGACGTACCATACGTTAGCAGAAGGAGACCTTGATATTTGGGTGGTATGGTTCGTACCATCCGGAGTGGTGTAGTCGTAATACCACCAACCACTTTCGTGACCAGAGGTTGTTGCATCGAACTCGAAATATGCGTAAGCGCCCTCGTTGTACGCAAAGTTCCAACCGTTAACAATCCCGGTTTCTACCCAACCATTGCCGTTTCCAATCCAGTTTTCGGAGTTGAAAAAGAATGGTGAACTGGCGCTAGCGCTGCCTGGCGTAAGATACATGTTGTTAAGGTTGTCAATCGATCCGGCGGCGGCCGTGTAGGAGTCATATTTTACAGAGTAACAGTGCGTGGCAGTGCAGTTTTGACTCATCGAGAAGCTCGGATTGGCGCCGAACAAAGAGAAGAATCCAGCAATTAGAGCAACCAAAACGAAGACTCGGGTCACTTGCCGCATCGATCCCTCCCCAACGACTAGCTGGCTGTAGTTTTACCCTGCCACAAGGATTTGTCAAGATATGACAACAACCGTCCGAATCATGCGCCACGGATCGCTGAGGGCGGTCGAAGGTGGTCCGGTGCGCACCCCCCGTCCACAGCGACGCCAGTCGACCCGGGCGATCTCGGATTCCAAGGAGCACCTGTTATCGTGTCTCATTAGTTCCTTGACACTGTGGTCGGAGCGTGCGACGGTGACCCATGACGCTGTGTACTGGGGTGGTGCAGGTTGGTGACGAGCACCGGGCGACGCTGCTGAGCTGGACGCGCTCGTCGTCGGTGCGCGCAGGTCTGGCGATGCGGGCCAAGATCGTGCTGGCGGCCGGCTATGCTGAGGGCACGTCGTCGATCGCTCGGCGCTTGGGGGTGTCACGCCCGACGGTGATCGGCTGGCGGGAGCGCTACGCCGCTCGGGGTCTTGACGGGCTGGACGACGAGGTCCGCTCGGGCCGGCCCAAGAGGATCGATGACTCGGCGATCATCGCGGCGACGTTGGCGCCACCACCCGAGCGCCTCGGGGTGACGCACTGGTCGTGTCGGCTGCTGGCGGCCGAGCTGAAGATCGGTCACGCGACGATCGCCCGGGCCTGGCACCGCTACGGCGTGCAGCCGTGGCGCCGGGAGACCTTCAAGTTCTCCACCGGCCCCGAGCTCGAGGCGAAGGTCCGCGACGTCGTCGGGCTCTACCTCAACCCCGGAGAAGGCCATCGTGCTCTGTGTCGACGAGAGCCAGATCCAGGCACTGGACCACACCGCACCGATCCTGCCGCTGCGACCAGGTCTGCCCGAGAAGGCCACCCACGACTACAAGCGCAACGGCACCACCACGCTGTTCGCCGCGCTCGAGGTCGCGACCGGTACCGTGACCGACGCCTGCTACGACCGACACGGCCAGGCCGAGTTCCTCGACTTCTTGAAGAAGGTCGCCCGTGCCTATCCACGGCGCGAGCTGCACGTGGTCGTCGACAACTACCACACCCACAAGCACAACGAGATCAACGAGTGGCTGGCCAAGCACCCACGGATCACGCTGCACTTCACGCCGACGTCGGGATCATGGCTGAACCTCGTCGAGGTGTTCTTTGGGATCATCACCCGTCAGGCGATCAGGCGCGGCACCTTCACCAGAGTCAAAGACCTTGTGGCTGCGATCAGCCGCTTCATCGACGGCTGGAACGACCGATGTCACCCGTTCGTCTGGACCAAGACGGCGGACGAGATCCTGCCCCGTGCACGTCGTAAACGAACTTCAGAAACGCGACACTAGTCGCCCCAGGTCCAGATGGCGCCAGCGGCGCACCGAGCGGTCGTAGATCGACCAGGTCATTTGCCCGCACGGGCAGCGGTGCTTGGCCCTCCGCCGGCGCAGGCCGACGACGATTCCCTCGGGGGTGAAGGTGACGGTGACCACCGCGGCACCACCGAGACCCAACATCTTATTGAATGCAGTGGTGACGCGCATGCGTCCTCCCAGGTAGTCAGGATTGCTTGGTCGCATCCGAAACTACGAGGGCGGCGCATACGCGTCGCTACGCGAGGAGGCCCCGGCACCGCCGGGGCCGATCACATGCCTCCTCGGCTCGGTGCTCCACCACGGCGGGCGTCAAGGGGCCACTTCGCGGGCCTCCGGCCGCCCTTGACCCCCGTTTTCTACGCCTACATCACCCACAGAAACCCGAGGAGTGCCATGAATAATGCCTCTGACGCGGTGCCGGCGAACGGGTCGAGCGTGCGCAGCCTGTTCAACTTGAACAATGCCGAGGCGACCAAGCGAAGTCCTATCCAAAGTGGATAGCCCCGAGCTTTGCAGTCGACACGTCCAACTTCAGCCTGCTTGGGCGCTGACCAGGAACTTCACGTCCTGCCGGACGGTGGGCCATCGGCACCTCAGGGCGGTCCGGCGGCCCGAGGTTCACGACCACGACGTCGCCTGGCGCTGCCCAGTCGACCCGGACCGTGCGTCCGGCCCCCTTGCGGCGATGATGCACTCGACGCCCTCGTTGTAGTGCTCCTGGTGCGTCCGGCCGTCGCCCGGGCCAATGGCATCGCCGTCGGGGACCTGGCGGGCCTCAATGACGTCGAGGGGGGTGGTCTGTTCCAGGGCGCCACACGCCACCAATTCGTAGTGCCTTTCCAAGCAGGCGACCGGGTCGAGGTCGTCGGTCATGTTGACGTCAGGCGTAGACCTTCGTGACCCACTCGCCGGCATTCTCGCCACTGGCGAAGTGGGTTGCCTCCTCCATGCGGATGGCGGCCGGTGGAGCGGTCAGCCGGTGGGTGCGCTTGAACCTCAGGAGATCGGGCTTGCGCTCGACCAGGTTCGCGACGGCGGCCCGGAGGCACTCGTAGACCTCGTCGGCTGCCTCGTCGTCCTCGGCGCTGAAGAGGAACTCGTAGCGGTAGCTGGTGTCCATGGTCGATTGTCCCTTCGTGGGGATCGGACGGTAGTCCTCGGCGTCGAGATGGAATTCGTCGGCGCCGGTGTCCTCGGGGCGCTTCGCGAACTCGGCAAGAGCCTCCGGGGTCGGGTGGTAGTCCGGCCCGAACCACCACGGCAGCCGGTGGGTCCGAGCCCGTCGGCTGGTGGGACGAAGTCGGGCGGGCTGACCTCGGGGAGCTGGCCGGCCATCACGGCGTCGTGGTGGGCGGTCATGGCGTCGAGCGACGCCTTCGCCTCGGCCGGGAGATCACGTTCCGGCATCGTTGTCCTCCTCGTCCTCGGGACCGTCTACGGGTGCCTCGACTGGCGTTCCAGACCTGCGCTGTCCCAATGGGCCATCGGTGAGCGTTCCCCGGAGCACGAGGTTCAGAGCGTTGAAGGCGAAGCTCTGCTTGGGGTCCCCTTCGGGCGCGAACTCGCCAAGGCGCCAGAATCGCCTCCAGGCTCGACGGACGTTCATACATCACCCTCCATCGTCGTCGTTTGGGTGAACAGGGTCGTCGTCGTCAATCATGTCTTCGGGGTCCCCGATGGGCTCGCCGGTCGGCGGCCACAGTCGGGCGTCTGCCCAGCCGGGGGCTGGCCTTGGGTCGTGGGCCACGGGCGAGGTACCCTCGTGGCTCATGTTGTTGGTCACGGTTCGGTGCTCACTGGCGGCGGGGGGGCGGACGCGGGCAGCGCGGCGAACTCGCCCCGGATGCGCTCCTCAGCCTACGCCTCCTCGCCCCGAAATAGGGCCAGGACGAGAAGGCGCCCTCGGACCCACGGGTCGATGGCCGGCCCGTGGTGCAGCACGGTCGTGGTGGTGCGATTCGAGATGGCGACGTTTACTTCCCCGAGCTGGTAGTCGATGCCGACGAGCTTGTCCCAGTGCAGATCAGCGACCTTCGTGCTGCCGTGGAAGACGAGCCGCTGGTTGGTGATGGTGAGGGTGCCGGTGTCCACGATCTGGGGACGCAACGGTCCCTGGACGAAGTGGCCGCGAGAGCCGCCAGTGCGCACCCGGATACGCGTGAACGGGAGCGGGACGGAGACACCCGAGGAGCTGCCTCGCTGGTGGCCCGGTGCTCGGTGGATCTCCACCAGCCCGACGTTGGTCACGATGCCGACCGCTCGCTCACCGGCGTGCAGAACGAGAGAGCACTCCACCCGGATCTTGCCCAGGAGAACGGCCCGGTCGTTGGCGAGCTGCACCTTGCGGTGGTCGACCTCCTGCTGCGCTGCGGCTTCCTGCCGGGCCTGCTCGGCACGGCGCCGATCCTCCGCACGCTCGTGGATGTGGTCGAGGAGCTTCATCACGACGCTTCAGTGGCGGACGGGTCCTGCTGCATGACGATGGCGACGAGCAGGAGCAGGCTGCCCCCGATCCACAGGCCGATCACCAGAGCCGTCAGGGTGAAGTGGCCGCTGTCGCACGGCGTCCCGAGGTCGGTGAGGGCGTTGATGGCCTGGCACGTCTTCCGGCTTGATTGAGCACGCTCGATGCCGAAGACGAGCCAGAACGCCGTGCCGGCATTCCAGAGCACGAGCAGGGCGATGAGGTCTTGCTTGATCCGGTTGGGCGGCGGCTGTGCCCAGTTGGTCGGCGGGGTGGAGGTGGTCATGGTGGTGGTGCCTCTCTTGCTCGTGCTGCACCGCCGTGGGACTCTGTCTTGGGTGGGGGACCGACGGCCGGTTCAGGACTTCGGTGGCCGTGTGGGCGATTCTGGGGGGCTCTCTGGCGAAGGTGGCGTGTTCCTGGCGAGCGCCCGGACGGTGAGGTGCAACTCCTCGATGGTGCGCTCGCGATCGCCGGCGATGGCCTCGGCTACCGCTAGCTCGCGGCGCTCCTCGGCCAGTTGCTCGCGCAGGTTGTCGATCTCGGCGCGCATGAGGTTCGCCTCCGGGTCGGTGTCCTGTCGGCTGCCCCCGAGGGGGAACTCGGTGGCGAGGGTGTCGTCGGGGATGAGCCAGCGGCCGGCGCTGTCCCGTTGGGCTCCGGGTAGGCGGCCGGCGGCGATGCGGCGCTGGAGGGTCCTCTGGCTGACGCCGGCTCGGGTGGCAGCTGCAGCCAGGGTTAGCTCGGCAGGCGTGGTGCGAATTCACCGTCTCGGTCGTCGGTCACGGCGCGCCGTGCCGCCCAGAAATGACGCCAGCGCCATTTTCTTGCTTCAGGCTGTATCGGAGGGCGACGTGGGCCTCGTCCAACCTGTCGAAGACGGCGTACGCGGCACGCTGGGCCACGGGGCGCTCGGCGGTGCGCGCCCGGCGCAGCGCGGCCCGCTTCTGCTTGGCCACCGTGTCGAGCACGACCCGAGCTGCTTCGGCGTGAAGCTGGACGGTCACGACCCGGTTGGTGGTCACGCTGCGGCCTCCTCGGCTGCCGCTGCCGGCTCGGGCGCGTCGGTGGCGCTCTGGGTGGCGGCAGCGATGGCCAGCGTCCGTTCGAGGTCGACCGAGCGGGCGACGTGGCGCACTGTGCTGGCGTACCACCGCCCGCCCTTGGCCGTGGGGACCAGGTCGGCGTTGAGCTGGTCGGCGATGGCCCGGAGCGACCGGCCCTCGGCCACCTCGGCGGCGATGCGGTAGCGGAGGATGTCGGGCAGGAGCGGCTTCTGGCCGGCCCGCTGGCCCCGCTGACGCCGGACCTGGTGGCTGGCCTTGGTGCGCTCCGCGATGAGCTTGCGCTCGAACTCCGCGGACGCCGCGAAGACGTTGGCCATGGGCTGACTCTGCGCGGTCGAGGTGTCGACCCCGATGTCCAGGCAGACGATGGCCTGGCAGTGTGGGAGGGAAAGGGGATCATGTCCTCGGGTCGTCATTCGTCACCCATTCCGAGGGTGTAGCTGGGGCACCGGTCGGAGTGTGTGAGACGGCATGACCACGAGGAAGCACTTCAAGCGTCGTGTCCGACTGCGCGCGGCCGAGACCGGGGAACCCTACGCGAGCGCCTTGCGGAGCATCCGCCCCCAACTGGAGAACCAAGTGTCAACGACAGATACTCCCGCTGAGAACGTCATCGCGTCCTGCTCGTTTTGCGGCAAGCCGGACACAATGGTGCAAACGCTCGTCGCCGGGCCGGGTGCGTACATCTGCAACGAATGCATCGCCTTGTCGGCCACGGTGGTGGAGGGCACGGCCCCAACCACGCCGGAGGAGTCGTCCCGACGACGGTCCGAGTTCTACCAGCGTTCCACCGAAGACGTTCTGGCCATGCTTCCTGGGCTTGTCCGCAGTGCTAATCGGGTCGAGAGTGAGTTGGCCGGCTGGATCAACCGCTTGCGCGAGCGAGGTTGCGACTGGCAGTCGATTGCCACAGGATCGGGGCTGAGCGTCGATGCGCTCCGCCAGCGCTTCGAAGGCCGAGAGTCGGATCACACCCTTCGCTAAGAAGTCAGGCCTGCGCCTTCCCAGCGTGATGGTGGTAGCCGGGCGGTCGGGCCCTCGATGCAGCCGCCGTCGTGACCAGGCCAGATCCGCCCTTTCGCCACGGCTCGTTGACCACCCTGATGACCACCAGGGCCCGGAAGCGCTCCGTGGCCGATGCGGCCCGCATCTGCCCGTGGCGCGGCTCCGCCCCGCCGGGAAGCGAGAGCGGAACCGCCTTCCGGACCACCTGCGGAGAGGCCGGGGTTGTGCCGAGCCCTCGAGCTCGGCTGGGCCGAGTGTGGAGGTCGGTTGGTCATCCACGGTACCGAGCGCGGGTGGACTCGAGCTGAGAGGCCCGTGAACGGCGCGAGAACTCTGCCCGACCTGACCCCAATGCCCGATAGCGTCGATCTGTCATGCAGCGTGCCTTCATCGGGTACTCCCCACGCCCTTCGGCCACCGTCTCGATCAGCACGGGCCTTTCGCTCATTGGGCTGCTCCCTCCTCCGGTGGCGTTTGGCCCCGGGTGCGACGGAGCGGGCGATCGAGGCACGCGAGACCGTGGAGACTGCCACTCGGGGTCCTGGGAAGGGCAAGGTGATCCGTATGAACTTCGCCTCGCCGCAAGACGCGAGCGAGATGCGACTCCTGGTGTGCGGCGACCGAAACTGGGACGACCCCTGGATCGTGGCCCGGGTGCTCGACGGCATCTACGGGCAGTACCGGCCGAACTTCGCCCTGATCGAGGGTTGTGCCCCTGGTGCCGACCGCGCGGCCGAGGGGGTGGGCGGCTGGGTTCGGGAGCGACGGGGGGGTTCGCCATGAACATCACCCCTCGGATCCCCAGAAGTACGGCCGGGCAGCCAGCCCGATCCGCAACCGGCAGATGCTGACCGAGGGCAGGCCAACCCTGGTTGTCGCGTTCCACGACGACCTGGCGCACGGCGAGGGGACGGCCGACATGGTGGCCATCGCCAAAGCGGCCGGCATCCCGGTCTACCTGGTGGGCCGCGCCTGACCAATCCGGGGCGGCGACGTGTGGACCAGGTGGAAACGGGGCTGGTGCGGGCGGCGGGACTGGCGACCCCCGCCAGGAGTTCAGCGAATGGGGCTGCCGAACCGGATCACGTTGCCGTCGGGATCGGAGATGGACCCCTCCCGCTTCCCATAGTCCTCGTTGCGGGGGCCGTCGACTTCGATGGCTGCCTTCCGCCACTCCTCTGCCAGCCGGTCGGCATCCTGACAGTGGAGGTAGAGGGCACCGTGACCCCGAGGTTCGCTTCGGTCGGTTCGGGCGAGGTGGATGGTGAGATCCCGGTCCCGATGAGCGAAGGCATGGGTGTCGTCGTGGAACGACACCGCAAAGCCCGCCCGCTCGAACCAGGCGACCGAGCGGGTCATCTCCGCCACCTCGAAGATCGGCTCCGACCCGGTGACGATCCACGAACCGGTCATGAGCTGCAACTGGCCATCGCGCTGAGCGTTGAGGCCGCCGAGACAGTCGTGACAGATGGGCAGATCGGGGTGCGAGCGCAGTCGCACCCACCAATCGACCGATCTCGAGCAGCAGACGCACGTCGCAGCCATTCAGGTGCTCCTCCTGGAGGTCGGGCCCTCTCCCTGGCGGTCTGGACGATGCCCTCGCCGTTCGTCGAACGAATCCTACGGTTCGGAACCCAAGCCGCGAAATCGGACCGCATCCGCCCGGCGGCTTCGGCAACGTCGCTTCCGATTGTGAGCATCAGGCGGACACCGGTTAGCACCTCCGGCAGCTCAGGCAGCAGCCAGATGGGGCCGGACGCGGTCTTGCCTAGCCCGACGATCTCGCTCGCCGCGATGATGCACCGGGCGACCGAGCGAGCGGGACCAGAGCGGCGGGAACCCGCCCCGAGCACAGGGTCATCCACTACTGTCGAGACCGGACGACCGTTCCTCCCATCTCCCAATTGGCGCTACGGCAGAGCCGGCCCGACTAGCCAGGAAGGACCACCACGATGGCCAGTGCGATGGTTCAGACGACGACCGACGAGAGTCCTGTGGCCTTCGTCGAGACGGCAGTTACGGGGACCGGCCCGAAGTCCCGCCGCTGGCTTCGCCCGAGTCACCGCTGGCTTCGCTCGGGGGAATCGAGGGTCGAGAACGGGCGAGCCGAGCTCACCCTCGGACCCGCATGCCCGAAGCGTTGGCGACGAACGCTGGGCGCCGCGGTGCTCGGCTGCTCCGGCATCGGCGTTGGAGCGGCGTGTGCCCTGGCGAACGGGAACCCGGCCGGGGCAGCGACGCCCGAGACCTCGCCGATCACCGCCTACGTGTCCGATGCCGCGGCCGGTCACAACGTGGTCTTACCGATCGACACCTCCACGAACGTCGTCGGTACGCCGATCGGGGTAAACGGTCCCGGGCCGATCGCCATCACCCCCGACGGCAAGGCCGCCTACGTGCTCAATTCCACCAACATGAGCGTGACGCCCGTCGCGACGGCGACGAACACGGCCGGGGCACCCATCGCGATCACGAACGTCCCGGTCGGCATCGCCATCACCCCCGACGGCTCGACCGCCTACGTTGCCGGGATCGGGGGCTTCGGGGGGGGAGTGACCCCCGTTTCACTGGCCACGGGGACGGCGGGCACCCTGATCGCTACGGGGGACGCAACGGCTATCGCCATCACCCCCGACGGCACCACCGCCTATGCGGTGGTAGGGAGCAGCGTCGATCCGATCAACTTGACGACCGGCACGATCGGTACGCCGATCGCCCTCGCCGGCTCGCTGTACGCCCTCGCCGTGAGTCCTGACGGGAGGACGCTGTACGTGACCAGCTCGACCGGCGGCGGCGAGGTGGTTCCGATCGACGTGGCGACCAACTCGGCCGGAACGGCGATCCCCGTCCCGACCGCCCTCGGTATCGCCATAACGCCCGATGGCAAGACCGCGTATGTGAGCGACGGCGTCACCACCGTCTACTCGGTCGATCTGACGTCGGGAACGGCGTCGCCGATCGGTGTGGGATCCGACCCGGGCAGCATCGCCGTCACGCCCGACGGCAAGTCGGTCTACGTCGCGGATGAGGGTTCCAGCGAGGTGTCCGTCATCACCACTGCGACGAACTCCGTGAGCTCCGTCTCCACCGGAGCCGGATCGGACCCGAATTTCGTGGCCGTCACCCCGGCGCAGGCGCCGATCGCCTCCTTCACCTTCACCAACCCGGCTCCGGGTAAGCCGGTGACCTTTGACGGGTCGGCGTCCTCCGCCCCGAGCGGCACGGTCGTCTCGTACGCGTGGAACTTCGGTGACGGGACCACTACGACGACGACCACACCGACCAGCACCCACACCTACGGCGCCGTGGGCTCCTTCAATGCGACGTTGACCGTCACCGATTCGAACGGCACCTCGACGAGCCAGGTCTTCACCGGCCAGACGGTCTCGCGCAACGGAGGCCCCACGGCCACTGCGACCCGCCATATCGTGGTGGCCGTCGGCTATACCCTGGTGGGGTCGGACGGCGGCATCTTCACCTTCGGCGGGGCGCCCTTCGAGGGATCTATCCCCGGGCTCGGCATCCACGTCAACAACATCGTGGGAGTGGTTCCCTCGGCCGACCAGCGCGGCTACCTGATGGTGGGCTCCGACGGCGGGATCTTCGCCTTCGGTGACGCCACCTTCCACGGGTCGCTTCCCGGGCTCGGGGTCCACGTGAACGACATCGTGGGCGTCGTTCCGTCGCTCGACGGCGGCGGTTACCTGATGGTGGGCCGTGACGGCGGGATCTTCGCTTTCGGTGACGCCACCTTCCACGGTTCGCTCCCCGGCTTGGGGGTCCATGTCACCAACATCGCCGCGGTCGACCCGGCCATCGACGGCCAGGGTTACCTGATGGTCGGCTCCGACGGCGGGATCTTCGCCTTCGGTGACGCCACCTTCCACGGCTCGCTGCCCGGCCTCGGGGTCAGAGTGCAGAACATCGTGGGTGTCGACCCGACGGCCACGGGGAACGGCTACCTGATGCTCGGCTCCGACGGCGGAACCTTCGCCTTCGGTGATGCCGTGTTCCAGGGATCGCTCCCCGGCCTGGGGGTCCACGTCAACAACATCGTGGGCGTGGTCACCGGCTAGAAGTCCGGCAACCCGGACCGGCCCGGGCCCGAGATCGGGGGAGCCCGCCGCGCCGCCGGCCGCGCCTGTGCCGTGCTGCCGGCTGGGCCAGGCGCCACCGGCTGCCGGACTCCCGAGGGGGCGTGGTGACGCTCGGAGGATGGCTCGACGCCGGTAGCTGACCGGCGGCCCGGGTCTCGTCCACGCCGCCGGCCGCCGAGGTGACTGGTCCGGGCGGGCCCGAGCCGTGGGAAGGCTCGCCCATGGTCGTCTGCCGTCGAGCGGAGGACCCCGTCGCGATAGGCGACCGGCGGCCCTGCACCGCAGGGCCCTGCGCGCCCGGGGCACCGACCCATACCGCCTGCTCTTCTTCTTCCGACGTATCCCGGTGCGGTCCGCCGGCGGGTGTCCTACGTCCTTCTTCGTATTCGCGGGTGAACGCCGTATTGGTGACGTAGTCATATGGGACGTCGGTGGGACGTCCCATATGCGTCCCACTCATCCTAGCGGTGGCCTATATCCCCCTAGAAAATGGCCGTTGAACTGGCTATTGCGCCATGTCGAGGGTTATCACCAACAAATATGAGGGCAAGCGGTAACTAACTATGGGGTGGTCACTCCATGCTCCGTCCATATGATGATGACTAGGCAAAAGTACCGACGTTTTCGGTACGGGGTCGTAGGGCGGCGGTACGGAGCCCGGCGACAGGCACGAGCGAAATGGCGGATTTGCAAGATGGCGGACATCGCACGTGGTGGCGACATTCTGAGCGAGGGGGCTCCCCTGGCGCTCACGGTGCTGATCGCCGCGCACAACGAGGAAGCAAGCATCGGGGCGACGCTGGACTCGGTGCTGGACCAGACCCGGCCGGCCGACACCATCGTGGTGGCGGCCGACAACTGCAGCGACCGGACGGTGGAGATCGCCGAGGCTCGCGGGGTCATCGTCTTCGAGACCAAGGACAACACCCACCGTAAGGCCGGCGCCCTGAACCAGGGGTGGTCTCGTACGCGGTGGACCACGGACCTCTACATCTGCATCGATGCCGACACCGTGCTTCCACCCAACGCCCTGGCCGACTGGGAACGCGCCTTCGAAGAAGACCTCACCTTGGCCGGTTGCTCGGCCAAGTTCACCATGCTGACGCCGCACGAGACGCGGGGCCTGGCGGAGTCGGGCGCGGTGCCCACCGCCCCGCAGGACCTTCCTCCGATGACCCTGCGCGAACGCCTCTGGGTTCGGGTCCAGAAGGCCGAGTTCGCCAAGTGGACGGACATCTCGTTGCAACGCAAAGGCCGATGGACGAGCGTGCTGGCCGGAACTGCGTGCGCGATACGGGCCGAGGCCCTCTACGAGGTGGCCGAGTGGCGACGCTCCCACGATGAGGCGCCGCTGCCCTGGACCTACTCGAGCGAGGTCGAGGACTTCGAGCTCACGTACCGGCTGCGGAGCATGGGTTGGGACTGTCGGGTGTCCCCCACGGTTCGGGCCTACACCGGGGCGATGCTCAGCCTCCGGACGCTGTGGGCCCAGCGGCTGAAATGGCAGGTCGGAACGGTGCGTGATCTGCGGACGATCGGCTTCAACCGGCTGACGATGGTCGACTGGCGCCAGCAGGCGCTCGGATTGCTCTCGGCGGTCCTCCGGTTCGCGTGGCTCTCTCTGTTGATCGCCGAGGTCGCGGTCTTCCACCGGGTACATCTCTTGTGGTTCTGGTGGATCTTCCCGGCCTTCTTCGTCCTCGCGGACGTGCGTGAGGCCTGGAGGGTGCCCCATCGAGCTGTCGCCGACGTGGCGTTGGCGGTGCTCCTCGTCCCACAAGAGCTGTTCGCCTGGCTGCGAGCAGCCTGGTTCACCTGGTCGTGGGTAGAGGTACTCACCGGTCGAACGCGTGACCGGTGGGCCCTCCAGATAGCTGCCGAAGGAGGTGATTGACTCCATGCACTACGGAACTCTTGCTTCAGTGGCACCTGCGGCGGCTGGCGGACTCGCCCTCACAGGCTTCGACGTCGCCGGCGCGGCAGTGCTTTCGGTCGGCATGCTCTTTGCCGGATTGTCGATGGTCACGATGGTCCGACGCAGAAAG
>DASXZJ010000058.1:0-26138 GCA_036502025.1 Acidimicrobiales bacterium | reverse complement strand
GATCCCCGGCGTCGGGCATACGGCCGCCGACAACACCAAACAGCCGGGCTGTGTCGTCGCCAAGCTACGGCAGGTCTCACCTGATCGGCTACCCCTTTGGCGTTTGACCATGGGACAAGGGCTCCGGAACCGGGTGACGAGGCGACGCTTCCACGGCGCTCTACCGCCGTGACGAGTAACCGGCCGCAAATAGGTCACTCCCTCGGCGCCGGGCATCCCATCGAGCGGTTTCGCATAATGACACCTTGTGGTCTTGAGGTGCCATAAGGCGAAACCCTTTTCGCAGGTGGACGGCGTGCCGGTCTCTCTGCCCCCGCCGAACACGGTGGTCCGTCGCGGGCATGGCGATCGGTAGTGCCAGAGAAGATTCCGTGTCCGCTCAAGCTTGGGGCGACGCGAGCGGTATCCGCAGACCGGGGGAACGCCTACCGATCGAGAGGCCGCCGGTCGGCTTGGGGAGGGTTCAGGTCGACGGCCGGGCGCTGCTGGCGAGGGCGGCGTGAACCTGTCAGGCCGGCCCGGGCAGCAGATCGAAGAATGTGGTTCTGGTGTCGGGAGCGGGCGGCGTCGAGGGGTGTCTGCCCGTTCCACGGAGCCATCCAATCGAGATGGGCACCGAAGCCTATGAGCAGGCGCGCGATGACGCTGTCGCCGCGGGCGCAGGCATTCCATAGGGCGCCGTCGAGTTCGTCCTGGCTGGCGGTGGTGGCGGTCGCCCGAACGTGGTCGACCATGCCGAGGATGACGTAATAGAAGGATCGAGGCCATCGTGCTCAGAACTGTAAATGATCAGCCGACGTTGTGGGATTCGATCCTGCCGGCTGAGCTGCTGGTGTTGTCTGTCGAGCTTGCAAGGGGTTCGAGGCCATCCTCTCCTCCAGACACACCAGTCTCAGGGACCGCCACGCAGCGACTTTTTCAGGTCGAAGTAGCTAGCAGTTGCCCGATCACACTTTGTAGCCCGGTCTCGTAGCAGCCTCGTCATCCGAGTCATCCGCAGCGAGCTTGAGCTACCGCCGACATAGCGATGGTCGAAGAGCGCAGCTAAGACACTCCCAGCGCAGTGGTCGGTTGGCCGATGACATGGGCACTGCCAGCGCCATTTGACGTGCTCCCGTCTGGCGACCTACTGTTAACTAGATGACTAGAGAAGTATTGCGACAGTCGATCACGTTCCACTTGAACCCGGACTCCGGGGTGCCCGCTTACCTCCAGTTGGCGCAACAGGTCAAGCAAGCCCTCCGGATGGGAGTCCTAGGTGTTGGTGACAAGCTCCCCACTGTCAAGGAAGTGGTGGCCGAAGTCGCTATCAACCCAAATACGGTCATGAAGGCCTACTGGGAACTCGAACACGAAGGGTTAGTCGAGGGACGCCAGGGCGTAGGCACGTTCGTGACCCGCCGTCCCGCTGGGCCGCCACCGGAGACACAGATTCGCCTGGCCCGAAGCCTGGAACGCTGGGTGCAGGCCGCCCGCCGCGAGGGACTAGACGACGAGTCGATCGAATCCCTGGTGGCTTCGATGCTGTCAAACTCACAGAACGCCAGAATCGCGTGAACACCCGCGCCATGCCGACCGTCCAGACCACCGGTCTGGGGAAGCGCTACGGGTCGCTCTGGGCGTTACAGGACTGTTCGGTGTCGGTGCCACCAGGCCGAGTAACTGCGCTCGTCGGACCCAACGGCGCCGGCAAGACGACTCTGCTGAAGGTACTGGCCGGACTCATCGCCCCCAGCACGGGGGCAGCGGCAGTTCTCGGCCGACGTCCTCAGCAGACCTCGGAGTTCCTGGATAGCATCGGATTCCTGGCCCAAGAGGTACCGCTCTATCGGCGATTGAGCGCGGACGACCACCTCGCTGTGGGCGCGCGTCTTAACCGTCACTGGGACGCAACTGGAGCGCGGGCGCGACTGGCTACCCTCCGGGTCCCGATTGACCGACCGGTTGCAACGCTCTCAGGGGGCCAACGCGCCCAGGTAGGCTTGAGCCTGGCTCTGGCCAAGCGGCCCCAGCTCCTTCTGCTGGATGAACCCGTGGCTGCCCTGGACCCACTAGCGCGCCGGGAGTTTCTGCTCTCGCTCACCGAGGCGGTCGCGGATGGCAACCTTTCGGTCATCCTGTCGTCGCATCTGCTCCACGATCTTGAGCGCGTGTGTGACCACCTGGTCCTCCTGGCGGGTTCGCGAACGCAGATCTGCGACGACATCGAAGACGTGCTCGCTGGTCATCGAATGTTGGTGGGCCCACGCCGGGACGCGGCGGACGTGGAACCCGGTGTGACGGTTATCAAGTCCACGCAGACCGATAGGCAAACTCGCCTTCTCGTGCGCGTCAGTCGCCCGATCCTTGATCCGTCCTGGGAGATCGGTGACGTGGGCCTAGAGGACATCATCCTGGCCTACATGGGCCGTGATGATGCGGTAGACCCGCGTTCAATCCCTGTGCTGAGGGGACTCTCATGAACGCTCTCGTTTGGCGGCTGCACCGCAACCAGGCCTGCCTGGCGGGCGCGGTCCTCGTCGCTGTGACGGTCCTGCTACTAATCACTGGGCTCGGAGGCAGACAGATTCGTAGCGACCTCTCTATTGCAGATCTGATCGACGCCACCGTGGTCGTTCCTCTCCTCTTCGGGCTGTTCTGGGGTGCTCCTCTCCTCGCCAAAGAGTTCGAGGAAGGAACCCATAACCTGGCCTGGACGCAAGGGATCACACGGCGTAGCTGGTTCATGGCGAACACCAGGTTCGCCCTCTTGGCCGCTGCCATTTGGGGGGGTGCCTTGGGTGCCCTCATCACCTGGTGGCAAGCCAAGACCGGGCTGAACGGCGGCCGCTTCGAAACGGCCAACGCCTTCGACATTCAAGGAGTCGCGCCGGCCGCCTATTCGGTCTTCGCAGTAGCTTTGGGTATCGCAGCAGGAACCGTGTTCAAGCGGGTCCCCCCTGCCATGGCCACCACTCTCACCGCTTTCGTCGTCCTACGCGTAGGGATCCAGAAGTATCTACGGCCGCACTACATGAGCCCGCATTCTTTGCTGATTCCACTATCGACTGCCAAGGTCGCGCCTCCTGCTGGTACCTGGGCCGTCTCCGGCAGACAAACCTCCTCCGGATTTCTCTATGCTTACCAACCGGCAAGCAGATTTTGGGCCTTCCAGGGCATTGAAGCTGGCATCTACTTAGGCTTCTCCGTCGCGCTGGTAGTAGTTGCCTGCCGGTTAGTAATGACCCGCGACGCGTAAACGTATGGCCGGAAGCGCTACTAGTAAGCCCTTACTGACTGCGCGCGGGATCGGCCACGCAGTCACGTGTAGGGAAAACATCCGGACGAGCATAGGGAGGATAGACGAGGTACATCCGGGCGCGACCTCGTGACGAGGGACGAGAAGAGCGATCGGAGCGAACCCTTGCGCTCAGCGTGGGGTGGCGCCCAATGTGCCGGTGTCGGCGCATGCCAACCGGATGGGCTGTTTCAGGAAAATGTGCAACAAAGGAGCCGCACTCCCTCGACGACAAGTGAGGCGGCGGCGTCCTCCGTAGACTTAGTGCTGCGCAGGGTCTGGCGTAGCACTGATCTGGGACTCACGATAGTCGTCCAGTCGATGCGAGACCAAAGGAGTTTGCGCTCGGCGACGAACCGGACGCGCTCGGGATTGGTGAGAGTTTGGAGGCGTTCGACAGTCGCATCAACTCCGAGGCCCGCTCCTCTTGTAAACGTCCACCCTTGCTACGCGGGCACACAGCTCGGCCTTAGCGTGATCGGGTTGCCGCATAAGCCCGACCTCGGTCGCTTCTCACGCTGGAGCCCCGTCGACGAACCAGGTTGGTTAATTCATCGCCAGGGTCGACATGGTCAACCCGATGTTGCCAGCGGGCGAAGGCAACCCCGCTTCAGCGGGCCAAGAATCGCAAGTTCCCCGCAGCCTCAGGCGTTCGGGATAGCATTAGTAGGCGGCGAGTTGGATGATTGGGATCTGGCGTCCGTAGCGGCCGGCGCTTTGGCGATAGGACACAAACGCAGGGAAGACGTCGTCGGCGAGTCTCCACAGTCGAGCGCGCTCTGCCTCGGCAACGACGACGCGAGCGCGAAAGGTTTGTCCGCCGAGCCGGACGTCTGGATTGGCGATGAGGTTGTAGTACCAGGCAGGGTTGCGGGGATAGCCTGCCTGTGAAGCCACAATTGTCACCTGATCCCCATCGTGGAAATAGATAACGCCGTTTCGTCGCCACTGACCTGTGCGCGCGCCGCGGGTTTCCAGCAGGGCAGTGGGGAGCCCGACAGCGGTCGTGAGACGGCCGCCCGACAAGCGCTGCAAAGTTGGCTCTATTTTCCATACGGTCTTGCGCCACAGACGGGTCGTCGAGAGCCGGCGTGTCAAAGGCGAGCTACCGGCGGCGACCAGCGCTCGCTTGAGGGGTCCCCTTACGGTTTGAGGGTCGACATACGGCAGAGGTCGATGGAACAGAAAACGAACTGGCTCAGGTGCCATCTTGATACTGCTTGCTTGTGGTGAGTGAGCCTCGCACCTGAACCAGGGTAACGACCGACCGGCATATGCACATACGACGTCTGTTGATTTCGGGCTACGCTCACGGACGTATCCCGCAGCAGCGCTCTACGCTGATGGACGTAGGCGTAGTGGACGCTTCTAGAACCGTTTACGTATGGATTCATTTGGTCCGCGCATTGCAAGGCGATTCTCTCGCTGCGAGCCAACGCGGTTCCGCGACCCAGCTTGGAAGGACTCCCGTGGCAACGTCGTGCCCTGCTGTGGACGACCGGATGCCGAAGTGAACTGTCTAGGGTACCGCTCGGCTCTCGCGGCTGAGCGGGTGATCGCTCGAATTCCAAGCCGCCCTCCTATGCTGCGGACCGTGAGGTGGGTAGGTGCCGGAGAAGAGTTGTGGCGCGTACGGGTTGACCTCTTGGTTGACGAAGCCGACGCAGATTCGTTCGGTGCGATGGCCGAACGCCTCGGATCGAGGCTGACAGGTGACAACGAGCCCGAGGGTCCCGGTGAGCTTGGCATCGACCATGGCCTCGGCGTAGCTGCCCGCCCAGTGTTGGGCCTCCTCTTTTGGGTTCGAGCTGACGAGGTCGGTGGCGCGGCCAGTTCGGCAGTCGATGCGGCACGGAGTGCTGCAGCCGAATGCGGAATGGCGTTCGAGCTCTACGACATAACTCTGGTACCTGAGCAGGCTGTCGTGCTGCTGGTTGACCCGCTCCTCCCGGCCATTCCCGACTGAGTTTGGGATCGGGAAGCCGCTCGTGACTACGAAGGACGACGGCGTGGGGTTGTGCGGATCGCTTGTCGGCTGCGCCAACCCAGCTGCGGCTAGGCCGGTACCCAAACGGCGAGGTCGTGGGCGAACACCACGCGGGCTGGATCCCAGCTGAGTAGGGCCTCCAGCCATGCCGGGGGCGGTGGCACTGGCTCTGCGGTGCCGTCGCCGATGGCTCCTCGGGAGAGCACGTCGGAGCTGAAGAGCGAGGCGGTGTCGTGGGATTGGCCAGCGCAGATGACGGTCCCGTCGGCGAGTCGGACGACGAGCGACTGGTGGCCTTCGACGTGCCCTGGCGTAGGTACTAGGTAGACGTTGGGGGCGATTTCGGCCTGGCCGGTCACGGTCTCATAGCGGGTTCCCGTCGTCACGAGCTCGGGGAGTGTGTAGTCGTCCCTCCCTCGGGCGGTCGCCAACTCCGTGGTTTGCACGAAGATCGGCCGGTCAGCGAGGAGCGGGTTGCCGCCGCAGTGGTCGAAGTGCAGATGGGAGTTCGCTACCCACGCGACATCGCCGATCCCGACGCCGTGCACAGCGAGAGCCTCGCCCAGGGGCCGACGACAGGGGTGATAGTGGGCGTCGAGGTCATCGTGGCCGGCACCGATGCCGGTGTCGAAGAGCCCGAAACGGTCCCCGCAGGCGACCAGGTAGCCGAGGACGGGTTCGACGCGCGCCGCTCCGGTCCCGGTCTCGGACACGGGCCGTATGAAGTAGCCGAAGTCCACCCGCCGCACGGCGTCTTGTAGTTGGTCCATCGGTGTGCCTTTCTGGCGGATTCGTCGTCGCCTCTAGCGGTTGCCGGCGCGCTTGTCCCAGCCTTCGTGGGCAAGTTCGACGGCGAACCAGTTCTTGTCGACCCAGTGATCCAGGTAAGCCAGCGGGTCTTCGAGGGTCCTACCAAGCGGAGTGAGTCGGTAGATCATGGCGCTCTCGACGCGGTCGGCATCGAGGTGTCGGGTGATGAGCCCGTCTCGTTCAGCTCGCCGGAGGGTCTCGGTGAGGACCTTGTGAGAGACCCCTTCGAGGGCGTCGAGTAGCTCCTGGTACCGGCAGTCCGCTTCGGCGAGTTGGCCGAGTACCGGCAGGGTCCACCGGCCGCCGAGCAGCCGTACCAATGCACCGGCCGGGCGCGTTGGGCCCGTC
Organism: Acidimicrobiales bacterium; assembly: GCA_036502025.1. Lineage (GTDB taxonomy): Bacteria > Actinomycetota > Acidimicrobiia > Acidimicrobiales > RAAP-2 > Bog-473. Next base: position 19,716 of record DASXZJ010000058.1, on the reverse strand, counting down.
ACCGGGTTCGCGGGCCGGAGCGCCGCTTGCGCCGGTCCCTGATGACGTAGATCAGGGTGCCGATGATCGCGACGACGATGAGGATTGGCACGATGATCCACGGTCCGATGTGGAAGTGCTTGCTGGTGTTGGTGGTCGCGGCGAGCAGGGTGGCAGCGATGAGCATCTGGTGGTGCATCGGGGTTCTCTCCTTGAGGATCGGTTCTAGAGTCCGGCCGCATTTGCTGATGGGCCTGAGCTGCGGTAGGAGTCCTTCTCAGGTGATGTCCCGCCGGAGCGTGGTGCGGGACGCTATGAGCGCCGCCGCGGCGGCGAAGGCGGCGAGGAGCGCCGCGACGCCGACAAAGGACAGGGGGCCGCCGCCGTTGAGGCCGTGGGCGGGCCCGAACGCTGCGTTGCCGAGCTTGGATCCGGCCATCGTGGTCGCCGCGGTGTAGGGCAGGTAAGGGCGGACGGAGGTGTAGAGACCGCCGATGACTGACTCGATGATGATGGCCCACACAAAGATGCCGATCACGGTGGCGAGCTGCGAGCGGACCAGGGAGCCGACGGCGACACCGAGCGCAGCGAGCAGGGCGGCGCCGACGACGGCCCCGGCGACGTGGCCGATGAGGGTGCCGGAGGAGAGGGCGACGTGGTCACCGTGGGCGGCGACGAAGATGAGCCCGACGCCGGTGGCGATGATCCCGGCGACGAGCCCGAACAGTGCGCCGACGCCGACCGCGGCCATCGCTTTGGCGGCAAGCACCCGTGCCCGTCTCGGGGTGGCCAGGTAGGTGAAAGTAGCGGTCGAGTGGCGGAACTCGCCGTTGGCGACGATTGACCCGAGCACGGCGGCGATGAGCATGGCGAACCCGGTGACGGTCGTGACGGTGCGCAGCCCGTCGGCCGTGGAGATGGGCGCCACGCCGGTGCCGCTGCTCCCGGCCCGGTTGTTCTCCAAGAACGAGAACAGGTCGGTGAGGGCGGCCGCTACGGCCAGCAGCCCGTAGGTGAGCCGCATGGTGGCGAGCTTGAGCAGTTCGGTACGGATGAGCCGAATCATGGGGTCACCTCAGTTCGTGTGGCGTTGGCGGTGAGCCGGAGGAAGATGTCTTCGAGGTCGGCCGCTTCGGTGGTGGTCTCGAAGATGGGGATGGCGTGCTCGGCGGCGAGGGTGCCGATCTGCTCGCTGGTGGCGCCGGTGACTTCTACTCGGTCGGCAGCGACAACATTGGCGGTAGCGCCTTGGGCGGCAAGCAGGTTGGCGAGATCGACTGCTCGGGGAGTGCGAACCCGCACGACGTGGGTGCCTCCAGCGGTGAGGTCGGCGAGGGTCGACTCGGTGACGAGCCGGCCGTGGTCCAAGATCACCACGCTGTCGACGGTCTGGGCCACCTCGGCGAGGATGTGGCTGGAGACGAGCACGGTCCGGCCCTCCCCGGCCAGCCGCCGCAGCAGGGTCCGGAGCCAGTGGACGCCCTCGGGGTCGAGACCGTTGGCGGGCTCGTCGAGGATGAGAATCTCCGGGTCGCACAGCAACGCGGTAGCGAGGGCGAGCCGCTGGCGCATCCCGAGCGAGAACTGCCCGACCCGGCGATCAGCGGTTCCGGTCAGGTCAACGACGTCGAGCACCTCGTCGACCCGTCCAGGTGCGGCGCCTCCGACGAGGGCAGCGATGCGGAGGTGGCTGCGGGCACTGCGCCCCGGATAGGCGAGGGACGACTCCAAGGCTGCGCCCACGACATGCAGCGGATCAACCAGGTCGACGTAGCGGCGCCCATTGATCATCGCCGTGCCATCGCTCGGGGACACGAGACCGAGAAGCATGCGCAGCGTGGTGGTCTTGCCAGCGCCGTTGGGGCCGAGGAACCCGACGACGCGGCCACGTTCGACGGCGAAGCTGACATGGTCGACTGCGGTCAGCCCGGCGAAGCGCTTGGTGAGATTGTCGACCTCGATCACGGCCATGACCGAAGCCCCCGAATGATGTCGGTTCGTGTGTGGTGGTCCATACAACGATGGTGACGGACCGCGGCGGCGGCGTCGTCAGGCGGTGAGCGGCTTCTGACCTACGCCCGGGGACGTAATCCGACCATGCCGTTACGTCGAAAAGCGCAGGCCAGGAGCCGCCCCTGAGCGGATGCAACTGGGAAACCGATGAGCCAGGATGGACGTCGTGGACCAGCCAGCTCCCCGTTCCGGTCGACGTGGCGACCCGTTCGTGCGTTCGCGCGATGGGCTCGGCTGGCGCCGTGACCTGGCATTGCCGGCGTTCCTACTGGCTATCCAGCTGGCCGGTGCGGCGGCGACCGTGGCCGGCCACCACAGCCCGACGAAGCATCTCGGGGCTGTCGACTGGGTTCTGCTCGTCGTCGGCCCGGCGGCGCTGGTGTTCCGGCGGCGCTGGCCGGTCGCCGTGCTGTGGGTGGCATTCGCAGCGACGCTCACGCCTTCGGGAGCCTGGTCGGCCAACCTCAGCCTGATCGTGGCGTTCTTCCTCGCCGCCATAGGCGGCCACCGACGGTCGGCCTGGGTGGTGATCGCTGCCGGCTACCTGTGCTCGGCGTGGCTCGCTCCTCTGGTCTTTGGCAACCCGGGGGTGTCGCTCACCTTTGCCCTGGCGTTGGCTGGATGGCTGGCCGTGCTGGTCATCGCCGCCGAGGTCGTCCGACTGCGTCGGGCGCGCACGGTGGAAACCCGGGCCGCCCGGGCCCTCGACGCCCGGCACCGGGCGAGTGAGGAACGCCTACAGATGGCCAGGGACCTCCACGACGTGATCGGCCACCACATCTCGCTCATCAACGTGCAAGCGGCCGTCGCGTTGGACCTCATGGAAAGCCGACCGGAACAGGCCCGGGGCGCCCTCACCGCCATCGAGGGCGCATCAAGGGACGTGCTCGACGAGCTGCGGGTCATGCTCGCAGCACTGCGGCGTGACGGCGAGGACCCGCCACGGTCACCGACCCCCGGTCTCGCCCGCCTCGACGAGCTGATGGAGCTAACCCACGCTGCGGGGATCTCGGTCACCGTCCACGCCGTCGGCGACCGCCAGCCCCTGCCCGCCGCGGTCGACCTGGCCGCCTACCGCATCATCCAGGAGTCGCTCACCAACGTCGCTCGCCACGCCGCACTGTCCACCGCGAAGGTACGCCTCGCTTACAGTCCCGACGGCCTCGACATCGAAATCAGCGACGACGGCCGCTCCCCGGCGGCCGACGGCTCGGCGTCGCGGCCGGGCACCGGTAACGGGATCGCCGGGATGCGCGAACGGGCCGCCGCGCTCGGCGGACGACTGGAGGCATGCCCTTGCCCTGATGGTGGCTTCGTGGTGAGCGCCCACCTCCCGCTCGAAGGCCCGTCGTGATCCGGGTCGTGCTGGCCGACGACCAAGCGCTCGTACGTGGCGGGTTCCGGTCGCTCCTCGACGCCCGGGACGACATCGAGGTCGTCGGCGAGGCGGCGGACGGTCACGAGGCGGTCGCGCTGGCCAAGCAGCACCGGCCCGACGTGGTGCTGATGGACATCCGCATGCCCGGTCTCGACGGTCTCGATGCCACCCGCCAGATTGTCTCCGATCCCGGCCTCGCCGCGGTACGCGTCGTGATCCTCACCACCTTCGGCCTCGACGAGTACCTCTTCGACGCCCTCCGCTACGGCGCCAGCGGATTCCTGGTCAAAGACACCCGACCCGCCGACCTGGTCGAGGCCGTCCGGGTGGTCGCGGCGGGCGACTCGCTCATCTCGCCCAGCATGACCCGACGCCTGATCGAAGAATTCGCGACCAGTGCCAAACCCTCCCGGCCGGCCAAAGAGCTCGATGTGCTCACCGGGCGCGAACGGGAGGTGCTCGTCCTCGTGGCCGGCGGGCTCACCAACGACGAGATCGGCCAGCGGCTCTACCTCAGTCCGGCCACCGCCCGCACGCACGTCAGCCGGATCATGACCAAACTGGCCGCCCGTGACCGCACACAGCTGGTAGTCCTCGCCTATGAGGCCGGCCTGGTGCGTCCAGGATGGCTCACGTGATCCGCGGCCCCAGCGAGACCACCCCCGCCGGCGGGTATATCCATGGTTACCGGCGACGAGAGCAGGAGCGCCTGGACAATCAGGCCGGCGCACTTGTCGATCTGCTCCACGCTGGCACCGCGTACCCGCCGGGCACCCTGGTCCTCGAGGTCGGCTGCGGCGTCGGTTCCCAGACCCTCACTCTCGCACGGCGCAGCCCCGAGACGCGTTTCGTGTCCGTGGACGTCTCGGCCGATTCCGTCAGCGTGGCCCGACGGCGGATCGTCGATTCCGGGATGACGAACGTCGATCTCTACCAGGCCGACGTCTTTGCCCTACCGTTCCGGCCGGCATCGTTCGATCACGCCTTCGTCTGTTTCGTCCTGGAACACCTGTCCCGGCCGCGTGAAGCGTTGGAGATTGTCCGGCGATTGCTAAGGCCCGGCGGTACCGTCACGGTCGTCGAGGGCGATCACGGATCGGCCTTCTTCCACCCCGACAGCGAGGCTGCTCGTGCGGTGATTGCCTGCCAAGTCGAGTTGCAGCGGCGTGCCGGCGGCGACGCCCTGATCGGCCGGCGCCTGTCCCCACTGCTTGCTGATGCCGGCTACGCCTCGGTCGAGGTGACACCTCGAAACGTGTATGTCGACGCGTCCCGTCCCGACCTGGTCGAAGGATTCACCCGACGGACGTTCACGGCCATGATCGACGGCGTCCGCGTCCAGGCGCTCGCCGCAGGACTGCTATCCCCCGACCGATTCGATGCCGGCGTCCGCGCCCTGCAGCGGACGGCCGAGACAGACGGCGTCTTCTCCTACGCGTTCTTCAAGGCCACAGCTACCACGCCGGGACCCGTTAGCAGTCCACGAAATCACCTCGCTTGAAGGAGACACCCATGTACCACCGCATCGTCGCCGGCAAGGTCCAGGCCACGTTCGCCCAGATCAGCACCGGCAACTGGGAACCAATGATCACTGGCATGGCCCCCAGATTCAGCTACACCTTCTACGGCGACTCCGCGCTCGCGGGTGAACGCCACACCATCGACGGGCTCCGCCGGTGGTGGGAGCGCAGCTTCCGTCTCATCAAGAGCCCGACCTTTCAAGTGGAAGAGGTCATCGTCTCCGGGGGTCCGTGGGCCACCCGCATCGCCACCCGCGTCCGCGTCCGAGCCACGCTGGTCGACGGGTCCGACTACGAGAACGTCTTCATGCAGAACATGCGCATGCGCTGGGCACGGATCACCGAGATCCACACCCTCGAAGACACCGCCGCGCTCCAGCGGGCACTCGACCGCGTCGGTGCCAGCGGCATCAACGAAGCCCTCGCCCCTCCCGTCACCGATGCCGCACCCGGGGACTAACGACAGGGCACGGAACCCCCGAAGGACTCTTGTTGTACGTCGAAAGGCGTAGTCCTCGGTCTCCAATTACGTCGGGAAGCGCAGGCCGGAAGCCGCCGCAACGACGATGCATCCGGCGTGCCAGCCACGTACGTTTTCCTGATGAGCTTTGAAGGGAGCCCATGCAGAAGATGAATCACAGCCTGCGGCAACGATTCGGATCTGCGGAGGTAGCCGAAGCGTTCTCCGATGCCTACGCAGCCGCGCTTACCCGATGGCCGCTCCCGGTGGCCTCTAAGGACGCTCCGGGAAGGTTCGGCACCACACACGCCCAGGTTTGCGGCGACCCTGACGGAGCGCCCCTCGTGTTGCTTCATGGCCACGGCGCCACCTCGACGGTGTGGTTCGCCAACGTCGCCGAACTGGGCCGGGCTCATCGGGTCTTTGCCGTCGACCAGCTCGGCGACGCGGGAATGAGCGTCCCAGCGGGCTCGCCGATCCGCGGTCGGGACGACTACATGACCTGGCTGGACGAACTCCTCGACCACTTCCAGCTCCAGTCCGCCGCCTTCTGCGGCCATTCTTACGGTGCATGGTTGGCGCTCAACTACGCCGTACACGCCCCGGCGCGGGTGGCCAAGCTCGCCTTGCTCGACCCGACCGAGTGCTTCGCTGGGCTGAGCCTCGGCTACCGGCTCCGCTCCGTGCCGCTCTTCGTTCGTCCGAGCGCCGAGCGGGCTCGCCGGGTCGTCACGTGGGAAAGCGACGATATCGCTCTCGATCTGGGATCGCTCACCCTGGCATGCCTCGGCGGGGGCGAGTATCGGGGCTCGAAGCTCGTTGTGCCACATCCACCCCGTCCCGATGACCTTCGCGCTCTGGAGGTGGAAACCTTGGTCGTGCTCGCGCAGAAGAGCAGAGCGCACGATGTCGACAAGGTGCGGGATGCGGCCGAACGGCTCATGCCTGGCGTGAGCGTGGTCACGCTCCCCAATGCCTCGCACCACTCCATCCCCGCCACCGACCCCGAACCGCTGAACCGCGAACTGGTTCGCTTCCTCGCGTGAGCGAACCAGCCCGCTTTCCGAGTCCCTGCCGATGAGGATCTCCCGGCAGCTACACCTTGAGGCGTCGATCTGGGTCGTCCGGGACATTCGATAAATTCCCACCAATCCTCGGCGACCCGCGCAGCGTGGCGCTGTGGGACAACAGCGTCGACCACATCGAAGTCCACGCAGAAGCTCAAGGTGGGCTCCACTTTCGACACCATCGGCGCCGCCCGCGGCCGCCGGCCGGGTGAACGCACCTCCTACCGGGTGGTAACTCTCGACCGCACGACGAATACGATCGAGATACTGCATCACCGGTTCACGTGCGGAGTCTGGACCATGCACTTCGTGCCCAACGGCGAAAGGACCAAGGTCGACTGCGCCGTCGACCTGACTGCGAAGCGCCGGTACCTTCCGATTCTGCCAGTCCTCCGTGCTGCCCGAGGATCGCTTCTCCAAGACCTCAACAGGCTGAAGAACCTCTTCGAAACCTATGACGCAGCGACCGGCACGATTGACGGCCGTGAGGATAACGGCGGCTCGGACTACTCGTCCGGTCCCTGATCGGGCTGGACCGAGGGGCCGCCAAGGAGGCCATCGCCGACTTCCTCGCAGGGCGGACACTCAGTGGGAATCAGATCGAGTTCCTCGACCTCATCATCAACCACCTCACCGAGCACGGGGTTATGGGCGCAGCACTCCTCTACGAGTCCCCCTTCACTGATATCGCCCCGCACGGCCCAGGCGATCTGTTCACCTCGGAAGAGGTCGATAGCCTCGTCGCGGTTCTGGATCGTGTCCGTGCCGCTGCAGAGGCGGCGTAACGGGTATCTGACCCGAAGGTCGCTGTGACGTCGGGTTTCTGGGGACCCTCGACGTGGGTGAAGCACCAGGCAACTGCGTATGCATTGCGCTATGCAGGCGCGCCGACACCGACCAGCGAGTTGGGCGCTGCAGAGGTCTGAAGTGGCGAAACGGTGGCAACCCCCCGCCACCAAGCACGGGCGTTTTCCGCGCCCTCTTGCGCATGCACAGGCCGCTGACCAGCACGTTTGGTCGGCGGCTTCTGCGTTTACGGAGACACTGGGGACCCGCTCAGCCCCTGCGTATGCAGCATACGCAGGTGGCGCAGACGACGAGCGGCCTGAACGCTGCGGTTTCGCGGTCGACGTTGGGGTCGCCGGCCAACCGTCAAACTTTTTCGCCGGAGTGTGTCAACCAGCCGAAGATGGCCCCGAGATGTTCGGTGCGAAACACGGCGGATGGTTCCCGGCGTTTGCAGTGGGCCGCCTGAGTTCACGTGCTCGTGAGCATGTGCGAGGTCTAAATCCACATCGTCGTAGTCACTAGTCGCTACTCGGGTTGGAGTTCGAACAGCGGGTGGCGCTGAGCTTCGGCGAGGTAGTCCTGTGGGGTGTCGTCGATGCGTATCCGGTACCGGCGTAGCAGGGCGACGGGCGGCCTGACGCGCGAGCCGAGCACTCTGCGCAGTAGGTTCACCTGGCGGTACGGCTCGAGCGCGCGCCGAAGAATCGCTGCCGCCTCATCGGACGGGACCTCGATGGCGCGAACCGGACTGCGCCGGCCGCCGGGACGGATCACGGTCGCCTCGCCCGCCGCCCGGAGGTTTCGACCCCAGCCCGGCGCTCCGTAGGTCGCCTGGACGTACGAGTGTCCCTCGAAGTCGAGCAACGTGACCGGCGTTGTACGCTCACTACCTGACCGGCGCCCGCGCACGATCAGCAGGATGTTCGGGGCACCCGTGGGTACTCCGGCGGTGATCATCCGGCGGGCAAGTGGGTTGAGTAGGCGGAATAGCCGCCGGGCTATCCGCTCGCGGACGTCGGGATGAGCGTCGGATGGACGGTCGTCTGTCATCGGCTGTCACTCCCCTCTGCGCCAAAACAGCGCCTCAGGTAGCTCCCTGTGGAGCCTACGTCGGGTGGCTCAAGCTTCCACGTCTGGACGCCGGTCACGCCAGTTGCGTTCGGAGGTGGTCAAGGTCCCCGAGCACCCACGCGGAAATGAGATAGCCCCCGCGAATGGCAAAGAATGCGGCTCCGCAGTATTCGAAGCGGCGTCCCGTCGGAGGCACCCCGAGCAGTAGACCTAAGTGAGTCCCGGTGTAGCGCAGTCGAGCTGCTGTCCGGTCGTCGGCGGTCACTAGATCGACCACCTCGTTGTGGAAATCGGGTGCCGAGGCCCTCACGCCGTCCCGGTAGCGGCGCCAGCCGTCTCTGCCCCGGGTGGTCTGCCCGAGCGAACCGCGGAACACGAAGTCTGATCCGAGAACGAGGTCTACCTCGGCGTCATCCCATGAGTTCCAGAGCCTCTCGTAGAAGCGCGTCACGAGCTCTCGGGCAACGTCCGTGCTCACGCCGCGATCCTTCCATAGGGCGGCAGCACGACGACCACATGACGCCGTCTTCGAGCGCTACTGGGTCGGACCCTCGCCGATTGCCCCGACGGCCGACCGTCGTCGGCTGGCTTGATCAACGACCTCGGGCACTGGCTGGCCAGTGCCGTCCTCGTGGCACCGCTCGCGGTAGCAAGCCTGCTCATCGTGGTCACCGTTGCCCGAGAAGATTAGCTCGATGGCCCTGTCGGTCACCCGCCAAGGACTCACGTCTGTTGATCTCGACAGGCCGTCCGCGGGCAGCGCTATAGGTCATCCGGGCCGCTTGCGTCGTCATCCGCCCAGCAGTGCCAGGACGTCGCCCGCGGACACGGCAATGCGTCCGCTGGTGCGCTGGTACCGGCGCACGATGCGGTCCCTGGAGCGCCGCTGGGCGCCGCCGAATTGGGCCAGCCGACTTCTAGGTGGCGCAAACGCATCGACCAGGTCCGACAACAGCTGGCCTCGGTCAGTCCTCATACCGGTAAGCATCCAGGACACGCCCGGATCGAGAGCAACAAGCGCGAGGGCCAGATGTTGAGGTTGATGCTTGCGCTCTCGGCGAGCGATAGCCAGGCGCAGCGATGCCTCATATGCCGCTTGTGCATCGAGGCCGATGGGTGGGACGCCGCTGGCGCAGCGCTTGCGCGCCCGCCGCGCCCCAATCGGGAACCAAGGCTCTTTCACCGGCGCTCGATCAAGCACAGCGACGCCGAAAGAATCGAGCAATCCTTCCACCGAGATACCGAGCGGGTTCAGCGCCTCACTATCTGCGGCGGCGCCCGCGCCTGCCGGGGCGGCTGCTATCACGATATTGCGGACGGTCTGCTCTGTGACTCCGTGCGTGGAGAAGACATCGACTAGCGGACCGCGAGGGTCAACCAGGGCGAGGAGCAGGTGCTCGCTCCCCACCCTGGGATGGCCGAGATCGCGAGCCGTTCCAATCGCCCGCTGCATTACCTGGGTCAGAGCGACATCGTCGCCTCGGAACATGGCTAACTCATCTCCTTCGATCGGTGATACTTGCGGTGCACGGTTTGCTTGGTGACGCCGAGGGGGATCGCTATGTCGGACCAGGACCAGCCGGCTCCGCGTGCGGCGGCCACCTGCTGAGCTTCGAGCTGCTCGGTTAGCCGGCGCAGGCGGGCGATGGAGCGAAGGCCTACGCCCGGATCGGACGACTGAACGGCGTCAACGAGGTCACGGGCCATATCCATAGGCGTCAGCATAAGCTGACGATCCTCCTGCGGGCAAGTCGGGCCCGACGGTCTCCGTGACCGCGATGCTCCGCCCGCCGAGCAGCATCTCTTGTTCCCCGGCGATTGAACGACGAACAGCATCTCCGAGCCTCAGGACGAAGGGCGGATCACTCGGACCTCTCAAGGATCTGATGAGGAGCGAGGTGCCAGGTGACCCGGTGCTGACCTCGGAATTGCTCGGGATCGTCGCCATAACGTCGCGCCATCACCATGGCATCCTCTACGGCGGCGTCATTTCCTTCTCTCACCACCTCGGCAGTGCCTGTGAACCTCACCCAGTGGCTCACGTCGTCGTGGTCATGTATCAGGGCGCAGGCCCTGTTGTCTTCCCGCAGGTTCCGCACCCATCGTCGGCTAACGCGGCCGTTCAGGAGGAGACCGTCCTCCTCGACCAAGTAGTCGACCACGACGACGTGTGGGCTTCCGTCTGTGCCCAGAGTCGAGAGGATGGCGCGGTGTGGTTTTTGGAGGAACGAGCGCACGTCATCAATATTGGTTGAGGCGAATTCCATCTCAGTCCTTGCGCGTGTGTTGATGCAGCGACCAGTTATTGACACGTTGGAGTCGCGGTTTGTTCTCTCGCGGCGGAAGTCGCCGAGGATTTCCGTTCTTGATCATGGGCCTCGGACTCTCCTTCGGCAATCAGACCGTGAGTCGGCGCGCGGTGGAAAGGCCGCCGACAATGAGGGCAGCGGCCAGGGCGGCGAGGAAACCGGTGAGGCCTGCGGCGCTGATGGCGGTGAAGAAGCGGTCGAGGCTGTGCCAGCCACCCGTCCAAGTGACCGCCAGCGCCCCAGCGGTGAATGCGGCGATCTGGGTGGCGATAAAGGCGAGGAGGCCTGCGAGATTCCACCGTCGGTAGACAAGGCCGAACCAGATGCCCCAGCAGTAAAGGAGCGCGAGACCGACCAAGCTGGTGCACCAGGTGAGGTACCACGGGCCATCGAGAAGATATGGCACTCGAAAGAAGTGCATCCGGAGGCCCCAGCCCCCGGTTGTCCGCTCGACGGCTTGGAGCCCAGCGAGGCCGAGGCCGTAGACGGCGGCAAGGGTGACACCAAGGGTGATGCTGCCGAGGTAGTAGGCGCGGCGGGTGGCGCCGAGGGCGAGGGCGAAGGAAAGGGAGCGGCTGGTGGTTTGTATTCCGGCGATGAACCACACAACGAAGATCGTGGCGATGCCACCGGCGTAGTAGTGGTTGCCATGCGTGCCGATGCCGCTGGCGTGGAGGCTCCCGAAGATGGCCAGGCAGATGATGAACGCGAACGCCAAGATCGCCCACGGGAGCACCAGGAAATTCAGGCGCTGGATGAGGTGATAGCGGGCGACGGTGATCCACGTGCTCACGGGCAGACGTCCTCAAGAGGCTCGCAGCGGCCGGTCTGGCCGTGCGTAGCGTGCACGACGATTTCTTGAAGAGACAACGGAGCGACGGCGAGGTGGAGTTGGCGGGCTCGGGCCTGGTCGGTGGCGTCGAGCATGTCAGCGATCGTGGCGGTGGCGAGCGTGCCAACCGTTCGGCGCTCCCAGGTGGTCCGACCAGCGATGAACTCGGCGACGGCGGGGACAGAGCCGCTTATGGCGGTGGCGCTACCCCGCAGCTCATCAGCCGGGGCGTCAAGGACGATGCGGCCACCGTCGATGACCAGGACTCGCTCCAACAAGTCGGCGGCCTCGTCGATGAGGTGCGTGGAGAGCACGAAGGTACGGGGATGCTCGGTGTAGTCGGCGAGGATTCTGTCGTAGAACAGCCGGCGGGCGGTGGCGTCGAGTCCGGCGTAGGGCTCGTCGAAGAGCGTCACGGGGGCCTGCGCGGCGAGGCCGAGCACGATTCCGAGCGCCGAGCGCATGCCTCGCGACAGGTGCTTGATCCGCCGGTCGGGAGGGAGATCGAACTCGCCGAGCAGCGTGTCGGCCAACTTGTGACTCCAATTGAGGTGAAAAAAGCTGGCCGCCCGGAGGGCATCGCGGACCTTAAGGTCGGGAAAGGCTTGATCCTCACGGACCAGCAGGACCTGGTGTGCGTCCTCAGCCGGGTTGACGCCGAGCACCCGCACCTGTCCTGCGGATGGCAGCTCGTGGCCGGAGATCAGTCGTAGCAGGGTGGTCTTACCGGCGCCGTTGCGTCCCAGCAACCCGGTGATCGATGGCCCATCTACCGTGACGTTCACGCCGTCGAGCGCGACGTGCGAGTGGTAGCGGAGGGTCGCGCCGTCAAGGACGATGGTCGTCGTCACGTCTGCCGTCCGGCCTTGCGACGCCCCGTCGTAGGGGTTGAGCGGCGGATCAGGGAGACCATCTCGTCCACGTCCATGCCGAGGCGTTCGGCCTCGGCGACCATTGGCGAGATGTAGCGGGCGACAAACTGCTCCCGGCGGGTATCGAGCAGGTGCTGACGGGCGCCAGGAGCAACGAACATCCCCAGCCCGCGGCGTTTCTCTAGCAGGCCGTCGTCGATGAGGACGTTGATGCCCTTGGCCGCGGTGGCCGGGTTGATCCGGTGGAAGGCGGCCAGTTCGTTGCTCGACGGTGCTCGTTCACCTTCGGCCAACTGTCCGTCGGCGATCTGCGCGGCGAGGCGCTGGGCGATCTGCGCGAACAGCGGGCCGTTGTCGTCGAGCTCAGGCCCCTCGGGCATGTCCACCTCTCTCACCGGCATCAGTTCATTACTGGACCAGCGTACCGCTTGAGGCACGGTCAAGCCCGGGAGGTGTCTCGGCGGTAGACGCCAACCGCGATGGGGATCAGCACGCCGGTCCATGCGGCGATCACGATCCATCCCTCCGCGGGCCAGTCGCCGAGCACGAGCGCGGCCTTCCCTGCTTGGACGAGCCAGAACGACGGGATCAGCTTCACGATGCTCAACATCGTCCCCTGGTCGAAGAAGCCACCGTAGGCACCGCCGAAGAGAGCGAAGACCACCACGACGCCGGCGACGGCCGGTCCCGCGGCGTCGCCGGTGAGGAGGTGACCGAGTACGAGGCCCATCAAGATGAACGGCGCAAGCCCGACGACGAGCAGGCCGGCGGTCACCAGCCACTGCGCTGCGTCGAGGTTCACCCCGAGAGATGCGCCGGCCAGGAAGACCAACGCGAGGGCGGGTAATGCCAGCAGGTAGGCAGCGAACACCTTGGCCGCGAAGTAGGTGCGGGTCCGCAGCGGGGTTATGCGCATCTGGCGAGTCCAACTCCGGAGCCGATCGTCGGCGATGTGCGGGCCCGGGGAGACCGCCGCGAACATGGCGCCGTAGGCCGCCATTCCGGTCATGAAGTAGAGCCGGAAGGGCACCCCTGAGCTTAGGGCGTGAGCGTTCGCCGAGGCGACCGAGTAGTACAAGACGAGCGGGAGCGCTATGGTGAGGCCAAGGAGCAGTCGGTTCCGGAAGGTGCGAAGGACCTCGTAACGCACATGGACGGCACTGTTCATTTCACGACCTCCTCGAAATGTGCACCGGGCTCGGCGCCGGTCAGTTCTAAGAACGCTTCCTCGAGAGTCCCTCCTTGGGCCTCGACGTCGCGCACGTCCGGGAATTTGGTGAACAGTGCTGCCAGCGCGGCATCCGCGTCGGCACAGGACAGGACAACGGTGTCGCCGTGTCGCTGCACGGCGATCACGCCGGGCAAGGCCCTCAGGGTTGCAACATCGACGCCTCGCAGCGTCGCCCGGATCGAGCGCGATCCGGCCCTCGCTTTGATCTCCGTTGCTGAAGCGTCGGCCACGATCCGGCCCCGGGCGATGAGCACGATACGGTCGGCGAAGGCGTCCGCCTCCTCCAGGTAGTGAGTGGCGAAGACAATCGTCTTCCCCTGTGCGGCGACCCCGCGCATGACCTCCCAGAACTCGTGGCGGCCCTCCACATCGATGCCGGCGGTTGGCTCATCGAGCACCAAGAGGTCGGCATCACTCACGAGCGCCGCGGCGAAGCGAACCCGCTGGGCCTGCCCGCCTGACAGCTTCGTGGTCCACCGCTCGGCGAACCCTTGAGCTCCGCTCGCCCGCAGCGCGTCATCAACTCGGAGCGCGTGCGGATAGTACGACGCCACCAGCTCGACAAACTCCCGCACCCGTAAGTGGTCTGGTGGAGAACCACTCTGGAGCATCCCGCCTATCCAGCCAGATCGCACCGCTTCTGCTGGCGAAGCTCCGAAGACCGACACCGACCCGAAATCCGGCCGGCTGAGACCGAGGAGCAGATCGATCGACGTCGACTTGCCCGCACCGTTCGGCCCCAGCAGCGCGACCGTCTCACCGGCCTTGATCGCCAGGTCGATCCCGCGCACTGCCTGCACGTGACCGTACGACTTAGTCAACCCGGCCAGTTCGATACCAGGCTCGTCTGGCCGGCCGGCGCTCACAGCAACCACCTCGGCGACAAACAAACAGACTGGTTGCGCATCACGACCCCTTCGCGTGCTCGTCCCGCGATGACCTTTGGCTAGCGGGCACCACCGGGTAACCGGTACACTACTACAGTAATGAACCCACTAGCAACTGTCCCCCCGAGGAGCGAGATCGTGATCGATGACGGCACATCCCCCCTGCAGCGGGCCTGGGACAAACATCTCCGGGGTGCTGTGTGAGTCCTTCGGCGGCTGGAGGATGGCGATCGCAACGACTTGTCCAGCTCATCGACGGACGTTGGACCCTCGCCGTGTTTGCGGAGCTTGACGGCGGCGGACGCCGCTATCAGGATCTGGATGAGGCTCTTGACGGTGTCTCTCACAAAGTGCTGACCGACACGCTCCGACGAGCCGAACGCGATGGACTGGTCATTCGCCATCTAGATCCCGGCCGCGTCGAAACCGCGACCCTCTACCACCTAACCGACCTCGGCCGCTCCCTCGCCGAACCCCTGGCCGGCCTGGAGCGATGGGTTGACCACAACTGGCACCGAGTCGAGAAAGCGCGGCAGGAATGGACGCAGCGCAACGAGTAGGTGCGGACGGGTATCACGTTCCTGCACCGCCGGGGGTCGATGCTGACACAAGAAGACGAGCTGCCCGAGCCCCCGGAAACTTCGGAAGGCGCGACACAGCTGAGCAAAGCCGTGCGACCCAGTCGCAGGTCCTGCAAACCAGGGGCTATTCGGGTTACCACAGGCTCCTCGCGGTACCCCCAGGCTCGTTGAAGTGCCGTTTTGCCTGGTGTAAGTGTGGAAATCGATGGAGATGCGGACCTAAGTCTCGTCCCTTGACGTCCCGCCGGTCCGGCCTTCTGCAGGAGGTCCGTGCCTATGCGACATAGTGGGCGTGCTGGTGGAGTGACGATGGTGGCCGCCCTCGTCGGCCTGTGCGCGCTAGCGGGCTGCTCGAACTCCCGCGCTGCCGATTCGTCCAGCACGTCTTCCACCTCCTCGACAAGTACGACATCGACATCGTCGATCCCCCCGACTTACTCGTCCGCATCATCGGCCGTGCTCGCCGCTTACCGCGCCGGTTGGGCCGCCTTCGAGCACGCCCTTGCTAACGCCAATCCCGAGGATCCGGAGCTGCCAGCAACCATGGTCGACCCGGAGCTCCAACAGGTGAAGGCAAACATGCTCGCCGACCAACAGCACGGGATGGTCGGGCGCGGGACGACGACCCTGCATCCGAAGATCACGGCTCTATCGGCGACATCGGCCACCGTGGTCGATTGTGCCTACAGCACGGCGGAACTGGTATATCAGGCCACGGGCAAGCCAGTGCCGCCGGTGACCCCACCGGAGAGCGACGGGGTGACCTCCACGCTGCTGCTGTCAGGCGGGTCGTGGAAGGTCTCGAAGCAGATTGTGACGGACGGCAAATGCGTGCCCGGCTCCTAAGCGTCAGCGTTGCGCTTGCGGCCGTGGCGGCGTCGGTGTTGACCGGCGCAGGGCCGGCATGGGCGGGCGACCCCAATGGCCAGTATGGGTGGACGAACGCCCAGGCGTCGGGTGGCCAGCTCACAGTCCAGGCCGGTCACACGTACTGGACGCCCCCAGCGAACTCGTCGTGGGCGACGGCAGGGAAGAGTGACCCGCCGCCGAGTACTGCGGGTAAGACCAACCCGAACCAGCCGTATGGCTGCACCTACCAGGCAGACCCTGCGGCGCAACAGACTCTCGGTGCGGGTGGCGCAACGCCGGGCCAGTGGGTGATCCCGACGTGCGCCGGCCCAGGGGTGATCGACCCGATGCCCCCGTTCTGGGTCACCGGCGCGCAGCCTGCCGCTGTGACCGTGCAGGTGAACCCGGTCGTGGTTGCCCAGCAGGCGGCGCAGCAGCTCGGATTCGGGTCGCCCACGATTGAGATGGCCCCGCCGGACGGCTCACCGCAGTTGGTCCGGGTGGCGTCGTGGCTATGGATCGACCCGGGCCAGTGGCGGACCCTGACGGCTTCGGCTGCGGCGGGACCGGTGACGGCCACGGCCACGGCGACGCCGTCGAAGGTGGTGTGGGACATGGGCGACGGTGGTTCGGTCACCTGTGACGGGCCGGGCACCCCGTACAGCGCGGGCGACCCGAATGCCACGACGGACTGCTCCTACACGTGGCCGCAGGCGGGTTCGTTCACGGTGACGGCGACGGTGTATTGGTCGGTCACCTGGACGGCGACGGGGGCGGCGGGCGGCGGAAATCTGGGCGTCCAGGCTGGCCCGGCGGCCCAGGTACCGGTGCAGGTGACCGAGTCGCAGGCGATCAATACCGCGACCGGGGGGAGCGGCTGAGGAAGGCACGGCGATGGCGACGACGACAACGCAAGCCCGGACGAACGGGCGACAGGCAGTAAAAGGTGGTGACCGGCCGGGGACCACGCGCGGGTCCGGCCGGCACCGACAGATGCCGCTGGTTGTGGTGGGCGTGCTGTTGGTGCTCGGCTGCGCGTTGGCGTTCACCGACGCCTCGCTCCATCTGGGCAGCCGCGAAGAAGTACTGGTGGTCGCCCAGCCCGTCGCCGCGGGCCAGGTGCTGACGGCCGGGGACTTGCGGCCGGCTCGGGTATCGACGGGCAGCGGGCTCGCCGTGGTGCTCTCGGGTGACGAGTCGAGCGTGGTCGGCCGGCGGGCCGCGGTGGCGTTGGTGACCGGGTCGCTGCTGACCACCGGCGAGATAGGTGCCGCGCCACAGGTCGGATCGGCCTCCGATGTCGTCGCGGTGGGCCTGAAGCCGGGCGCATATCCGCCCAACCTGGCGGCCGGCGACCGGGTGCAGGTGGTTCCGGTCACCTCCACGACCTCGGGTGGTGACACCGGGAGCGGGGTGACGAGTGGCAGTCCGGTGGCGGCGACGGTGCTCGCCGTGGACGTGGCGGCGGCTGACTCGGACGGCCCGACGGTGTTCTCCCTGCAGGTGTCCACCGGCGACGCGGACGAGGTGACGTCGCTGGCCGCGGCCGGCCAAGCGAGCCTGATCGAAGTCGGGGCGGGGAGCTGAAGTGGGAGTAGTGGGGTTCGGGTCGGTCCGCTCCTGCGGGGTCACCACGCTGACGGTGGCCTTGGCAGCCACGTGGCCGGCCGAGCGCCGCGTGCTGGTCGTGGAAGCCGACCCGGCCGGGGGGACGTTGGCCGGGGCGTCGGGGTGGCCGCCCGAGCCGAGCCTGGTGTCGCTGGCCGCGGCGTCGCGGCGGGGTGGCGACCCGTCCCGGGCGTGGGAGCACTGCCAGCAGTTGCCCGGCGGCGGCGAAGTGCTGCCCGGTCCAGCGTCGGCCGATCAGGCCCACGACGCTCTGGCCATGCTCGGCGGCCTGCTGGGCGCTTTCGGTGAATTGGACGCCGATGTGCTGGTGGATTGCGGCCGGCTCGACTCAGGCTCGCCGGTGCATGGCCTGTGGGAACGGGCCGACCGGGCGGTCCTGGTGGCCCGGCCCCGGCTGGCCGACCTGCAGGCGGTGGCGACCTGGCTCGAAACCCACCCTTTCGCCGGCGGCCGTCTCGGGTTGGTGACCGTGGGCGAGGGCCCGTACCCCGACGCCGAGATCACCGAGGCCCTCGGCATCGAGGTCCTCGCCCGCGTGCCGTGGGACCCCGTCACCGCTAGTGGCCTCATGTCGGTGCCGGCGTCGGCCCGGGAGCTCCGCCTGGCCCCACTCGTCCGCGCCGCCCGGACCTTCGCCGACCATCTCGCCGCCGACCATGCCGCGATGAAGCCGGCCGCGGCGCAGACGCCTACCGCCGAGGGATTCGTCTCGGTGCGGGCACGGGTGTGGCGGGCCTTCCGTCCCGACACCGCGACCGTGTCGCCGAACGGGACTGCGCCCGACCAGGTGTCGCCGTGAAGGAGACCGCCGTGAAGGAAATGTCGTGACCGCCGACGCAGGGTTGATCGCCGGACTGCGGGCCGAGGTGCTGACCGCGCTCTCGGCGCGCGAGCGCGAACTGGCCGCCGGGGGCCGGCCGGCGCTGCCGGCGGCGGACGAGCAGGCCTTGGGCCGTCACCTGATCGCTGAGGCGCTGGAGCGCCGGGCCAACGAGGCGCTGCGTACCCGCACCGAGATGCTCTCCGCGCCTGAGGAGGACGAGCTGTCCCGAGCCGTGTTCGATGCTCTGTTCCGCCTCAACCGTCTGCAACGACTGCTGGACGACCCGAGCATCGAGAACATCAACGCCAACGGCTGCGACCAGGTGTGGGTCCGCTACGCCGACGGCCGCCGCGAGCAGGTCGAGCCGATCGCCGCCTCCGACGAGGAACTGGAGGAGATGCTGCGCACCGCGGCGGCGCGCACCGGGATCGGTGAGCGCCGCTTCGACCGTGGCTCGCCGCGCCTGTCGCTCCAGCTGCCCGACGGGTCACGGCTGTTCGCGTTGATGGCGGTGGCGGCGCGGCCGTGCCTGTCGATCCGGCGGCACCGTTACCTGCGCATCACCCCAGACGACCTGGTGAAGATGGGCACCCTCGACCTGGCCGTGCGTGAGTTCCTCCGCGCCACCATGCTGGCCCGCAAGAGCTGCATCATCTGTGGCGGCACCGGGGCCGGCAAGACGACCTTGTTGCGCGCCATCGCGGCCGACATCCCACCCACCGAGCGGCTGGTCACCATCGAGGACTCCCTCGAGTTGGGCTTGGACCGATTCGGTGACCTGCACCCCGACGTGGTGGCGTTGGAAGCCCGGGAGCCGAACCTCGAAGGCGAGGGCGGGGTCAGTCTGGCCGAGCTGGTCCGCTGGGCGCTGCGCATGAGCCCGGACCGGGTGATCGTCGGCGAGGCCAGGGGTGAGGAAGTTCTGGCGCTGCTCAATGCCATGTCGCAGGGCACGGACGGCTCGATGGCGACCTTGCACGCGTCGTCGTCGCGCGGGGCGTTCTCCAAGCTGGCGACCTACGCCATCCAAGCCCCCGCACGGTTGCCGCGGGAGGCAACCAACCTGCTGGTCGCCAACGCGGTCCACTTCGTCGTCTTCATCGCCCAAGACGGCGATCGCCGCTACGTCGCGTCGGTCCGCGAGGTCATCGACGCCGAGGGCCCGATGATCACCTCCAACGAGATCTTCCGGCCCGGACCGGCCGGCCGCGCCGTGCCCGGCGCCCCTATACGCAACGACACCCTCGACCAACTCGTGGCGGCCGGGTTCGACCCGGGCCTGCTCGACCGACCCCAGGGGTGGTGGGAGCTGTGACGTCGTTGGCCGGGCTGTGCGGAGCCGGGCTCGGCCTCGGTCTGGTGCTCATCAGGGCCGGCTGGCGCGGCGTCGATCTGCCCCGCCCAACCCGCCGCCTGCACCGGGTCC
>DASXZJ010000057.1:0-18448 GCA_036502025.1 Acidimicrobiales bacterium | reverse complement strand
CAGAGCGCCATGGTGGCGGCCGGACCGCAGCCCGCACCGACGGTGAGTGTCGGTATCGGCACGGTGAGCTGCCCGTGGTCCCCCACCCTGCACTTCACGGTCGACGCCACGTGGCCCCCCGGGGGGTTACCTCTTGAAGCTGGTGGGCGACGGTGGCCAGGAGCAGTACGTGCCGTTGACCGTGCGCGACGACGCCAGCACGGCGGCCTACGTGCTGCAGAACAGCGTGACGACCTGGCAGGCCTACAACCTCTACGGCGGCTACAGCCTCTACTACGGGCCCAACGGCCGCGGGAAGCAGGACTTCGCCAACCGGGCCCGCGCCGTCTCGTTCGACCGGCCCTACCCGCAGAGCTGGGCGCAAGGCGCAGCGGACTTCGTGGGCAACGAATACCCGCTCCTCTACCACCTCGAATCCCTCGGACTGGATCTCACCTACTGGACCGATATCGATTTGCACAATTCGCCCGAGTTGCTGGGCTACCACCGCTGCCTCTTCAGCCTGGGGCACGACGAGTACTGGTCCAGCACTATGCGCTCGGGGGCCCAGGTGGCCAACGCGGCCGGGGTCAACCTGGCCTTCCTCGGCGCCAACGCCTGCTACCGCCAGATCCGACTGCAGCCGACCGCCGTCGGGCCCAATCGGCTGCAGGTCTGCTACAAGGACGCGACGGAGGACCCGATCGTCGGACAGAACCCTCCGCTCACCACCGTCAACTGGAACCAGGCTCCGGTCAACGATCCGGAGTCCACCATGATCGGCTCGACCTACCAGTCCGTGGGCGCCAAGGCGAACATGGTGGTGACCGACGCCTCCTCATGGTTCTTCGACGGCTGCAACATGACCGACGGGCAGGCGCTCCCCAACATGATCATCGGCGAGTACGACCGCTTCGTGCCCTCGCTGCCCGGGCCGCGCAACCTCGACGTGCTGGCCCATTCGCCCATACCCGGGCAGAACAACTGGTCCGACCTCACGTACTTCACGCCCTCGGCGTCGGCAGGCGGTGTCCTGGCCAGCGGATCGGCCTATTTCGTGTTCCGGCTGGCCAATTCAACGGCCATGCCACCGAATATCCTCCCCGCCGCCATCCCCGGCGAGACGGAACTTCTGTTGCGGGCTATGGAAAACCTCTATGACGCCTTCGGAAACGGGCCGGCTGCCGTCTCGACACCCTCGGGCGGGAATTGGGGTGCCGTTTACTCCGGGGCCGCCGCCCTGGCCGGGCCACCCCGGCCCACCAACTCGGCATGACCCACAATCGCCGACCCTCGCCCCTACCATTGCCCCCTCGACATGCCAATTCCTCAGCCCAAGCACGCCCGAAATCATCTGCGCGTCGCGTGGAGCGTCCTGGCCGCCTCCGCCCTGGCGGGGCTCGTGCTCAGCGCCTGCTCCTCCTCGCCCGCCGCTCGCCGCAGCGCGGCGACGACCTCGTCCTCTTCCACCACCACCTCCACCAAGCCGGCTCCGGCCATACCGACCTGCCCCCTCACCGATACCGCCATCCCGGGCGGCGGCGCCGTGCCGGCTCGACCCGCCCTGGCCGTCAAGGTGGACAACTACCCCGATGCCCGACCACAGAGCGGGCTCGACAAGGCCGACGTGATCTTCGAGGAGCCGGTCGAAGGGGGCATCACCCGCTACGCCGCCGTCTTCCAGTGCCAGGAGGCGGCGCTGGTCGGACCGGTCCGCTCGGCCCGCAACATCGACATCGGCATCCTGGGCCAGCTCGGCAATCCGCTCGAGGCCCACGTGGGCGGGATCGACCCCGTGCTGGCCAACATCAACGCGTCGCCTGTCGTCAACGTCGACCTGGGTAGCTACGGATCGATCCTGACCCATCCCGCCGGTCGCTTCGCTCCCTACGACACCTACTCGTCAACCGCTCAGATGTGGGGCACCCATCCGACCATGACGGCCGCGCCCCAGCCCCTTTTCTCGTTCTCGGCCGCCCCGCCGGCGGGCAGCCCGGTGGCCACCGTGAACATCAACTTCTCCCAGACCTCCAATGTGACCTGGAAGTACAACAGCACCACCGGCACCTTCCAACGTTTCTACAACGGCACCACGCCCGACATGCTGGCCGACGGCGTCCAGGACCAGGCGTCCAACGTGATCGTGCAGTACGTCCACATCAGCTACGGGCCCTGGCTGGAAAACAGTGAGGGCGGGCTCGAGGTGCAGGCGGATCTCTACCCCAACGCCAGCGGCTCGTCCATCGTGTTCCGCAACGGGGTTGAGGTTGCGGGGACGTGGCACCGCTCCACCCTCGGATCGCCGACGCAGTTCCTCGACGCCGCCGGGGCGCCGATCTCACTCCAGCCCGGTCAGACCTGGGTCGAGTTGGTTCCCGACACCATCACGGCGGCCACGACGCCGTAGCCGGCTTGCGGGCCACCAGGGCCAGCAACAGACAGTCCTCGGCGACGGCGAACACCCCCGGGTGCGCACTGGCCTCGGCCTCGTCGAAGCGCCTCGCCGCCACGCCTTGCTGCATCAGGTTGAGCCCTTTGCACTCGGTGACCTCGAAGCCGTGGGCCTCCAACTTGGCCGCCAGCGCCTTGGCCTCGTACTCGATCTTGTGGTCGTGGTTCATCATCTCGGCCAGCCGCAGCCGCCACACCGGGCCATTGGGCGTGTCGAGGCAGAACCACCCTCCGGGCGCGAGGACGCGGAAGGCCTCTCGGACCACGGTGTCGCCGTCGGCCTCGGTGACGTGCTCAATGGACTGGCCGCTGTAGACCAGGTCGAACGACTCGTCGGCGTAGGCCCTCAGGTCCACCATGGAATGGAAGGCGAACTCGACCGGGCCGAGCTCGGACTCGACGCCGGCCCCGGCGGAACCCCCCTGGTAGATCTCGTCACGCTCTTCGACGGGCAGATCGACCACGACCAGCCGCTCGAAGCGGTAGGGATAACCCAGGTGCACCAGCGCGCCGTCGGCAAAGCCCTGATGGGTGCCCCCCAGATCGAGGATCCGCCGCGCCCTGGGCAGGCCGGCGACGAACTCGCTCCGGCTCACGTGCATGGAGAGGAGGATGTTGGTGATCGGCACCTGACGGCGGAACTCCTCCGAATGCGCCAGCGCTTGGGCGACACCGGCCCGGGACAAGTCGCCGCTCGCCAGCTTGGCCTCGTACTCGGGACCGCCTACGGCGTCGGGCTCCCGATTCAGGACGACGTTGAAGGCCAGGCGCACCGACTGCTTCGGCGGCAGGTAGCGGAAGGGCACCGTCGGGAGGACACGATCGAGCACCCGGAAGGCCCGCCGCTTCCATGATGACGTCGGCATGACTCCATTCTGACGCGAAGCGCTCCGGGTCAGACACCCGAGGGAGTGGCGGGGTCGGCCCGGAGCAACTTCGATGCTGTGAGAGTGCGGCTCAAGCGGTGGCATCGCCTGAGCCGCGGCGGTGCAGCTTTAGCTGTCGAGACTGATCGGGAGATCGTCGGGATCCACGGCGGCGGCGGCGTCGTCAGGTGCCTCCTCGGCCACGACGGGTGCCAGCGCTTGACGGACCCGCTCGTCCACCTCGGCCATGAGCTGTGGGTTCTCCGAGAGGAACACCTTGACGTTTTCCCGACCCTGGCCCAGCTGCTCGCCTTCGTAGGTGAACCACGCACCCGACTTCTTGATGAAGCCCAGCTCGACGGCGACATCGAGCAGGGAGCCCTCGCGGCTGATGCCCTTGCCATACATGATGTCGAATTCAGCCTGCTTGAACGGAGCCGAGCACTTGTTCTTGACCACCTTGACCCGGGTCCGGTTGCCAACCACTTCGGCCCCGTCCTTGATGGCTTCGATGCGTCGGATGTCGAGGCGCACCGATGCGTAGAACTTCAGGGCCCGTCCACCGGGGGTGACTTCGGGTGAGTTGTGAACCACCACACCGTCGACGAGGTAGTTGTGGCTGTCCTCGACCTCGATGTCGAACCGGTGCATGGACCGGGTCGGGGGCTTGACATGGATATCGGTCACCGGGAGGGCGACCAGCTCGTAGCGCATCGGCGTGAAGTGCGGCTCGACCGCGAAACGGCCCCGGTAGGCCGGGAGCAGCTTGTACTCCATGCTCGGGTGGACGAACGGGGCGATCAGGGCGTGCAGCTTGGCTGTCTCCGCGTTGTCGAAGACCAGCACCGCCTTCTTCCCCGCTCCCGAGGCGATCAGTTTCGCTCGGATGCCCCACGTGTCGGTCAAGTACGCCACCAAGCGCTCGCGGGTGGCTGTTTCCATGGCCTCCACGCAGATGGTGGCGCGCCCGGTACCTCCAGCGGTCCGGCTCTGGACGCCCTTCGACCGGATAGCGAAGTTGGCGTCGTCCATGTACCACAGCGCCAAGGAAAGCGGTGTGAGTCGTTTCAGGTAGTCGTCGTCGAGCACCTTCCTCTTATCGATGTAGACGGATTGGCGCAGCGGAGCCAGCTCGGGCAGCGGTGCGAAGTCATACGTCACCACACCGTCGTCCCGGAGATGGCGACTTGACCCGATGTTCGAGAACAGGGACGCCTTCCAGTCGGCGTACGGCGTCTGCCGCTCACAGTGGCTGTAGCGGAACCGGGCGCCGTGACCGCTGCGCGTCGGGGACAGGGCGCCGTCACCCATGAGCGTGCCACGCAGGGCGTCCCACTGGAAGTCCGACAGGTGGTGCGGCAGGGCCTCGATCACCCGATCTCCCACCTTGAGCTCTCCCGCCTCGCACCAACCAGTCGGCGTGCGGATCAGGTGATTCGCAGTGCAGGCCAGTTGAGCCCGGCCGTTCTTGGCCGGCTTGGCCACGGTGATCTGCAGGAACTGGTCGGTGGTGCCGTTGTCGAACCAGTTCACCACCCGCTTGGGCACGATCTTTCCGACCGCCGCGTCGTAGGACAACACCTCGACCGGAAGGCGTTGGTTGACGATCTTGCCGATCTTCTCCGTGGTGCCATCGGCCAGGACCACGCGGGCGCCATAGCTGAAACAACCGTACATAATTCCGATTTTTTCCCGCAGCTGGTTGATGAAGATGGCGATGGTGCTCGACTTCGACAGCGTGCCCGTCAGCTTGCGCAGGGCCTGGGACATCAGCCGGGCCTGCAGGCCGACATGGGTGTCGCCCATCTCACCCTCGATCTCGGCGCGCGGCGTCAGCGCGGCCACCGAGTCGATCACCAGGACGTCGAGGGCGCCCGACCGGATCAGCATGTCGGCGATCTCGAGCGCCTGCTCCCCGGTGTCGGGCTGGGAGATGAGGAGGTCGTCCACGTTCACCCCGATGGCCCGGGCGTAGACCGGGTCCATGGCGTGCTCGGCGTCGATGTAGGCGCAGATGCCCCCGTTGCGCTGGGCCTCGGCCACGGCGTGCATGGCCAGGGTCGACTTCCCCGAGGACTCCGGCCCGTAGATCTCGATGATGCGCCCACGCGGCAAGCCGCCGATGCCCAACGCCAGGTCGAGCGAAAGCGCCCCGGTCGGGATCGACTCGATGTTCATGCTCAGGTTGTCCCCCATCCGCATGACGGAGCCCTTGCCGAACTGCTTCTCGATCTGACCCAGGGCCGCATCCAATGCCTTGTCCCGCTCTTCGGCCATCACTCTCTCCTCGTTGCTCTCGCTTCGGCGGACCGCAGTCCGGCCTGCCTTGACCCTCATTGGTCGACCATACGGACGGGGTGTGACACCGCCCCGACCGGTTTTGCCTCGTTTGCTCATACTAACGAACACCTGTTCGCTCCGGGTGGACCCGCATCAGTGATGAACGGTCGCCGGAAAAGCGCCGTTACGGCACCTTTTTGCCGGGCCCGGCAGAAATCGATTGGGCCCCGGGCCAAACACCGGAGTCCACGAATGGCCACCGGGCCCACCGGATCTTTGGCCCCGTTGAGGGCCACTACAGTTCCGCGCTCGCGGGTGCCGCGCGGAACAACGAAAATGGAGGCGTGGTGGCCAACCGGAGGGGTGTGCTCGGACGCTGCACGGCCATGGTCGCTGTCCTGGCGGCGCTGGGCGCCACCGGCGTGCTCCCGGCCGGGGCGACGACGAGTGCCGCCACCATGTACCGGGAAGCCCTGGCCACCACGAAGTCATGGTCCGTGCACTACGCCTCTGACGGAACGATCTCCAATGTCCCGATCCTCGAGAGCGGCGACGCCGGGCCGGCCTCGGGCATCCAGGTGGTGCTCGTCGGCACCGGAACGCAGTCCGACAGCGCGACGCTGGTCGTGATCGGCGACATCACCTACCTCAAGGGGAACGCGCGGGCGCTGGTGGACCTGGCCGGGCTCTCGACGGACCAGGCGTCGGCCGACCAGGGCCAATGGGTCCTCTTCTCCACCGACAATCCCGCGTTCGCACAGGTGGTCGCCGGCGTGCGGTCCCACGATGTGGCCGAGGAGATCGCGCTCAAGGGTCCCTACACCTTCGGTGCGCCCCGCAAGCTCGATGGCTTCGAGGTCGACGCCATCCGCGGCACCCAGGCGCTGCAGGGAACCAAGAAGGTCGACGTGGTGCTCTACGTGCGGGCCAGCGGGCGACACATCGTCGTCGAAGAGGACACCGTCGGCGCCAAGGGGAAGCCCAACGGGGCCGAGCATTTCATCTTCTCGAAGTGGGGCGAGAAGGTGAAGCCGACCGCCCCCGACGCCACCATCACGCTGGGTGCGGTCAACGCCACGTAGTCGCCGCACCGCGCCTGACGACAATCGGTGAGGCCGGCATGGGAGAGTATGGGCATTCCGGACCGACGGACCTTCGACCCGTCGAGCAGCCGCCGCAGCGGGTGCACCACGAGGAGACCTGATGCGACGCAGCCATAGGATCGCCGGCGCAGTCGGCTTCAGCCTGGCCACCGCGCTGGCGGGCACGACGGCCGTAGCCACCTCGGCCGACGCCTCCGGGAGCGCGCAAGCCCTGTACAAGGCGGCCCTCAAGATCGCCGGAGCCCAGAACGTCCACTTCGTCTCGAAGGCCACCGAAAGCGGGGCCGTCTTCGAGGTGATCGGCGACACCGGCAAGACGGCGGGGTCGCAAGCGCTCGTCCTCGAACACGGGTCGACCGTCGAGGACTTCGGGGTCATCGTCAAGGGTGCCACCTCGTACGTGCGCGGCAACGCAACGGCGCTGACCATGATCCTGGGCCTCACCGCGGCGGACTCCACCAAGTACGCCAACAAGTGGTTGTACTTCCCGACGTCCAACACCGGGTTGGCGCAACTGGTCGGGGGCTTGCGCAACAAGGATCTTGCCGGCGAGCTCGAGATGAGCGGGCCGTACACCTTCGGCGGCAAAAAGACCATCGCCGGGCACGCCACCCAGGGCATCAAGGGCTCCGCCACCACCTCGACCGGCTCCAAGGTCCCCATCACGCTCTACGTCGAGACGGGCGGCACGCCCCGCCCGGTCCGGGAAGTCACCAGCGCGTCGACCTCCAACCCGGCCAGCACCGGCATCCAGGGCACGGTGACCTATTCGAAGTGGGGCGAGAAGACGAACCCGGTGGCGCCACCCAACGCCGTCTCGCTGCTGTCGCTCGCTCCGGCTGGCTGAGGCCGGTACCGGCCGGACAAGTATCGAGGTGACCACCCCGCCTTCGCCCCCGCCACCACCACCGACCCCACCGCCACCGCCACCGCCACCGCCACCCACATCCTCACCCTCACCCCACCTCGAAGCCGTGCGGGGCGACATCACGCTCGAAGTGGTCGATGCCCTTGTCAACGCGGCCAACCGACGGCTGGCCGGTGGAGGTGGCGTCGACGGAGCCATCCACCGCGCCGCGGGAGCGGCCCAACTCCAAGCGGCCTGCCGGGCCATCGGGGAGTGCGAGGCCGGACGCGCCGTGGCGACCGACGGATTCGATCTGGCGGCCAAGTGGATCATCCACACCGTCGGCCCGGTGTGGCAGGGCGGATCGGAGCAGGAGGCCGAGATACTGGCGTCGTGCTATCGCAGCTGCCTGGCCGTCGCCGACGAGCTTCAGGTCACCTCCATATCGTTCCCCGCCATCTCGACCGGCGTCTACGGCTACCCGCCCGAACGGGCGGCGACCGTTGCGGTCAGCACCGTGCGGGACACGGCCACCGCCGTCGGCGTGGTGCGGTTCGTGGCCTTCGACCAGGCCACGTTCGACCTCTACCGGGAGCTGCTCAGCTAGACGAGGTCGATGACGTCGGGGACGTGAGGTCGTAGATCGTCGTGCCGCCGACCGTCTGGGCGGTGAAGTGCGACTCGACCCACGACGTGATGGTGGCGGCAACGTCGCCCGTCCCCTGACCCAACCCGCCGGCGCCACCACCCGAGATGAAGTAGTGGATCTTCCCCTCGGCCACGTACTGCTCGAACTGGGCCAGCGACGGAGCGGGGTCGGTGCCGTTGAACCCGCCGATGGCCATCACCGGGTCGTCGCTGGCCAGCTGGTAGCCGGCGGCCGAATTGGAGTTCACCGTGGCCGCCACCCAGGTGTACCGGCTGGCGTTGGCCTTGAGGAGTTTGGTCAGCGCCGGGCTGGCGCTGCTGGCGTTGAGGAAGCCGCCGCCCCCGCCGACCGCGCCGGTCCGCAGGCCACCGCCCGGGAAGCCGCTCGGGAGCCCACCCGTCGGGAATCCACCGGAGGGGGCCGCTCCGCCGCCCGGGACCGCACCTGCGCCGGGTGACCCGCCGCCGAACCTGAACCCGTTGCCAGTCCCAGCACCAGTGCCGGCACCAGTGCCAGTACCCGCTCCGCCGGGCCCGGCGAATCGGCCACCGGGGGCGAAGCCACGCACACCGGCCCCACCACCGGCCCCACCGGGCCCACCACCGGCCCCACCGGGCCCGAAGCCGCCGGAGGCAGAGGGCGTGACCGAGGGGATGGCGCCCGAGTGCGCGACGGCGGCTGTCGCCACGGTCGAGAAGAGAGGGGCGGCCAGCGCGGCGCCGCCGGCCAGGACCGCCACCAGCGCAACCGCGAGCCGAGGAGCCCGACGCAGCCACGGGAGGGCGAGGAGGGCGACCACCCCCAGCGCACCGGCCACCGCCACTAGATAGCGCAGGAACGGGAACCACTCAGGTGTGCGGTTCAAGAGCACGTAGGCCCACACCGTCGTGGCGGCCAGCGCGGCGGCCAGACCGGCGCGCCCGGCCCACGACGACCGTCGCTGCCAGAGCCCCATGGCGCCGATGCCGACCAGTCCGGCCAGCGGCGGGGCCAGGGCCACCGTGTAGTACGGGTGGATGATGCCCTGGGCCAGGCTGATGGTCAGCCCGATGCCCACCAGCGTGCCACCCCACAAGAGCAGCGCGGCCCGCTCACGGTCGGTGCGCTTCGCTCGATAGGTGATGACGAGCAGCACGGCGCCCATGCAGAGGGCGCCGGGGAGCAACCAGGACATCATGTTGCCGAACTGGGGGTTGAAGAGGCGGGTCAAGCCGGTCGGTCCCCACATGCTGCCGGCGGTGCCCGATCCGCCCACGCTGCCGGACTCGTTCCCGCTGATCCGCCCGAAGCCGTTGTACCCGAAGATGAGGTTGAGGATGCTGTTGTTCTGCGACCCGCCGATGTAGGGGCGGTCGGCGGCCGGGGTGAGGGCGACGGCGGCCACCCACCAACCGGCGGCTACCAGCGTCGAGACACCCAGGAGCGCGACCTGCCAGACCCGTCGCCACCATCGGGTCGGCGCGGCGATCAGGTACACGATGGCGATGGCCGGGATGATCAGGAAGGCCTGGAGCATCTTGGTCAGGAACCCGAAGCCGACCAGCGTGCCGGCCAGCACCAGCCATTTGGTCTGCGCCTTCTCCAAGCCGCGCACGGTGGCGTACATGGCCCCGGTCAGGAGCAGCGCCAGCAGGGCGTCGGGGTTGTTGAAGCGGAACATCATGGCCGCCACCGGAGTGAGCGCCAGGACGACACCGCCCAGCAGCGCGGCCTGGGCCGAGAACCAGCGGCGGACGGTGAGGTAGACCAAGCCGACCGTGGCCACGCCTTCGAGGGCCTGGGGGACGAGCAGGCTCCACGAGTTGACCCCGAAGATGCGGGCCGAGATCTCCATGACCCACAGGGAGGCCGGCGGCTTGTCCACCGTGATGAAGTTCGACGAGTCCGACGAGCCGAAGAAGAAGGCCTTCCAGCTCTTCGTGCCGGCTTGCACGGCGGCCGAGTAGAAGGAGTTGGCCCAGCCGGACGCGCCCAGGTCCCACAGGTAGAGCACCGCGGTGAGCGTCAGCAGGGTGAGCAGAGCGGGCCGCACCCAGGCGGCATCGGTCTCGCGGCCGCGTATGAAGCGGGAGAGTCGGCCGCGCCGGGGCACATCGGCATCTCCCGGCGGCGTCACGTCGGCCGCGCCGGGCCGCAGGTCGTCGGGCGGGGTCCGCTCCAGGAGGCCGACGGCCCCGCTTTCGTGGCCGTCGGGGATGAGGGTACTCATGAGGATGCCTCCACGGTGGCGGTCGGTGCGGGCGTGCCGGGTCGGAAGACCCAGGCCCGCAGAACGGCGAAGCGCAATACGGCGGCCGCGGCATTGGCGACGGTGACGCCGACCAGCGCGAGCGCGAGGGACGAGGCGTCGATGAAGTGGGCCCCCACCAGCGCGGCCGTGGTGAGGCTCAGGCTGACGGCGTAAAGCCCGGTGGCCACCAGCAGGAACCGGCCTCGATAGGTGGGGCGGTGCATCGAGGAAGCCAGCTCCCGGTGCACGGCCGTGTTGAAGACGGTGCAGATGGCCAGGGCGAGGGCGTTGGACCCGAATGACCCGGCCAGCGGGCGCCAGGCGATGAAGAGGAACAGGTACCCGAGCGTGCTGATGGCACCGACGCCGGCGAAGCGGAGGAGCTGGTCGGCCGCCACCTGATCGACCGCCGCGCCCGGCCGGCCGGCCGTGCGTGAGGCCAGGCGGTGGGCCCCGCGCCGCGAGATCCGCCACACGCCCCGCAGGTCGTTGACCGCCGTGCGGAAGATCTGCACCCGGCTGTCGGGGTCGTCGACCCAGTCGACCGGGACCTCACTGATGCGCAGCCCCAGGCGCTCGGCGGTCACCAGCAGCTCGGTATCGAAGAACCACTCGTCGTCCTTGACGAGGGGGAGCAACGCCAGGGCGGCCTCGCGGGTCAGCGCCTTGAAGCCGCACTGGGCGTCGCTGAAGCGGCCGCGGAGCGACAGTTTGAGCACCAGGTTGTACGCCCGCGAAATGAGCTCACGCTTGGGACCACGCACCACATGGGCTCCCTTGGCCAGACGGGTGCCGATGGCCACGTCGCGGTGCCCCGAGAGGAGCGGTGCCACCAGCGGGAGGAAGGCGGGTAGCGCGGTGGAGAGGTCCACGTCCATGTAGGCGACCACGGGAGCCGTGCTGGTCGACCAGGCGCTGCGCAGGGCGTGGCCGCGACCCTTGCGCTCCAGGTGCAGGGCGGCCACGCCGGGCACCATGGCGGCCAGCTCGCTCGCCACCGCGAAGGTCTCGTCGGTGCTGGCGTTGTCGACCACGGTGACGAGGGCGCGGAACGGGAAGGACTCATCGAGGAAGTGGCGCAACTCGGTGATGCGGGCCGCCAGCTGCGTGGCCTCGTTGTAGACCGGCACCACGATCTCGACATCGAGCGGGACCCGGCGCGGGTCGAGTTCGGGCCGGCCCTCGGGTGCGCCCATGGGCCGGCCCACCGGCTGGCCCGAGGCGTTCACGTCGGCCGTCGCGGTCATGTCAGTCATCGTGGCGTCCCTAATTCCGACTGCCGTGGGCCCGGGCTGTGGCCCGGGTGTGAATCGTCGTTCAGGAGGAGGCACTGGGGTGCAGCACGAGGAGAAACTCCAGCGTCCCGTGGTTGTCGGTGGTGATCCCGGAGAAGCCCGGATTGGGAATGGCCCAGGTGGCGAACGTGACGGGTATCTCACCGTTGACGTCGATGGAGGTGGCCGTGTAGCTCGCCGCCACCGGGAAGGTTACGGCGTGGGTCTGCCCGCGCAGGGTCAGGTTGCCGGTGGCCGTCGCTTTGACGGTGGTGCCCGGCGCGGTTGCCGTGCCGGTGCTGCTGCCGAGGGCGATCGGCGAGGTCAGCGTGAAGCTCGATGTGGGGAACGCGGCCACATCCATGATGCGCCCGTCGAACTGGGCGTCCCGCTGGCTCTGGTCACTGTGCACCGTGGCCATCCGCACGGTGAAAGTGGCCGCGCTCACCTCGGTGCCCGACAGGGTGATCGCCCCGGTGACCGAGTGGGTGCGCCCGACCGCCGTATTGTTCTGGCCGAAGAGCACCTCGTTCACCCGGTAACCGACGGTCGAGGCGCTGGTCGCACTCCACGTTCCGGCCGGGAAGCTGGCCGGTGGGGCGTGCGGGAGTTTCGAAGTCGTGCTCGTACTGGTGGGCAGGGTCAGCTTCTTGGGCGCCGGTCCCTCAACGAAGTGGATGTAGACGAAAGTGGCGCCCTCGACCAGAAGCGCCAGCACAACCACGGCGACGGCGACCCGGATGATCCACTTGATCACGGAGTTTGGCCCGGCGGGCCCGGCACGCCCGGCACGCCCGGCGTGGTCGCCGGGGCCGGCTCAGGCGTCGGGCTGAATGCCGCTGCGCCATTCGTGCTCGCCCCGGACGCCGTGGTGGCCACCCCATCCGTCGCGGCCTCGCCCACTTCGGTCGCCACCGGGATGCGCACGGTGACCGTGAAGCCGCGGCCCACTTCGGACTGGGCCGACACCGTCCCCCCGTGCGCGGTGACGATGGCGGCCACGATCGAGAGCCCGAGGCCCGAGCCGCCGCTGGCGCGGGCGCGAGCCTGGTCGACCCGGTAGAAGCGTTCGAAGACGCGGGCGGCAGCGTCGGTGGGCATGCCCTGGCCGCCGTCGGTGACCGTGATCTGCGCCATGGGACCGCCCTGGTCGACCCGGACCGTCGTCGGCGTGCCTTCCGGTGTGTGGGCCCGGACATTGGCCAGCAGGTTGTCGATGACCTGGCGGAGGCGGGCCGGGTCGCCCATCACCTCGACCGGGTGCGACGCCGTGAACTCCACCGGCCACGGCGGGCCCACCGTGCGCGCCGTGTTCACCGCGTCGGCGGCGAGACCGACCAGCTCGACCGGCACGATCTGGAGCGGCACGCCCTCGTCCAGCCGGGCCAGCTCGAGGAGGTCGCTGACCAGGCGGTCCATGCGCGCCGTCTCCGAGCGGATGCCGGCGATCACCCGGGGTAGGTCGTCGGGGTGGTGATCGGCGCCGCGCTCGAACAGCTCGGCGTAGGCCGAGACGGCCGCGATGGGCGTGCGGAGCTCGTGGGAGGCATCGGCCACGAACTGGCGCAGGTGCCGGTCGGACTCCTTCAACCGGGCTTCGGAGGCCAGCCGCGCCGCGAAGGCGGCTTGGATCCGCTCCAACATGACGTTGAGGGCCCGGGCCAGGCGCCCGACCTCGGTGGAGTCGTCGGCCCCGGGAACCCGCTGGTCGAGGTTGCCGGCTGCGATGGAGTCCGCCGTGCGCTCGACCTCGGCCAGGGGACGCAGGCCGAGGCGGACGAGCCACCATCCCCCGGCCAGCGCCAGGACGAGTGCGCCGGCGGTGACGGCGAGCTCAACGAGGAACAAGGTGTGCAAGGTGCTGAGAGTGGCCCCGATGGGCTCCGCCACCACGGCCACTCCCTCCTCGGAGGCACCGGTGAGCTGATTGGTCAAGGTGACGTCGGTCACCTGCACCCGGAACGTGGGACCGCCGCCCTTGGTCGAACCCACCGTGAAGTAGGCCGCTGGCGGGCCGCCGGACTGGTTGGAAGGGGCAGGAAGGTGGCTCGGCAATTGGGGGCTGTAGGCCTGGGTGCCCACATAGGCAGGGCACTGTGACACGACTCCACTGCTGGTGCCGCGGACCTCGATGAAGGGAATGGAACCGAAACCGCCCGCTCCGTTGTCACCACTCGATGGGCCACCTCCGATGGTGCCGCCGCTCACACCGCCACTGCCCGGTCCGAAGACCGACGAGTTCGGCGTAGGGCACGAGGTCTCGTTGAGGAACCGCCCTACCCGTAGCGAGCTCTGCGCCAAATTCTGGTCATCCTGCTTGTAGAGCGAGGAGCGGAGCGCCGAATAGGTGGCGAAGTCGGCCACCACCAGCGCGATCATGGCGATCGCCCCCACGGCCACCAGGAGTCGGAGACGCAGCGACACTAGGACGATCCGTTGGACGTCTCTGACTCCCGCAGGGTGTAGCCGACGAGACGGATGGTGTGGATGAGCGGGGGGCCGTAGCGCTCCAGCTTCTTGCGCAGGTAGCTCACGTAGGTCTCGACCACGTTGCCGTCGCCGCCGAAGTCGTAGTGCCAGACGTGGTCGAGGATCTGCGCCTTGGAGAGCACGTGGCGCGGGTTGAGCAGGAAGTAGCGCAACAGGTTGAACTCGGTGGCGGTGAGTTGGATGTCGTTGCCGCCGCGGCGCACCTCGTGCGCGCTCTCGTCGAGCTCGAGGTCGGCGAAGCGCAGCACCCCGTCGTCCTCGGGCTCGTACCCGGTGCGGCGCAGGATGGCGTGCACGCGGGCGATCAGCTCGGCCAGCGCGAAGGGCTTGGTGACGTAGTCGTCGCCGCCGATGGTGAGGCCCGCCAGTTTGTCCTGGAGGGTGTCACGGGCGGTCAGAAAAAGAACCGGCACCCGCAACCCGTCGGCCCGCAGGCGACGGGTGACCTCGAGGCCGTCGAGGTCGGGCAGCATCACATCGAGGATGACCAGGTCGGGCGGGTCCTCCTGCGCCTGGGCCAGGGCGCGCCGGCCCGTGATCGCCTCGTCCACCGTGAACCCCTCGTACCGCAGTGACGTGGCCACCGCATCGACGATCGAGGGTTCGTCATCCACCACCAGGACCCTGGGCCCGCTCTCAGTTTTCACCGAATTACCTCCCGGGCGACAGATTCCCACCGTGAGCTACCGGCCCAGTGTGGCCCGCCTGTGGTCCCCCTGTGAGGCGCCGGCGCGGGCGTGGGGGTTCCCCTAGGCGGATTCGAGGGCGATCAGCGCCCTGCGCAGCAGGTCAAGGGCGGAAATGGCCCCGTACTGGCGCACCCGCTCGCGGTCACCGGGCAAGCGGAGCTCCCTGGTCTCGGTGCCGCCGTCGGGCAGGGCGAGGCCCACGAAGATGGTGCCCGGTGCCACCCCCTCCTGGTCCTCGGGCCCGGCCACCCCGGTGATGCCGAGGCCGACATCGGCGCCCGTCACGCGGCGCACACCTTCGGCCATGGCGGCCGCCGCCTTCTCCGAGACCACCGGGCCCACCGGCACGCCGAGGATGTCGAACTTCAGTTGCTCGTGGTAGGCCACCACGCCGCCGCGGAACCACGACGAGGCACCCGGGACGTTGACCAACCGCGACGCGATGAGGCCGCCGGTGAGCGACTCGGCCACGCCGAGGGTGAGCCCGAGCGCGATGAGCCGGGCGGCCACCGCGACCTCCATCGACTCGTCGTCGACGCCGAAGACGATGTCGCCGAGTTGGGCCGTGATGGCGGCGCGGACGAGTTGCTCCTCCGTATCGAGCAGGGTCGTGCCTTCGGATGTCGTGGCGGCGCGCGCCGTGATCCGCACCTTGATCCCCTCGATGCCCGAGGCGAGGAAGGCCAACGTGGTCGACCCCGCGTCGTCGAGCGCGTCGATGCGGGACTGGAGGGACTCGGCCAGCCCGGACTCGCTGGCCCCCCAGGTGCGCAGCACCCGGCTGACGATGACGCCCTCCTCACCCACGGCGGCCATCCGGGCGCGCAGGTCGGGCAGGATGGCGCGGTCGAACATCTCGGCCATCTCGTAGGGCACCCCGGGGACGGCGTAGATGACCTTGTTGCCCAATGGGCAGATGAGGCCGGGTGCCGTGCCGCCGCGCTGGGGGATGACGGTGGCCCCCACCGGGATGTCGGCCTGGCGGGCGTTGTTGGCCGACATGGTGCGGCCGCGGGCCGAGAAGAAGCCCGCGATGACGTCGACGATGGCCTGGTCGCGCGCGAGCTCGACCCCCATCACGTCGGCGATGGCCTCGCGGGTGATGTCATCTGGCGTCGGGCCCAGCCCGCCGCAGACGATGATGCCGTCGCTGCGGGCCAGCGCGGTTCGGAAGGCCAGGGTCATGCGCTCGTGGTTGTCGCCCACCGCCTGATGGAAGTGCGAGGTGACCCCGTTGGCGGCCAGGCGGTCGCCCAGCCAGGCCGAGTTGGTGTCGGCGATCTGCCCGAGCAGGAGCTCGGTGCCCACCGCCACGATCTCGATCCTCACGCGCCGGCCTCCTTGAACGCCCTGCGCCCGTCGATCAGATACTGCGCGCCGGTGAAGAGGGTCAGGGCTGTGGCGAACCAGATCACGGTGAGCTGCACGGGGACATTGTGGGCCAGCGGGGGGATGATGCAGGTGCCGACGGCGAAGTCCTGCACGAAGGTCTTCAACTTGGCCGAGTTGCGGGCCGGGATGGAGACACCACGGCGAGCCGCCCACGACCGGTAGACCTGCATCCCGACCTCGCGCACCGCGATGAGGATGACCGCCGCCCAGGGCAGGTGACCCTTGGCCGCCAAGGCACCGAGAGCGCCGAGGACCACGGCCTTGTCGGCCAGCGGATCCAGGAAGGCACCCGAGCGGGTGGTCCCCTGGCGCCGGGCCATGTAGCCGTCCACGCCGTCGCTGCCGGCGACGATGAGGCCCACCACCACGTTGAACCAGGCCGCCCCCCAGACCACGATCATGATGACGAACACCGGGGCGGCCAGGAGGCGGGCGATGGTGACGGCGTTGGCCGGCGTGGCCAGGGCGGTGGGCCCGAAGGTGAACTTCTTGAGCCCGGGGGCCTCGGCGTCGGTCACCGGGACGCACCCAGGGTGGCGGGCTGGCGGCCGGCCACCCGGACGGCGTGCAGGTCGGGGCCCTCGGCTGCGGTCACCAGCACCGTGAGCAGTTCTCCGGGCACGGTGTCGGCCGGCAGGTGGACGATGCCGTCGATCTCGGGCGCCTCGTGGACCGTCCGGCCGCGGCCGGGCGCGTCCACCAGCACCTGGCGCGCCTGGCCGATCAGCCGGTCGCGGCGGGCGGCGGTGATGCCGTCCTGCAGCTCGGCGCACTCGCGCAGCCGTTCCAGGGCCAGCGCAGTGGGCACCTGGTCGGGCAGGCCGGCGGCATGGGTGCCCACCTCGTTGGAGAAGGGGAAGAACCCGGCCCAGTCCAGCTGGGCCTCGGCCAGGAACTGGAGGAGGAGGTCGTGGTCGCGCTCGGTCTCGCCGGGATAGCCGAGGATGAACGAGGAGCGGAAGGTGGCCTGCTCGTCGGCAGCCCGGATGTCGGCGATGCGCCGCAGGAAGCGCTCGCCGTCGCCCCAGCGCCGCATGC
Organism: Acidimicrobiales bacterium; assembly: GCA_036502025.1. GTDB lineage: Bacteria > Actinomycetota > Acidimicrobiia > Acidimicrobiales > RAAP-2 > Bog-473. Next base: position 1,160 of record DASXZJ010000057.1, on the reverse strand, counting down.
GGGCCAGCAGCGGGCGTGACACGTGCTGGAGGGAGAGGTCGAAGTAGGGCACGCCCGTGCTCAGCACGGCCGAGATCAGCTCGTCGGTCAGCCCCGAGGGGTAGAGGTAGAGCAGCCGGGTGCGCTCGACTTTGTCGGCGATGGCCCTGGTCAGGGCCGCGATCGGTGAGCGGCCGGCCTTGACCCGCTCGCCCGGCCGGGAACGGTCCCGGCCGTAGGAGGCCAGGTCCTGGGCCACCAGCACGATCTCGCGCATGGGGGGAGCCGGCCGGCCGTCGGGCGCGGTCCCCCCGGCCAGCAGGAGGTCGAGCTCGGCCATCACCTCGGCCGTCGAGCGCGAGCGCTGCTTGCCCCGGAAGGAGGGGATGGCGCAGAAGCCGCAGATGCGGTCGCACCCCTCGGCCACCTTTATATAGGCCCAGGGGACCTCGGAGGCGGGGCGGGCCAGCTCGAGCAGGTCGAAGCCCTTGGTGGGGCGGGGTCCGGGCTTGGCGGCCAGGGCGACGGGCACGCCGCCCGGCGCGGGCTGGTCGGTCAGTTCGACCCCGAAGCCGGCCACCAGGTCGACCTCGGGCAGGGCGTCGCGCAGCTCGGCGCCGTAGCGCTCGGCCAGGCAGCCGGTGACCACCAGGCGGGCGCCCGGGGCCCGCACATCGGCCAGCTCGAGCACCGCGTCAATGGACTCCTGGCGGGCCGACTCGATGAAGGCGCAGGTGTTGACGACCACCAGATCGGCCTGAGCCGGATCGGCAGCCCGGCGGTACCCCTGCCCAGCCAGGTGCCCCTCGAGCTTGTCCGAGTCAACCTGGTTCTTCGGGCACCCCAGGGTCTGCAACCAGTACAGACCTTCGACCACACGCTCTCCTCGCACCAGACCGGACCGCCACGGTGGCGATGCACGGCACGCCCGCCGCAGCAGGCTTCCCCGGCCGGACACGAATCGTGCCCGGCCCCCGAGCGGAGAGGGAGGGATTTGAACCCTCGGACCCGGTTACCCAGGTCAACTCATTAGCAGTGAGTCCGATTCGGCCGCTCTCGCACCTCTCCAGGGAGTTCTGCCCATGGGCGGGCGATATTTAGGCATGAAACTCGCCGACCCGGGGACAACTCCGTCGGGACAGCCTACGTGAACCTCTCCCTGGTGGTTTGCGGGGTGGGCT
>DASXZJ010000056.1:0-25044 GCA_036502025.1 Acidimicrobiales bacterium | reverse complement strand
CCGAAGGCGTGCTGATGGCGGCGGGTCCATGCCCGAAGACGCCGTAGAGATTCTCAATGGCCCGCAGCAGGATTTCGGTGGCGCCGGGCGTAGCCCGAGGCAGGATGTTGGAGGGCATGGCGCTGGAGTTGGCCAAGCGGTAGACGAAGTAGGCCGACCCGCTGGCCAGCACCCCGCCCCCTTGCGGGCCCGGCGTGAAGTACGTCAGATCGGACCAGTTGCGTTGCCCGGGAATCGGGGAGTGGGCCAACACATCGAGATTGCGGGGACCGGGCAGGGTCGGGACGTAGCGGTCGTATTCGCCCACGATCATGTTGGGCAGTGACTGGCCGTCTTTGAGATTGCACCCGTCGAAGAACCACGACGACGCGTCGCTTACCACCATGTCCGCGTTGGCTCCCACCGACTGGTAGGTCGAACCGATCATGAGCGACTCGGGATTGTTCACCGGCGCCTGGTTCCAGTTCACCGTGGTCTGCGTCGGATCCTGCGGCACGATGGGGTCTTCCGCCGCGTCCTTGTAACAGACCTGCAGGCGGTTGGGCCCGACCCCGGTCGATTGCAAACGGATCTGCCGGTAGCTGGCATTGGCGCCCAAGAACGCCAGGTTGACCCCTTGCGCGTTGTAGGTCTGGGCCGCCTCTCGCATGGACCCTGACCAGTACTCGTCATGGCCGAGACTCAACAGGCATTTGTGATTGCCCAGCAGCTCGGCATTGGAGTGGAAATCGATGTCGGTCCAGTACGTGAGATCGAGCCCCAAGCTCTCGAGGTGATAGAGCAATGGGAATTCGTTGCCGACGAAGTCGGCCGCTCCGTTGGCCCAGCTTTGTAGATAGGGGCGGTCAAAGGACACGGCGCGGGACCGATGGGCGAAGTCAGCCTGGCCTCGCCCGTCGGGTCCGTAATAGAGGCTGTAGCCGCCGTAGAGGTTGTAGGCCTGCCAGGTGGTCACGCTGTTCTGTATGACGAAGGCGGCGGTACTCGAGTCGTCCCGGATGGTGAGGGGGATGTACTGCTCCTCGCCCCCGTTCCCCACCAACTTGAGCAGGTAGCACCCGGGCGGCCAGGTTCCATCCACCGCGAAGGTGAGCGTGGGCGACCACGGGCATGAGACGGTCCCGATGCCGGCGCTGACCACCGGCGGCACTTGCACCCCGGCGGCCACCATGTCGCTCTGATAGATCAGACGTCCCCCGAGGCCCTGGTAGTAGCCCATGCGATAGGCCTGTACCTGCACGGCCTTGGCTGTGCTGTTGATGAACAGGGTCACGTCGTCGCCAGCGACCGCACTGACCTGGCTGGCGAAACCTTCGAGGGCGTGGTCGGGCTGAGGATGGTTGACGATCCAGTCCAGCGTCCCGGGTAGCTGGTTCTCGGCGATGAGCCAGGACGCGGTGGGGACGACGACGCCGCTGGCCAACTTGGTCCGTTGGACCGGGGGCACGGTCGTCGTGGTGGTCGAGGGCAGTTTCGCCCGGGCCGGCGGTCGCTGCTTGAGAGCGTTGGCTGACCCCCCCGGGGCATCGCTGCAGGCTGCCAGGGCGAGGCCCGCCGTCCCGGCCGCCGCCGCCGCCGCCCACTGCAGGAAGCGACGGCGATCAAGCTCGGGCTCCACGCCGACAGACTAGTGAGGGTCCTTTCTTCGCCTTGGGCGCCCCACCCCACCTAGCATCCGCCCGGTGAGTTGGGCTCTTTCGCTTCCCGCACCCGTGCGTCGCGCCGTATCGCGCCTGGTGCACAGCGCCTGGGGCGTGGCCGGGGAGCTGGGCGCCATCGGCCCGCACGATCGGCTCGGGCGCCGCTTCGGGGCCATGGGTGAGGGCACCTGCCTCCTGTTTCCCCAGGGCGCCATCTACAACGAGCACAAGATCCGCATCGGCGAGGGGACACTGGTGGGGCCCAACACCTGCCTCACCGCGGGCATGGCCCCGGGTCAGGAGATGCCGAGCGACCCGGTGGTCGACATCGGGAGCCGGTGCGTCATCGGCCGTGGCTCGCACATCGTCGGTCACTGGAGCATCGAGATCGGCGACGACATCCAAACCGGCCCCTACGTCTACATCACCGACCAGAACCACAGCTACGAGGATCCGGTCGAACCGATCGGCCGGCAGTGGCCGGTGGAGGCCGCCGTCAAGATCGGGTCGGGGAGCTGGTTGGGGGCCAACGTCGTGGTGCTGCCGGGGGCCCAGATCGGCGAGCACGTCGTGGTCGCCGCCGGCTCAGTGGTGCGGGGTACCTTCCCGGATCGTTGCGTGATCGCCGGCGTGCCCGCCCGGATCATCCGCCGCTGGGTTGACGGGCAAGGGTGGCTCGACGAGAAGGACGCCACCGCGCCCTGAGGCTTGCGTTCAGCGGTCCCGTTGGCCCCAGGCGCCGCGGGCTGAGAAGGGAATGCACTTGACCTGTCCGAAGCGGCACCTTCCCTGCAGGTAGATCATCGGGCCCTCGCCGCTGGGATCGGGGTCCCCCGTCACCTTGCGGCTTCCGAAGCGGGCGGTCCCGGTATCGGCCAGGCGGGCCCCGGAAGGGAGGAGGATCTTCACCTGGCCGAACCAGGCGTCGGCGGTGATGAGCACCGGTGGCGCACCGGCGGGCAGGGTCCGCAGGTCGAGCACCACCTCGCCGAAGCGAGCCACCGCGTGCACCTCGGCCGAGGTGCCGGGCGCGACCTGGCGCACCACCTTGCCGAAGCGGCCGTCGACGCGGTCCGCCCTGATGGCGACCGGCAGCCCGTAGTCGTCGCGGGCCAGCGGGAGGTCGTTCACCAGGCCGGCCAGTTCGGGCATGGTGACCGCGACCAGGGCGTGGTCCAGTCGGGTCAGGTGGTCGTCGACGCTCAGGCGGCCGCTGGCCGCGGCGTCGTTGAGGGCAACGATGGTCCGGTCGCGATCGTGATCCGACGCCCGCGGCGCTTGAGGCGACGGGACCGGCGCCGAGTTCGGCTGGTCTTCAGGGGGGGCCATCGCGCCAGTATGGACCCGGTCGGAAGGGTGCGGCGCCGGCCAGTACCGTGAAACCCGCATGTCCTCCTGTCTCTCCCATCTCGTCACCGTCAGCGGGCAGGACGCGCCGGGCCTCGCCGAGCGGCTCTTCGCCGCGCTCGGGTCCGGGGGAATCAGCGTCGAGGACGTCGAACAGGTGCGGGTCCACGGTCGCCTCTTGCTCTGCGCCGAGATCATCGGCGTCCCTTCGGAGGAGGTGGTCCACCTCCGCGCCTCCCTCGAGCGCGCGCTGGCCGGCGGCCAGGTGGAGGTGTCGATAGCGCCGCTGCTCGAAGCCGACCTGGTGGCCGAGCGTGACCGCTTCCTGGTCACCCTGCTCGCCCCCGAGATCGACGCCGCCACCCTCGAGGGTGTCACCGGGTGTATCGCCCGCTGCCGCGGCAACATCGAACGCATCGTCCGGTTGTCGGCCTATCCGGTCCACAGCTACGAGTTCGCCGTGGCCGGGGGAGACCTGGACCAGCTGCGGCGGTCGCTGGCCGACGAGGCGGTGCGCCGCCAGGTCGACATCGCGGTCCAGGTGGCGGGACTGCACCGGCGGTCCAAGCACCTGATCGTGCTCGACGCCGACTCGACATTGCTGCAGGGAGAGGTGATCGACCTCCTGGCTGAGCGGCGCGGTTGCGGGGAGCAGGTGGCCGCGGTGACCGACGCGGCCATGGCCGGCCAGATCGACTTCGAAGAGGCACTGCGGGCGCGGGTCCGGCTCCTGGCCGGCCTGAACGAGCGCGACATCGACGCGGTGCGCCGGTCCCTGGTCCTCACGCCCGGCGCCCGCACCCTGCTGCGCACGCTCAAGCGATTGGGCTACGAGATCGCCGTGGTCAGTGGCGGCTTCACCCTCCTCATCGAGGACCTGGCGGCGGAGTTGGAGATCGACCACCTGGCGGCGAACGAGTTGGAAGTGGAGGACGGCGTGCTCACCGGCGGCATCGTCGGCGCGGTGATCGACCGGGCCGGCAAGGCCGAGGCCCTGATCCGATTCGCGGCGGAGGCCGGTGTCCCCCTCTCGCGCACCATCGCCGTCGGGGACGGGGCCAACGACCTGGACATGCTGGCAGTGGCCGGGCTGGGCATCGCCTTCAACGCCAAGCCGCTGGTGCGCCAGGCCGCCGACACCGCCCTGAGCGTGCCCTACCTCGACGCCATCCTCTTCCTGCTCGGCATCACCCGGAGCGAGGTGGAGGTGGCCGACCAGGTGGACCAGGCTGGTGGGGCATGACCCCGCACGATCTCGAGCAGCGCAAGGCGGTGGCCCAGGGGGAGCAGGGGAGGGACGCCCACAACCTGGGGCCGCGGCCGCTGCTGCGGGGCTGGCTCCACGTCGGCGCGTTCCTGGCCTGGCTCATCGGCGGCCCGTTCCTGATCGCGGCCGGCCCGGACACCGCGAGCCGGGCCGCGTTGGCCGTCTACGTACTGGCCATGTTGGGCATGTTCGGCGTCAGCGCCTCGTTCCATCGTGTCCGTTGGTCGGCGCCGGCGTGGCGCCGCATGCGCCGGGCGGACCACAGCGCGATCTTCATCGGCATCGCCGGGACGTCGACGGCGGTGTCGGGCCTGGCGCTGACCGGGTGGGCCCAGGTGACGGTGCTGAGCCTGGTCTGGGGCGGTGCCTTCGCCGGCATCGTGCTGCGGCAGGTCTGGCTCGATGCGCCCCAGTGGGCCGTGGCCGTTCCCTACGTAGTGGTGGGATGGTGCTCGCTGATCGCCGCTCCGCAGCTGGTGCGCAGCCTCGGTTGGGTCGGCTTCGCCCTGATGCTGGTGGCCGGCGTGGCCTATACGGCTGGTGCCCTCGTCTACGCCCGCAAGCGGCCCGATCCCTGGCCGGGGGTGTTCGGGTTCCACGAGGTCTTCCACGCCTGCACGGTCATCGGGGCCGGGACGTTCGCCTACCTGGTCGCCTTTATCGCGCTGCCCCGCTACTGAGTCGCGGTCGGACCGGGATCAGGTCCGGTCGAGGTCGAGCCCGAGCATCTCGATGGCGTTGCCCCGCATGATGCGGTAGACGTCAGCGTCGGAGAGGTGCTGCACCATCTCCTCGGCCACGGCGCGCGTGTCGGGCCAGGTCGAGTCGGTGTGGGGGTAGTCCGTCTCGAAGGTGATCCGGTCGGCACCGATGGCATCGAGCGAGTCAAGCCCGTGCTGGTCCCGGAAGAAGCATCCGTAGACCTGGCGCCGGAAGTAGGTGGACGGCGGCTCGGGCACCACGTCCTTGACCCCACCCCAGGCCCGGTGCTCGCGCCACACGTCGTCGGCCCGCTCGAGAATGTACGGCAGCCACCCGATCTGACCCTCCGAGTAGGCCAGGATCAAATTCGGGTAGCGGATGAGGACACCGGAGAAGAGGAAGTCGGTGAGGGAGGACATGGCGTTCCCGAAGCTGAGCGTGGCCGCCACCGCGACCGGCGCGTCGGCGGAGGTGGCCGGCATCTTCGAGGACGAGCCGATGTGCATGCACACCACGGTGCGGGTCTCCTCGCAGGCGGCGAAGAACGGATCCCACTCCCCGCTGTGGATGCTGGGCAGGCCCAGGTGGGACGGGATCTCGCTGAAGCAGACGGCCCGCACCCCGCGGGCGGCGTTGCGCCGCACCTCGGCGGTCGCCAGGGTGCTGTTCCACAGGGGGATGAGGCAGAGCGGCAGGAGGCGTCCGCCGCTGTCACCGCACCACTCCTCGACCATCCAATCGTTGTAGGCCAGCACGCAGGCCAGAGCCAGCTCCCGGTCCTTGGCCTCGAGGAAGGTCTGGCCGCAGAAGCGGGGGAAGGACGGGAAGCACAGGCTGGCCTCGACCCAGTTGGCCTCGTTGTCGGCTATCCGGGCCTTGGGCTCGTAGCACCCGGGGCGCATCTCGTCGTAGGTGATGGGCGACATGGTCATGTCGTCGCGATCGAAGCCGACCGCGGCGACGTGGCGCTTGTTGATGTAGACCAGATCCTCGTAGACCCAGCAGTCGGCGGGCGGGCCGTCGCGGTCGAAGCTCTGCCGGTAGCTGCCGCCGCCGATGTGCTCCATCTCGCCGATGCCGCGGCGCTCGGAGCGCGGGCCCCGGTCGCGGTATTGCGCCGGGAGCCACCTCTGCCAGAGGTGCGGGGGCTCGACCACGTGGTCGTCCACGCTGATGATCTTGGGGAGGGGCGTGGTGCTGCCGAGGCGGGGCGTGCGGTCACTCATGTGGCCTCCAGTTTGGCGGCAATCGGGAGGAGGGTGGTGAGCGAGTCGAGGCGGGCGAGCATCTCGTCGGCGCTACCCCCGGGCACCCGGAGGACGACCTCGCGGATACCGAGGCTGGCGTAGTGGACCAGCTTCTCCTCCCCGCGGCCGATGGTGCCGAACGGGATGACGGAGAGCTCGCCCGGATCGCGCCCGGCCGCCTCGGCCAGCCGGTGGAGTCGGGGGATGGCCTCGCCCAGGCCACGGCCGCCGATGGGCAGCCAGCCGTCGGCGTAATCGGCCACGGCCTCCAGCACGAGGTCGCCCGACCCCCCACCGATCAAGGTCCGGACCCGGGGCTGCTGGACCGGCTTGGGCCAGGCCCAGGCGGGCGGCAGGTCCACGAACTCGCCGTGGAATTCGGCGCGCTCCTGCGACCACAGCGCCTGCATGCACCCGAGGTGTTCGCGGACGAGGGCGTGGCGCCGGCGGAAATCGATGCCGTGGTCCTCGGCCTCGGCGCGGTTCCAGCCGAAGCCGATGCCGAGGGTGAAGCGGCCGCCCGAGAGGTGGTCCAAGGTGGCGATCTGCTTGGCCAGGGCGATGGGGTCGTGCTGGGCCACCAGCAAAATCCCGGTGCCCAGGCGGATGCGCTCGGTCGACTCGACGGCAGTGGCCAGGCCCACCAGAGGGTCGATCCCCCGCTGGTAGTCGTCGAGGCGGACGCCCTCGACCAGCGCCGGCGGCACGTCGGCCCGCACCGGCAGGTGGGTGTGCTCGGGCAGGTAGAGCGCATCGAAGCCCCGCTCCTCGACGGCGCGCGCCAGGGCGGCGGGCGGCATGTCCCGATCGGTCAGGAAGGCGGTGAGGCCCAGGCGCATGCGACTAGGACGGGGGCCGGGCGGCGAACTCGGCCAGGATGCCGGACGAAGCGGCGCCGCCGAGCAGCTGGGCGAAGGCCGTCTGCTCGCGCCGGTTGGCCGCATGCACGAGGTCACGCTGACCGGCTCGCATCAGCGAGGTGATGGCCCGGGTGGCCGGGCGCGGGTGCGCCGCTATCCGCGCCGCCAGGGCGACGGCCTCGTCGAGGGAGGAGCCGGCGGGGCAGACGGCCAGCGCCAGGCCGAGGGCGACGGCTTCCGCGGCGCTCACCCAGTCCGAGGTGAGGAGGATGCGGGCCGCCTGCTGCCAGCCCATCCGGGCCGGGAAGAGCACGCTGCTGGCCGCTTCGGGGGGCACGCCGAGCTCGGCGAACGGCACCCGCAGGCGGGCGGTGGCGTCGACCAGGACCAGGTCGCAGTGGGCCAGCAGGGTGAAGCCCAGACCGACGGCGACCCCGTTGACCGCGGCCAGGAGGGGTACCGACACCTCGGTGATGGCGTCGAGCAGACCCATGAAGCCCTGGCCGGCGCCCTCGACGGCGGTGCCGGTGGCCATGCCCGCCATCTCGGCCAAGTCCTGGCCCGAGGTGAACGCGGTGCCCCGGCCGGTGAAGACGACGGCGCGCACCGACTCGTCGCCGTCGGCCTCCGACAGGGCGGCCGTCACTTCCCGGTACATCGCCGTGTCGAAGGCGTTGCGGACAGCGGGACGGTTGAAGGCGATGACCCGCACCCCGTCGGCGGGTTCCTCGATGTCGATCCGGCTCACGCACCGCCTCTTTCGCTTGGGCGAGATGACCCTACTGACCCCGGCGCCCCGTTGGGCAACCCGGGAACTCCTCGGTCCTCCCGCCTTGGACGTCGTCCCCGTCGTGGGGGATATACGACGGGGACGACGAGCGCAGGGCAGCGGGGTGGGGGGAAGATCTGGCGATCTGGGTTACCCGCCCCCTATCCGGTCGATCAGGCTCCCGCCGGACCGGAGATGCGGTGCGAAGAGGAGTACGGGGGAAACGCGGCCGCCAGCCGGGCGGCCAGGGTCCGGATGTCGTCGTGCTCGAGTGTCCCGCCCTCGGTCAGCGAGTCGGCCAGTCGCCTGGCCCAGGTGACCGACACGCCCTCGATGGTGAACGGTCGACCGAGGAGGCCCCACTCCGCGTCGTTGAAGCACAGCGTGGCGTGGAGGGGCGCCTCGTCGCGCACGACGCGTTGGACGTGCTCGAGCTGGCGGAGGACGCCGGGGATCAGCGAGGTGCGGTTCTGGCCGTTGACGAAGAGCGCCGGGCGGGAGACGAACCACCCACCCAGGTCGCGCTGCTGGACCCGGCCGTGGTACTCCTTGGTGTCGATGACCCATACCCCCGACGGCACGATGGCGATGTGGTCGATGTTCGACCGCATACCCGGGATGGCCCGATCATGGAGGACGATGCCGTTGAGGCCGACGGCCAGGCTCAAGCGCTGGCCGACCCGCTCCTCGCCGCGGCTGCCGCGGGCCCAGGCCGCCGTCGTCTCCTTCTCGCCGGTGAGGGCCTTGACCATCGGGGCCACGTACCGCCCGAACACCTCTTCGCGCCGCCGGTCGTCGGTGGCGCGGCGCCGCTCGTACTCGGCGCGGGCCGAGGCCCCGGGCCGGCCGCGGTCAACCCCGGCTGGTTCGGCCCCCTCTGGTCGTGTCGCACTCATCGTTCCTGCCTCGCTTCCACCGCAACGGTAGGACTGGGGTGTCACAAAAGGAATGGGCCGAATGGCCTATTCGCCCGGGTGACGGCCCCCTTCACGCACGACGTGCCACTCTGGCCCGGTGCACCGTCGGCCTGTGGGCTCAGCCCAGGATCCGAGGCGAGTCCCCCGGCTCCGATGGATGGGAGCCGGGGCGGCCGTCCTCCTCCTGGCGGCCTGTGGTCGGACCGGCGCGCTCGGCGCGGCCTCCCATCCGCCGCGTTCCTCGACCGCGGTGAAGTCCACGACGACGACGACCACCCAGCCACCCCTGCCGGTCACGCCGATCAACTGGACACCGTGCAGCGGGGACCTCCAATGCGGCACGCTGACCGTCCCGCTCAACTACGCCGCGCCGCAGGGGGCGACCATTGAGATGGCGGTGGAGCGGCATCTCGCCGAGACGCCGGCGCACCGCATCGGTTCCCTGGTCATCAACCCCGGCGGGCCCGGCGTCTCTGGGATCGACGACTTCTCCAACGAGCTCAGCGTGCTCACCCCGCAGTTGCTCGACGACTTCGACATCGTCACCTTCGACCCCCGGGGCGTCCAGCGCAGCGACCCGGTCACCTGCGGGGAGACCCCGGGCGCTCCACCCGGCCCGCTGCCCGATCCGGTGCCCCAGTCGAAGGCGGCCCAGAGGGCCATGATCGCCAGCCTGCGCCAGTTCGGCGCCGACTGCCAGAAGGCCAGCGCGGCCGTGCTGCCCTACGTCGGGACGGTCGACACCGCCCGCGACCTCGACCGCCTGCGCATCGCCCTCGGTGACGCCGGGCTCACCTACATGGGCCAGTCCTACGGCACCCTGCTCGGCCTCACCTACGCCGAGCTCTTCCCCACCCACGTGCGGTCCATGGTCCTCGACAGCGTCATCGATCCGGCCCTCACCCTCAACCAGATCACCCTCGGTCAGGCGGAGGGTTTCGAGGACGAGCTCAACTCGTTCTTCTCCTGGTGTGCCGGGTCGTCCGCCTGCGGCTGGCGGACGACGGCCGATCCCGCCGGCGCCCTGCTGGCCCAGATCGCCTCGGCCCGGACCACCCCGGTCCCGGCCGGCAACGGGCGGACGGCGGGGCCGGGCGAACTCTACGACGCCGTCCTCGACGGGCTGTACTCACCGTCGGAGTGGCCCAAGCTCGGGGCCGCCCTGGCGGCGGATGCCAGCGGGAACGGGGCGCAGGTGGTGGCGATGTCGGACAGCTACGGCGCCGACGGCTCGACCAACGGCAGCGACGCCGCCGAGGACATCGACTGTTTGGACCACCCGGCGTCGAGGGACGTATCGGCCTACTCGTATCTCGCCGCGGTCGACCAGGCTTCGGCGCCGATCTTCGGCCCGTTCCTGGCCTGGGGGGAGGCGGCGTGCGCCGTGTGGCCGGTCCTCCCCACCCGGACCCCCGGCCCGGTCCACGCCGTGGGCGCGCCCCCGATCCTCGTGGTCGGGACCACGCAGGACCCGGCCACGCCGTACGCCTGGGCGGTCAACGTGGCCGGCGAGCTCAGCCACGGGGTGCTGCTCACCCGCAACGGCGCCGACCACGTGGCCTACTTCTACAGCGCGTGTGTGCGCACCTACGTCCAGTCCTACTTCCTCACGGGTGCGACGCCACCCGCCGGGAGCGTCTGCTCGTCGTAGGGGTCGCCCGGTTGGGCACTAGGCGCGGGTCGCCGTGAAGCGGTAGGTGCCGCTGCCGACGGTCACGACCACCGCGCCACCGCGGCTCGAGTCGAGCCGTATCCCCGGGGCGCGGTCGAGCGGCCTCCCGCCCTCGTGGACGGACTCGGCGCTGGGGGCGGGGAGCGACAGGCGGGCGGTGGCGTTGGCCGGGATGGTGACACCCAGGATGAGCCGGGCGCCGTGCCGTCGCCAGTCGACCGCGATGGGGCCGGCGATGCTCGGGACGGTGCCGCGGGCCGCGCCGAGGCCGTGGGGTGGCGGGCTGATGTCCACCTGGACGGCGCCGCCGTCGTCGGGGGGCATGAGGGTCACGCCGAGCAGCGACTCCTGCATGGCGACCAGGGCCGAGGAGCCCCAGCCGTGGGACATGGAGTCCCCGATCAGGTCGCTCGGCGTCCAGGTCTCCCAGGTGAAGGTGCCGCCGGCGGCGACGATGTGGGCCCAACCCGGGATTCTGGTGTCGGTCAGCGTGTGCACCAGTTCCGCCCAGAGGCCGGCGCGGGCCAGGCCGCGCAGGAGCTCGAGGCCGTGGTTCGGTCCGAGCGCGATCCCGAGGCCGGCGACGTAGGTGCCGACGGCCCCGACGCGATCGGGCGGGACCACCCCGTAGGCCAGGGCCAGCGCGTTGGCGGCCTGGGAGGCGTGCTCGCTCTGGGTGCCGTCGGGCTTCAGCCCGTCGACGTAGATGCCGTCGGGGCGTACCAGCCGCGCGTTGAGGGTGGCGGCGAGCGTGGCGGCCCGGGTGGACATGGCCGCCGCGCCGGCGTCATCCCCGGCCAGGCGGGCCAGTTGCTCGATCCGGTTGAAGGCGTTGATCCCGAGCACGTTGCTGACCGTGTCGGCGGACACGCTGAGGTCGTAGCCGTAGACGGGGTCACCGTTGCTCCCCTCGGCCAGGCCGGTCAGGAGCCCGGTCGCGGCGTCGAGGGTGCTCCACAGGTAGTCGGCCACCCGCCTGGTGCTCGGGTACAGCAGCACCGCGGTGGGACGGTCGCCCGTGGCCACGTAGTAGCGCCACAGCCATTCGGGGTAGCGCTCGGTGAACGTGCCGTAGTCGCGGGCGCCGTCGCCGTTGGGGTACACCGCGTTGACCCGACCGCCCGGCCAGTACCGGGTCTGGCCGCGCGCCACGTCGCGCAGGCCCTGCCAGCTCAGGTTCTGCTCGCCGTAGGCGCGCATCACGGCTTCGGACTCGTTGGCGGCGTCCCAGACGAACTGGCCCTTCTCCCGGGTCGGCGTATCGACGAACTGCCCGTGGCTGCAGTACAGGGCCGAGCGGGCGTTGAGGGACCAGACCGCGTTGAGGATCCGATCCCCGGTGGCGAAGGTGGCCGCGGGGACGTCGGGCAGGGCGGTGTGCGTGGCGATGGCCGCGATCTGGTGGCGACGCAGCGGCTCACCCGGACGGTCGATCTGCGCGTAGCGGAACCCGAGATAGGTGAGCGCCTCGAAGGTCTGGCGGCCCGGCCGGGTGATGTAGGAGAACGACAGGTTGCTCTCCTGGGTGCCGTGCGTGGTCGAGACCTGCCCGTCGGGATCCCGCAGGTAGCCGACGTGCATGGGGACGGTCCGGCCGTCCTGGCCGTGGGCGAAGTCGACCCGGAGCCGGGCGGCGTAGACGGCGCCGAAGTCGGCCACCACCGAGCCGTTGGCCAGGGTGTGCAGGCTGACCGGCGCCACCACGTGCTCGGCGGTCTGGGTGCGCTGGGCGAAGGTCCGGGTGAACGGGGCCACACCGGCCGGCCCGAGGACCGTGGCCGGCGACCAGGCGCCGTCGTCGTACGAGGCCTCGGCCCAGCCGGCGGGGTGGGCCCTCCCGTCCACCCACTCGACGAAGTCGGCCCCGTCCTGGTTGCGCAGCGGCGACGGAAGCCACTCGGCCGGGTGCTCCCTCCAGGTGCGGTCGGTCCCGTGGACGACCCGCCGGCCGTCGGCGTAGTGGAGGGAGAGCTGGAGCATCAGGCCGGGCGCCGAGGCCGGGCGCCCCTGGCCGGCGCCGTACCAGCGGTGGAGCACCCCGAGCGCAGTCGGCTGTCCGGGCCGGATGCGGGAGGTCAGGTCGATGCTCCTGGCGTACTGCTCGTCGGGGTAGGAGAAGCTGGGCCCGAGGTCGACCCGCTGGCCGTCGACGAAGAGCTGGTAGGTGTGGGCGGCCGCGAGGGTGGCCGTGGCGCGGGTCAGGGGGCCGGCCGGTGGCGTCAGGATCGAGCGCAGGTAGGTCACGCGGTCGGGTTGACTCGAGTCCGGCGCCGGCCGCAGCCAGCTGGCCGTCCAGTCCTCCTGGCGCAACGAGGTGACGAAACGGCCGGCCGGGGAGGGGCGGCTCCAGGCGCCGGCGGCGTCCTGCACCACGACGGTCCAGCGGTAGGCCGCGTCCCCGGCCAGGCGCGGGCCGGCGTAGGGGATGAAGGCCTGGCCGGCCGAGGCGACCCGGCCGCTGTCCCAGACCGGTCCCGCGTGGTGGGGATCGTCCCGGTGCACGGTGATGCGGTAGCCGCGCTGGCCGGCCCCCCGGGCGCCCCGGGCCGGCGTGGTCAGGGTCCAGGCGAACGAGACGTCGTCGGGATCGACCCCGACCGGATCGACGAGCCCGTTCACGCCGGGGTGCCCGGGGGTCAGGTGGAGCGGATCGGGTTCCCTGGTCCGGGCCGCGCCGGTTGCGGCCGCCTCGGCTCGTCGGGGGGCCGCCGACGCGGTGTCCCCCTGGTCGGCGACCCCGCCGACCACCCCGCCGACCACGCCGCTGACCACCCCGCCCAGACCGGCCGCGGCCGAGGCGCGCAGGCTGCCGGCGAGGAAGCGACGGCGGTCGATCGGGTTCATCGGATCTGGCGCACCTGATCATCGGCGCGGTCGCTGAAGGTGACCACCCCCGAGGGGGCCACGGTGATGCCGATCGGCAGGCCGAGGTGGGTGAGCACCCAGCGGGTCCCGTCGCCGGCGGCCGCCGGAGTGGGGGAGGTGGGGAGCGCGCCGGCCAGCGTGTAGAGATCGCTGCCGGTCATGGTGCGGCCGAACAGCGTCATGGTGGTCCGGGGCAGCACCCGGATGGCGTGCATGCTGCCGTCGGTGATGTACAGCGTCCCGGTGGCACTGACCGCGATGCCCTCGGGATCGTTGAGCTCGGCGGCCGGGCCGGTGGCCGAGAGCCCGTCGGCGAGGTACGGCCCGTTGCCGCCGGTACCCACGATGACGCCGATGTCGTTGCCCCCGATGACGGTGTCGTAGTAGTAGCCGCCGTGGACCGGGACCTCCAGCACGGACTGGTCCCCGGCGTCGGCGATGTAGAGGTCGTCGAACTGGTCCACCGCCACGGCGACCGGGTCGGAGAGCTGCGCCAGCCCGGCCGGTCCGCTGCGGTCCCCCGACCCGCAGACGCCGTTGCCGGCGACGTCGTAGAGGTGGCCGGCCGTCATGGCCAACCCGAAGTACAGCCCGTTGGCCGAGGGGACCTCCTGCACGCGGCAGTTCGCCGTGTCGGCGATGAAGAGGTCACCGGCCGAGTCGACGGCGACGCCGGTGGGCTCGTCGAGCTCGCTTTCCCGGGCCGGCCGCCCGGACGCGCCGTCGCCCGCCCGCCCGGTGCCGGCCACGGTGGCGGGGCGATGCGGGCCGTGATTCCCGCCGGGCCTCACCACCTGCACCCGCTGGCTCGTCGCCTCGGCGATGAACACGTCGCCCGTGCGGTCGACCGCCACGCCGGTCGGGTAGCCGAGCGCTCCCTTCCCCCCGCAGCTGCTTCCGGCCAGCACGTACCTGTGGTGGGCCACGACCCGCACCCCGTAGAGCGACCCGGCATGATCGGGGATCAGCAGGACCCGGCAGTGATCGGTGTCGGCCACGAAGAGGTCGCCGGCCGTATCTAGGGCGAGCCCGCTGGGTGAGCTCAGGCCCTCCCCGCCGGCGACGGTGCGAACGGTCGGGGGGTTGGTGGTGGTTGCGGCGGCGGAGGTGGAGGTGGAGGTCGTGGCAACTGCCGTGGTCGTGGCGAGCATGGCGAGCAGGGCGAGCAGGCCGAGCAGGGCCATGGCGGCACGGCGCATCGGCTCATCATGCCGGGTGGCAGCTGGCCGCGCCCGGGACCTCGACCCAGATGGGGCGGGCATTGGTCGGGCCCGCGATGACGCGACATAGTGGTCGGCGAACCCACACGAGAAGAACATGACGAGAAGAGGAGAGTTCGTTGGCACTCCGTGAAGAGGCGATGTCAGCCGGGAATGTGCTGGTTGCTGGATACGGCGGCGACACCATCAACGCCTACCAGGCTCTACCTGAAGGTGACGGTCCGCTTCCCGGCGTCCTGGTCATCCACCATCTGCCCGGCTGGGACTCCTCCACCAAGGAGATCACCCGCACCTTCGCCGCGAATGGCTGCAACGCCATCTGCCCCAACCTGTACGCCCGCGAAGGCCTCCATGTCGACCCCGATGACGCGGCGGCCGCGGCCCGGGAGAAGGGTGGCGTGCCCGACGAGCAGTTCCTCGGTGACGTGAGCGGGGCCATCGATGCGCTGCGCGCCCTGCCGACTGCGAACGGCAAGGTCGGGGTCATCGGCTACTGCTCCGGCGGCCGCCAGTCGTTCCTCACCGCCGTGAGCCTGCCCGTCGATGCCGCCGTCGACTGTTACGGAGCCTTCGTGACCGGGACGGTCCCCGAGGGATTCCCGCTCAAGGCGACACCGCTGGTCGACCGGACGGCGTCGTTGGGCTGCCCGCTGCTGGGGCTCTTCGGGAGCGACGACCAGTTCCCGAGCCCCGAGCATGTGGCCGAACTCGAAGCGGCCCTCAAAGAGCACGGCAAGACCTACGAGTTCCACAGCTACGAAGGTGCCGGTCACGCCTTCTTCTCCACCAACCGCACGAGCTTCCGTCCCGAAGCCGCCCTGGACGGCTGGCAGCGGATCTTCTCGTGGTTCGAGACCTACCTGAACCCATCGGAGGCCTGATCATGTGCTCTTACCTCACCGTGGCCGCCGAGATCAGCGGCAGCGCCAAGGGACCCGATGGGTGGTTCGGCGTGACCACGGCCTCGGTCTACTTCGACCACCCGTTCCATGCTCCCTTCGAGCACTCGCTGAACATCGACTTCCTCGATCCGTCCCGGGGGCCGGGCGCCCGGGTCGCCGTCGAGCTGAGCGCCGATTCGGCCCGGGAGCTCGTGCGGTGTATCGAGGCCGCGCTCGAGGCCGCCGGAGCCGCTGCCTTGACGTGACCGGTGCCGCCGCGGGTGTGCATCTGCCCTGGGCGCAGGTGCCGGACCGAGTGCAGCATTGGGCCGCGGCCGTCGGGGGCGCGCCGCCGAACGGAGTCATCGATCTCCACGGCGGCTTCTCACCCGGTGCCGCGGCGCGGCTCGGCTTCCCCTCCGGGCCGGACATCTTCGTCAAGGCCGTGGGCGCGGCCCTCAATCCGGAGTCCCCCAAGATGCACCGCCGGGAGGGTGAGATCTCGGCCGCCATGCCGGCTTCGTCCTTCTGGCCCCGCCTGCTCGATACCTACGACGACGGCGACTGGGTCGCCCTGGCTTTCGAGGCCAGTGAGGGACGGGCACCGGCGCACCCCTGGCTGGCGTCCGAGTTGCAGGCCGTGCTGCGTGCCCTCGAACGGATGCACGGCGAGCTGACGCCCAGTCCCTCGCCCACGATCGAATCGGCCGTGGTCCGGCGGCAGTCGATGTTCGGCGGATGGCGTGCCTTGGCCTCGGCCGACACGTCCCCATTCGGGCTGGACGACTGGTCGCAGCGGAATTTGGACGGCCTCGCCGACCTCGAATCAGCTTGGCCGGAGGCGTGCGTCGGCTCCTCCCTCCTGCACGGCGACATCCGGTCGGACAACATCCTCGTCGAGCCCGGCGGTACCGGCGTCGTCTTCGTCGACTGGCCGCATGCCGCCGTCGGGACGCCCGCACTCGATGTGGTGTGCTGGGCCCCCTCGGTCGTCCTGGAGGGTGGGCCCGAACCCGAGGTGTTGCTGGCCGGCCACGGTCCCTCACGTGAGACCGATCCCGACGCGGTCACGGCCATGCTGGCGGCGGTCGCCGGCTTCTTCACCGCGCACTCGCTGCGGCCGCCACCGCCGGGTCTGCCCACCCTGCGTGCCTTTCAGGCCGCCCAGGGGCAGGTGGCGCGGGACTGGTTGCAACGCCGCACCGGCTGGTAGCCCCGGTGTCCGCTGTCGGTCAGGTCACGCGACAACGGGCCAGGTCGGGTGCCTCGGACCCCTCTTCAACGAAGGCGATGGCTTCGCCGATCCAACCAGCGAGTTCCGGTGCGTGGGTGCGGACGACCCAGTGTCCGGCGTCCACCTCACGACGCCACGTCAACGGTGACCACGATTCGAGTCCGTTGAGGAGCGCCGGCGTGACGTAACGGTCCTTCAACGGGACGATGAGCTGCACCGGGGTCTCGGTGTGACCGGCGACCGGATGGCGCATCCGTTGGAAGATGTTCGCCCGGTACAGCTCCACGCCGTGGGCGAAGTCCGCCCCGAACGTCGGGGCCGGCCACGCATCGTCCGACGCCGCTCCCTCCAGGCGGTGGAGCGCCTTGGCCCACAGTCCGGGGTTGCGGGTCGCAGTTCGGCCGACCAGTTCCGGAAGGAACGGGAGCTGAAAGAACACGATGTACCAGGAGTGGAGCGCCTGGCGCAGCCCGGCCAGGAGTCCGGACGATCCGAGACTGCGCTGGCGGCGGGCCCACAGGGCGGCATGGTCGATGGGCGGGCCGGAGATCGACGTGTAACTGGCGAATCGCCCCGAGAGCACCGGTGAGGTCACGGCCGCCCAGGACTGGATCGAGCCCCAGTCGTGGGCCACCAGGTGCACGGGGGCATCCGGGCTGACCGCGGCCAGCACAGCGCCCATATCCTCCACCAGCACCGGCAGCGCATAGTCCTGCCGCCGCGTGGGGACACCCGACGCGCCGGCTCCCCGGACGTCGTAGGTGACCACGTGGAACTGGTCGGCCAGCATCTCGGCCAGGGGAGTCCACACGGCACTCGTGTCGGGGAACCCGTGCACCATGAGGACGGTCCGACGGGCCGCATCGCCGCGTTCGGTCACGGCCAGGTCCACGCCGGCCCCGCGTACCTGGCGCAATCTGATCCCTCTCGCGGGCTCACTCACGGGAGAGGAGGGCAAGGTCAAAGGCTTCGGCGATGCTGAGACCGGACACGCGGTAGTTGTACCACCCCTGCCGCGACGGGTCACCCTTCCTCCTCCCGGCCGAGGACCTCTCTCGAGTTGGCTGAACAGGGCGTTCTCGGATGGATGTCTGGGAAGAATTCGCCTCTCGCCGTGTTGGAATTGTTGTGGTCGGGGTGCAGCGAAGCGAGATTCTGGGTACTGGCCTTCACGTGACCCGCTTGATGCGGCCGCGTGCCGCTGGTTCCGTGGCCGGCTCTCCCATGTCGTGGGAGCGGGCACGTGCCGCTTGAGGTCATCCTCCTTGCGCTGATTGCCAGTTGGTTCACGGCGATGGCCTCGGTGGCCCAGCGACGGGCGGCGGCCCCCGCTCCGGAGAAAATCAGCTTCAGCTGGCGACTGGTCGGCTACCTCCTCCACCGGCCGGTCTGGTTCCTCGGCATCGCCAGCATGATCATCGGGTTCGGCTTCCAGGTTGAGGCTCTGCGAGTGGGCAGTCTGAGCCTGGTCCAACCACTCATCGCCACCGAATTGGTGATCGTGTTCGGCGTCATCGCCCTGCACGATCGTCATCGGGTCCAATGGCGTGACTGGCTGGCCGCCCTGGGCATGGTCATCGGGCTCGGCGTGTTCCTGGGTTTGGCCCGGCCGTCAGGCGGGCACAGCCACGCCTCTTCGTCCATGTGGCTGTTCGCCGGCGTCTCCACTCTGGCGCTGGCCGGAATCCTGGTCGGATTGGCCTACCTGCCCGGTCGGGCCGGGAACAGACCGAGCAGCGCCCGCAAGGCCTCACTGCTGGGAATCGCCGCGGCAACCGGCTTCGGCTTCGTGGCCGCGGTGATCAAGGAGTTGAGCACCCATCTGTCGCAGGGGCCGTCGGGGGTGTTCTTGAACTGGTCCCCCTACGTGCTCCTGATCTCGGGTGCGGCGTCGATGTTTCTGGCCTCGAATGCCTTCCAGGCCGGCACGCTGGCCGCCTCGCAACCCGGGCTGACGATTGCCGATCCCCTCGTGGCCAGCGCGCTCGGCGTCGTGCTCTTCGGGGAGCGGCTCAATCACCACCCACTCTTCGTGGCCGGTGAGGTGCTGGCGCTGGCCGTGGTGGTGGGCAGCGTGGTCATGTTGAGTCGCAGCCCGCTCATCCAGGAAGAAGGCGGCGCGCTACCCGCGCCCCGCACCACCTCCGACCCACGGTCCGAGCTCGCCCTCGTTCGGTCCGTCTCGACGGGTCACCCGAACAAGGGAGCGCCCTCCCCGACGGCTAAAAGCGTTCACGAAGGCGCTACGGCAGCCGCGAGATCAGCGAAGCGTGAGGCGACCGACCGCTAGCACCAGCCGGATGCCGACCGGCCGAGTCTTGCCAGCGTTGCGAAGGTCATTCCGAAGTTGGCCGTGAGCAAACGAACATCCCGTCGCTCGATGCGCCACATGGCCCGACCTATTTTCCTAAAGGTAATGTTGCGGTCCCGGGCCGCTAGCTCATCCGGAAGAGCAGGGGACTTTTAATCCCAAGGTGCCGGGATCGAGACCCGGGCGGCCCACCAGTTCAGAGGACCTTCAGCAGCCCGAAAACGTAGAGGGAGATGGCGTCACTCGAGCCGGCGACTGGTGTCTCGTTCTGCCAGTCTTGGTGCTGACACGCCGGGCACGTGTCCCGAACCACTATGGGCTCAGATTTCAAGAGTTCCTCGGCGAGTGGTGTGCAGGCGTTCGCGCAATACGAACTTCTGAACCTTTCCGGTTGCCGTCTTAGGTAGGTGCCCGAAGAAAATCTGCTTCGGAGCCTTAAAATGGGCAAGGCGGGCCTTGACGTAGTCGATGAGTTCCTGCTCGCCCACCACTTGACCGAGTCGCACTACAACCACGGCGACCGGCACTTCACCCCAACGATCGTCGGGTGCGGCGAAAACAGCGCACTCAACAACGGCTGGGTGGGAGGCCAAAGCTTGCTCAACCTCGATCGACGCTATGTTCTCGCCACCAGAGATAATTACGTCTTTCGAGCGGTCGCGGAGTTCGAGGTATCCATCGGGATGTAGTACTCCGATGTCCCCCGTTCGGAACCAAAGGCCTCCGGGGCCGGGTGAACTGGCTGCCGCCGTGGCCTCTGGATCCTTGTAGTAACCAAGCATGACTACGTTGCCCCGCAGAACGACTTCGCCCTGCGAATTGCCGTCGGCCGGGAGGTCGTTCCCAGCAGCATCAATCACTCGAACGTTGCGGCTCACCAGATTGGAAACCCCTTGACGTGCTTTACGTCGCGCCCGGCTCTCAGGTGGAAGATCTTCCCATTCCCTGTGCCAATCGCAGATGACAGATGGACCGTACGTCTCGGTCAGACCGTAGAGGTGCGTCACATCGATGTTCATATCGGCGAGTCTGATAAGGAGCGCTGGCGCGGGCGGCGCACCTCCAGTTGCAACCTTGACAGAGTGCTCCACCCGGTCTGCATCCGGATGCTCGATTAGGTCCGAGAGGACCGTTGGAGCCGCGTTGAAGTGGGTGACACCGTCCTCTCTGATTGCTTTCCAAATGAGCGATGGTTCCGCTTTGCGGAGAACGAGATGGACGCCTCCAACAGCGGTTACTGCCCAGGGAAAGCACCAGCCGTTGCAATGGAACATTGGCAAGGTCCATAAAAACCGCGTCGAGCTATCAAGGCCATTCTGTGCGGCCATAGCAATTGCCTGCAAGAACGCGCCGCGGTGGCAGTACATCACGCCCTTAGGGTGCCCCGTGGTGCCGGAGGTGTAATTGATGCTCAGGAGCTGTAATTCGTCGAGGACCGAAAAGGTGGTCGGTTCAACCGATTCGAGCCAAGACGCATACTCGTCGTCCACGCCACCGGCGATAACCAGTCGGATCGGGTGATCTAGTCGAGCGCGGATGGACTCCGCCAAAGCAGTGAATTCGTAGTCGACCAACAAGAGCTCCGATCCAGCATGCGCGATGATGTATCCGAGTTCGTCCGCGCTAAGGCGAACGTTGAGCATGTTGAGCACCGCACCGGCCAGCGGCACGCCGAAATGGGCTTCGAGCGCCAGGCCACTATTGGGTGACAGCACAGACACCCTCGACCCCTGGCCGATGTCCGTGCCGACTAGAGCGCCTGCGAGACGTCTACAGCGACCGGCGAACTCGGCGTACGTCAGGTTGAGATCTCCGTCGACCACAGCGAGACGGTCCCCGCATGCGAACTCAGCGCGTTCAAGGAATGAGAGAGGAGTAAGCGGCTCCGGCCCGAAAGCCGAACTCAACGAACTAGTGGCGCTACGGCTGGCTTGCGTACGTTCCCCCCTTGCTCTCCCCTCCAACGGTGCATATTATGGCATATGTGAACGCAGTACAGCATAGAAGCGCGTATTACGCGCATCTAATAGAGGGCTCGGAGGGCGCAATGGCTACTCAGCTTGCGGATCATGAATCAAAGGAAGCAGCCGTATCGTCCCCCCAGCTGACCCATACAAAAGGTGCATCACGGAGACGATCAAAGGATCTGATGTGTTGAATAGATCCCTGGACGTCTACCAAGCGAGCTTCGATGCCAAGGCGTTTGCCGATCCACACATTTAGCAGGTTGAAGTTTGAGTACGGCGATATGTCACCAGCGCCGCGATGCTGCGTCCTCTCAAACGTGCCGCATGATCGACATCCCCGTCGTGCACAAGTATGCCGAGGTCTGAGGATGGAATCCAACAGGAACCCTATAGGCGTTATCCCTAGGGATCGGCAACCGACCACGACGTCGGCCCTCGGTTGCTACTTGATCCCCGGCGTCGATGGCAATCCACGTCTTGCGGTATCCGAAGCAGTTCAGGCCGAGGAGCTTGGCCTTGCCTCTGTTTGGATCGCGGAGAAGTATGACGCGAAGGATCTACCTTCGCTTGCCGGTGCGCTCGCCATGGCAACGTCGACGATCGCGATGGGAGCGGCGGTGACCCACACGGGACTCCGTCATCCGCTCACGATCGCATCAATGGGCCAAACGTTGCAAGCGCTGAGCCGCGGCAGGTTCCGTTTGGGTTTCGGACGAGGCGCTCCCCGCAAGTGGGTTGACGCAGGTGTTTCGGCGCCAACGCTGCGGTCACTGGAGGACACTGCAGACATACTGCGTCGACTTTGGGCAGGGGAAACGGTCTCGTATCACGGCCCCGCCGGACGCTTTCCATCAATGCGCATCAGGGTGCTCCCTGATGTGCCTCCACCACCACTCTATCTGGCGGCCATAGGACCCAAGACGTTGAGCTTGGCCGGGCGATGCTTCGATGGAGTCATTCTTCATCCGTTCCTTACTCCTGACGCTGTGGCTCAATCAGTAGCAATCATGCGGGAGGCCCGCGATTCCGCCGGGCGTTCTCAGGAGACATTCAACGTCTTCGCAGCGGTGGTAGCACCCTCGGAGATCGAGCTCGCGGCGCAAATTAGATCAGCGAGCAGTCGCGCAAGTCGCTACTGCATGACCAGCACCGTCCGAACTCCCCTCTTAGCGGCAAACGGGTGGAATCCGAACCTGGTGCAGTACGAGCGGCGACCGACTGATCCGGGCGGGACAACCAAGCGACCGCAATTGCCATTGAAATGGCTTAGGTCTGCGAGCGCACTCGGCAACGAAGTCGAGCAAGTGCATCGCCTCAAAGAGTACTTGGCTGCTGGCGCCAATGAAATAATCCTTCATGGTGCAACAGCCCATCAACTGGGCAAAGTCGTCCATCGCTTCAATGGAGGCGAGCAGACGTGTCAGTAGAAATTACTCGGCCGCAGTGGATCCGAGAGCGACTGCAGTCGCACCTAAGTCACTATCTGTCCTCGCTGGAGCCGAACAACGCCGACAGCATCGAAATCGGACACTTTGAGCGTCCAGCGGGTGGACAGTCCAACGAAACAATTCTCTTCGATGCGAAGTGGTCAGTCGGTTCCGTGACTCACGAAATTGGACTCGTCGTGCGTTTACAACCAAGCTCAAATCAGATCTTTCTCGACGCTGATGTCCTCAAGGAGGGCTGGCTGCTTCAAGATCTCAGCGAGCACTCTGATGTGCCTGTGCCCAATGTCATCGCGGTAGAGGAAGACCCGGAGATCCTAGGCCGTCCATTTTTCTTGATGACGCGTGTGAAGGGTCACGTGCCGGGTGGTCGCCCGTCAATCCACCGAGATCCCTGGCTAGCTGCGCTGGAACCCATGCAACGACGGAGTGTGCTGTCAAATGGTCTCAGAGCTTTGGCGGACGTGCACCGCGTGGATTGGCGCCAATTGCGGAACTTCGCGTCGTTCAATGCGGAAGAAGGATTAGCTCGCGAGCTTGATCATCTCGATCGCTGGTATAGGTGGGTCAGCCAAGATCGAAAGTTCGAATTCATCGAAGCAGGGCTCAGCGCCATTACCGTTTCTCCCCCTCCCGTAGATGAGATGGTGCTGCTCTGGGGCGACGCCCGACCGGGGAACATCATATTTGGTGAGGATCTAACAGTCGCCGCCGTCATCGACTGGGAGATTGCGACAGTTGGTCCGCGCTCGCAAGATCTCGGGTGGTGGCTGATGATGCAGGAGTTCGCTGACCGCGGCGCCGAAGGTTACCTACTAGATGGCCTGCCGACAGGTGAAGAGTTCGTTGCGCTTTATCTTGAGATAACCGATACGAACCCGCGTCATCTCGAGTACTTCGTACTCCTAGCAAGCCTACGGCTCGCGATCACACTGATCCCGGTAGCGGACTCATTGATGATACGGAAGATCCTCCCTCGGGAATCTCGATTCGCTCATGACAATGTCCCCACGCAGATGGTCGCGCATCAGCTCGGAATCACCGAACCAGAGCTGTCCCAGGACTATCGCCGACTGAGCCGAATGCGCGATCGAAAGACTGCGATATGAAGGGCTATGCAACCCCAAGAACGTCGATGGACGTTCGTCAGATCGCTGGAGCGGTCGCTTCAGCCACACAGAGACGCTTCTTTTCACCAAATGTGAGGACTGATTTGCAATGCAGCATCGGATGAATGGCGGTTCGCGTCCTGGAGCTTTAGTTAGTTGTACCGCGCAGCCTTAATCGAAAGGTTCGAAAATGTACTACACGCGACAAGGGAGCCTTCCACTCAAGCCATTCACGACGCACTGTGCACCTAACGGTGAGCGCACTCATGAGGAAATGGTGACTTCCATTGGATTCAATGGCCCTGCGTCACTCCTTTACCACCTGCGCAATCCCACTGTCGTGGCCAAGATCGAACTATTGAGCGAGATGCCACTCTCAGAACTCGATAACAGTTTTTTGTGGAACCACCAGGTCCAAACAAACGACCTCGCCATCGACGGGACGTTCTCGACGGCTCGCGTTCCCCTGTTCTTCAACGACGATCTCATCTATTCAATATGTTCGCCCTCTAACCTTGATGAGTCGTTCCACCGCAACGGAATGTGCGACGAGCTGCTCATGGTCGTTCGTGGCTCGGGTCGCGTTGGGAGCGCTTTCGGTACTCTGGAATACGAGCCGCTCGACTTCATTTATATACCACGGGGTTGTACCGTTCGGCTGGAAGAGTTCGTAGACGATCAGCTCATGATCGTGATGGAGACCACTTCCCCGATTGGTCCTCCACCTCGATACGTGAATCTTCGAGGGCAGTTGAGCTATCGCGGGATGTACCAAGAGCGAGACATTCGGCTGCCGCATTTCGATGGGCCGAACGACGCTGTCGGCGCGCACACAGTCAATGTCAAGATCGGGTCTCATCTGACCCGTCATACCCTGAGTTCTCACCCATTCGATCTTGTGGGATGGGATGGGACCCTGTATCCGTATGCCCTAAGTATGAGGTCGCTCGCGCCAATGTCGGGACGCCTTCATGCCCTACCTGACATCTACCAAGTGTTTGAGAGTACGGGGGTGTCAATCAATGCCATCACTCCAATGCGCCAACCAGATCACCAAGAATCAACGTCGGCACAACCTGATCACACTAGCGACTGCGACGAGATCTTCCACCGGCTTGGAAGGCCCAACGGCAACGGCTTCGAGCCAGGACTGGTAACTCTCCACACTCGAGCCGCGGCACATGGCGCATCCCTCGCGCTCAAAGATCGTCCGCGGCGCGAACACACAACCGGCTGGGGAGTGCTGATTGACACCATTAAGCCCACGAGGATGGCTCGCGACGCCTCCCGAGGCGACATCCACAACTATCAGGCAGCTCCATCATGAACGACCGAAGTTGAGTGATCGGGCCAGCCGTCGCTTCGTATCGCTACCGAGCTAAAGGCTTAACCGTTCTAGAAGTACGTATAAGAAAGAAGACATGTCAATGATTGAAGAAGATGGCAAGATCGGCGCAGAAGGCCTGGCCTTCATGCGCGACTTCATCGGAGTCAAGCGGGCCTTCCGTCCTTGGAATTCTGTCGCCACAGCAGACGCAATTTGGCATTTCACACTGGGACTCGGGGATGATAACCCACTCTGGATCGACCG
>DASXZJ010000055.1:0-12397 GCA_036502025.1 Acidimicrobiales bacterium | reverse complement strand
ATCGCAAGCTCGTCGTGCTCTTATGCCGCCGTGGCGCTGGCTCGAAGCCTGTTTCGCAAGGGGGCCAACTTCACCGCCGCCATGGTGTTCGAACTCGCCTCGACCAACCTGGTGATCGAGCTCGGGATCATCATGGCCCTGGTGCTCGGCTGGCAGTTCACGGCGGCCGAGTTCTTGGGTGGCCCGATCATGATCGTCTTGAGTGCCGTGGTCTTCCGGGTGGTCCTCCGCCAGCACCTGGTCGACGCGGCCAAAGCGCAGGCCGATCGGGGACTACCGGGCTCCATGGAAGGCCATGCGGCCATGGACATGAGCATCGAAGCCCCAGGGAGCATCGCCTCCCGCCTGTCATCGCCCCAGGGATTCACGTCGGTCTCCCACGTCTTCGTCATGGAATGGGCGGCGGTGCTGCGCGACATCGTCGTGGGGCTCCTCATTGCCGGGGCCCTTGGCGCGTGGGTGCCCGACCGGGCGTGGAGGCGCATCTTCTTCACCGGGCATCCGCTCCTGGCCAAGGTCTGGGGACCTCTGGTCGGGCCGGTGATCTCAATGCTCAGTTTCGTGTGCTCCATCGGTAACGTCCCGTTGGCCGCGGTGCTGTGGAACGGCGGGATCAGCTTCGGTGGGGTCATCAGTTTCATCTTCGCCGACCTGATCATCCTGCCCATCCTGGTCATCTACCGGAAGTACTACGGGACGAGGATGATGCTGTTCGTCCTGGCGACGTTCTACGTCACCATGGTGGTGGCCGGCTACGCGGTGGAGTTGGTATTCGGAGCGGCGGGGCTCATTCCAACCGCCCGCGTCCTCAAGGTGCTGAATCCGACCATCAGCTGGAACTACACGACGTACCTGAACATCGTCGCCCTGGCCGCCGCGGTCGTGCTGGTGTGGCGATTCCTCCGAACGGGCGGCCCCATGATGTTGAAGATGATGGGTGGGAGCCCCGCGCCCGCCACCACGGCCTCCCAGCCGGCTGCTTAGAGCAGCCCCGAGACGAGTCCCCAGCCGTTCACCGGTCTCCAAGCCCAGGAGCGAGAGGGCGAGCTGACTGCCGCGATGATGAGAGCGACGGCGAGGGTGACGTGGAAGGCGCCCAGGGCGAAGCCAACGACGAGATTGTCGGTGCGCATGGCGGCGCCGAGGAGAACGAGCCGCTGCCCACTCAGGTCCGTGGTCTGGTCGGGATCCCTGCCGCCGCACACCGCGGCCATCAGGAGTACACGCCGGTCCCCCCGTCGGCTGCCCAACGCCGGGTGCGCCACCCGCCCGCGGTGACGCCGCCCATCGGTTCCTCTCCTCTAACCTCCCATCGGTTGGCCTTCAAAGGACAGTGACGCACATGCCCAAGAGAACCACGCCGCTTGCAGCCGGCGGCCAGAAGATCGAAGCTCGCAACCTGTCGAAGCGGTACGGCACCGCGCTGGCCGTCGACGATCTGAGTTTCGATGTCAACCCCGGTATGGTGACCGGCTTCATCGGCCCCAACGGAGCGGGCAAGACCACCACCATGCGCTTGATCCTCGGTCTTGACGCCCCCACGCAGGGGAGGGTGACGGTCGGAGGCAAGCTCTACCGGGACCTGCCCGCACCGCTGCGCGAGGTCGGCGCACTCATCGACGCCAAAGCGATCCACCCCAGCCGGACGGCCTACCACCACCTCTTGGCCCTGGCGCAGAGCAACGCCATTCCCATTTCGCGGGTGGATGAGGTTCTCGGACTCGTCGGCATGGAGGCCGTCGCCGGGAAACGGGTAGGCGGTTTCTCACTGGGAATGGGGCAGCGTCTCGGGATCGCCTGCGCCCTCCTCGGAGATCCACCGGTCCTGATGTTCGACGAGCCGCTCAACGGCCTGGACCCTGAAGGCATCGTCTGGATCCGCCAGCTCATGCACCATTTCGCGGGCGAGGGTCGCACCGTATTCGTCTCGAGCCACCTGATGAATGAGATGGCTGTCACCGCCGATCACTTGATCGTGATCGGCCAAGGCAAGCTGCTCCGCGACGAGGGCGTAAGTGAGTTTCTCGAGTCGAACTCCGAACACTGGGTCCTCGTCCGATCTCCTCAGCTCCAGGAGCTCTCGGTGGCGCTGATCGCCGCGGGGGCCAAGGTGAAGCCGGGAACCGAGGGCAGTATCGAGGTGGCCGGAATGGACAGTCGAGGCATCGGCGAGCTGGCGGCCACCAAGGGCATCACGCTGCACGAGTTGGCCACCCAACGCGCCTCTCTCGAGGATGCCTTCATGGACCTCACGCACGACAGTGTGGAGTTCCGAGCAAGCGAGGCCCCAGTATGACGACCACTTCAGTTTCCCAGCCTGGGTTGGACTCCCGGACCTATCGGCCCGCTCAGTTCAAAGACGTGCTCCGTTCGGAATGGACGAAAGCACGCACTGTCCGCTCCACCATGTGGACGCTGCTCATCGCGACCGTGCTCGGCATCGGGCTCGGGGCTCTCATCAGCGCGCTGGCCGCCAACCACTACGCCAAGAGTTCGCTCAGCGACCGATTGACCTGGGATCCCACGTCAATCAGCGGGAGCGGGATGGGCATCGCCCAACTGGCCATCGGCGTTCTGGGTGTCTTGCTGATCACCTCTGAGTATTCCTCGGGCGCGATCCGCGGGAGCCTGGCCGCCGTCCCCCGTCGGGCCAGGTTGCTCGGAGCCAAGTCCGTGGTGATGGCCGCTTTGACCATCGTGGTGGTCGAGATCATCATGTTCGCTTCGTTCTTCATCGGGCAGGCCCTCATCTCGGGTCATGCGCCGACGGCCACCCTTGGTGGGTCAGGGGTGCTGCGAGCCCTCATCGGCGCCGGCCTCTACGGAGCTCTGCTCGGCTTACTCGGCATGGCCCTGGGCACCATCCTGCGCCACGCGGCCGGAGCGATCGCCGTCCTGGTGGCGATCCTGTTCGTGTTGCCGGGGATCGCGGCCGCCCTGCCGGCCTCCATCGAGCACACGGTGCAGGAGTACTGGCCGACCCAGGCGGGTCAACAGGTCACCGCGGTGGTGCGCACATCCAACACGCTCGCCCCTTGGGCCGGATTCGGTGTGTTCCTCCTCTTCGTCGCCATCATGATGGGATTGGCGTTCTTCCTCCTGAACCGTCGCGACGCCTGATCCGCTCGCTGGCCACCGGATAGAACCTGGCCGGGCCGGTACCCTCGGGTCGCCCTGGCCGAATCGCCCTGGCCGAACAGCCCTGGCCGAACAGCCCTGGCCGAGAGCCAAATCTGGCGGCGGATAGCGGATCCCCTCCACCGCCATGGGAAGATGAACCGTCACGGACACACAAGTCACCGAAGGGCGGAACCTCTTGCGCGTGCACCTTCTCGACGGGACGTATGAGCTGTTCCGTCACCATTTCGGGCAGCCCCCGCGGGCGGCGGACGACGGCACCGAGATCGGTGCCACCTACGGCGTGATCACCTCGGTACTGGCCATGTTGTCGGGCGGCGTGACGCACCTCGGGGTCGCGACGGACCACGTGATCGAGTCGTTCCGCAATGGCATGTGGCCGGGTTACAAGTCGGGCGCCGAGGTGCCCGGCACCCTGAAAGCTCAGTTTGAACCGCTCGAGGACGCGCTCACCGCGCTCGGTGTGCTGGTGTGGCCCATGGTCGAGCTGGAGGCCGACGATGCCCTGGCCTCGGCGGCCACGGTGGCGGCCGATGACGGCCAGGTCGAGCAGGTCGTCATCTGCACGCCCGACAAGGACCTGGCCCAATGCGTGGTGGGGAGCCGGGTGGTCCAGCTGGACCGGCGCAAGGACGTGATCACCGACGAGGACGGCGTGCGGGAGAAGTTCGGGGTGTCACCCGGCTCAATCGCGGACTGGCTGGGTCTGGTCGGTGATGCCGCCGACGGCTTCCCCGGTCTGGCCGGGTGGGGCAAGCGCTCGGCGGCCGTGGTGCTGGCGCACTACGAGCACATCGACGCCATCCCCGACGCCGTCAGGGACTGGGACCCGACCCTGCGCAAGGCCGTACGAGGGGCCGACCGGCTGGCCGCCACCCTGGCCGGCGAGCGCACCCTGGCCGAGCTGTTCAAGGACCTGGCCACCCTCCGCATCGACCGGTCCCTGCTGCCCGCGGTCGCCGACCTCGAGTGGCAGGGCCCGACACCGGCCTTCGAGGAGGTGTGCCGCCACTTCCGCTCGACGGCCCTCTACGAAAGGGCCGCCTCCCTCGCCGCTAGGTGAGGGCGGCGAACACCTGCGACAACTCGGTCGGGACCGGGGTGTCCAGCTGGGCGTAGGTGCAGGAGGCAGGCTCTCGGTCGGGACGCCAGCGACGGAACGAGGTGCCGTGACGGAACCGCTGCTCCTGCAGGTGGTCATAGGACACCTCGCAGACGAGCTCGGGCCGCAGGGGCTCCCAGGTCATGTCCTTGCCCGCGCTCCAGCGGCTGGTGCCGCCCGGAATCCGGCCGGACTCGGTCGCCGCCTTCAACCAGGGATGGCCCTTGCCGGCCCCCGCTCGGAACGGCTCGAGCTCTTCGACCAGCTCCCGGCGCCGCACCGCCGTGAAGCCCGAGGCGACACCCAGGTGGTGCAGGATCCCCTCATCGTCGAAGAGACCCAGCAGGAGTGAGCCGACGATGCCCCCGTCCTTGTGCCACCGGAAGCCGCCCACCACGCAATCGGCCGTGCGCTCGTGCTTGACCTTGAACATGGCCCTCTTGTCGGGCAGGTAGCGCAGGTCGCCTGGTTTGGCCACCACGCCGTCGAGGCCGGCTCCTTCAAACCGCGAGAACCAGTCGCTGGCCACGTCGGGATCGTCGGTGGCCGGGGTCACATGCACCGGCGCCGTGGCCGACTTGAGCGTCTTCTCCAGGATGGCGCGCCGTTCGGAGTAGGGGGTGTCGCACAAGTCGCGCTCCCCGAGGGCGAGGATGTCGAAGGCCACGAACGACGCCGGCGTGGTCGAGGCGAGCAGGGTAACCCGGGACTCCGCCGGGTGGATGCGTTGGGACAGGGCATCGAAGTCCAAGCCTGAGGGTCCGGCGATCACGATCTCCCCGTCGAGCACGCACTGGTGGGGCAGGTCGCGTCGCAGGGGCTCCATGAGCTCGGGGAAGTAGCGGGTCAGCGGCTTCTCGTTCCGACTGCCCAACTCGACGTCGTCACCGTCGCGGAACACGATGCAGCGGAAGCCGTCCCATTTCGGCTCGTAGAACATGCCCTCGGACCGGGGCAGCTCCCGCGTCAGCTTGGCCAGCATCGGTGCAACCGGAGGCTGTACGGGAAGCGTCATGAGACCTGATCGTATCGAGCAGCGCCGGTGGACCCTCAGGCCGCGTGCGCCGCCGTCCAGGCCAGGAGGTCGTCGACGGAGTCCCGGTTCACCACCCGATCCTCGGGCACCTCGGCCGCCACGGCGTTGGCGCAGCCCCGTCCGAGCCACTCCAGCTGTCCCGGAGCATGGGCGTCGGTGTCGATGGAGACGAGGCACCCGTGCGCGATGGCCAGCCGCAACAGGTCCTCCGGCGGATCCTGCCGCTCGGGACGCGAGTTGATCTCCACCGCGGTGCCGGTGCGGGCGCAGGCGGCAAAGACCGCTTGCGCATCGAAGGTGGACTGCGGGCGACCTTTCCCGGTGATGAGGCGGCCGGTGCAGTGTCCGAGGATGTCGGTGTGCGGGTTCTCGATGGCGGCGAGCATGCGCTTGGTCATGGCGGGGCCGTCCATCCGCAGCTTGGAGTGGACGCTGGCCACCACCACGTCGAGCTCGGCCAGCAGGCCTTCGTCCTGGTCGAGTCGCCCGTCTTCGAGGATGTCCACCTCAATGCCGGTGAGAAGCCGGAACGGGGCCATCTCCTCGTTCAACGCGGCGACCACCTCGAGCTGCCGGCGTAGCCGTTCGGCATCGAGCCCGTGGGCCACCGTCAGGCGGGCGCTGTGGTCGGTCAGGACAAGGTAGCGGTGACCCAGATCCCGGGCCGCCTCGGCCATGTCCGCGATGGGGCTGCCCCCGTCCGACCAGTCGGAATGGGAGTGGCAGTCCCCCTGCAGCTGGTCGAGCAGCGCCTGGGCCGGCGCGTCGAGGGCGATGACCGGCGGCTCGGTCTCGAGCGTGGCCAGGTAGGCGGGGACGTCGCCGGCCAGCGCCTCGGCGATGGCCTGGGCCGTCGACTTGCCCACGCCCGGGATGGTCTGCAGGCGCCCGGTCGCGGCCAGCGTGGTCAGCTCACCGTCGGACAGTGGTTCGAGCGCCACCGCGGCATGCCGGAAGGCCCGGACCTTGTAGGTGTCGGCGCCCTTTCTCTCCAGCAGATACGAGATACGCCGCAGCGCCGACACCGGGTCCACGGGCTAGGAGGACTTCTTCGCTCGGCTGGGCGCCACCCGCGTCGGTTCGTCGGCGCCTTTGGGGTACTCGGGGGGCCAGGGCGCATCGTGCAGGCCCGCCGCCTTGTCGCGTTCGGCCAGACCGAGCAGCGGCTGGAGCGACTGCAGCTCGGTGCCGATGTCGGCCCACGGATCACCGCCCTGCGCCAGCCGGTCCGGGACGGTCCGGATGGTCAGGTCATCGGGAACCACGTCGGCCACCTCGTCCCACGAGAGAGGAGTCGAGACCTGGCCGCCGGTCCGCGGTCGGGCGAACCAGGCGGCGAACACGGTCTTGTGCGGGGCATTCTGGTTGAAGTCGACGAAGACCCGCTCGCCCCGCTCCTCCTTCCACCAGTTGGCGGTGACGAGCGCCGGATGCCGGCGCTCGAGCTCTCGGGCCAACGCGACCGCGGCGGCGCGCACGGCCGTGGAGTCCCACCGGGCTTCCAGTCGCACATAAATATGCAGCCCCCGGTTACCGGTCGTCTTCGGATAGCCGGCCACGCCGAGCTCGACCAGCAGGTCGCGGCAGTGGAAGGCGGCGGCACGCACCTCGTCGAACCCCACGCCCGGTTGGGGATCGAGATCGATCCGGAGCTCGTCGGCGAACTCGGGGTTGGCGGCCCGGTACGGCCACAGGTGGAGGCCGAGACAGCCGAGGTTGACCGCCCACAGGACGTGGGCGATGTCGGCCACCACCAGCGCGTTCGAGGTGGTGCCGTTCGGGGTCACTACGGTGGTTGTCTCGAGCCAGCGCGGCGCCCCGGGCGGCACCCGCTTCTGGAAGAACGAGGTGCCGGTGGCGCCGTTGGGGAACCGTTGGAGCATGGCGGGCCGGCCGCCGGCGGTATTGAGCAACGACTCGGCGACCGCCAGGTAGTACGAGACCAGGTCGAACTTGGTGGCACCCAGTTCGGGAAAGTAGATCTTGTCGGGGCTCGAGATCCGCACTTCGCGGTCAGCCACCTGCACCAGCCGTTCCTTGTCACCGGGCATCGGTGCCAACCTTACCGGGCAGGTCGCGGCGTCCCCTGGCCGCCGCGCCCCGATGGCGGACCCAGGCAGGTGGGGCTAGCCCCCGCCGGAGACACCCGCTAACCGGCTTCTCACGGAGCCTGGGTATCCATAGCTTGGGGGGAAAGAACCATGCCCGGACCGAGAAGAGTTGGAGTACCGCCATGAGTCTTCTCGAACTGCACAACGTGTCCAAGGTCTACGGGGAAGGGCCCACCCAAGTCCGGGCCCTTTCCGGTATCGAGCTGTCGGTCGACGCCGGATCGCTGGTGGCGGTCATGGGGGCCAGCGGGTCGGGCAAGAGCACCCTGCTGACCATCGCCGGCAGCCTGGAGAAACCCACCAGCGGTGAGGTCCTGGTGGGCGGGGCCGTCCTGTCGAAGATGACCCGCAACGACCAGGCCCGTCTGCGACGGCGCTCCGTCGGCTACGTCTTCTCGGACTACAACCTTCTGCCCGGGCTCAGCGCGCTGGAGAACGTCTGTCTCCCGTTGGAGCTCGACGGGGTGCCGCAGGGGAAGGCGAAGTCAGTTGGGATGGCCGCCCTCGAGGAACTCGGCCTGGTCGAGCGGGCCTCGCACTTTCCCGACGAACTCTCCGGCGGCGAGCGCCAGCGGGTGTCCATCGCCCGGGCCGTCGTGGGGGATCGCCATCTGCTGCTGGCCGACGAGCCTTCGGGTGCCCTCGACTCGACCAACGCCGAGGGCGTGATGCGCATGGTGCTGGCGGCCTGCCGCCGCGGCGTGGCCGCGGTGGTGGTGACGCACGACGCCCAGCTGGCTTCGTGGGCCGACCGGGTGGTGTTCCTCCGGGACGGTCGCGTCATTGACCAGACGAGGCCGCTGGAGTTGCTGTTCGCTGACTCGCTGCTGCCATGAGCCCGACCGCCGCGAAATAGCGCCCGCCGCGCCGCATCGTCCGATCTCGGTTACTAGCCGGTCACCGACCACGTCTCGTACTGTGGCGACGTGATCGCCGACATGTCTGCGGTCTTCGCGTGCAGTCGCCCCTACGGCCCGAGGTGGTAGCTGCGTCAGGGTGCGTCATGAGAGGGCTGGGCATCGCCCTCCCGAGCACGGCGGTCACCAACGCCGACCTCGAGTCGCTGCTCGATACGAATGACGAGTGGATCGTCGAGCGCTCGGGCATCAGAACCCGGCGGGCCGCGGCGGGACCTTTCGTCTCGCCGGTCCCCCCGGATCATCCCGTCGGGGGTCGCGGCACCACGGCCTCCCTGGCGATCGAAGCCGGACGCCAGGCGTTGCAGAGCGCCGGCGTCTCGGCCGATGAGATCGGGATGCTCCTGGTGTGCACCTCCACCCCCGACCAGCTGATGCCGGCCACGTCCGCCGCGGTGGCGGCGGCGCTCGGGGTCCGTGGGGGAGCCATGGATCTGAACGCAGCCTGCGCCGGCTTCGCCTACGGGCTGGTCACGGCGGCCGGCCTCATCACGGCAGGCACTGACCTGGTGCTGCTCATCGGGGCCGAGACCATGACGCGTCTGACCAACTGGGAGGATCGGACCAGCGCCGTCCTCTTCGGGGACGGGGCCGGGGCGGCCGTCCTCCAGCGGGTGGACGGCCCCGGCTCGCTGCTGGCCTGGGACGTCGGCGTGGACGGCTCGCTGGTCGACCTCCTGTACGCCGACCACGGATCGAAGATGGTCATGAACGGGCGAGAGGTGTTCCGCCGGGCGGTGCGCGCCGTCGTCGACTCGGCCACCACGGTGCTCGAGCGGGCGGGCGTCGGGGTCGAGGAGATCAACCTCTTCGTTCCGCACCAGGCCAATCTGCGGATAATGGAGGCGGTAGCCGAGCGGCTGGGCCTGCCCGCCGATCGCATCGCCTCGGTTATCGAGTGGACGGGCAATACCAGCACGGCTTCCATCCCGCTCGCCCTCTTCGACGCCGTCCAGAAGGGTCGCGTGGTCCCGGGGGACAAGGTACTGCTGGCCGGGTTCGGTGCCGGCCTCACCTGGGCCTCGGCCGTGTGGCGATGGGGGGATGGCAGCGAGTAGGGCATGCCGCCGAACGTGTCGTCGATCCGCTTTGGACTGGTGAACCAGAAGGAAACGCTGCCGCAGGCGCAATAGGGTGCAACGCACGGTCCAGTGGACGAAGGGAAGAGATGACGGACAAGGTTCTCCTCGAAGTGCGCGACAGCCTCGCTGTCATCACCAACAACAACCCCGACAAGCGCAACGCGTTCGACGACGACATGGACGCCCGCCTCTTTGAGATCCTGGCCGAGATCAAAGGTCGGTCCGACGTGCGAGCGGTGATCTGGCGAGGCGAGGGAAAGGCCTGGTCGTCGGGACGCGATGTCTCGGTGATCGGCACCAACGCCACGCCGCTCAGCCACCACGAGCTCATGACGCGCGGCCACGAGGGCATTCTGCAGATATTCGACCTCGATGTGCCCATCATCGTGGCCATTCAGGGCTGGGCCATCGGCGGGTCGTTCCAGCGGGCGCTCCTGTGCGACATCCGCATTGCCGCGCCAGGAGCCCGGTTCATGTT
The DNA here is from genome assembly GCA_036502025.1 of Acidimicrobiales bacterium. Classification (GTDB taxonomy): domain Bacteria; phylum Actinomycetota; class Acidimicrobiia; order Acidimicrobiales; family RAAP-2; genus Bog-473. The sequence continues at coordinate 2,533 of DASXZJ010000055.1, read as the reverse complement.
GCCCGAGGTCGGGCACGGGGTCATCCCCGACACCGGCGGGGTCGGGCGCCTCTTCCAGATGTGTGGCAGCGGCGTGGTGAGCGACCTCGTGCTGACCGGGCGTGCCATGAGCGCCGAGGAGGCATACGGGCACGGGATCATCTCGCGCCTTGTGCCGCCGGAGTCGCTCGATGAGACCGCCTGGGAGATGGCCGAGAAGATTGCCGGCGCGCCGAGGGTGACCGTCAAGATGGCCCGCCGGGTACTCCAGCACCTGAGCGAGCCCGGAGTGCGTTCCTCCATGGCCGATGAATTGATCTACCAGACCTTCATCAACAAATCGTCTGACTTCGCCGAGTTCAAGGCGGCAAGGGACGAGGGACGCCAACCGAACTACACAGGGAGCTGACCATGGCCGAACATGCCGGACTTCCCGAGCCACCCCCGCTCGGCGCCTCGGCGCTTCCGCCCGGGACCTTCGCCGGACGTGGCGTCCTCATTACCGGCGGTGGGACCGGGTTGGGCAAGGCCATCGCCACCGAGTTCGCCCGGTTGGGTGCCGATGTGGTCATCGCCAGCCGGAAAGGTGAGCACCTCGAGGCCGGACGCGACGCGATGCAGGCACTGGGAGCGCAGGTACTGGTGGTGACCTGCGACATCCGGGAACCGGACCAGATCAGCGCCGCCCTCGACGAAGCGACGGCGGCCTTCGGTCTGCCCGCCGTGCTGGTCAACAACGCGGCGGCCAACTTCCCCGTGCCCGCCGAGGACATGTCGCCCAACGCGTGGCGGACGGTCGTCGACATCACCCTCAACGGAACGTTCTTCTGCTCTCGCGAGTTCGCGCGCCGCCACCTCGAGGCCGGCTCCAGCGCCTCGATCATCAACGTCGGGGCGTCGTATGCCTGGACCGGGGGTCCCGGGTTCGCGCACTCGGCGGCGGCCAAGGCGGGCGTCAAGAACATGGTCGAGACGCTGGCCGTCGAGTGGGGACCCTACGGGATTCAGGTGAACGGCCTGGTGCCCGGCCTCTTCCCCCATGAGGACATGACGTCGGACATCACGGAGAATCTCGACCGCACCGATGAGAAGGACGCCTGCCAGCCGGCGCTGCGCACCGGCCGGTTGCGAGAGCTCGGCTGGGCCGCGACCTTCCTGGCCTCACCTTTCGCCCGGTTCATCTCGGGGCACACCCTCGTGGTCGACGGCGCCAACTGGCAACGGCGCACGCTGACCAACCCGCCGGTGGTGACCGTCCGCGATCAGATGGGGCGTGGCCCCTTCAGCGCGGCGCCGGGTGGCAAGGCCTGATCAGGACAGACCGGTTGCCGCCGCCGCTTCGAGATAGCGCCATCCGATGTCGGGGGGTAGACCACCCACCAGAGGTTGCAGCGCCAGGACCGCCCCGCGGTCGAGGTGGGCCCGGGCCTCCTCCGGCGTGATGATCTGATAGGCGCCACGCTCCGCCCTGAGCTCGTCGACCGTGCGGGCGTACGACACCGACGCGGTACCGGGCTTGGCGGCATTCCACGTCCCGTAGCTGATGGCGTCGCGCCGGAGGTACTCACCGATCTCGTCCCAGGCGCGGTCCGGATCGTCGGCCACAAACACGGTGAGCGGGACATCGACCGCCGGGAACGAGCAGCCGACGGGAGTCATGCCGGCGTCTCTGGCCGCGTCGCGATAGGCCTCCTCGAGCGTCACGTCCGGGGACTCGGCCACGAAGAACATCCCCAGCCGTCCGGCCCGGCGCGCCGCCGCCGCCGACCCGCCTCCGTAGGCCAGCATGGGCCCGCCCGCCGTGAAGGGCATCGGCGTGATCCGGACCGATCTCCCCTCGACCTCGACCGTCTCGCCCGCCCAGAGGCGACGGAGCACCCCGATCCTTTCCTCGACGATCCGACCTCGTTGCCCCGGGTCGATGCCGAACATGGCGAATTCTTCGGGCCGGTAGCCGACACCGACCACGCAGCTGACCCGGCCCCGTGCGATGAGATCGATCACGGCGAGGTCCTCGGCCAGTTTCACCGGCTCGTACAGCGCCACCAGGAGAGCGGCCACGCTGATGGTCACGCTGGTGGTCCGGGCCGCGATGGCCGCCGCCAACGGCAGAGGCGACGGCAGGTAGCCGTCGTCGACACCGTGGTGCTGACTCACCACGACGGCCGCGCAGCCTTTCGACTCTCCCCAGGCGCACATGTCCAGCGTCGCCGCGTAGAGGTCGGCCCGCTCGGATGCGTCGGCGGAGGCGGCCCGCATGGCAAATCTCATGATGAACATGGCCGCTCCCTCCCGCCCCGTCCGGCGCCCGTCGCCGGCGCCCACGGTAGGCGGCTCGCGGTGGTCGATCCCGCCCTCCCATTGGAAATTGTATGCAATCGGCCGGGTAGGCTGATCGACGTGGGAGGAGCAACCTGATGGGTTCGCACGGCATCCGCGACCGGGTGGCCATCGTCGGCATGGGGTGCACGCCCTTCGCCGAGCATTGGGACAAGGGGCTCGACGACCTGATCGTCGACGCCAGCGCCGAGGCGTTCACCTCGGCCGGGGTCAC
>DASXZJ010000054.1:0-47123 GCA_036502025.1 Acidimicrobiales bacterium | reverse complement strand
TCCCGGCGAGCTGGCGGCCGCCTCCGAACTGCTCTCCCTCTCCTCGACCGAGGCCGAACTTTTGCCCCAGCTCCGGCGGGGCGTGGCGCTGTGGAAGGTGGGCCAGCGCTCGTTCCTGGTCCAGCACCGTGTGAGCCTGTTGGAGCGCGCGCTGGTCGATACCGACGGGGCCATGGGCGAAGGCTGACGTGTCCACTCTCGCCGCGGCCGTCCTCCCGGTCGCCTGCGGAGGCGCCCTGTACGCGGCTGTCTCGACGCGGCGCTCGCTGCCCTCCCCGTGGGCCACGGGTCGAGGGCGTGGTCGCGGGGCGCGGTGGGCCACCCGGCGCGACCTGCGGTCCCTGTTGCGTGATGACCGAGTCCCGCGGCGCGGACGTCTGGTGCTCGGGACGACCCGGGGCGTGACCCGGCCGAAGGTGCTGAGAGCCGAGGCCGCTCAGTCCGTCGTGGTGGTGGGTCCGACCCAGAGCGGCAAGACCAGCTCCATCGCGGTGCCCTCGATTCTGGAGTGGGAGGGGCCGGTACTGGCCGCCAGCGTGAAGAGCGACCTCCTACGCCACACGATGACAGAGCGGGGAGAGCGGGGTCGGGTCTGGTGCATCGACCCCACCCGATCGACCGGGATGGATCCGAGCGAGTGGTCGCCGCTGCCTGCCTGCCGCGATTGGGCCGGGGCCAGGCGCATGGCCGCCCATCTGACCGAGTCGGCCAAGGCCGACGGCACCACGGCCGACGGCGAGTTCTGGTACGCCACCGCGGCCAAGCTCCTGGCCCCGTTGTTGTTCGCCGCCTCGCGCCAGGGGCGCACCATGGCCGACGTGGTGCACTGGGTCGACACCCAGGAGGCGGGTGAGGTATGCGGCATCCTCGAGCAGGTCGGTCACCTCGAGGCACTCGACGCAGCGCGGGCGTCGTGGTGCCGTGACGAGCGGACCCGCAGTTCGGTCTACACGACGGCCGAGACCGTGCTGGCCCCGTTCGGTCCATCAGGCTCGGTGGCTCCCTCGACGTTCGAACCGGCCCAACTGCTCGGCGGCCGGCATACGCTCTACCTCTGCGCGCCCGCCCATGACCAGCGCCGGCTCCGTGGCTACTTCACCGCGTTGACCCAGCAGCTCCTCTCGCACGCCTTCACGTCGGCTACCCGGACGGGGCGACCGCTCGACCCGCCGCTCCTGATCGTGCTCGATGAGACGGCCCACATCGCGCCACTGCCCGAGCTCGACGGCCTGGCTGCGACCTGCGCCTCGCACGGGATCCAGCTGGTGACCGTGTGGCAGGACCTGGCCCAGGTCCGCGCCCGCTACGGGGCCAGGGCGCCGACGGTCCTCAACAACCACCGGGCCAAGCTCTTCCTGCCGGGCATCGCCGATCCCGACACGCTCGAGTACGCCAGCCGCCTCATAGGCGACGAGGAGGCCTCGGTGCCGTCGTGGACGAAGGATCCCCGGGGTGGGCGGTCCACCACTTCGACCCGTGGTCCGAGGCGGCTGCTGCCCCCCGAAGACCTGCGGTGCCTGCCCCGCGGTGACGCCGTGCTGGTCTACGGCACGTTGCCGCCGGCCCGTCTGCGCCTGCGGCCCTGGTGGACGGCGTCCGTCCGAAGGATCCGACCGGTTTCGCCAGCGCCGTCGCATAGCGTCGGCCGGATGGAAGTCGGGGTGCGCCCATGGTGACCAAGGCCCGCTTGGAAACCTTGAGCGACGGCATCTTCGCCATCGCCATGACGTTGTTGGTGCTGACCATCGCCCAACCCACGGATTTCGACCGGTTGCATCACGAGCTGCTGCGGCTGTGGCCGTCCCTGGCCGCCTACATCGTCAGCTTCGCCGTGATCGGGATCATGTGGCTCAACCATCACTCCGTGTTCGGCCATCTCGAGCGGATCGACCGGCCCCTCTTCTACCTGAACCTCCTTCTGCTGACGACCATCGCCTTCCTGCCCTATCCGACCGGAGTGCTCGGGCATGCCCTGGGCGTCGCCCATGGCGCCCGAGCGGCTGCCGTCTTCTACAGCATCACCATGGTGGTGAACGCCTACGCCTGGGCCGCGTTATGGCTCTACGCCTCCATCGGACGCCGCCTCCTGACCCCGACCTTCCCCGAGAGCGAGCGGCGGACGGCAACGATCCTGTTCACCGGGGGCTCGCTCGCGTACACGCTCTCCGTCGGTATCGCCTTCATCAATGCCTACGCGTGCCTCGCCTTCCACGCCGCGTTGGCGGTGTACTACGCGTTTGATCCGCTCTCCCGTCGATTGGCGTCCTCCCAATCCGGCAGGCAGGCGGACGCTGGAGCGGCCGGCTAGCGCTCGGCCACGCCGGCCTTCACCTCGCGTATCCACCCGACCAGTTGATGCACGCTCGGCGACTCGAGCCAGGCGGTGAGATCGAGGTCGAATGCCCCGTCGGGTTCCGGGCCCTCGTCAAGTTGGTGGGGCGGCGCCGCCATCCAACGCCCATCCATCCGGCGGACCTCGGTCACCACCTCGGCGTAGGGCAGCGCGCTGGCCGCGGCCGAACCGAAGCCGAAGACGCGTTCGGATCCCAGCACGGCAGTGGCCATGGCGCGCCCGGTGAGCAGGCGCCGGTAGTCGTTGCGCTCGAGTTCTCCCTCGTAGGCCTCCAAGATGCGCACGACGCGCGTCAGACCGGGCTCGCCGAAGGGGTAGAAGACGTTGGGTGCCGGCAGGTCGCCCCAGACGCCCCACATCCACCAGCGGATGGACGACGGCAGATCGGACACGGCGCGCTGGACGCCGCGGCCCACCGCCTCGTGCCCGTGGTGCACGTCATGGGGCGAGGGGGAGACCACGATGGAGGCGTCGAATTCGGCGAGGATCGGCGGCAGCTCGGCCGCGAGCCGCTGCGTCGCCAGTTCGAGGTCGTCGCCCAGCGAGATGTCGAGCGGCGGGTCGAGGAACAGTGGAACAAAGCCGGCTCGTTCCGAGGCCTCCTCGGCCTCGGCCCGGCGCCGGGACCACTGGTCCGGGAAGCCGAGGCTGGCCACGACGCTGACCACGCGCCAGCCGCGGTCGAGCAGGTGCAGCAGGGAGCCTGGACATCCGACTGCCTCGTCGTCGGGGTGGGGGGCGACATGGACAACCGTGGGGGACATGGCCCTCGAGGTTACGCTCGCCGATGTGACGGTGGTCTATGACCCGGCCGACCCGCTCTCTTCGAGCGACCCGTGGGCCGTTTACCGCAGGATCCGTAGCGAAGCACCCCTCCACCGCAGCCCACGTGGCTTCTGGGTGGTAGCCCGCCACGTCGACTGCAACAACGTGCTGCGCGACCGGCGGGCCTCGTCAGACAGCCTCAATATCGATCCGGACCAGATGCCCGAAGGGCTCGGTGGCCCCGAGGGCGGCGACGCCCTCAGCGAATTCGAGAGCCTGCAGCAGTCCTTGACGTCCATGGAGCACGACAACCGACCCTTCCTGTTCCGCGATCCGCCTGACCACTCGCGGTTGAGGGGCCTGGTGTCCAAGGCGTTCACCCCGCGCCTGGTCGAGGGGTTACGCGCCCGCACCGAGGTGATGGTTGACGAGCTGATCGACGAAGCATTCGAACGGGGCGACGTCGACGGCATGGCCGACTTCGCCTACCCGCTTCCGGTTCGGGTCATCTGCGAGATGCTCGGTGTGCCCGCCGCCGATCACGAGCGGTTCAAGGAGTGGTCGCAGGCGCTCTCTCGGGGGTTGGATCCCGACTTCCTCCTGCCCGAGGAGGTGAAGAAGGCGCGCTTCGACGCCATCTTGAACTTCGCCGCCTACTTCTTCGAGCTGTTAGCCGATCGCCGAGCCCACCCGGGAACCGATCTGCTGAGCGAGCTGGCCCTGGCCGAGGACGGCGGCGACACCCTCTCCGAGGGCGAGTTGCTCTCGACCTGCATCCTCCTGCTGGTGGCGGGCCACGAGACGACGGTCAACCTCATCGGGGGCGGCCTGCTCGCTCTGCTCGAACACCCGGACCAACTGGCGCGCTGGCGTGCCGATCCGGGCCTCGACCGCACGGCGACCGAGGAGCTCCTGCGCTTCGTCTCACCGGTCCAGCTGACCGGCCGGACCCTGCTGGAGGACATTCCGGTGAGCGACGGGGTCCTGCCCAAAGGCGCCTTCACCTTCCTGCTCCTCGGCTCGGCCAACCGCGATCCCGATGCCTTCGATCGTCCCGAGGAGCTCGACCTGGCCCGGGCCGACAACCGGCACCTGGGTTTCGGCTTTGGGATCCACCACTGCCTGGGCGCACCGCTCGCCCGGATGGAGGCTCAGGTGGCGCTGCCCGCCCTCCTGCGGCGTTGCCGCGGCATCGAGTTGCGCACCGACCACGTGACCTACCGCGCCAACGTGATCCTGCGTGGCCTGGTGGAGCTTCCCGTCCACCTCACGCCGGCATGAGGCGGGGGCGACTCGGCGCGCTGCTCGGCGCGGCCGTCCTGGCCATCCCGGCCGCGGGGTCGGTCCCGGCCGGCGCGGCGAACGACGAACACCGCGCCACCTACGCCACGGCGACACCGGCCACGGCGCATGAGCTGGCCTCCGACGTGCGGATCCTCACCCTGCGGTTCCACCAGCTGGGGTTCCACCGCGTCCACCTCGCCGTGTCGCGCCAACGGATTGTTGTTACCGACGCCGGCCACGCCGTGTCGTCGTCGGCGATCAGCGAGGTGGCCCAAGTGGGGCGGGTGCTCTTCCGCCCGGTGCTCTGCACCGCCCCGCCCTACCAGACCGTCGCCGGTGCCGCGCCCGTCTCGGGGGCGGATTTGCTGCCGACCTGTGGAGCACCTTACGCAAACGGTATCGAGGTCAACCCCACTTCGTCCGTGGAGGGGTACTCGAGTATCACTCTGGGCCCCGATCCGCAGTTCGCCAACTACACCGACACCCCGGTCGACACGCCCGGCTACTCGGATCGCGCCGTCCTCGTACCCGCTCTTCCGCTCGGGACGGACCATGCCGTGCCCGGGCGCTACGTCGCTGGCCCCTCCCAGATGTCCGGCTCGTCGGTCAAGTCGGCCCGGGCCACGAAGGACCAGACCGGGCAGTGGGTGGTCAACTACACCATGACTCCGGGCGGGGCGTCTCTCTGGGACGCGGTGGCAAAGAAGAACTTCCACCAGTTGCTGGCCATCGAGCTCGACGGGGTGATCTTCTCCGCCCCGATCATCCAACCGACCCAGTCGAGCTTCACCTCGTTCGACGGCCAGGGGGAGATCTCGGGTGATCTGGACCAGGCCGACGCCCGGTTGCTCGCCCTTGACTTGAACACAAAGCCCCTCGCCGTCGGGCTCAGGCTCCTTCGCTCCTCGCCGTAGCGGGTGTCGAGCTTGACCCGATCACCTCTGCCCGACGATCTCGAGGCCGTTGCCGTCCTGGTCCCGTAGGGCGAACATCGGCGGCACGCCCTCCCAACGCAGGATGTCGCCGGTGTCGACCCCGCGGGAGCGCAAGGTCGCGTGGTCGGCCTCGGCGTCCTCGGTGATCAAGCGGACGCCGGTCTCCACCCCGGCCCGCACCCCATCGTGCGCCGCCACCAGGGCTATTGATGTGGTCGCACCGGCGGGCGCCACCTCGATCCAGCGGTGCCCGCCGTCGAGAGGTACGTCGAGCCGCTTTTCGAAGCCCAGGGTGTCGACGTAGAACTCGAGGGCCCGGTCCTGGTCGGTGACGGGGACGCCCACCGTCCGCACATCGGTGATGCGGGTCATCGAGAGCTGCCGTACATCAGGGAGCCCGGCGTGGTGAGCAGCTCACCCGACTCGAGCCACGTCTTGAGCCCCGAGAGGATCATCGGCCAGCCGCCGTAGAGCTGATCGTTCGCCCCTTCGCGCAGTTGGTCATGGGTGACGGTCAGATGGCAGGAGTCCTCCACCTGCACGATGTCCCAACTGACCCGCGACGGACCTTCGCTCTTCACATCGTCACCCCAGAGGGCGACCAGGGTGTGCACCAATCGGCGTGGTGGGTCGATCTCGAGGATTTCCCCCTCACCGAGTTCGACCCCGGCCTGGGCCGAGCCCATCTCGAAGCGCGAGCCGACCTTCCAGTCCGACGTCACGCCGGCGCCGAAGTTGTACTTGCTCCTGATCTCGGGGTCGGTGATCGCCTCCCAGAGGCGTTCGGGCGTGGTGCGAATGTAGATCTCGTAGATCTTCTCCATGGGACTCTCCAGTCGTTGTTTGATCTCGCTGAGGCCGGCCACCCAGGGCTCGGCGTACTTGCTCACCCACCGGTCGTGGACGAGTCGGATGGGCACCGGGTTCAGGAAGTGGAGCTTTTCGCGGCCGCGCCGCCTGGTCACCACGAGTCCTGCCTCTTCCAGCTGCTTGAGGTGCTTCATCACACCGAAACGGGTCATGGCGAAGCGCTCCTCGAGCAGGCTCAGCGACTGCCCGTCCTGGCGGAAGAGCTCGTCGAGCAGGCTCCGCCGTGTCGGATCGGCCAGGGCCCTGAACACGTTGTCCATGCCAGGCATAATAGGTGACTAAATAGTCACATGTCAATCCCCGGAGGGGAGTCGGTCAGCCAGGTGGGAAACAGGGAAATGTCCCAGAATGACATTGACAGAGCACTCTAAATAGAATACTCTCAAACTATGCCCCGCCAGGCCCGCTCCAATCCGTTGGCTCTTGCCGTTCTGGTCTGCCTCTACGAGAAGCCCATGCATCCCTACGAGGTGGCCCAGACCCTGCGGCAGCGGGCCAAGCAGGAGAGCGTCCGCCTCAACTACGGCTCCCTCTACGCCGTCGTCGAGGTGCTGGAGAAGCGCGGCTTGATCTCGGCCCGGGAGACCGTGCGGGAGGGCAAGCGGCCGGAGCGGACCGTCTATGAGATCACCGAGGACGGCGCCCGCGAAATGATCGACTGGCTGACCGACCTGATCGCGGTGCCGGCCAAGGAGTACCCCCAGTTCATGGCCGGGCTCTCCTTCGCCGGAGCCCTTTCACCCGAGGACGCGCTGGTGGCCTTGCGGTCGCGCTCGGACGCCCTGACCTTCCAGGTGGCCGGGATCCGCGGCGGCCTGCGCGCCTCGCACGACGCCGGGCTCCCGAGGATCTTCATGCTCGAATCGGAGTACGAGGAGGAGCTGAAGGTGGCCGAGCTCCACTTCGTGAACGGACTCATCAAGGACATCGAGTCGGGCGACCTCGACGGGCTCGATATGTGGCGGAGCTTCCACCGCGACGGCACGATCCCCTTGGAGGGGGTGGTCTTCAACTTCACCCCCGAACCGCCGTAACGAATCGGGGCCGCGTGTTGTGCGCACGCGACCCCGGATCCGTTCAACCGCGAGATCGATCCACGAGGGACCAACGCTCGGGCCGCACCGACAGCGTAGGCGACCCCCGTCGATTGAGCTCTGCGATCCGCCGCAAACCTCAGCACCTCACATCGAAAGGAGCGGGCCCATGCGCCCACGCCCAACCACGCCCACACTCACTCCCACCCCCGCCCTCATTGAGGCCAAGGGTCTCAGCAAGCGGTTCGGGAAGGTCCGGGCCCTGCAGGACCTGAACCTGACCATCCCGTCGGGTCAGGTGGTCGCCATCCTCGGCCCCAACGGGGCCGGCAAGACCACTTTCATCCGCACCGTGGCCACGCTGTTGCCGCCCGACGGCGGCACCTTGCACGTCGCCGGGCACGACGTCGCCCGGGAGTCCATGGCCATCCGCCGCCTGATCGGGCTGGCCGGCCAGTCGGCCGCCGTCGAGGAGATGATGACGGGCCGCGAGAACCTCAACATGATCGCCCGTCTCTACGGTCAGAGCTCCCGCCGGGCGCGCGCCAGCACCGACCGCATCCTGGCCCAGGTGGGCCTGACCGAGGCGGCCGATCGCCGGGCCAAGACGTATTCGGGCGGCATGCGTCGCCGGCTGGACCTCGGCGCCAGCCTGGTCGGGACGCCGCGGCTGCTCCTGCTCGATGAGCCGACCACCGGGCTGGACCCCGGCAGCCGGATCGAGCTGTGGGATGCCATTCGTGAGCTGGGCAACGCGGGCACCGACATCCTGCTCACCACCCAGTACCTCGATGAGGCCGATCAGCTGGCCGCCTACATCGTCATCATCGACGAGGGCCGGGTGATCGCCGAGGGCACGCCGGGTGAGCTCAAGTCCCGCGCCGGCTCCGACATGATCGAGCTGCACACCCGCGACCTCGACAGCCTGGAGGGCGCGGCCCGGATCCTGTCGCAGATCGACTCGGGCCGCCCGACCATCGACCCGGCCACCCGCCGCTGCTCGGTCGCCGCGCCCGGCGGGGCTCAGCTGCTGCCGGCCCTCGTCCGCGCCCTGGACCAGGCCAACATCACGGTGGAGGACATCACCCTGCGCCGTCCCACCCTCGACGAGGTGTTTCTGGCCCTGACCGGGCACACCACGCAAACCACCGGAACTTCGACCACCACGACGCCAAAGGAGCGTGTCGCATGACCATGCACGCCACCATTCCCTCCCGCGCGACGCTGGATACGACCACGACCGACGCACTGTCCCCCGTCGAGAACGCCGGCGCGCCGTTCCTCGTCGCCTCCTACGAGGTGGCGTCGCGCACGGTCAAGAAGTTCGTCCGCTCGCCACAGCTGATCATCGCCGGCACGGCGCAGGGCGCGCTGTTCCTGCTCATCTTCCGCTACGTGTTCGGGGGCGCCGTCGGCCACACCGGGTCGCTCTCCTACGTGGACTTCCTGGTCCCCGGTTTCGTGGTGAGCAGCGTCCTGTTCTCGGGCATGGGCGCGGCCACCGGCATCGCCGAGGATCTCCAGGGCGGGCTCTTCGACCGGTTGCGCAGCCTGCCCATCCGGCTGCTGTCCATCGTGACGGGCCGGGTGAGTGCCGACACCTCCCTGTTGACTTACAGCCTGGCCGTGACCACGGCCATCGGCGTGCTCGTCGGTTTCCGCACCCAGAACGGCGTTGGCGCGGCCGCGGCGGCGTTCGGGTTGTGCGTGCTCTACGGGTTCGCCTTCTGCTGGCTCTTCATCGGGCTGGGGCTGTTGGCCGGTAGCCCGCAGGCCGCCCAGGGCATCTCGTTCCTCGTCTTCCCGCTCTCGTTCGTCTCCAGCGCGTACATCCCCGTCGGCACCATGCCCGGCTGGATGCAGGCCTTCGCCAGCCATCAGCCGCTGACCTACATGGTCAATGCCGTGCGCCTGCTGACGGAGGGCCACGGGGCCGAGCAGCTCCTGGGCCACTCGTTGAGCACCTTCCTCGTCCCGTCCCTCATCTGGTCGGCCGGGATCATCGCGGTGTTCGCGCCGCTCACGGTCCATCGGTTGCGCCGCGCCTGAAGCGGCCGGCCAGAATCAGATCGGCGCGCCCGGCGCCACCAGCGGCCACGGTCGTTCGAGCTCCACCGTCCGGGCCAGCTCCAGCAGGAGGGGCTCGGCGTGGTGGCGCCCGATGATCTGCATGCTGACCGGCAGCCCGTCGACCAGCCCGACCGGTATGGCCACGGCCGGGTTGCCGGTGGTGTTGGCCGGAATGGTCAGGGCGCCGTTGTTGCCGACCGCCACCTCGAAGCCGTACTCCTTGATCAAGTCGACCCCGTCGACGGTGGTCGGCATGGGCCCCTTGGCCGGGAAGGCGATGTCGGGGTTGGTGGCGCAGATGATGAAGTCGACCTCCTCGAAGACCCTGGCGTTGGCCATGATGATCTCCCGGCGGAAGGCCTCGATCTTCTTGGCCGTCTCCAGGTCGTAGTGGTTGGTCGCGATGTTGGCGGCCAGCATGATCTCGGCGGTGAGTTCGGACTCGCATCCCGGGTAGAGGTCGCCCAGACCCACCAGCAGGCTCGCCGTGCCCGCCAGTGCCCATTCCAACCCACCCCTGGGGAAGCTGAACTCGACGTCCACCTGCTCGAGGCCGGCATCCTTGATGAGGGCGGCCGCGGCTTCCTCCACCTTCTCCTTCACGGCGGAGGCCACGACGGCGGCTCCCAGCTCAAGAGACACCGCGACCCGCCGGCCGCGCAGGTCGAGGGAGCCCAGGCCTGCCTCCCACCCTTGCACCCGGGGCAGGCTGAACGGGTCGTACTCGGTGGCGCCGTTGCACACGTCGAACCACCGTGCCGTGTCGCGCACGGAGCGGGACAGGCACCCGATCACCGCGGTCAGCGGTTCAATCTCGCTACCCGGGCCCTTGGGGATCCGGCCGAAGGTGGCCTTCAGCCCGAACAGCCCGGTGAAGCCGGCCGGGATGCGGATCGATCCGCCGCCGTCGCCCCCGGTGCAGATCGGCAGGAGCCCACCGGAGACCGAGGCTGCCGAGCCACCCGACGAGCCGCCGGGGGTGCGTTCGGTGTCGTAGGGATTGGAGGTGGCGCCGTGCAGTCGGGTGTAGGTGCAGTTGATGCCGCCGAACTCACTGGCCGTTGTCTGACCCACCAGGACGGCGCCGGCCTCCTTCAGGCGGGCCGTCATGGTCCCGTCGTAGTCGGAGATCTCGTCCTTGAGGACCAGGGAAGCCTCGGTCATGGGCCAACCCTTGACCGGGTCGAGCTCCTTGACACCGATCGGCACGCCACCGAAGGGCAATGACACATCGGCCCGAGCAGCCGTGGCCCGGGCCTGCTCCTCGTCGATGAAGCAGACGGCGTTCAGCGTCGACGCCGCGATGGCCGCCAGCGATCCCTCCAGGGCCTCGGTGGGGGAGATGGTCCCGGCGCGGAACGCATCGACCAGTGAGCAGGCGTCTTCCATCCAAGGTTGGTCGGTCACGGGCCAGCACGCTACCGGCTGGCCGTACTGGTACCTCGACTACTCGGTGGTGGCTCGCTTGAACAGGTAGGACGCCAATGGAGCGGCGACGGCGAGGATGGCCACGGACCAGATCAGCGCCGCCTCCACCGGATGCTGCATTGGCCACGCCGAAATGGTGGCCGACGGGTTGGGGTTGCCGAACAGATGACGGGCGCCGGCGGTGACCGCGCTCACCGGGTTCCAGTTGGAGATGACCTGGAGCCAGCCGGGCATGTGCTGGGTCGGAACCAAGGAGTTGGAGATGAACGCCAGGGGGAACAGCACAATGAACCCGAACGACGCGGCGGACTCGGGCCCCTTGCTGGTCAGGCCGACGCAGGCGGCCACCCACGAGAGGCAGTAGCTGAAGAAGAGAGCCAGGGCGAAGCCGCCGATGACCGAGGGGATACCGGCGTGCGACCTCCAGCCGATAGCCAGGCCGGTCAACGCCACGATGGTCACGCACAGGGTGGCTGACATGACATCGGCGATGGAGCGACCCACCAGCACCGAGGCGCGCCACATGGGAAGGGTCCGGAAGCGGTCGATCACCCCTTCGTGAAGGTCGGTGCTCAGGCCGACCGCGGTGCCCATGACCGATGTGGTCAGGTTCAGGGTCAGCAGGCCGGCCAGGGCGAAGTCCTTGTAGGTCCCGCCCGGGATCGGGATGCCCGAACCGAACACGAAGATGAAGAGCAAGGTGAAGAGCACCGGCTGAATGGTCACGTCGGAAAGCTGCATCGGCTCCCGGGCGACGTGGATGAGGTTGCGCCGGGTCAGTGACCACACGTCCTGGAGGCGGCCCCGCATCTGGCCGACCGGGCGCGGGGACGTGAGGTCCAGCCGCGGCAAGGAGGTGGTGCTCATAGCGAGACTCCTTCGAGCTCGGGCAGCTCCTCTTCGGTGGTGGAACGGCCGGTGAGGGAGAAGAACACATCGTCGAGCGAGGGCTGTCGCACTTCGATGTCGTCCACCAACACGCCCGCCTGGTCGAGGGCACGCACGACCGCCGTGGCCAAACCGGGTGAGATCTCGATGGCGGCGTTGAGGTGGCGGCCGTCGTCGCTGACGTGCACGCGGCCACCCACCAACGGTTGCAGCGCCCCGACGGCGTCGGCGTGCGGTTCGGTCAGCGTCACCTCCAGGCGTGCGCCCTTGCTGGCCTCCTTGAGCTCGACCGGCGTGCCCTCGGCAATGACGCGACCGTGGTCGATGACGACAATCCGGTCGGCCAACGTGTCCGCCTCATCGAGATACTGCGTGGTCAGGAGGAGGGTGACGCCTTCGCTGACCAATTCCCGGATGACGTCCCACGTGCGGAGCCGGCTGGTCGGGTCCAGGCCGGTGGTCGGCTCGTCCAGGAAGAGGACGGGCGGCCGGGTCATCATGCTGGCGGCCAGGTCGAGGCGACGTCGCATCCCGCCCGAGTATCCCTTCATGATCCGGTCGGCGGCGTCGGTCAGTTCGAAGCGCTCGAGGAGCTCAGCGGCCCGGGCCCGCGAGGTCGAACCACCCATCCGGCTCAGCTCGCCGACGAGCACCAGGTTCTGGCGACCAGTCAGGAGCTCGTCGAGCGTGGCGTCCTGTGCCGCCACCCCGATATGGCGCCGCACCTCGGCGGCCTCCCTGACCACGTCGTGGCCGGCGACCAGGCCGCGGCCACCGTCGGGACTGGCCAGCGTGGTCAGGATCCGCACGGCGGTGGTCTTCCCCGCTCCGTTGGGGCCCAGGACACCCAGGATCGTCCCGGCGGGGACCGAGAAGTTCACTCCGGCCAGCGCCTGCGTCTCGCCGTAGCGCTTGGTCAGGCCCTCTGCCTCGATCATCAGTCGCTCGGCCATGGCTTCCTTACCTGTCGGCTAGTAGTTTCGTACCGGCATGGTAAGGGTCGAACTTACCTGCCGTCAAGTAGTATTTGGCCGTGACCCAGATTGCTCCCACCGCCGGCGTGCCTCGGAAGGGGGTGTCCGCCGACGCCCTCCCGGAGACAGTGAGCACCCGTGAACGCATCCTCGAGGTGGCGCTCGACCTCTTCATCGAGAAGGGCTTCGACCGGACCTCGTTGCGCGAGATCGCCGAGCAACTGGGCTTCACCAAGGCGGCGCTGTACTACCACTTCGCCTCGAAGGACGACATCCTGATGGCTCTCCACATGCGGCTTCACGAGTTCGGCCGCGAGACCCTCAGCCATCTCGGCGACGATCCCGTCACCCTTCCAAGATGGAGCGCCATTCTCGACGAGATGGTCGACCAGATGTTGACCCACCGCAAGATCTTCCTTATGCACGAGCGGAACCAGGCCGCCATGGAGAAATTGCACCGAGAGGGTCACGACGCCGAGCATGATGACATTCAGGCGCAGTTCCGCCGGGTGCTGGTCGATTCCCGCGTGCCGGTGAGGGACCGGGTCCGGATGGCCTGCTCGTTCGGGGCGGTGTTCTCCGGTCTCTTCATGGCGGGTGAGGCCTTTGGGACAGAGCCCGAGGAGCTGGCCGACATGCTCCGGGATGCCGTGCACGACCTTCTCAACTGAATTCGTCGCCCCCCGGCGCCCGAACGGGATGGCTGCTCTACAGTGCCATCAGTGACTACTGCCTCCCCGGCTTCCGCCCCTCAGCACCCCTACACCCTCGCCATCGACGTCGGGGGTACCGGTCTCAAGGCGTCGGTGCTGAGCAAGGAGGGCACCATGGTGGCGGATCGGGTGAAGGTCGCCACGACCTACCCGCTCCCACCCGAGGGCGATGACGGGCTGGTGCGCGCGCTGGCCAAACTGGTGCAGCCGCTGCCCGAGGCCGAACGGGTCTCGTGCGGGTTTCCCGGCATGGTTCGCAACGGGCGTGTCCTCAGCGCGCCCCACTTTGTGACCAAGAAGGGCCCGGGAACCGAGGTCGATCCGGAGCTCTTCAAGGCCTGGTCCGGCTTCGATCTGGAAACCGCGCTCGCCAATGCCCTGCACAAACCGACCAAGGTGGCCAACGACGCCGACGTCCAGGGCGCCGCAGTCGTGGCCGGCACCGGGCTCGAACTGGTCATCACCCTCGGTACCGGGTTCGGTACGGCGGTGTTCATGGACGGTCACCTCCTTCCGCACCTCGAGCTGGCCCACCAGCCCTTTCGCAATAACGAGACGTACAACGAGCAGCTGGGTGAAATGGCGCGCAAGAAGATCGGGGACAAGCACTGGAACAAGCGGGTACGCGACGCCATCGTCACCCTTGATGGCCTGTTCTTCTTCGACCACCTCTACCTCGGTGGCGGCAACGCACGGAAGATCGACCGCGACGATCTCGGTCACGTTTTGCCGCGCACCACCGTGGTTGACAACACCGCGGGGATCCTGGGCGGCATCAAACTGTGGGATGGACCCACGGCGGCGCCTGTTCAGGGCGATTCGCGCTGAGCACGGACACCGAAACTCCGCTCGAGTGGGATCCGCTCGACAAGCAGTACAAGGACGACCCGCATCCTTTGTGGCGACGGCTGCGCGACGAGGCGCCCGTCTATTACAACGAAGAGCACGATTTTTTCGCCCTGAGCCGATTCGCCGACGTGGACGCGGCCCATCGCGACGCCAAGACGTTCAGTTCCGCGCACGGCACCGTGCTCGAGTTGATGACGCCCGACGTCATCGGTGGCGGTCTGATGATCTTCCTGGATCCCCCTGACCACACCCGCCTGCGCCGCCTGGTCTCAAAAGCCTTCACGCCGCGACGGATCGCCGTTTTAGAAGACGAGGTCCGCAGCCTCTGTGCCTCCCTGCTCGACGCGCAGGTGGGTCGCACCGTGTTCGACTACGTGGAGGATTTCGGAGCCCGGGTGCCGGCAACCGTCATCGCGGCGCTCCTCGGTGTCCCCCCGTCCGACCGCCGCGAAATGCGTGAGTTGATTGACGGCACCTTCCACCTTGAACCCGAGACGGGGATGATGAATGACATCTCGGCCAAGTACATGGTGGAACTCCATGCCTATGTCGAATCACAACTGCGGGAACGCCAGGCAAACCCGCGGGATGACATGTTCACCGACCTTCTCAACGGCGAGATCGTTGACGACGACGGTCAGTTGCGCCGGCTGACACTCGAAGAATCGACCATGTTCTCACTCCTCATCGCCAGTGCCGGAACCGAGACGGTGGCCCGGCTCATCGGATGGGCGGCCGTGGTCCTGGCCGCCAACCCCGGTCAGAGGGCTGAGCTGGTGGCCGACCCTTCGCTGATTCCCAACACGGTGGAGGAGCTTCTGCGTTACGAAGCACCTTCGCCCGTGCAGGGGCGGTGGACCACAGCCGAGGTCGAGCGCCACGGAAGGGTCATCCCGACCGGCTCCAAGGTCCTTCTCCTCACGGGCGCCGCCGGCCGAGACGAGCGGAGCTTTCCCGACGCCGACCGTTTCGACATCCACCGGGTCATGGATCATCACCTCTCGTTTGGCTACGGGGTGCACTTCTGCCTGGGAGCAGCCTTGGCCCGCCTGGAGGGACGAATAGCTCTCGAGGAGACCCTGCGCCGGTTCCCCGACTGGACCGTCGACCTGTCGGCCGCGGTGCCGCTTCACACCAGCACGGTGAGGGGCTACACCAACCTGCCCATTTCGCTCTGATCCGCCCGGCGCCTCGGAGGGTGCCGTGGCACTCCGGTACACTGACAGGTCGCACCCGGCGCTCGTAGCTCAACGGATTAGAGCATCTGACTACGGATCAGAAGGTTGGGGGTTCGAATCCCTCCGAGCGCGCTTTTGCGGTTGGCCCCATCGGGTCGACCGAGGCGACACCTGAAGCGCACTGGCCTCCCAGCGGGTATTCAGGAGGAGCGGTCACAATACCCAACGTGGCGCCGTTATCGACCTTGTCGGCCCGATCCTCGAGATCGCAGATCGACGGGGCGGTGCGCTTCGGGGGCTACCTCGGCCAGTTTGACTCCTATCGCGTCATGGCGTGCTGTGCCGTGGTTCTGCAGCATTCACTGCTGTGGAACGTGAAGACTGGGAACACGACGGCCTGGGCCTTCGTGATGCTGTTGCACTTCAGCCGGACCGCCTTCTTCTTCCTGACCGCCTTCCTCCTGACGTACTCCCAGATCACGCGACCGCGGTCGACCTGGGAATTCTGGCGACGTCGGTACGTGCAGATCGGGGTCCCGTTTCTGGTCTGGACCGTCATCTATTGGACCTTCACTATGATCTCGGCCTGGTCATTCAGCCAGGCTGGCTCTCTGCTCTGGAGGGACCTCGTCTTCGGCTACTACCAGCTCTACTTCGTGGTGGTCATACTCCAGTTGTATCTGGTGTTCCCCTTCGTCCTGCGCCTGGTCTCGGCCTCCCGCCACCACGTTGTGGTGATGGTGACGAGTATTGGCTTCGCTCTCCTGCTGGCCGCTGATCTCCACTACACCCAGTACTTCGGACCCGTAGGGCATGCCACCAAGTGGCTCGCTTCGATCTGGCCATGGTCCCGCGATCCGATTACCTATCAAGAGCAGTTCATCGCCGGCGTCCTCGTGGCGCTGCACTTCGATCAAGTTCGACAGTTCGTCGAGCGACGGTACCGCCAGATCATCGCCGGCGCCGTCCTGATGGGGATCATCGCAACCCTGTGGTACCTGGTGGCCGTATGGACCGGTTCGACCACGGGGAGGGCGTCCGATCTCTACCAGCCCGTGGCGTTCCTTTGGTTCACCGCAGCTGTCGCGGCACTCGAATGCGGGACCTGGATGTGGTACCGAAGGCGAATCGGGATAAATGGGACCCGCTTCAGGTTCATCTCGGCCGAGTATCTGGCTGGTCTCACCGGTGGCATCTTCTTATGCCATGTGCTGTTCATCAATCTGGTGCGTTCGGCTCTTGGGGCGACGGGGATAGGACCACATCTCGGCTGGGCGGGCTTGGTGGCCGCGACCTTCGTGGTGACCATATCGATTTCGGCATTCTTCACGTCACTCATGTTGCGTACACCGCTGCGCTGGGTCCTCACCGGGCCCGTGCGCGCCGAACAACAGGCGCGTCTCGACGAGGTGGTACAGGAGCGGAAGGGTCAACCTTCATCGCCCGTGGTTCCAGAGCCGCTCCCGGCTTGAGCGAGAAACCACCATCGCCACGGGGTGACCCAGGTTGTTCCCAGCAACGCGGAGAAATAATTTTGTGCACGACTGAGCGCAATCTCATTGAGTTCTTGGCTTCCTCACAGTTCAAGTTCAGCGCGAGCGGGCATTGTTGAGGAATGGAACGTGCCAGCGACGACTCTGCGACTCTGTGGTTGGTACGCCACGGGGAGAGTACGTGGAATGCGTTGGGTCTCATCCAGGGTCACGCGCCGGAACCGACGCTGACCGCGAAGGGGCGCGACCAGGTCGAACGGCTGGCGGAGCAGTTCGAGGACGGGGCCATCTCGCTGATCTACTCGAGCGACCTTGAACGGGCCGAAGCGACGGCCGCGATCATCGGGCGCGCCCTCGGTGTGCCGTGCCATCAGGATGCCGCCCTCCGGGAGCGTTCCTTCGGCACTTTCGAGGGCTATCCGCTCAGCTCGCTCGACCCCGCCTGGACGGGAATTGCCGGCGATCGCGTGGTGGACGCCGATGCACGACCGCCCCGAGGGGAGTCACTCGCTGACGTCTATGAGCGGGTGAGCACGTTCGTCGAGGGGTGCCTGGTTCCGTCGCCCGCAGGCGACGTCCTCGTGGTCAGCCACGGCGGGGCCATACGAGCCCTACGGGCTTACTGCTCCGGGGTGGCCGTCGAGAACATGGCGTGGGACGTGGTGTCCAACGCCAGCGTGTGGAGGGTGGATCTGCTCGACCAACGGCAACGTGTCGCGCCATAGGTAGAAACCGACAAAGCGAGGAGAGTCACAATGCGGCCTACGGCCCTGGAATTACCGGCAAGGACACTCAAGCCGAGAGAGACCGGCCTGACCATGGTCATCGATGGCGGTCTTCCCACCGGGAGTTTTCAAGATGTTGTTGAGAGCAGTGCCGAGTTCATTGACTTTGTGAAGTTCGGCTGGGGTACGGCCCTCGTCACGAACGACCTCCAGCGGAAGATCGATGTTCTCGCCAACGTGGGCGTCAACTTCTACTTTGGCGGGACGTTGTTCGAGAAATTCGTGTTGCAGGATCGATTCGAGGAGTTCCGCTCGCTCTGCAAGCGGTATTCCTGCGGCCATGTCGAAGTGTCCAATGGAACGATTGCTCTGTCGAATACGGAGAAGTCGGCGTATATCGGGAAGCTCTGCGGAGACTTCCAGGTCATTTCCGAGGTGGGCTTCAAGGACTCGGAGCGATCGGAGCGCCTCGCGCCGAGCCGCTGGATCGAATGTGTGCAAGAAGACCTCCATGCCGGCGCGAGCCTGGTGACCCTCGAATCCAGGGAGAGCGGCCGATCCGGCATCTGCCGCCCCAACGGAGAGCTCCGATTCGGGCTCATCGAGGATCTGTTGGACAGCGATCTCGACACCGGGTCGCTGCTGTTCGAAGCCCCATCCACCGAACTCCAGAGCTATTTCGTACGACGTATCGGACCGAACGTCAATCTCGGCAACATCCCCTCGACTGCCGTTCTGGGACTCGAGACGCTACGGCTCGGCTTGCGGGCTGACACGTTGAGTTGTTTCGAGGCCGTGGAGTCATGAGAGAGAGTCGGGACGTCTTCCATCTGGCGATTCCCGTATACGACCTCGACGACTCGGAGGCGTTCTATGTGCGACTCATGGGTTGCAAGTTGGCGAGGCGCTACGCCGATCGGATCACCATCGACTTCTTCGGGGACCAACTGGTCTGCCACCTCACTGATCCGCCCGATAGTCGTGAAGTCTCGCTGAACCTGTACCCCCGGCACTTCGGCGTCACCTTTCGCAACGGGGACGATTTCGACGCGGTGTACCAACTGTGCCTGCAGCGAAAGATCGAGTTGTTTGCTGATGTGAGCACTCGATTTGAGGGCCTTGCGGAGGCGCACCGGACCTTCGTGGTCCGAGACCCATCGGACAACCTGGTTGAGTTCAAGCACTACTTCGACCACCGCATGATGTATTGAGATGTCCACCGTCACCCGGGAACCAACCTCTGGCAACGAGATCGATTCTCGGGGTCCAGCGATAGCCACCCTTGGCAGCACGCTCTCCGAGATCATCCGCAAGCAATCCGTGATCCTGGGGGATCGGAGCTACCTCGAACATGCGAGGGAGCCCGGCGCGGTTTCATTTCGAGATTTGGACCGGGTCGCTGAGCAATGGAGGGTCCTGTTCGACGGGGCACACGTTGCGGTCGGCTCCACCGTCGGGCTTGTGATCAGCGACCCCGTCGACTTTGCGGCCGCCTTTCTCGGGAGTGTCGCGGCCGGGCGCTGGGTAGCGCCTCTCGACCCCTCCACTCCTCCTTCGGGCCCAAGCGGTTTGCGTTCGGCCGTCGAGCGCCTGCAGGTGGACATCGTGGTCGCCGATCGGCCCGGCCCAGTGGGTGTCGATGCCAGGTGGATCGAACTCGACGCCCTCGACCAGCTCGAGCCGAGGACGGTCACGGGTCCTGGGGCGACCACGCCGCTCTACACCGACTCTGGTGGGGTCGTACTCGCCTCCTCGGGTACCACGGGTCCCCCCAAGGTCATCCGGCTGCATCAGAGGCGCCTGTTGCACACGGCTCACTGGATCTCAGCGCACCATGGTCTGACCACGAACGACCGCGGGTTCAATCCCCTTCCACTGTTCCACATCAACGCTGAGGTCGTGGGGCTCCTGTCCTCGCTTGTCGCGGGCTCCACGCTCGTTCTCGACGATCGGTTCCATCGAGGCGAATTCTGGAGTTTGATGGCGGAACGAGACATCACCTGGATCAACGCGGTTCCCGCGATCATCTCGATTCTGGCGGAGCCGGCGGCAGACGAGGTCATCCCATCGGGGGTCCGGTTCATCCGCTCTGCCTCCGCACCACTGGCCGTAGCGACCGAAGAGCGGTTTGAGATGAACACCGGGATTCCCGTGCTGGTGACCTACGGGATGACCGAAGCCGCCAGTCAGATCACCGCATGCCCACTCGGCGGAGTCACGAAGCCCGGCTCCGTGGGGCTCCCCGTCGGCGTCGAGGTGCGAGTTGTCCATGAGGACGAGCCCGGTGACTGCCCGATGGAAGTCTCTCCCGGAGTCGTCGGTCAGGTGGAGATACGTGGCCCTTCGGTGGTCGACAGCTATGTCGGGCACGAGCATCGAGATCGGTTCCATCCCGACGGTTGGCTCAGGACGGGAGACCTTGGGCACTTGGATGAGGACGGATTCCTGTATCTCGACGCCAGGTCCGACGACGTCATCAACCGCGGGGGCGAGAAGGTATTTCCCCGGGAGATCGAAGAGATCGTGGCGGGGGATCGCAGCGTCACCGCCGTCGCCGTCGTCGGAGAAGATCACCCGGTACTGGGCCAGGTGCCGGTGGCCTACCTGGTGGTGCGGGAGGCCGACGGTCCCGACCACAGCAATGTCGTCGAGGAAGTGACGATCCGGATCCAGCAAGTGCTCGAGGCGAACCTCGTGCGCAGCAAGCGGCCGGTCTCGTTGAATGTCGTGCGGGCCCTGCCAGCCGGGCCCACCGGAAAAGTTCAGCGCCGGACCTTGAAGGACTCGACCGTCCCGGTCCTCTATCGCCGCGAGTGCCGATGACCGTCGTCGACGAGTCGCCGCTACTACCGGCTCAGCCGGTACGCGGCACTCGGCAGCGGCTAGATCACATCGACGCCATGAGGCCGATCAAGCAGGCCGGGGTCGTGTCGACGCACACGCTGCTCGCCTTCGCGCCCGTCGCGGCCGGTCTCAGCGTGGGTGCGTCGCTGCAGCTGCTTCACGTGACCCGGGAAGCGTTCCTGTTCGTCTCGGCCTGCATGCTCACTTACAGTGTCCGCGACCTGCCCGGCATCGACCACAGCACGTTCTGGCGCCGACGGTTTGCCCTGGTCGGAGCGCCATATCTGTGTTGGACGGTCATCTATTTCTTCTTGACGCTTCCGACCGGTCACGAGACCCTCCGGGGAGGGACCATCCACCTGCTCTACCTCTTCGGCACCGGGTACTACCAGCTCTACTACCTGGTAGTCCTGCTCGAGTTCTACGCGCTGTTCCCCTTGCTCCTGGTGTTGTTGCGCCGGACCGCCGGACACCATCGCATGCTGCTGCTCGTGAGTGGAGGGCTCCAGGTCGCCCTCGTCTCCCTCATGCACTGGAGGGTGACACCGACGTGGATGTACGGATTCTGGGCCACCCGCGAGGTGACCTCGTACCAGTTCTACCTCATCGCCGGAATGGTGGTGGCCTTCCATCTCGATGAGGTTCATCAGTGGCTCTGCACCCATGTGCGACAGATCATCGGGTTTACCGTTGCCGGCGCCCTCGTCGCCGAACTTTGGTTCTACTTGTCGGCCGAGCACGTCGTGTCATGGCTCGGATCGAGTTCCGATCCACTGCAGCCGATCGTCATTCCATTCAACATTGGTGCCATTGCCTGCATCTATTTGGTGGGTGTGGCACTCGTCGACCGTCGTCGCTCGGCGCGGGTACGGGCGGCGACACGGTCCGGATCGGACAACTCCTACGGTGTCTATTTGGCCCAGCTGCTCTTCATCACGGTCATGACGTGGTTGGGATGGCGCCATCTGAACGCGTACATTCCGTGGCCGATCGTCAGTGTGATCTCAGTGGTGATCGTGTTCATGGCCTGCATTGGGCTCACGGAGGTGCTGGCTCGGACCCGATTCGCCAAGCCCCTCACCGGCCGGACGCGTATTCCGTGGCGCGCTGAAGCACCGGAGCAGACACCGCCACCGCCGGCCACAGAGTCCGTGTACAAGGAGGCTGAGATACTCGGTAGTCGGTGAACCGTTCAGCCGCTCAGGCTGTCGATCACATTCCCGAGGGCAACAGCGATGATCCGGTATCCGGCATCGTCTGGGTGGCTGTTCGGACCCAGTGGTGGGGGCGCACACATCCAGGTAAGCGAACACACGCGGGCGACGTTTTCAGGTACGCCGCCGAGGCTGGGCACCTTCACGGGTGTGCTTTCGGTCATGTCGAAGGCCGGCGCCACGCTGGCCATCGGCACCCCTTCGGCCGCGTACGCAGAGCGCATCACCTCATCGAGTCGATCAATAGCGCTGATGGTGGCGAGGGCGAACGGTTGGCCATCCGGTCGCACGTAGTCGCCGAGATACGGGTCGTAATGACCGACCCCGACGATCATCGTGCCCCTCGGCGCCGCGGCCCGGAGCTGCGCCAGTGCCTGCGTGAGTTGGTCATGAAGAGCACCCAGACCTTCGGTGACGCATCCGTCATCGATGGCCCGATGCCGCAGGCAAGGCAGCAGATCGTTGAATCCGAGATCGACGGTGATCAAGACCGTAGATGGATGATCCCTGAGGAACGACAGTGCGGCTCCGAGTTGGGATCCCTCCCGGTAGTGGCAGTGACCCGCCCCGGTGAGCATGGAGGCCGTGGTCGCGCCGGGACAGCCGAGTTGTACGAGTTTGAGACCCTCCCAGCGTGAGCGCTCCAGTCCCAGGAGGTCATTGGCATAGCCCGAATCGGTGGGCTGCCCGCGCGGGTGTGCCGCCGTGGGCTGGATGCCGACCGAGCCCGATCCGCCCAGGGCGAGGTAGAAGGGCGTTACCGGAGCAGTGGCACCGGCCGGCGGGGATGCCGCGAAGGCGCCGGCCAGGATTATCGCGGCACCGACCGCATAGGCGGCGTAGGACCTCCTGCGGCCCAGGCGTCGCCAAGCTGTCACCCTCGCTCCTCATCATGGATGGTCCCTGCGAGTGGGGAACGCTATAGGGCCGCACTTCGAGGCGGGGGTCGGGCCCGGTCGGCGCCTGGTCAGCGTGGGCATCCACCTGACGCAGATCTCGTCGACCGCCCAGAACGTGGCGGGTTTCGAGGTCGGTGCCCGGCGTCCCTAGGCGGCCGCGCCCGGCCATCGGCCGAAATCAGAGAAGCTTGAGGCGGTCGAGCAGCCAGTGGCCGCCCGAGTGCACCAGGGTGATCTGGACCCGGCTGTTGTCGGTGCTCGGCCCCTTCTGGGCCGTGTTGGAGACGGTCTGGTTCACGAAGAGGATGACCACCGCCTGCGATGCCGTGAGGGAGACCACGCCGGCCGTCAGCACCTTGGCCTTGGCGGTGGCGTGGTACTGGACCAGCACCTTGGACAGGCCACCGCTCGACTTCACGAAGCTGCGTTTGAAGGCGGGCGTCGATTCGCGTTCCACCTTGGTGAAGTCCTGCTGGAGGTGGCGGTAGTCGTAGGTGGCGACATCGGCGGCGTACCCCTTGGCCGCGGCGATGGCGCTGGCCCGATCGCCGTTGCTCGCACGCTGGTTCGACAGTTGGACCTGGGTGATCACCAGGGCGGCCACCAGCAGGACCAGGACCAGGGCCGTGGCGGCCTGGGCCGCGCTGGGCCGGAGCCCGGACCGGGCGCCGGTGGGCGCGTGGCCGGGAGTCTCAGCTGGGCCTTCCGCTTGCGTGGTCATGGGTGGCTCGACCTCCATGGCGCCTCCGAGGCTCTCGCAGCGTCCGGTCCGTGGCCCCGGCGTGTCAACCGCCAGAGGATACCGGGACGTTGGCGGCGCCTCGTTGGTTGAGGTCAGGGGCCGTCACCCCACACGTGCGGTTCAGGGCGGCCGACGGGGTGGTGGCTGTCGGCTCGGCCGTCTGGGCGCCGGCCACATAGGGGCAGACCGTGTTCTTGGAGTTGTAGTAGATGTGCACGGCCACCGAGCCACTGCTGGCCGAGCGGGCGATCTTCGAGACGAAGGTGGGCAGCTGGTCCAGCAGGGCCTGCACGGCGGGCTGGTGGGCGATGGCCACGTCGGACAGTGCGGCCAGGTTCTTGATCAGCGCGGACAGGGCGTCACCGTCCTGGGTAATAACCGTGTGGATGGCCTGCTCGGTCGGCGCGCCCTGGGCCAGCACGGCCGCCACGTCGGCGTTGGAGGCGGCCACCTGCGCGGTGATCTGTTGGAGCGACTGGCTGAGGGCGATGAGCGCGTGATCCGACGCCTGCGCGGCCGAGAGGATGTCACCGCCGCCATTGATGATGACCACGGTGGCCGCCTGCGCCGCCTGCAGTGCGCTGACCAGGTTCCGGCCGGCGACCTCGATGGCCCGCAGGTCCGATCCGGTGCCGCTGAAGCCCGCGCCGAGTGCGGTGGTGATGGTGCGGACCTCACTCGACTTGATGCTGGCGATGAGTTGGCCGGCGTTGTCGAGCAGGGTGTACACCGAGACGGGGACCACCGTGTTCGACCGGCCGATGACGCTGCCGGCGTGCAGGTCGGGTCCGCCGCCCGAGCGGGGCACCAGATCGAGATACTGCTCACCCGCCACCGAGAGCTCGTGCACGTGGGCGGTGGCGTTGGCCGGGATGTGGGTGCCGGGGTCGATGTCGAGTACGGCCACCGCACCACCGGGGGTGAGCGACAGTGAGTCGATGCGGCCGACGTCGACGCCCCGGTAGGTCACGAACCCGTCGGCGTAGAGGCCGCCGCCCCGGGGCAGGTCGACGGTCACCTGGAACGACTGGGCCCCCAGGCGGTAGCCGACCACGTCGACCGTGATGAAGAAGACGCCGATGAGGGAGACCAGCACCAGCGCGCCGAGGCGCACGGCGATCTGCCGGCGGCTCACGGGAGACCCGCCCCGAGCAGCCCACGGATGGCGGCGTCGTTGGAGGCGCCGCTGGCCGCGGTGACCGGTCCCGTCGGGCCGGCCACGTTCGAGGCACCGAGCAGCGGGGTCTGGTTGATGGTGACGGTGCCGTTGAGCGAGAGCTGCAGGTAGTCGCCGGGGGCGACGCGCGGCGTCATGGCCTCGAAACGGGCCAGGTCGGTGAGGGTCGGGCCCAGCTGCGACTCGACGCCCACCATCTGGTTGAGGACGGCATCGAGCTGGTGGATGGTTCCCAGGAAGCTGGCGCTACTGGTCTGCACCGTCGAGGTGGCCACGAGCGAGAGTTGGTTGGCGCTGGCCAGCAGTTTGTCGAAGTCCGAGTTCTCACTGGCCAGCACGCCCACGGCGGGTCCGATGGTGTCGATGCCGTTGGCGATGGCGGCGTCGCCCTTGGCCAGCTCCCCGCTCAGCGCCGCCAACCCGCTGAGCGCGTTGTCGATGCTGCCCTTGTTGGCGTTCAGCGAGTCCGCCGTGGCCGACAGGCCGGTGAGGATCTCGCGGATCTGGGCCTGATGGCCATCGAGCGCCTGGTTGAGCTGGGTGACGATGGTCTGCAACTGGTTCAGCCCACCGCCGTTGAGCAGCGTGCCCAGGGCGGCGAGGGTGTCGGGGATGCTGGGCGCGCTCGAGGTCTGGCGCTCGGGCAGGGTGGCGCCGGCGGCCAGGTAGGGCCCACTGGCCTTCCCGGCCGGCGGCTGCAGCTCTATGAACTCGTCCCCCAGCGGGTCGACGAAGAGGATCTGGGCCGTCGTCCCGACCGGGATCCGGACGGCGTGCTTGATGGCCAGGGTGAGGTCGGCCTTGAAGTTCAAGGTGGCGATGGAGGTGACCTGGCCCACCTGGTCCGACCCGATGAGCACCCGGGCCTGGAGCGGCAGGTTGAGCACGTTGGCGAACACCGCCTTCAGCGCGTAGGTGCCACCGCTGATGCCCCCCGGCTTGGGGAGGGCCTGCAGACTGAGCCCGCAGCTCGAGAGACCAACGGCCAGGGCGAGGAGCAGCGCGGCCCGCCGCACCCGGCGCCTCACCAGCCCCCTCACCCCTGCCCCATCAGGGCGGCCAGGGAGAGGTCGGGCCCCTGGGCGGCGTGCGGTGGTGGCGAGATAGTGGAGAGCGCCGAGCTGGCGGCGCACGCCAGGTCGAGCTCACTGTCCTTGGCCCCGTTCTTGGCCAGGTCGATGATGCGCGTCAGCTCCTGGCCGCAGATCGTGCGTACGAAGGACGGTGTGTCGAGCGAGGGGTCGTAGCGGATGTTGAGCGACGTTGTGCCGTCGGGGTTGGTGACGATGGCGTTGTTGAGGTTTTGCAAGGCCAGCCCGCCGCTGGCGAAGGCCTGGGCCAGCGCGTTCTGCTGCGTGAGGATGGTGGCGGTGAACGAGGCGATGTTCTGGGCCGTCGCGCCCAGCGCCACCTGGTTCTGCTGGACGAAGGTGGTGACGCGCGTCATGACCTGCTGCAGCGAGGACAGCGTGGTCCCGATGTCAGTCGAGTCTGCCGCCACCAGTCCCGACACCGACGCCAGGTCGTTGGCAAAGTTCTGGTACTGCTGGGTATTGGCGGCGGCTTCGGTGGTGAAGGTACCGACGTTGTCGAGGATGGTGGTGAGCGAGGGCCCGTCGGCCGACAGCGTGCCGAGCGCCTGGCCCAGTGCGGTCACCGTGGTGTGGAAGCTGGGTCCGTTGCCACCGACCGTCGAGGCGACGTCGTGCACGAAGCGGCTGAGGGCACCGCTGCCGTTGGCGCCCTGCGGCCCAAGTGCCTGCACCAGCTGGTCCAGCGTCGAGATGATCTGGTCGACCGACTCGGGGAGCGCGGTCCGGGCCATGGGGATGACGGCGCCGTCGGCCATGACCGGGCCGTGGCGGTAGACAGGGGTCAGCTGGATGTAGCGGTCGTTCACCAGCTGCGGCGCCATCAGCGCGGCGATGGCGCGGGCCGGGATCTTCACGTCGGTGCGCACCTGCATGGTCACCGCTACATAGGTCGGCCTCGCCGCGATCCGGGTCACGCTCCCGACCGGGATGCCGAGCACGTCGACGTGGTTGCCCACATAGACCCCGGGCGCCTCGGTGAAGTCGGCCGTGATCGTCCGGACCGGCGTGGCCGTCACGGCCCGCACCCCGAACACCACGCCCGCGGCGACCACTACGGCCACCGCCGTGGCCACCACCAGCAGCCGCTGGCCGCCGGTGAGTCGTCGACCCCCACCGGGGCGCCGCTCGAAACTGAACCGCCGCGCCCTCATCCCTGGCACCCCGTGACGAGGTTGGTGGCGCCGGGCTTGGTGCAGGCGGCGATGACGTTGTCGGGGATGAGGGCGGTCGGCAGGATGAAGTCACCGAACGCACCGGACCCGGTCACGTTGGTCAGGTACGAGTTGGCCGAGGCCAGCAGCGGCAGCGCCCGGGCCACGTCGGCCCCGTCCGCATTGAGCACGGCGCTGACCGTCTGGAGGTCACCGAGGAGCGGCTGCAGTTGGGCCTGGTGGGTAGCCAGCAGCGACTCGAGCTCCTGCGTGAGGGAAGCCGTCGTCTTGAGCAGGGTGTCGATGGCCGCATGGCGCGTGGTGAGGACCTGCAGCACGAGGTCGCTCTGGCCGAGCAGGTCCACCAGCTGGTTCCCGTGATCGGCCAGGGTCCCCGACAGCGTCTTGACGTTGGCCACCAGCTGGGCCAGCTGGCTCGAGCGCGAGCCGATGACCCGCGACAGATCGGCCAACCCGCTCAACATGGCGGTGGTGGCCCCCGGCGGGATGGCCTCGAGGTCCTGGCTCGTCGCCCCCAAGGCCTGCTCGAGCTGGTGCAGGTTGATCCCGCCCACTGCCTGCCCGGCCTGGTTGACCGTGGTGACCAGCGTGCGCGTCTCGCGGGTCTGCCCTTCGGGGATGACCGCGCCGGCGGCCATCTGGCCGATACCGGCGGGCTGGACGTCGAGGTACTCCTGGCCCAACGGCGTCAGCACCTTGGCCGCCACCACGGTGCGGTTGCCCAGGCGCACGCCGTTCTGCACGCTGAAGCGCACCAGCACGTGCGATCCGCTGAGCGAGAGGCCCGACACCGTGCCCTCGTCCACCCCGGCGATGCTGACCGGATCGCCCTGCGCCAACCCGGCGGCGTCGGCGAAGGCGGCGCCGTAGGTGGTGTGGTCGCTGACGAAGGGCAACTTGGAGAAGTTGATCGCGCCGAGCGCCAGGACGGCCAGCAGGGCTGAGCCGACGACGGCGGTGACGAAGAGGTTGCGTTCGTTGAAGCGTTTCACCACACCACCGGGCCGGTGTTCATCGGCAGCTGGCCGTGTGCCGGCTCTGGTCGCCCACCGGGCCCGACGGCAGCACCAGCGGCACGGCCGGTTTCCCGGTGAGGACGTTCACGTTGATGGTCCCCTGCACCGAGACGGTCAGGTTGCAGAGGTACACGCTGAGGAAGCCGCCGTTCTCCGCCACCTTGTCCAGGGTCTGGATGAAGGCGGGCAGGTGCGACAGCACCCCGTCGAAGCCGCCCTGAGCCGCCGCCGCGGTATGGGCGACGCTGGTGAGCCCGTCGACGGTCTGGTCCAGCGTCGGTTGGCTCTGGGCCAGCAGTCCCGACAGCGCCGAAGTCAGTCCACTGACGCTGTCGATGGTGGCGCCCAGCTGACCCCGGTCCGCCGCCAGTCCGGTCACCAGAGAGTCGAACTCGTTGATCATGGTGACGAGCTGCGTGTCGTGCGCATCGAGCGTGCCCGCCACCGAGCTCAGATTGTCGATGACCTGGCCGATGAGTTGTTGGCGGGCGGCCAGGTTCTGGGTCAGCGATGCCGTCTGGGTGACCAGGTCGGCCACCGTTCCCGACTCACCCTGGAAGACGTCGATGATGGACGCCGTCAGCTGGTTCACCTGCGTGGGCGACAAGGCCTGGAACAGCGGCTGGAAGCCGTTGAAGATCGAGGTCAGATCGAGCGCCGGCGCCGTGCGCGAGGTCGGGATCACCGCGTCGGGCGACAGGGTCCGTCCCCGACGACCGTCCGGTTGCAGTGACAGCAGCTGCTGGCCCAGCAGGTTGGCGTAGTCGATGTCGGCGTGGGTGGTCGTGGTCAGTCGCTGGCTGTTGTCGGCCGTGAAGGTGACGAGAGCCCGGGTGCCCTGCAGGCGCACGCCGGTGACCGCGCCGACCTGTACGCCGGCGATGTCGACGAAGTCGCCGGGTTGGAGGCCCGAGGCGTTGGTGAAGAGGGCGGCATAGGGCGTCCTCGGGCTGGCGCTGAGGTTCAGGAGGCTGGCCGCCACGATGACCGTGGCCAGGACCGACACCACCAGGAAGGCGGCCAGCTTGGAGAGCGTCCGCCACGGGACCGGCTGCCGGTTCACGATTTCTCAGCCAGGCTCGTCAGCAACGGCTCGAGGAGCAGGGTGACCAGGGCCGCCGACGGCGGCGTCCTGCCCTGATGGAGCCGGGTGGCGATGGTCACGGCGGCCGCCTGCTCGGCCGGGGTCGTGAGGAAGGGGCCGGAGGCAGCCGTGGCCGGCGCGGTCGGAGCCGTCGGGCCCGGCGGGCAGTTCGGGCCGCTCTGGCCGGCGTAGCGGGGGCAGTCGGCCGCGGTGTAGGTGGGCGGGTTGAAGAACTGCGGCCCGAGGCCCTGCTCGACCAGGGCGGAGGAGCCGGGCAGCCCGAGGGCGGCCGCGACCACCTGTACCGACCCCGAGACCTCGATGTCACCGGAGAAGGACAGGTAGGGCCCCTGGATCTCGGCGGCGGCAAAGGCCTTGGACCACGAGTCGAAGCCGTTCAGGGTCTGGGCGATCTCGTCGGGATTGGCGGCGACGTCGGCCAGCAGCGGCGCCGAGTTGGCCACCAGGTCCTCGTACGCCACTTGGGTCCGCCCCACGAACGTGGTCAGCTCATCGGCCACCGGGGCGGCGCCAGCCAATAGGTGGCGCAACTGGGTGGCCTGGGTGTTGATGGTGGCCGCGGTCACGCCGCCGTTGGCCAACGTCGAGAGCAGCGGCGCCGCCGCCGTGGCCAGGTCGTGGCTCACCGGTCCGAGGGCCGTGATGTCGCTCTCGACCCCGGGCAGCTGGGGCACCATCTCGGCCAGGTAGGCCGCCACCTGGCTGATGGTCGAACCGAGGGACGGCCCCTGGTCGCGCAGCGCGGTGGCGATGGCGCTGAGCGTCGCATCCAAGGCGGCCGGGTGCAGTGCGTTCAGCAGGTTGTCGAGGTCGGTGGCGTCGCCCTGCAGGGTGGTGGTCTTCGAGCGAGCCACCGATGGCAGGGTCTGCCCGACGGCCAGCGGGTGGGGTGATCCGGTGCGGCGCGCCGGTGGCACCAGGTTGATGCCCTGCGTGCCGAAGACGGTGGCGATCTCCACGTCGGCCCTGACCCCTGAGGGTATGGCGTGGAGGTCCGACGGGTTGAGGTGGAGGGTGACGCGCAACAACCCGTTGGGCAGCTCACGCCCGAGCGTGGCCACGGTGCCCACGGTGATGTCGCGGAACAGGACGACCGAACCGGTGGCGATGCCCGTGCCCGAGGCGGGGATGTCGGCGTAGACGACGTCGTAGGTGGCGAACCGGCCACCGAACCCCTCGAGGATGGTGGCGATGCCCGCCCCGGTCATGAGTAGGAGCGCAAGGCCGAGGAGGGCCAGGCGGTGCGTCAGCGAGAACCGGCTCATCCGGAGAACTTGATCCCGCTCGAGGTGCCCCAGAAGGCCAGCGTCATCAACATGTCCGAGAGCGCAATGAGCACAATGCTGGCCCGGATAGCCCGGCCGGCTGCCCGCCCCACTTCCTCGGGGCCGCCCTTGACGCCGAAGCCGTAGAAGCAGTGCAGGATCGTGACCAGCACGACGAAGACCCACACCTTGACCATCGACAGCAGGACATCCTGGCCGGTCAGGAAGGCATGGAAGTAGTGCTGGTAGGTGCCGCCACCCTGGTGCGCGATGAGAATGACCGTGACCTGGGTGGCCAAGTAGGCCCCGGAAAGGGCGATCAGGTAGAGCGGCGTAACGACGACCAGAGCCGCGATGAGCCGGGTCGTCACCAGGTAGGGCAGGGAGCGGATGCCCATCACCTCGAGCGCGTCGATCTCTTCGTTGATGCGCATGGCACCGAGCTGCGTCGTGAACTTGCAGCCCATCTGCGCGGCCAGGCCGAAGGCCGTGATGAGGGGCGCGATCTCGCGTGTGTTGGCGTACGACGAGAGGTAGCCCGACAACGGGGCCAGACCGATGATCTGCAGGCCCTGATAGCCCTCGAGCCCGATGGTCACGCCGACGAAGGCGGCGATGACGAACACGACGAGGACGGTGCTGGCCGCCACGGCGAGCAGCCCGCCCCCAAAGGTGACGTCGGCCAGCAGCCGGTAGACCTCGCCCCGGTGGCGCAGCGCGACCAGCGGGATGCTGACGAACGTCTTGAGCGAGAAGACGACCAGCCGGCCCAACCAGGCCAGTTGTTCCACCAGGCGCCCCCAGGGGGTCAGTTGCGCCTCAGGCTGGGGTGACCCCGGCCGCTCCGGCCTGGCCCCGGTGGGGTCCTGGGGCAGGTCGAGCGTGGTCACGGGATCCTCGGCGGGACGAGAACGAGGAAGATCTCGGTCAAGACGATGTCGACGAAGAAGAGCGAGATGCCCGTGATGACCACGGACTGGGTGACCGCCTCACCCACGCCGGCGGGGCCGCGCTTGGCCGTCAATCCCTTGTACGACGCCACCACGGCCGCGATCAGACCGAACGTGGCCGCCTTCAGCGTGGACTCGATGAGGTCGGCCGGCTGGGAGAAGCTGCTGAAGGAGTTGAGGAATCCGCCGGCCGAGCCGTGCAGGATGGTGAGGTCGGCCACGTAGCCACTGGTGATGGCGGCGAAGGCGACCACGCCGTTCAACAGCACGGCCACCACCACGGTGGCCAGCATGCGCGGCGCCACCAGGCGCTCCAGTGGGTTGATGCCCATGACCTCCATGGCCGAGATCTCGTCCCGGATGGTGCGGGCCCCCAGCTCCGAGCAGATGGCCGAGCCTCCTGCTCCGGCCAGCAGCAGGGCCGTGACGATGGGGGAGGCCTCGCGTACGGTGCCGATGGCGTCGACCGCGCCCACGAAGGAGGCGGCTCCGATCTGACCGGCCAGGCCACCCACCTCGAGCACGACCACCAACCCGAAGGGGATGGCGATGAGGACCGCGGGCAGGAGCGACACCGAGGCCAGGAACCACGACTGGTCGACGAACTCGCGCCAGGCGAACTTGCCGTGGGCCAGCTCACGGAACGTGGCGGCCACCGTGTCGAGCACCATGGCGTAGAGGGCGCCGAGCGATTCGGCCGCGCTACGGCCGCCCTTGGTCCAGGACCTGACCGTGCCTACGAGCTCCTCGAACGGCGTGACGTAGCCGTCCACGATCTCCTTCGTGCTCGGACGGTCATCCACCCACTGCCACCCCCCACCCCCGATCAGGCTGCGTGGTCACGCAGCCCGCCCCAAGTCTTAGTTCGCGCCGGCCTCTACGAGCGTGGGTGTCTCGACCTCGCCCGTCCGCAGCAGGGTGCGCAGCGACCCCTCGGGCCCGAACAGCTCGGTCCGCCAGCGGTCCGTCAGCCCTTCGGCGTCGTTGTCCCCGGGGTGGAACGAACGCCCGTTGTAGGCCCAGAGTCGAGCCAGGACCGACCGGCGCAGGAACGGTGAGCGCCGCAGGCGGGCCAGGCTGCGGCCGAGGCGGAGTGGGTGGTAGGTGGCCCGGTCGACGGCCAGCGAGCGGACGGTGCTGGCCACGATGGCCAGCAGGAAGCCGACGGTCACGGCCTGCATGACCAGCACCCGGCGGCGCCGGTTGCCGCATACCTGCTGGTAAACGTCGAAGGCCACCGCCTTGTGCTCGGACTCCTCGAGGGCGTGCCAGAGGAACAGTGAGCGCACCTCCTCGACGTCGATCATCCGGCGGGCTTCCTCATCGGTCAGGATCACCTCGGCCAGCGTGGCGGTGTAGTGCTCCAGCGCGGCGGTGATGGCCAGCTGCACCGACTTGGGCAGCACCTTCTCTCCGAGGCGGAACGACCACTTGACCAAGCGGTCGATCTCGTGGGTCGGGTAGCCCATGTCGTTGAGCCTGGTGTTGAAGGTGCGGTGCTCGCGGCCGTGCATGGCCTCCTGCCCGATGAAGCCGGCGACCTGTTTCTTCAACTCGGGGTCCTTGATGCGGTCGCGGTAGTTCCGCACCGAGCGCACGAAGAAATCCTCCCCTTCGGGGAACATGGCCGAAAGGTTGGTGACGACATGGCTCATGACCAGGTCGCCGGCGGCGTAGTGCCGGGGCAGCGAGTCCTCTGGATACGACAGGTTGATGCGGCGGACCTTCACCGTGCGGGAGGGCGTGGCGATAGTGCGGTCGACTCCTCGGCTCATTGGACTTCCTCCAGGGTTCGGGCTGCGGTCGTTGCCGCTGTTGGCGTGGGCTTGATGGTCGTGAATCGGTAGTCGTCGAAGGGGACGCTCGTGCTGGCCCGGCGGGCCGCCGCTGCACTGGTCGGCCGCAGGAAGGGCGTGTCGCCGTGATGGTCGAAGTAGTAGCTGTGGGCCGATCCACAATTGTTGGTGGCGAAGAGCGAGGTCGCCATGCGGGCCCGCATGATCTCGGTCCACCGCTCGGCGGCGTCGGCGTGCACCTCGACTGACGTGGCGCCTTGTCGCTGCGCCTCTTGGACCACACCGATGATGTGGGCCGACGCCGTCTCCACCAGCTCGTGCCAGGTGCCGCCGGTCCAGCCGTAGGGCCCGAAGATCATGAAGTGGTTGGGCAGCCCCGGCAGGCTCACCCCCTCGTAGGAAGCCAACCGCTCGTTGGCATAGAAAGTGGCCAGGTCGAAGCCGCCACGTCCGCGCACCGGGGTGCGACGGAAGTTTTCGGGGTCGCTGGCCAAGCGGAATCCCGTGGCCAGGATCAGTGCGTCGACGGGACGCTCCGTACCGTCGACCGTGCGTACGCCGTCGGGGAGAATGCGCTCGATGGGTTCGGTGACCAGATGCACGTGGCCGGCGTTGAAGGTGCTCAGGTAGGTGCTCGAGACCGACGGCCGCTTGCAGCCCATCCCGTAGTCGGGCGTGAGACGCCGGCGCACCGCCGGGTCACGCACCTGGCGCCGGTACCAGACCTGCCGGTTGAGGGAGGCCATGCCCTTGGCAATGAACGGCACGCGCCGGTGATTGCGTACCAGGTCGATCAGGACCAGCTCACAGCCCCGGACCGCGATGCTCCGCACCAGGTTTTGGAACGCCGGCGCCCGTCGGTAGAGCCGACGCAGGAAGGCCGGGGTCGGCGGGTCGAACTTCGGGCCGACCCAGATCGGGGTGCGCTGGTACACATCGAGCCGGGCGACCTTGGCGGCGATCTCGGGGATGATCTGGACCGCGCTCGCCCCCGTCCCGACGATGGCCACGCGCTTGCCGGTCAGGTCGTAGTCGTGATCCCACGCCGACGACCGCATGACTTTGCCGCCGAAGTCGTCGACACCTGCGATGTCGACGGGTTTGGGATCGACGAAGGCGCCGATGGCACTCACCACGAAGCGGGCGGTGATCTCGCGCGCTCCCACGGTCAGGCGCCACAGCTGGCCGTCCTCGTCCCACTCCCGCCGGCTGACCTCACTGTTGAGCCGCACATGGCCGCGGACGGCGTAGGCATCGGCGCAATGGTCGATGTAGGCCCTCACCTCCGCCCCCGGAGCGAAGACGCGGGACCAGTGAGGGTTCAGCTCAAAGCTGAACTGGTAGGCCTGGGCGGGGATGTCGACGGCGATGCCGGGGTAGGTGTTGTCGCGCCAGGTGCCGCCGATGTCGGCGGCGCGCTCCAGGAGGACGAAGTCCTCGATTCGGGCCCGGCGCAGGGCGATCCCCATGCCGATGCCGCCGAGCCCGGCTCCGATGACCACCACCTCATGATCCGGCTGCACCGCTGCGGACACGCGCCCTCCTGGCTTCGGCCATCCCTTGACCCGGCCCAGATTAATCTACTACTAGTAGATTTACTAGTGCCCTGTTAGAATGCGTCTGACGTCGCAGGTTGACGTGATTGAAGGCCCTTTTCCATACTCTGAGTAGGCGGGAACGATGAACAGCGTCGAGGCACAGATCCGGGCCCCCGGGCGGCCCAGCCGCACCGAGGCCGAGCGCACGCAACACCGCCAGCGCCTGCTCGAGGACGCCATGGCCGCCATCCGCTTGCA
The DNA here is from genome assembly GCA_036502025.1 of Acidimicrobiales bacterium. Taxonomy (GTDB): domain Bacteria; phylum Actinomycetota; class Acidimicrobiia; order Acidimicrobiales; family RAAP-2; genus Bog-473. The sequence continues at coordinate 12,494 of DASXZJ010000054.1, read as the reverse complement.
CGGTCCCGGCGCCTCGGTCGACGACATTGCCGGCCATGCCGGCGTGAGCAAGCCCGTTCTCTACGCCGAGTTCGGTGACAAGGCGGGTATCGCCGAGGCGATCGCGCTGGAGCGGGCCGAACAGACCGAACGCGCCCTCATCGCCGAGCTGGCCGCCAGCCACTCTCTCGACGCCGGTATGGCCGTCCGCGCCGCGGTCGATTCATTGATCGCCCTGGTGCTCGATGAACCCGAGGTCTACGCTTTCATCGTCCGCTCCATGCGGGCCGGCGACCACGGCATCCTGGACAACGCGCTGGTGCGCACGTTGCACGCCCGGGTCTCCATCCTCACTGATCTGCTCGCTCCCCGAGCCGATCAGGCGCTGCTCTCGGTCGTCACCTACGGCTTGTTCGGCTTCATCTTCGCCGCCGTGGAGTCATGGCAGGCTGGACAGGAGCCGTCCCAGGAGGTGTTGGTCGACACCATAGTGACCCTGGTACAAAGCGGCTTCGCCGCCGTCGGCGGGCCGGCCGTGGGCTTCGGCGGCTGACCGGCCGGGTGCAGCTCCGATTCAGTCGATGTCTTCGAGCACCCGCTCCACCTCGGCGAACTGGCCCTCGATCTTCTTGAGCTCTTCTTCGCTCCCCTGGACAACCGGCCCCTTGAACCATTTCCGGGCGCTCAACAACCAGTAGCCCCCTGAGAACAGCAGTACGACGCCTACGGCCACCGGGGCGTAGTTGAAGTTGTCACGGTTGATGGTGCCGAAGCCCACTTCGGGCAGCATGAAGAGCACCGCTATGAAGGCCACCCAGATGATGCCGGCCCAGCCCACGATCGGACTCCAGCGACCGAGCGACCACCGACCGCCTTGCCAACTCTTTCCCTGCAGTCGGCGAAGCAACGTGGGCAGGACGTAGGCGATGTAGAGACCGATGGTGGCGATCGACGTGACCGCGGCGTACGCCACGCTGCTCCACAGGGACGGAACGGCCAGGAGGAAGGCGAAGACCACACAGAACCAGATGGAGTTGGTCGGTGTCCTCGTTCGAGGATTGATGCGGTGCCAGTACTTGTGCCCGGGCACGGCACCGTCCCGGCTGAAGGCGAAGAGCATTCGGGAGTTGGCCGTGACTGAGGCCATGCCGCAGAAGGCTTGCGCCACCACGGCGATGAGGAGAAGGAGCTCCGCCCCCACGCGCGAGAGCGCATTCTCCCAAATAGTCACTGGTGCAGTCAGCGTGCCGGCGGTGGCGATGTAGGTCGCATTGTTGGTCGGGATGACCGACGTGATGGCCAGGATAAGGATCCAGCCGGCGATCAGCGAGACCACGATGGAGCTGACGATGCCGCGGGGCGCCGCCAGGTCGGCGTTGTGGGTCTCCTCGGACATGTGGGCCGAGGCGTCGTAGCCGGTGAAGGTGTACTGGGCCATGAGGAGGCCCAGCATGAAGACGTAGATGGGCACGCCCAGGGTGCTCTTGTTCTCGAACTTGGTGAAGATGAAGCTGGCCGAGGCGTGGTGGCTCGGGACGAAGAACAGCACAATGGCCAGGGTCAGCACACCGAGCACGTGCCACCAGGCGCTGATGTCGGACAGGAAGGCCACGATTCGGACCCCGAAGGTGTTCAGGATGCCGTGGAGGGTCAGGATCCCGGCGTACACGACGAGTACCCATCCCGTGGTGTTGTGGAAGCCGGTGGTCAAGTTCAGGAACACCGAGAAGAACGTGGCGAAGCCGTAGTCGATCCCGGCGGTGACGGCCACCTGGCCGAGCAGGTTGAACCACCCGGTGAACCAACTCCAGGCGCCGGGGTTGCCCTTCGAGAGCTTCGCCGACCAGTAGTAAAGGCCCCCCGCCGTCGGATAGGCCGAGGCGATCTCCGCCATGCCCAGTCCCACGACGGTAGTCATGAGGCCGACGATGACCCAGCCCCACACCAAGTCGACGGGACCTCCGTACGTCATGCCGAAGTAGTAGAGGGTCAGGCAACCGGAGAGGACCGAGATGATGGTGAACGACACCGCGAAGTTGGAGAATCCCCCCATCCGCCGCCGTAGTTCCTGCGCGTACCCCAGAGCGTGCAGCTGGGCGACATCACCGGCCGAGGTGTCGTTCGGCCCGACTGGCGTGGTTGTCATCAGTCTCCCCCCGCTCGCGGTGTCGTGGACGCCGATGGGATCGAATGCCTATTTGCAATAGGAACAGGGATTGGTTTCGGTGTCAAGCACCTATTTCGCGACTGATTCCTGCACCGGTCCTCCCGAACCGTTCGCAATTCGTGCTCCGTCGTTAGTTCCGGCTGCTCAGAACGGTCCCGTCAGGTCGCCGAGCGCGGCCGTCAGCCGGAGGTTCTCGGTGTAGTCGACCGGACAGGCGATCACCGACACGGTGTCGGCCGCCAGTGCCTCTTTGAGCATGGGCAGCAGGTCGCCGGCCGCCTGCACCTGGTAGCCCCGTGCGCCGAAGCTCTCGGCGTACGCCACAAAGTCCGGATTCGAGAACTCGATCTCGACGTCGTGCCCGACTTCGAGGTTCATCTTCCACTTGATCAAGCCGTAGGCATCGTCCTGCCAGATCAGCACGGTCAGCGGGATGTGTTCGCGCATGGCCGTCTCGATCTCCTGTGAGTTCATGAGGAAGGCCCCGTCCCCGACCGCGGCCAGGATCCGGCGATCCGGGAACGCCAGCTTGGCCCCGATCGCTCCCGGCAGGGCAAAGGCCATCGTGGAAAGCCCGTTGGAGATCAGGCACGTGTTTGGCTCGTAGGTCGGATAGAGCCGCGCCATCCACATCTTCACCGCTCCGGTGTCGGCCAGCACGATGTCCGAACGGTCCAGGGCGGCTCGCGTATCGGCCACTACCCGCTGGGGCTTGAGCGGGAAGGAGTCGTCGGCCGCTCCGCGATCGAGGTCGTCGGCCAGCAAGCGCCGGATCTTCTCGCCACTCGCGCCCAACTCGAACCGGCGGCCGGTGGAGGCGGCCAGCGCATCAAGCGTCCGGCTGATATCGGCTTGGACGCCCACCTCGACGTCGTAGTGCGCGTCAACTTCGGCGGGGAACCGGCTGAGATGGATGATGCGCTTGTCCCCGCCCGGATTGATCCGGACCGGATCGAATTCCTGGAGCTCGTAGCCCACGCTTACGATCACGTCAGCCTCGTCGAAGCCGAAGTTGACGTAGTCGTGACTCATGAACCCGACGGCGCCGAGGGCGTGGGGATGGTCGTCGGGGAATACTCCTTTGCCGTGGAAGGTCGTGGCGACCGGGAGCCCCAGCAGCTCGGAGAAGCGCCGGAGTGCGCCGGCAGCGCCGCTTCGCGCTGCCCCGTGCCCGGCCAGGACGATGGGCCGATTGGCCCCGTTGAGCAGCGCGGCCGCGCGCTCTATCTGCGACGGGGAGGGTTCGTCGGGTCGCGGGGTGTTGACGTGAAGGGGTACCAAATCGGGTGCCACCACCTGGGATTCGATGTCCTCGGGCACCGCGAGATAGACCGCGCCGGGGCGCTCCGTCTGGGCCAGTTTGAACGCCTTTCTGACCATCTCCGGCACCGCCCCGGGCGTGAGGATCATGTCAGCCCACTTGGTCACCGGTGAGAACATCGAGACCAGGTCGACGCTCTGGTGGGACTCCTTGTAGATGCGATTGAGCCCGACCTGGGCCGAGAGCGCCACCAGAGGCGTGCTGTTGGTGTAGGCGTCGGCCGTTCCCAGCAGAAGGTTGATCGCACCGGGCCCGAGGGTGGCCGAGCACACGCACGCCCGACCGGTTACGCGGCCGAATATCTCGGCCATGAATGACGCAGCCTGTTCATGGCGGACGAGGACGTACCGAATGGAGGACCTGGACAACGCATCGGTCAGGTAGATGTTCTCCTCGCCGGGTATCCCGAAGACGCAGGTGACGCCTTCGTTGACCAGGCATTGGGTGATCAGGTCGGCGGCACGTCGGGGATCGTCAGCCACGGGTACGAGCGTAGCGAGTTCGGGGCCATGCTGATCCGACGTTTCCACCTCTCCACCTGGCCTTTTCGTCCTGGTAAGGACCGGGTCACGATGCAGGGGCGGTCGTTACAATCGCGGCGTGCCTTTTGCCACCGTGAACCCCGCAACCGGCGAGGTGGAAAACACTTTCCCGACGCACACTCCGACTGAGGTGGACAAGCTTCTGCAGCGGGCGAGTGACGCCTTCGCCGACTACCGGAACACGTCCTTCGATGAGCGGGCCCGGCATCTCACCGCGGCCGCCGACCTCTTCGACGCCGAGTTGCCCGACATCGCCCGGATGGTGACCACCGAGATGGGGAAGACCATCGCGGCTGCCGGCGCCGAGGTAACGAAATGTGCCATGGCGATGCGGTGGTTCGCCCAGCACGCCGAGGGGCTGTTGGCCGACGAGATCATCGAGAGTGGTGCCACCCGTTCCTATGTGCACTATCAGCCGATAGGACCGGTGCTGGCCATCATGCCGTGGAACTTCCCCCTGTGGCAGGTGATCCGCTTCGCGGCCCCGGCGCTGATGGTGGGCAACGTCGGGCTGCTCAAGCACGCCCCCAACGTCCCCCAGACGGCGCAGTTCCTCGAAGACGTGTTCCTCCGGGCAGGCGTGCCCGAAGGGGTCTTCACCAACCTCTTCGTCGAGACCGAGGACGTCGCCGCCATCATCGAGGATCCCCGGGTCGCCGCCGTCACCCTGACCGGCAGCGAGCGTGCTGGCATCTCGGTGGCCGCCACCGCCGGACGGGTCCTGAAGAGAAGTGTGATGGAGCTCGGAGGCTCGGATCCGTTCATCGTCCTGGCATCGGCCGATCTCGAGGCCGCCGTCCGTACCGGCGTGACGTCTCGACTGCTGAGCAATGGACAGTCATGCATCGCCGCCAAGCGATTCATCGTGGTCGAACCCATAGCGGAGGAGTTCATTGCCCGCTTCTCCGAGGCCATGGATGCCTTGGTGGTCGGTGACCCTCTGGACCCCGCCACTCAGGTGGGCCCGATTGTCACCGAGGCGCAGCGCGATCAGCTCTTGGCGCAGATCGAGGACGCCCGGAGCCAGGGGGCCACCGTGCACGTGAGGGACCAACGATTCGACGGACCGGGGTGGTACCTGGCCCCGACCGTGCTGACCGGGATGACGCCGGACATGCGCGTGGCCCAACAGGAACTCTTCGGTCCGGTGGCCATGGTCGAGCGCGTGCCCGATCTGGACGCCGCGCTGCGAATGGCCAACTCCACCACCTTCGGGCTGGGTTCGAGTGTCTGGAGCAACGATGAGGCCGAAATCCGGCGCTGCATTGAGGAAGTGGAGGCGGGGCAGGTGTTCGTCAACGCCATGGTGGTCTCGACCCCTGAACTTCCCTTCGGAGGCATCAAGCGCTCAGGCTTCGGCCGCGAGCTCTCGGAGCTGGGGCTCAAGGAGTTTTGCAACGCCAAAACGGTGTGGATTGCGTGAGCTGGTCCCGGCCGATGCCGAGATTCCCCAGGGACAGCACCTCGTAGCGCTCGTGCCTATCTCGCTTACCCTCGAGGAAGCGGTCGCGCTGGTGCGAACCGTCGACGGCGTCGGGTTCGGCTTGGGGCCGGCCCTCCCGGACGCCTTCCTCTCGGCACTCGGGGCGCGGGACGATTGGGAAGACCTCGTGCTCGGTGGTGCCCTCATGCTCAACTACTACGAGGTGTGCACCAAGCCGGGGGTCTCGTACCGCTGCGGATTCTTCGGCCCGGCGGAGCGTCTGCTCGTGGCCCAGGGTCACCGTGTTGAGCACGTGCCCGGAGGGTTCCGGCAGTTTGCGCCGATTCTCGCCAAGTTCGCGCCACGAGTCATGGTGGCCCAGGGATCGATGCCTGATGCCGATGGCAACGTGAACCTCTCGCTCCACTACGGCGCCACCAGGCCAGAGCTGCTCAAGGCAGGACGCGACCCGGACCGCCTGTTGATCCTCGAAGTCAATCCCAACCTCCCGCGGACCCGCAGTCTGCCGCCGCAGTTCGACAATACGATTCCCGCTGACGCCATTGATGTCCTCGTGCAATCGGACGGGGTTCCCTATGCCCTGGCGGACCCGCCCCCCGATGAGGTCGATGCCGCCATTGCCGCTCACGCCCTGCGCTACGTCACCGATGGCGCGACATTGCAGACCGGGATCGGCAATATTCCGAACATGGTTGCTTCTGAACTCGTCACGGGTGGCCTCGGCGGGTTTGGGATCCACTCCGAAATGTTTACTGACGGTCTCATGAAGCTTCACCAAGCCGGCAAGGTAACCAATGCCAACAAAGGGATCTTCGAGGGTGTCTCGGTGACTACCTTCGCACTGGGTTCGGCCGAGCTCTACCAGTGGCTCGGTGACAACGCCGAGGTGGCCTTCATAGACGTCGAGGCCGTCAACGACCCGACCATCATCAGCCGCAACGCCAATCTGATCTCGATCAATGGGGCCTTGTCGGTGGACCTCTACGGTCAGGTGGTGGCCGACAACGTGGGGGGACGGCAGATCTCGGGCGTTGGTGGACATGAGGACTTCGTGGCCGGTGCAGAGCTGCATCTCGATGCGCACTCGCTGATCTGCCTGCGTTCGACAGCCCAGGTGGCGGGCCGGTCCGTCTCCCGCATCGCCGGTCTGTTGCCCGAGGGTTCGGTCGTGTCCACCCCTCGCCATCACACCAGCGTGGTGGTCACCGAGTTCGGCGCCGCTGAGTTGATGGGCCTGACCGTCCGGGAACGAGCTCAGGCCCTGGCCGAGATCGCGCATCCCGATTTCCGTGAGGACTTGCGGAAGACGGCCGCCGGGCTGGGACGGCCATGAAGGGAGATATCGGCGCGCACCGATGAGTGCAGCGCAGGACGTACGTCTGTCTGTGCATGCGACTGCTCGAATCGGAACCGAGGGATGACGGCGACACCCGAAATATAGGGTGGGCGACCATGAATTCCAGCCCCCACGCCATTTCGACCAAGGCCCTGGTCCGCCAATTCAACGGGGTGAACGCCGTCGATGGGGTCGACATTCAGATCCCTGCCGGCGAGATCTACGGATTCCTCGGGCCGAATGGAGCCGGCAAGTCGACCATCGTGCGCATGCTTTGCACCCTGTTGGCGCCCACGGGCGGACGCGCGGTGGTCGCCGGTTACGACGTAATTGACCATCCGGGCCAGGTCCGCCTACACATCGGGGTGGCCTTGCAGGATGCCGCCCTTGACCCCTTGCAGACCGGCGCCGAGCTGCTTCGGTTGCAGGGGCTCCTCTACGGCCTGCCGCGCCGCGCCGTGAGCCGTCGGGTGAACGAGCTGGTGGAGCTCATCGATCTCGGCGATGCCATCAATCGCAGGATCGGCACTTACTCCGGCGGGATGAAGAGGCGCCTGGACCTGGCCGCGGCCTTGGTGCACGACCCGCAGATCCTGTTTCTCGACGAGCCGACGACCGGACTCGATCCGGTCAGCAGAGCCCGTGTCTGGTCCGAAGTGCGTCGACTGAACGCCCAGTTGGGTATGACGATCTTCCTCACCACGCAGTATCTCGAGGAGGCCGACGAATTGGCGCACCGGGTCGGGATCATCGACCACGGTCGAATCGTGGCCGAGGGCACCCCGACCGAGCTGAAACGGTCGGTTGGCAGCGACGTGATCGTCGCACGCGTGGAAGGGGATGCCTCGACGGTCCTTTCCCTCATCCAGTCCGTGCCCGGTGTGCAGAGCGTCGAAGCGCACGGCAACGAACTGGTCATCGCCACCGCCAGCGGGTCATCGACGATCAGCCCGGTGGCGGTGGCCCTGGCGACGACCGAAGTCCAGGTCCGCGACCTGACGCTGCGCACGCCGACGCTGGACGACGTGTTCCTCGACCTAACCGGGTCGCACATCGAGCGCAAGGATGAGGAGGAAGCATCGTGACCACCGCCATCGAGTCCGGCACCGTGCTCAGGGACGGGGCGCGTCCGGCCGGCTTTGCCCACGACCTGGCCTCCATCGCCGGCCGGGCTCTCCGGGCCGTGCCGCGTGACCTGACGTCGGTGATCCCGCCGATCTTCATCGCGCTCTTCTTCTTCGTGGTGAACATTGCGACGTTGAAAAAGGCCACCGCGGGGATTCCCGGGTTCAACTACACCTCGTTCGAGATGGCCACGGCCATCCTCCTGGGTGTGACCGGAGTCTCACGCGCTCCCGCCCTGGTGCTCGACGTGCAGAGCAAGTACTTCGATCGTCTCCTGCTCTCGCCCGTTCGAAGGACCGCCATATTGATCGGCCACATGGCGGCCGACATGTCGGTGGCGGCCACGTTGACCGTGCCGATCCTGGCGCTTGGCTTCTCGCTCGGCGTCCGCTTCGGGACCGGGCCCCTCGGTGTGATCGCCTTCATCGTGCTTGCCGCGCTGTGGAGCCTGGCCTTTGCCGGATTCGCCTACGCCATCGCCCTCAAGACCGGCAATCCCGCTGCGGTGAACTCCACATTCCTGCTCTTCTTCCCCTTCCTGTTCCTGACCACGTCCTACGTGCCGCGCCGTGAGCTTTCGGGGTGGCTCAACACGGTGGCCGGATTCAATCCGGTCACCTACGTGCTCGGGGGCCTGCGTTCACTCGTGGTCGGCGGCGGCTGGCAATGGAGCCAACTCGGGGAGGCGCTTCTCGCCATCGGCATCGTCGGGCTGCTCAGCATGTCACTGTGCTTCGCGGCGCTTCGAGGCCGGGTCAAGCGAGGGTCCACCTAGACCTTGACTGACCCTTCGCCGAGCAGCCGGTCGAGCTCCTCTCGGACCCGCTCATCATGTTCCTGGGCGTCCCGGCGGGCCGCCGCCGGACTCCAACGTCCCTTGGTCAACCAGATGAGGGGGATGAAGACGACCATCCCGCCCAGATCGACGTAGAACCAGTGCTGCCACTGGTGCGGCGCTTCATTCGAGCCCTTCTGCAGGTCCTGTAAAGCCGCTTGGTGAGCCTCAATGAAGGTGAGCTGGGCCTGGTACGGCTCCACCAGCGCTTGCAGCTTTGACTTGAAGGACGCCAATTCCAAGAGTCCCTTCGCGCCGAAGGCCTTCTCGGCGGCGGCGATGTTGGCCAGCGACGGGTCGGCCCCAACCCTGGCCGCCACGGCCGGGTTCTTGGCCAGCAGCTTCAAAAGCGGTTGATGCGCCTGGGCGAACGCGATCGTCTTGGGATGTTCGGCCACGAAGTTCTGAACCGACTGTCCGTGAATGACGGTGTCGGCCACCGGCAGGTTGTCGACGATGGGATTCACGCTGGTGATGACCAATGGCAGGAACACGAAGGACAACCCGACCGTGAGTCGCAGGATCCAGCCCCAGAGGGCGAGCCCGGTGGCGACCAGGGCCGGGTTCTTTTCCTCGACGCTTTCGGTGTAGCCGGCCATCCAGGGGGCGAAGACGAGCGAGAGGCCCAGGGCCAGGATCGAGGCCTCAATGGCGAGCGTGTAGTAGCCCGTGTGGGCGTGGGTGGCATCACCGAGGAACACGACCAGCATGACCATGGAAAGGACGGCACCCACCAGCATGAACGGCTTGCGGACCCTGAGCGCATCGGAGAGCAGGCCAACGACGATCAACGCCAGAATGTCGGCAGCCCAGAACCAGGTGTTCAGACCGTTCGCCTGGGTGACGGTGAAGTTCGTCCCGTTGGGGTTCTTGAAGATGACCGGGTAGTAGATGGTGAAGAGGCTGGCGGCGGCGTAATAGACCAGGAGCATGGCGGCGATCCCGAAGGACATGCCGACCAGATCCCACTGGAGTATCTGGCGCCACGGACGCTCGGCTGCCGCCAGGAGTTGCCGGTCGGTCAAGCCGCGGGCGCGCGCCTCAACGAGGGCTTGATCGCGAGCCGAGACCATCAGCTGGTTCCGGATGGGTACTGAGAGGTCCCTCAAGGCGATGAAGGAGACCAGGAAGACGACGAGCGCGGCGACACCCGAGATCACAAACTGGCTCTTCCAATGGGTCTGGCCGAAGTGATCCAGCGTATGCAGGGCCACCAACGAAGTGATGAGGCTTCCCGCGACCGGGCCGACGGTCCAGAATCCCATCGCCGAGGCCCGCCCGAGCTGCGGGCTGAAGTCACGCACCAGCGCCGGCGTCGCCACCAGGATCGCCCCTTCAACGATGCCGATCAGGCAGGTCACCACCGCGTAGGACCACTGGCTGCCGGCCAACGGGATGCCGACTGCCGTCAGCAGGCCGACGATGAGGAGGCCGTAGATCACCACGTTGGTGCGACCGAGGCGATCGGTCTGGCTGGCCGGGAGCGACGCGAAGGCGCCGAGCAGGTTCGAGACCACGATGATTCCGATGTAAAAGGCAAAGCTCATGTGGAAGCCGGCCAGGATGTTCGGCGTCACCCCGGTCTGGGTGTAGTACACGTAGTAGAGGACGACCGTGGCGAGGATGGCCAAGGCCAGCAAACTGGCCCTTCGCATGCCGGTCGGGTATTCGTCGATGGTGTGATCGAAGAAGAACCGGCCAAGTGGACTGCGGACGGTGGGTTGTCCGATCGTTTCGGTTGAAGCTCCTGGGCTCACGTCGTACCTCCCTCAGGTTTCTACCGTATGCGCTCCCCCTTGTGCTGCCGGCCGGGCGGGATCCGAGCTGGGTTCTGGGAATTCAGCCACGAGCTCAGCCTCCCGACCGGTGGCCAGGACGGCGCCGGCCACGATGAGCGGGAAGCCAATGGCGAGACCCTTGGTGAACGGCTCGCCGAGTACGAGGACGCCCAGCAGGACAGCGACTGCCGGATTGATGTAGGTGATGACAGTGGAGCGCGAGGGCCCGACCTCGGCGATGAGCGCGAAGAACAGCAAGAAGGCAAGGGCCGTGCAGACGAACGCCAGGCCGGCCACTGACGCGCCAACCTCAGGGCTGACGTGGCGCGGGATGTTGGTCAACGCGAAGGGTGCGTAGACCAGCGCGGTGAGGGTCATAGCCACACTGACAACGGCCAGGCTGGGCAGCTCGGATAACCGTCGGCTGATGATAAGCGGACCGAGCGAGTAGCCGAGGGCGACCACGCCCATCTCGCCGAGCGCGAGGAGGTCCGAATGCGAGACATCGATGCCCACCAGCACCGCGACGCCGCCGAACCCCACGAGCAGTCCGATCAGTCGTCTCCGATTGAGTCGGTCGGTGTGCGGGCTCAGTCGATACACCACCGCCGCGATGAAGGGGACGCTCGCGATGAGGAGCCCTGCCGTCGAGCTGGTCAGGTGCTGTTCGGCGCGCGACAGCAACAGCCAGGGGATGGTCAATTCCACCAGTGCGAAGAGGGCGATCCAGCGCCAATGTTCCAGCAGGGACCGGATATGCCCGCGGTAGAGCGCGATCGGGAGCAGTAGGACGGCCGCCGGGAAGGTTCGGGCAAAGACCAGGGTGGGTGGCGAGAGATCCCGGATGGCCACCCGGATCAGCAGATAGGGGATGCCCCAGATCACGCTCATCGAGAGGAACAGCACCCAACCTCTTCGGGACATCCCCCTGTCCTACCCGTTCCGCCCGGGTCGGTGCCGGATCGGGCTCGGTGAACCGGCCAACCTTCGGGGACCGGATACCGTGGCGGCTCAATGACCCTGTTCCCGCGGCCTTCGGACCTCTCGCTCCTGCACTTCGAACTGGAGGAAGGCTCGCGGAGCGGCCGATTCGAGCTCGTACCGGCGTTGGCCCGTCACGACGGCGCCCTCTACGGTGGCACCGCGATCGCCGCCTCGGTGGTCGCCATGGAGGCAGCAACCGGCCACGGAGCGCTCTGGATAACGACCCAGTACGTGGCGACGGCACGGCTGGGTGACGTCATCGAGTGCACGGTCGATGTCCTGGCCCGAGGGCGGAACATCTGCCAGGTACAGGTGACCGGCCGCTTCGAGTCCGAGGTGCTCTTCGTCAGCCTGGGTTCCACGGCGACCCCGCGGCAAGGTGGGTTGGAAGGTCAATACCAGGCCATGCCCCGGACCGCGCCTCCCGAAGCGTGCGAATCGATGATCTTCGGCCCCGGGCGAGCCGATGGCTTCAAGGGGTTCACCGAGCAGGTGGAGTACCGCCTCGCCGAGTCGCTGGGACCGCCGGAGACGGCGCCCCCGTTGGCTCTGTGGGTTCGCCTGAACGGGGATCGGCCGTTCACGCCCGCCGGCATCGCGTTCGTGGCCGACATGGTCCCCGGCGCCATCGCTCGCTGCGCGGGAAAGGTCGGTGGCGGCGCGAGCCTTGACAACAGCCTGCGGTTCGGGCGGATTCCGGACGATCAGGAGTGGATCTTGCTTGAGCTGAGGGGCCACATGGCCGTGGGTGCGCACGCCCACGGGTCCGTCTCGGTCTGGTCGCGCACCGGAGAGCTTCTCGGCGTAGGAGGGCAGTCGGCGAACATGAACCACGCGTTCACTGAGGAAGAGGTCGACCGTATGGTGCGGTCGGGGGTGGATCCTCGGGGTTGACTCGCCACTCCGGTCTACGGCAGGAGGTCGAGCAGCGTCCGGATGGTGCGTTTGGTGGACCCGGTGATTCCACCGACGGTCGAGCTCGG
>DASXZJ010000053.1:0-3243 GCA_036502025.1 Acidimicrobiales bacterium | reverse complement strand
CTCGGGGGTCTCGGGGGTCTCGGGCCCATGCTCTTCTTCGAACTCACGTCGGAAGGAGAGGTAGATGCGCACCAGTGCCTGCTTCTGCTCCTCGCTGAGGGACCGGTCAGCCAGGATCAACCTGGTCAGATCGGGCGCTGCCTCGGGCGCATCGAGAATGCCGGCCTGTATGTAGAGGGTCTCGGCCGAGATCCGCAGCGCCTTGGCGATCTGTTGGAGGATCTCTGCGGAGGGCCGCCGCAGCCCACGCTCGATCTGGCTCAGGTACGGATTGGAGATCCCGGCCAACTCGGAGAGCCGGCGCAGTGAGAGCCGCGCCGTGCCCCGCTGCTCGCGGATGAAGGACCCCAGATCGCTCCAGCGGTCCTTGGCGGGGTCGGTGCTCACTCTTGCAAGCGTAGTGCCACCCCACCGCCGTTCCTGGTGCGTCCTTGGCACCCAGGGTTGGACGGCTGGGCATTCGGGTATCGTCCCGGTCGACCCGACCAGACACCGAGGAGACCACACCAGATGGCTGACTACTCCCTGCCCGATCTGCCCTACGACTACGCCGCGCTCGAGCCCCACTACTCCGGCGAGATCGTCGAGCTGCACCACGACAAACACCACGCCGCCTACGTGGCCGGCGCCAACACCACCCTCGAGAAGCTGGCCGACGCCCGCGACAAGGACGACTACGGCGCCATCGTCGGCCTCGAGAAGACCCTGGCCTTCAACGTCTCGGGCCACGTACTGCACTCCATCTTCTGGACCAACCTCTCACCGGACGGCGGTGACCAGCCCGGGGGGGCGCTGGGCTCGGCCATCGACGAGAACTTCGGGTCATTCGACAAGTTCAAGGCCCAACTGACCCAGACCTCGACCACGGTCCAGGGTTCGGGGTGGGGCGTGCTGGCCTGGGAGCCGCTGGGCGGTCGCCTGGTGATCGAGCAGGTCTACGACCACCAGGGCAACATCGGCAACGGCGCCATCCCCCTGCTGGTCATCGATGCCTGGGAGCACGCCTTCTACCTGCAGTACAAGAACGTGAAGGCCGATTACGTCAAGGCGCTGTGGAACATCGTCAACTGGGCCGACGTGTCGGCCCGTTACGACGCGGCCAAGGGAGTGAGTATCTAGTCAGAGCGCTCAGAGCGCGAGATGCTGCTCGCAGACCCGCCGGGTCGGGTCGACGGCCAGATCGGCCGGGAGGATGGGGGCGCCGCAGGTCTCGCATGACTCGTAGCTGCCCGCGCTGAGTCGTTCCAGGGCGCGGTCGACGTCATCGAGCACCTGCTGTGACTGGGCCAACTCGACCTCGTAGCGCTCCTCCACGCCGGCACAGTACCGCGGGCCGACCGCCACTCCGTATCCTGTCGCCGTGACCGCGCTGCCCCCCACCGCCGAGCTGGTCGGCGCCGGCCTGCTCGTGCCCTGCGTCGACGGCACCGAGCGGCCCTACCGCGATCTGGACTGCGCGGCCAGCACCCCCTCCATGCAGGTGGTGGCGGAGAAGGTGAACGAGTTCCTCCCGTGGTACTCCAGCGTCCACCGTGGCGCCGGTTACAAGTCCCGGCGGGCGACGGCGGCCTACGAGCAGGCGCGGGACAGCGCGCACCGCTTTTCGCGCCGGCCGGCCTCCGGCGGCGATGTCGTCGTCCTCGTCCGCAACACCACCGAGGCCATCAACCACCTGGCCTATCGCCTGGCGCTCGCCCCCGACGACGTGATCGCGACCACGGTGGTCGAGCACCACGCCAACCTGCTGTCCTGGGCCCGGCGCGCCCAGCGCCGCTGGGTCGAGTGCGGGCCCGACGGGACCTTCACCACCGACGATGTGCTGGCGGTACTCGACGACGGCCGCCCACCCGCGCTGCTGGCCTTGACCGGGGCGTCCAACGTCACCGGCTGGTTGCCGCCGGTCGAGGAGATCTGCGCCGGCGCGCACGCCCGCGGCGTCCCGGTCCTCCTCGATGCGGCCCAGTTGGCCCCCCACCGCCCCCTGCCTTTGGGCCCCGACTACATCGCCTTCTCCGGGCACAAGCTCTACGCCCCCTTCGGCGCCGGTGCGCTGATCGGGCCGCGACAGACCTTCGAGGAGGGCGACCCCTTCCTGGCCGGTGGCGGGGCGGTCGACCTGGTCGACCTCGACGAGGTGATCTGGACCGAGCCGCCCGACCGCGAGGAGGCGGGCTCGCCCAACGTCATCGGTGCGGTGGCTTTCGGCGCGGCCATGGACGAACTCGAGCGGATCGGGTGGGACGCCATCACCGCGCACGAAACGGCTCTCTCGGCCCGCCTGCACGAGGGGCTGCGCACCATCGACGGGGTGCATGTGCTCGGTCCGGGTCCCGGCGCCGACACGCTTTCGGTGGCGGCGTTCACCCTCGACGGCATGCACCACGCCCTGGTGGCGGCCCGCCTCAGTGCCGAGTGGGGTATCGGCGTCCGGCATGGCTGCTTCTGTGCCCACCCCTACCTGCTCCGGCTACTCGGCGTGGGACCCGAGGGGGTCGCCGACGCCCGCGCCGCCGTACTGCGCGGCGAGCGGGGCGCCATCCCCGGCGCCGTGCGGGCCAGCTGCGGTCTGGGTACGTCGGGTGACGACGTCGACGCCCTGCTCGGTGCGCTCGCCGTGCTGGCGGCTGGCGCGCCGGCCCCGATCACCTACGTGCAGGACGACATCACGGGGGACTACTGGCCCGAGGGACAGGCAGCCGGATGGAGCGAAGCCGACCGCCCCAACGGAGCGGCGTGCGCCCGAGGATGACGAAGACACTCGGCGCCGGCGCGCTGACCGTCGCCGTCGTTACCCTCCTGGCCGCCTGCGGCACCGGCGACGGGACCTCGCCCGGCGCGGCCGCCGCCTCGGGACTCCGGGCCTGGGTGGCCACCGACGCCTCGGTCACCCTGCCCGGGAACGCCGTGACCCCGGTCGACCTGACCACCCGCACCGTCGGACCGAAGGTGAGCGTCGGCAGCCTGCCCTCCGCCATGGCGTTCGCCCACGGCGGCGCGGATCTCCTGGTGGTCACGCAGGGCACCGACATGCTCAACGAGATCGACCCGGCCACCGGCACCGTGCTGCACTCCGTCGAGGTGGGGGTCGAACCCGACGCGGTTGCGGTGGCCCCGGGCGGGAAAGGGGGCCAGGGCGTCGCGCTGGTGGCCAACCTCGATACGGACTCGGTCACCCCGGTCGACCTGGGCACCTGGAAGGCCGGGAAGTCCATCGCGGTGGGCAAGGAACCGGTGGCCATCGCG
>DASXZJ010000052.1:0-22923 GCA_036502025.1 Acidimicrobiales bacterium | reverse complement strand
GGGGCCTTGAAGCCGTCTCGATCGGCTCCGTTAGGCTTGGCCCCATGAGCCTCGATCTCCATGCCCTGCTGGGCGACGACGCCGAATCACTGCTCGGGCACACCGCCAAGGCGTTCCCCTCCGAGGGCCTGGTGCTCCCGGGTCCGGACTACCTGAGCCGGGTCTTCGCCGAGAGTGACCGCTCGCCCTCCGTCCTGCGCAACCTAGGGGTGCTCTACAACCACGGGCGGCTCGGCGGCACGGGGTACGTCTCCATCCTGCCGGTGGATCAGGGTATCGAGCACTCGGCCGCCGCCAGCTTCTCCAAGAACCCGGCGTATTTCGACCCGGCCAACTTGATTGAGCTGGCGCTGGCGGGGGAGTGCAATGCGGTGGCCACCACGCTGGGCACCCTCGGCATGGTGTCGCGGCGCTATGTCCACCGCATCCCCTTCATCGTCAAACTCAACCACAACATGTTCCTGCACTACCCCAACACCTACGACCAGATCATGTTCGGCTCGGTCCAGCAGGCCGCCGATCTGGGGGCGACCGGCGTCGGCGCCACCATCTACTTCGGCTCCGATGACGCCGACCGCGAGCTGCAGGAGGTGTCGAAGGCGTTCGCCGAGGCGCACCGTCTGGGGATGTTCACCGTGCTGTGGTGCTATCTACGCAACAGTGCGTTCACCAAGGACGGCGTGAACTACGAGTTGTCGGCCGACCTGACCGGTCAGGCCAACCACCTGGGTGTGACGATCGAGGCGGACATCATCAAGCAGAAGCAGCCCGAGAGCAACGGCGGCTACAACGCCATCGGGTTCGGTCGCACCGACCCGCTGGTCTACGACCAGCTCACCACCGACAACCCCATCGACCTCACCCGCTGGCAGGTGGTCAATTGCTACGCCGGCCGGATCGGGCTGATCAACTCGGGCGGGGACTCCAAGGGCGACAGCGACCTGGCGCAGGCGGTCCGCACCGCCGTCATCAACAAGCGGGCCGGGGGAATGGGCCTCATCGTCGGCCGCAAGGCCTTCCAGCGGCCGCTGGCCGAGGGGGCCGCGCTGATCCACGCCGTACAGGACGTCTACCTCGACCGTGGGGTCACGATCGCCTGAGCGGCCGCGGTTCCGGGTGCCGGGCCGGAGGGCTTGGGCCGGGTTCGGCGTGCCCAGGGGCCACCGCCGCCTGGGAGTAAGGTGGATGCCCGAACGAGAGATTGGCCGAAGAGTACGGCGCGCCTCGGGTGAGGGAGGCGCGAGAGCCCGGCGGAGGGACCCCGGGCTCGCGACGGCCAGGAGAGACGAGACGAGGCAGCCGCGTGGCATCGGGAACGCAGCAGGTACCAGAGCAGCTTGACCAGGTAATTGTCCGTTTTGCCGGTGACTCCGGGGACGGGATGCAGCTGACGGGGGACCGCTTCACTGAATCGAGTGCCCGGTTCGGCAACGACATGTCGACCTTCCCGGACTTCCCGGCCGAGATCCGCGCCCCCGCCGGCACCCTGAATGGCGTCTCGGCCTTCCAGGTCCACATCTCGGACCACGACATCCTCACCCCGGGCGACTCGCCCAACGTGCTGGTGGCGATGAACCCGGCCGCCCTGAAGGCCAACATCGAGATGATGGCCAAGGGGACCATCCTCCTGGTCAACAGCGACGCCTTCGAGGAGCGCAACCTGGCCAAGGCCGGCTACGCCGAGAACCCGCTGACCGATGGCTCGCTCGGGGCCTTCACGGTCTACGAGGTCCCCATGACCTCGATCACCCAGGAAGTGTGCAAGGAAGCCGGGGTCAAGCCGCGCGACGCCGAGCGCTCGAAGAACTTCTTCGCGCTGGGCTTGGTCAGCTGGCTCTACACGCGCCCGATCGACCCCACCCTCGAATGGATCGCCGAGCGTTTCGGCTCCAAGCCCCAGGTGGCCGAGGCCAACACGCGGGCGTTCCGGGCCGGGTTCGACTTCGGCGAGACGGCCGAGCTCTTCGAGTCCAACTATGAAGTGCGACCGGCGACGTTCGCCCCGGGCGAGTACGTCCAGGTGACCGGCAACTCGGCCTTGGCCTGGGGCCTGATCGCGGCGGCCCGGCTGGCCAGCCTGCCGCTGTTCCTCGGCAGCTATCCCATCACCCCGGCCTCCGACATCCTCCACGAGCTGAGCCGGCGCAAGGAGTTCGGCATCCGCACCTTCCAGGCCGAGGACGAGATCGCCGGCGTCGGCGCGGCGCTGGGCGCGGCGTTCGGAGGCTCGCTCGGGGTAACCACCACCAGCGGGCCCGGCCTCGACCTCAAGTCCGAGACGATCGGCCTCGCCATCAACCTGGAGCTGCCGCTGATCATCGTCGACGTCCAGCGCGGCGGACCCTCGACCGGCCTCCCGACCAAGACCGAGCAGGCCGACCTCCTCCACGCCATGTACGGCCGCCACGGGGAGGCGCCGCTGCCGATCATCGCCCCCCAGAACCCGAGCGACTGCTTCGCCATCGCCATCGAGGCGGTCCGCCTGGCCGTCAAGTACCGCACGCCGGTGATCGTCCTCTCCGACGGCTACCTGGCCAACGGGGCCGAGCCGTGGAAGCTGCCCGACCTCGACGCGCTCGAACCCATTGAGCCCAACTTCGCCTCGGAGCCGAACCATGTGGAAGAGGACGGCACGGCGTCGTTCTGGCCCTACGTGCGCGACCCCGAGACCCTGGCCCGCCCGTGGGCCCCACCGGGGCTGCCCGGCTTGGAGCACCGCATCGGTGGCCTGGAGAAGGCGGACGGCTCGGGCAACGTCTCGTACGACGGCGTCAACCACGAGCGCATGGTGCACCTGCGCCAGGACAAGATCGCGGGCATCGCGGCCGACATCCCGCTGCTCGAGGTCAACGACGAGTCCGGGGACGCCCAGCTCCTGCTGGTCAGCTGGGGCTCGACCTACGCCGCCGTGGCGGCCGGGGTCAAGCGCGTGCGGGCCCGGGGCATGAAGGCGGCTCACGCCCACCTGCGCTACCTGAACCCGTTTCCCTCCAACCTGGGCGAGGTGCTGAGCCGCTACACCCAGGTGCTGGTGCCCGAGATCAACATGGGCCAACTCAGCCGCATCCTGCGTTCCGACTTCCTGGTCGACGCCAAGTCACTCAACAAGATGCAGGGCGTGCCGTTCCGGGTGGGGGAGATCGAGACCGCCATCACCACGCTGCTCGGAGGGAAGTAATGACGACGACCGCCATACCGGTGACCACCCGCAAGGACTGGAGCAGCGACCAGGAGGTGCGCTGGTGCCCGGGCTGCGGGGACTACTCCATCCTGGCCGCCGTGCAGATGATGATGCCCGACCTCGGCGTGCGCCGGGAGAGCACCGTCTTCCTCTCGGGGATCGGCTGTGCCGCCCGCTTCCCGTACTACATGAACACCTACGGGATGCACTCCATCCACGGGCGGGCGCCCGCCATCGCCACCGGCCTGGCCACCAGCCGGCCCGACCTCGACGTCTGGGTGATCACCGGTGACGGGGACTCGCTCTCCATCGGGGGCAACCACCTGATCCACGCGCTCCGGCGCAACGTGCGGATCAACATCTTGATGTTCAACAACCAGATCTACGGGCTGACCAAGGGCCAGTACTCGCCGACGTCCGAGGTGGCCAAGGTGACCAAGTCCACCCCCTTCGGCTCGCTCGACACGCCGTTCAACCCGGTCAGCCTGGCGCTCGGTGCCGAGGCGACCTTCGTGGCCCGCACGCACGACATGGACCGGGCCCACATGCAGGAGACCTTTCGCCGGGCGCACGAGCACAACGGTGCCGCCTTCGTCGAGGTGCTCCAGAACTGCAACGTCTTCAACGACGGCGCCTTCGAGAAGATCACGGGTCGGGATGTGCGCTCCAACATGCTCATCCCTCTGGCGCACGGTCAGCCCATCGTCTTCGGGGTCGAGGGCGAGGAGCGCGGCGTGGCCCAGCGGCCCGACGGCGGGCTGGAGATCGTCAGCGTGGGCGAGGCCGGCCCGGCGGGGCTGCTGGTGCACGACGAGAAGCGTGACGACCCCGGGTTGGCCTTCGCCCTGTCCCGGTTGGCCCGCGGTCCCTACGAGCCAACCCCGATTGGTGTGTTCCGGGCCGTCGAGCGGCCCGAGTACGGCACGCAGATGTCCGAACAGATCGTCGGGGCCCAGGAGAAGCGGGGCCTCGGTGACGTAGCGGCCCTCCTGCGCTCGGGATCGAGCTGGACGGTCAAGTAGGACGAGTAGGTCCCACCAGTTCGCAACACGAAAGCAACGTCGCTCCAACTGCGTGTCGTTAGCGTGCAGGTGGGAGCCGCACCGAGCTACCGGTGACGGCCACACAGGGGGAGCGACATGGAAGAGCAGGACCGCAGCTCGGCGCGGCGGTGGCGTCCTGCTGCCCGGCGGGGGCGGGTCGCCAGTGCGATGGGCGCCGGGTTGATCGCGGTCCTGGTGCCCATCGGATGGGCCATGCCGGCCGGTGCCGCCGGCAGCCCGGCGCTCGACCAGAAAATCCTGCCGTCGCCGATCTCGGGGTGGCCCACGATGGCGCCCTCGTACCTCGACAACTACGTCACCTACATCAACGCGCTCGAGCAGGCCGCGGTCGGGCCGGGCGGCGGCACCGCCGTGACCGCGGCCGAGGGGTGGCGGAGCCCGGCGTCGGCCCAGAACTTCGTCCTGATCACGCTCGTCCGCATCACCGACGCCAGCCTCACGACGATCCAGTCGGACCAACAGCTGCAGCAGGCGGCGCGAGCGGCCGCGGCATCGTTCTGCACCGGTGCCACCGGCTCGGCCGCCAAGAGCGTGGTGTCCCTGGTGGGGATCCCACACTCCTACATGGTGACCTGCCGGTCCGAGGCCGATGGCCGGGTACCGAGCGCCATCACCTGGTCCACGTCCAACGTCTTGGCCATCGTGGCCTCGGCCCAGGGCGCGGTGGGTGGTCCGCAGCTCGACCAGATCGCGGTCAGGCAGTACGGGGCCATGTCCCCGGCGCCGTCGGGTGGCGGGTCCAGTGCCGGGCTCGACGTCGGGTTGGGTGTCGGGGCCCTGATCATCGCGCTCAGCGTCGTGGCCGCCGTGCGGCGGGCGAGGCGGCACTCGGCCGTCGCCGCCGCGCTGCTGGCCGCCAACGAAGAGGGCCTGGTGCCGGTGACCCCGGCGGTGAACCCCGCCGCGGCGGGCCTGTTGCAGGAGATCTCGGCCACCCCCCAAGCCGGTTGGTACGCCGACCCGCTCGACTCGTCCAAGCGTCGGTACTGGACGGGCACCGAGTGGCGGTCCGAGGCGGCCGAGGCGCCGTCAGGGTCCGAGGCGGCCGATGGCGAGGATTCGCGTCCCGAGGCGGAGCGCTCGGAGGGGTAGTCCGCGGGGGACGGGTCTACTGGTCGGCTAGGAGGCCGTCATCCACACCGACACGTGGCTCTGGCTCTCGCTGGTGAAGGGAGCCCGGTGCCAGTCGCTCCAGCGCTCCAGCAAGGTCATGCCGGCGAGGCGGGCCATCAGGTCGAGCTCGGACGGCCACACGTAGCGGAACGGCGCCGAGAAGGTGTCGAACTCGCCATTGAGCATCCAGTAGTGGTGTGAGAAGGCGATCTGATTGGCCACGTCGAACTCCTCGAAACCGAGATGCGTCGGCGTGCGGACGAAGGGCCGGATGGTCTCGCCGGGTGGGAGGCGCTGGAGCTGGGGCACGATCACTTCGATGACGAACGAGCCGCCGGGGTCGAGGTGTGCGGCGACGTTGCGGAAGCACTCGACCTGCTCGTCCTGCGTGGTCAGGTTCATGATGGTGTTGCGCACCAGATAGGCCAGCGTGAACGTGCCGTCGACCTTGGTGGTGGCGAAGTCGCCGATGGTGACGCCGATGTCGCCGGCACCGGGCTTGGTCTCCAGCTCGGCGATCATGGCGGGGGAGAGATCGATCCCGTGCACGCGTACGCCACGCCGGCTCAAGGGCAGGGCGAGGCGACCCGTTCCGATGCCGAGCTCAAGGGCCGAGCCGCCCCGGGCCAGCTCGGCCAGGAAGTCCACGGCCGGATCGATGACGGCGGGCGAATGGGTCTCGGGCCAACGGGCCTCGTAGCTCCGCGCTATGCGTTCGTCGAAGTAATCGTGGGGCACGCGCCCATGGTGGCAGGGGGCTGCCGCCCCCTCAAGCGTCCAGGGACCGGAAGACCATGCCGGTGCGCGGCTTGGGGCTGAAGTAGGTCGTCTTGGGCGGCATGCGCCGGCGTGCCCCGGCCCACTCCTCGATCTGGGTCACCGTGGCCGGCCGGAGCAGGAAGGCGGCCTGCGCCTCGCCCCGGTCGAGGGCTTCGGTGGCCTCGGCCACGCTGTGCCGGTGGAGCACGTCGTGTGGCGGGAGGCGGGACAGGACGACCTCGATCAAGCTCGAGTCGAGGTCGTTGCCGGCCGCCTCGTGGGTGTCGGCATGCGGCAGCAGGAGGTAGGCGTCCCCTCCGGTCACCAGGGCCAGCGACCGGGCGTCGGCCAGTGCGCTGAGCGTGCGGTCATCGGCCGCCCCGGCCCGGACGACGTCGAACCACTCGCTCAAGGCGCCGACGAGATCGAAGTCGGCCGGGAGGCCCGAGATGGTCCGGTGGATGGCACCGACAGTCAGCTGGTCCTCGGCCAGCTCGACGATCAGCGCGAACACCAAATCGTGTGGACCGGGCTGGTCCCCGTGGGCGGCGCGCCACTCGGCCTGATACGTCCGCGAGGTCTCGTAGCGGTGATGGCCGTCGGCGATGACGACCGGCGAGGTGGCGACGGCGGCCGCGATGGCCTCGAGCGCATCGAGGTCGTTGAGGACCCAGAGTTGGTGGCGCACCCCGTCGTCGTCGTAGGCGTCCGCCACCGGCTCGTCGTCGGTCGGGTCGAAGGTGGCCGTCAGTCCCTTGGCCATGGAGAGGCCCCAGATGGGCGAGAGGTTGGCCCGCGTCGCCCGCAGCAGGTCCAGGCGGTCGCTCTTGGGCTTGGGCAGGGTCTGCTCGTGGGGGAGGATGTCGCTCTCCTCCCCGGGCTCGGCCAGGCCCAACGCCCCCATCACTCCGGTGGAGGAGCGGCCGCTCGTGTCGGTCATCCGGTAGGGGTACAGCGAAGGCAACGGATCCGTCATCAGCGTGCCGTTGGACTGCCAGCGGGTGAAGAGGTCGGTGGCCACCTTGTAGCGGTCGAGGCCGGCCTGGAGGTCGGGCTCGGGCAGCTCGACGAGGACCGCGTTGGCCGGGTGGCGCGAGGCCAAGTGGACGCGTTCGGCCGAGCCGATGACATCGTAGGGCGGGGCCATCACCTGGCCGATGGGTCCGACCTCGGCTGCGTAGCGCACGCCGCGGAAGGGTTCGAATCGTGGCATTGCGCCACTCTGGCACACCGTGATCGGGGTGGGTGCAGCCTGCTCCCGTAGACTCGGCGTGTGGGCGAAGAAGAAGGTCTGGATCGGATCCTGACCGCTCCGAACGTCATCACCCTGATCCGCCTGTTGTGCATCCCGGTCTTCGTGTGGCTCCTCTTCGGCCTGCACCGCCAGACGGCGGCGGCCATCCTGCTGGCCGTGCTCGGGGCGACCGACTGGGTCGACGGGCACGTGGCCCGGCGCTACCACCAGGTCTCGACCTTCGGCAAGGTGCTCGACCCGACGGCGGACCGGGTCCTGGTGGCCACCGCCGTCATCTCGGTGATCGTCCACGGGGCGGTGCCGCTGTGGTTCGGCATCGTCACGGTGGTCCGCGAAGCCCTGGTGTCGGTGATGGTGCTCTTCCTGGCCGCGCTGGGCGCGGCCCGCATCGATGTGTTGTGGGTGGGCAAAGCGGGCACATTTGGATTGATGTTCTCGTACCCCGCCTTCCTGCTGGCTGACGGCACCGCGGGCTGGCAGGAGCCGATCCGGGTGATCGCCTGGGTGACCGGGCTGGTCGGGCTGGCGCTGGCCTGGATTGCCGCCGCGAGTTACGTCCCGCCCGCCCGTACGGCGTTACGTGAAGGGCGGGCGGCCCGGCGGAGCCGGAGCGCCGTATGAAGGCCGTCATCATGGCCGGTGGTGAGGGGACCCGGCTGCGGCCCCAGACCTCGAACCTGCCCAAGCCCATGCTGCCGCTGGTCGGGCGGCCGATGATGGAGCACATCGTGTCGCTGCTGCGGCGGCACGGGATCGAGGACATCGTGGTGACGGTGGCGTTCCTGCCCAACGCCATCCGCAACTACTTTGGCGACGGCAGCGAGCTCGGCGTGCGCATGGTCTACGCCACCGAGGAGACGCCGCTCGGCACGGCCGGTTCGGTGCGCAACGCGCGCGAGCAACTCACCGAGCGCTTCCTGGTTATCTCGGGCGACGTGCTGACCGACATCGATCTCACCTCGCTGCTGCAGTTCCACGAGAAGAACAACGCGCTGGCCACCATCGCGCTGTGCGCGGTCGAGAACCCGCTCGAGTTCGGCATCGTCATCACCCGGGAGGACGGGAGCATCGAGCGCTTCTTGGAGAAGCCCGGCTGGGGGCAGGTGTTCAGCGACACGATCAATACCGGTATCTATGTGCTGGAGCCCGAGATCTTCGACGTGATCCCCGCAGGCCGCGCCGTCGACTTCTCCAGCGAGGTCTTCCCGGCCGTCCTCGGGGCCGGCGACCCCATCTTCGGCTACGTGGCCAGTGGCTTCTGGGAGGATGTCGGCACCACGGCGGCCTATCGCAAGGCGCACGAGGACATTCTCGACGGCAAGGTGGCCGTCGACATCACCGGGTTCGAGGTGCGCCCCGGCGTGTGGCTCGGCAAGGGATCGTCGGTCGACCCGGGCGCCCGGATCGACGGGCCGGCGTTCATAGGGGAGAACTGCACCATCGACGACGGCGCCGTGATCGGGGCCTACACGACGCTCGGGGCCAACACCCGGATGGCCGAGCGGGCCGAGGTACGCCACTCGGTGATCGGGGAGAACGCCTATCTCGGGCCGGCGTCGAGGGTCGAGGGAGCCGTGCTGGGCCGGGCCTGCGACCTGCGTCAGGGGGCGCGTTGCGAGCCGGGGTCGGTGGTCGGGGAGGGGTGCCTCATCGGGGCGCACGCCGAGGTGCGCGGCGACGTCAAGGTCTACCCCTACAAGGTGGTCGAGGCCGGGGCCCAGGTGAACTCCTCCATCGTGTGGGAGTCCGGGGGCGCGCGTTCATTGTTCGGGCGCGAAGGCGTCCAGGGGATCGCCAACGTCGACGTCAGTCCCGAGCTGGCGGTGCGCCTGGCCAAGGCGTGGGCGTCCACCTTGGAGAAGGGCTCGTTCATCACCACCTCGCGCGACACCAGCCGGGCGGCCCGTGTGCTCAAGCGCGCCCTGATGGTCGGCTGCAACTCGGTCGGGGTCAATGTCACCGACCTTGAGGTGGCCACCATCCCGGTCACCCGCCACCACATCCGCACCCGGGGGAGCCAGGCCGGCCTGACCGTGCGCCTGAGTCCCGACGACCCGCAATCGGTGGTCATCCGCTTCTTCGACGACCAGGGGCTCGACCTGACCGAGAACGAGCAGCGCCGTATCGAGCGGCTCTACCACCGCGAGGAGTTCCGGCGGGTGACGGCGGGGGACATCGGCGACATCGACTTCTCGCCGCGGGCGCTCGAGCACTACACCGCCGACGTGCTCGAGGCGTTCCGGCTGCGCCAGGTGCCCCGCCACGACCTCAAGCTCGTGCTCGACCTCTCCTACGGCGCGGCCAGCTTCGTCATGCCCAACCTCTTGTCCAAGGTCGGGGCGGACGTCCTCAGCATCAACCCGTACGCGCAGACGCCCGGGATGATCTCGGTGGACCGCGCCTCGAGCACGGCCCGGGTGGCCGAGACGGTGCGGGGCTCGGGCGCGCACCTGGGGGCGGTCATTGATGCGGGGGGCGAGCACCTCACGCTGATCGACGGCACCGGGCGGATCCTGACCGACGACGAGTCGTTGATGGTCTTCCTGGATCTGGTGACAGGTGGGGATGAAGGTGGGGCGGGCGAGGCGGGCCGTGGCGGTGGGCCGCCCCGGGTGGCCTTGCCCGTGACCGTCAGCGCGCGGGCTGAAGCGCTCTGCCGGGAGCGGGGGGTCGAGTTGGTGAGCACCGCCCTCTCGGCCTCGAGCCTGATGGAGGCGGCCGCCTCGGGTGGGGTGGCCTATGCCGCCAACCAAGAGGGCGGCTTCATCTTCCCGGACTTCCTGCCCTCCTTCGACGGCGCGGCCGCCCTGGTCGAGCTCATCGCCCTGTTGGGGCGCTCGAACACCACCCTGGCCGAGGTGGCCAGCCGGCTGCCCGTGCTGCCGATCCTGCACTCAGAAGTGGAGACACCGTTCGAAATGAAGGGCCTGGTGATGCGGACCCTGATGGAGCAGCTCACCGACGAGGAGGGCGACCTGGTCCTCGTGGACGGGATCAAGGTGCGGTCGGCGCAGGGATGGGTGCTCGTCGTCCCCGATCCCGAGGAGCCGGCCACCCACATCTGGGCCGAGGGGAGTGACTGGGCCGAGTCCGAGGCGCTCACCGAGTCCTTCGTCGAGCGGCTCCGCGCCGTGGTGGCGTAGGTCGGTCGGCGTCGCCGCATCGTCGGCGCATCGCCGACCGGTGGTCAGATAGGGTCAGCTTTCATGAACGTTCCAGACGACCTGCGCTACTCGCCTGAACACGAATGGATACGCGTCGACGGGGCCCGCGTGCGCATCGGGATCACCGATTACGCCCAGGATGCACTCGGTGACATCGTCTACGTCGAGCTACCCAAAGTCGGGAGCGAGGTGACGGCCGGCGGGCCGCTGGGCGAGGTCGAGTCGACCAAGTCCGTCTCGGAGATCTACGCACCGGTGGCGGGAACGGTCACCGCGGTCAACGACGCGCTGGCCGGCGGGCCTGAGCGGATCAATCAGGACCCCTACGGCGAAGGATGGATCTGTGAGCTCGAACTGGCGGAAGGTGCCGACGTCGACAGCCTCTTGGACCCCCCGGCCTACACCGATCTCACGGCTGGCTGAGTCCCCCGAACGACCCAGACCGAGGCCAGGGAAACCTGGCCGTGGGGTGGAGTACCGTGGTCGCCGTGTTCTGTCACAACTGTGGGCATCGGAACCCCGAGGGCGTGAACTTCTGCTCCTCCTGCGGGAATGCGCTGCTTTCCGATGGTGACGACGCCACCATCACGCTCCACCCGGACGACCACGGTGAGGCTTCCGAGGACGATCCGACGGTCACCCTGGTCGAGATCCCTCACGGCTCGGGCGTCCTGGTGGTCACCCGCGGCCCCAACACCGGGGCGCGCTACCTCCTGGGGCCCGACGTGACGCGGGCGGGACGCCATCCCGAGAGCGACATCTTCCTGGACGACATCACGGTCTCCCGCCGCCACGTCGAGATCGTGCCGACCGGTTCGGGGGCCTACCTCATCCGTGATGTCGGCTCGCTGAACGGCACCTACGTCAACCGTGAACGCATTGACGAAGCCGGACTCGAGCCGGGCGATGAGGTCCAAATCGGTAAGTTCAAGCTCGTCTACCTCGTGGCTGGAAACGAGTGAGCAGTCGCACGTATCTCTCCATCGGCGACGTCCTGACGCTGCTGCGGGAGGAGTTTCCCGACGTGACCATCTCCAAGATCAGATTCTTGGAGAGCCAGGGCCTGGTGAACCCGGAACGATCCCCGTCGGGCTACCGCAAGTTCTTCGAGCATGACGTGGAGCGGCTGCGTTGGGTGCTCCGTCAACAGCGCGAGCACTTCCTCCCACTCAAGGTCATCCGCGACCGTTTGGCCGACGGCGATCTGGACGATCTCGAAGGCGTGGCCGATCCCGTGGCCGATCCGGTGCGACGCAACGGGAAGGTGCCTCAGCCGGCCCGGGTGACCGCGCCCGCCGGGGCCGGGGCCGGGGCCGGGGTCGGGACGGGCGGATCCGTGCCGGCCGGCGGCATCGGCGGCGAGGTCGGTCCGGGTGGGGGAGCGGGCGCTGGTGGAGGTTCGACCAAGGCCGACGACGACGCGATGGCGCGCATCCTGGCCGACGCGTCGCGCCGAGCCGCGCGCCTGCCGGAGAACGGCGGCGACCGCCCGCCGCTGCGGGTGGTGCCCGACGCGGCGCCCGATGACCTCACGGTGGGCGCCGCGGACGAACAAGGCGAGACACCGGCGACGACGGTGACCGCCGCGCCTCCGGCTGCCGTGGGGGACCAGCGTTCGGGTTCGAGCCCGAGCCCGGGCCCGAGCCCGAGTTCCGAACGGACCGAGCGCCCGCCCGCCGCGTCGGGTCTGTCGCCGGTCGCCAGGGCGACCGCCGGCGCGCCAGCCGGCACCCGGGGGCGCGACCGGGCCGGCATGGCCGAGGCAAGCGGCGCCACGGCCCGACCGGTGGACCCCGCCCGGACGCGTGATGCCGCCCCGAGCGGCAGCGGCGCCGGCGGCGGCCCGGCGCCGGCGCCGGCGCCCTCTACGGCGGGACGAGCCGGAGGGGCACATCTGGGCAAGACGCAGCCGCCCCCGGCGCCCGCGCCCGCCCACCGGTCGACGACCAGCAGCATGGTCACCGGGGCCAGCCTCACGGCGGAGGAGTTGTGCGCCGCCAGCGGACTGTCCGAGATAGAGCTGGCCAGCCTGCAGGGATTCGGGCTGATCGAGGCCATGGAGGTGGCGGGCATCGTCACCTACGACGAGGAGGCCCTGACGGTGGCCAACCTGGCCGCCGAGTTCCGCAAGTTCGGCATCGAGGCCCGGCATCTGCGCGTCTACCGCAACGCGGTCGATCGCGAGATGGGGTTGATCGAGCAGGTCATCATCCCGCTGCTGCGCCAGCGCAACCCCGAGTCGCGCCAGCGGGCCGTCGAGGGCGCCGACGAGATGGGCACCCTGGGGCAGACCATGCGGGCGACCCTGCTCCGTTCCGCCCTGCGCCGGCACGTGGGGGGCTGACCGGAACCCAGCCGCCGGGCGCTACATTTCCATCATGGTCCGAGTTCTCCTCCGAGCGGTCAGGGTGGACCTGCAGTCGAACACGCCGGTCCTGCTCCTCCAGGAGACCGACGGCGAGGGCCGGACCCTGCCCATCTTCATCGGGAACCCCGAGGCCACGGCCATTGCCTACGCGCTCCAGGGGGTGACGATGCCCCGGCCCCTGACCCACGACCTGATGCGCGACGTGCTGGGCGCGCTCGAGATCGATCTGGAGCGGGTCATCATCACCGAGTTGCGCTCCTCGACCTACTACGCCGAGCTGCATCTGCGAAAGGGCGAGAAGCGGACGGTGGTGTCGAGCCGACCCTCCGACGCCGTCGCCGTCGCCGTGCGGACCGAGACGCCGCTCTACGTGTCCGACGAGCTCATGGAGTCCGAAGGGATCATCCTGGCCCTGGAGAGCGAGGAAGAGGACGACGAGACGTTGGAAGAACTGGCCAGCCAGTTCCGCCAGTTCCTCGACTCGGTCCGCCCGGAGGACTTCGACGGTTGAGGCGAACGGCGCGGGTGCTGGCGGGCCTGCTCTGCCTCGGGATGATCACGGCGGCCTGCAGCTCACCCAAGCCGTCCCATAGCAAGACACTCTCGGTCACGCAGGACCAGTCGGCGAGCACCTCGACCTCCACCACCGCCGCCACGTCCACCACGATCCCGGCGCCCAGCGTTGACGCCAACGGCGCCTGCACCTCGGTCAGCGCGGTGGTGGGCCAGACCCAAGGCGCGGCGGGCACCATCACCGGCACCGTCACCCTGACGCCGCTGGCCGACGGCCGCACCTGCACCATGGACGGCTACCCGACCATGGCGCTGCGCGACACCGCCGGCGCCACCGTGCCGGTCACCATCGTCGATGGGCTGACCGTGAGCGTCTCGGGCTCGGCCAACGCGCCGCCGGCCCGGGTGACGCTCGCACCCGGCACCCGGGCCCAGTTCGCCTACCAGTACTCCGACGTGCCCAGCG
The DNA here is from genome assembly GCA_036502025.1 of Acidimicrobiales bacterium. Lineage (GTDB taxonomy): Bacteria > Actinomycetota > Acidimicrobiia > Acidimicrobiales > RAAP-2 > Bog-473. The sequence continues at coordinate 9,040 of DASXZJ010000052.1, read as the reverse complement.
GGTCCGAGACCACCTGCCCCCGCTCCAGCACGGCCACCGTGACCCCGCCCGGCACCGGAACGGCCTCGGCCCCCATCGGGCTGTCCATCGCCCCCTGTGGCAACGGGACCATCCGGGTGTCGCCCGTCTACCCGACCGGCTAGCGCCGGAGCGGCGGCCCGCCGCTCAGCGGCGCGGGTCCACCAGCACCCGGCCCCGGACGGCGCCGTCGAGCACCCGCCCCAGGACCTCGGTCAGCCCGTCGAGACCGATCTCCTCACTCACCATCTCCTCGCAGTGGGACACGGGAAACTCGGCCGCCATGCCCGTCCATAGCGCGCGCCGCTCCTCTATGGGCGTCTCCACCGTGTCGATGCCCAGCAGAGCCACGCCGCGGACGATGAAGGGGTAGACGGTGGTGGAGAGCCCGTTGCCACCGGTGAGGCCGCTGGCCGCGACCGCGCCGCCGTAGTGCACGGTGCGCAGGGCTTCGGAGAGCGCCGTCCCGCCGACGCAGTCCACCACGGCGCCCCAGAGTTGGGGGCCGAGCGTCCGGCTGTCATCGGGGCTGAACTCGCGCCCGACCACCCGGCTGGCCCCCAGCGCCTTGAGATACTCGTGCTCGACGGACTTCCCGGTGGACGCCACCACCTCGAACCCTCGATACGCCAGGAGCGCCACCGCCGTGCTCCCCACTCCGCCAGACGCCCCGGTGACCAGCACCGGACCGTCGTCGGGGGTGACGCCGTGCTGCACCAAGCGGTGCAGTGAGAGCACCGCGGTGAAACCGGCCAGGCCGATCACCGCGGCGGCGCGGCAGGTCAGGCCCTCGGGCAGCGGTACGACCCACTCGGCCGGCACGCGGGCCCGGGCGGCGAAGCCGCCGTGGTGCGCCACACCCAGGTCGTATCCCTGCACGAGGACCCGCGCCCCGACGGCCACGGCGGGATCGGTGCTCTCGGCCACGGTGCCCGCGAACTCGACGCCCGGAATCAGGGGGAACTTCTTGGCCACCCGGTTGCCCGGCCGGGTCACCATGGCGTCCTTGTAGTTGACGGCCGACCACTCGATATCCACCAGCACCTCGCCGGCGGGCAGATCGCTCTCGGTGATCACCGTGAGGCTGGCGCGGATGGTCTCGCCCAGCTTCGTCAGCAGGTAGGCGGGAAAAGGCATCGGCTCACCTTAGAAGGCCCCACGCCCGAGTCCCTGGTCGCGCCACCGGGCGGGTACGGTCACCTCGATGCCCACCGTCCCGTTCGGCCGCTGGCCGTCACCGCTGACCGCCGCCCAGGCGGCCGCGGGGAAGACGTCACTCTCGGATCTCTGCTCGGACGGCACATCGCTCTACTGGCTCGAATCGCGTCCTACTGATGGTGGCCGGGTCGTCTTCGTGCAGGCCGGTACCGGCGGGACTGACCCGGCGGACATCTCGCCGCCCGCCGTGAGCATTCGCAGCCGGGTGCACGAGTACGGGGGCGGCGCCGTCTGCCTCGTGCCGCACCGGGCCGCCGGCGCGTTCGCCTACGTCGATCTGGCCGACCAGCGGGTCTGGCTGGTGGACGGTCCGGGCGCCGCTCCGGTCGCGCTCACGCCCGCGCCTGCCGAGGGGCTGACCCACAACCACGGCGGCCTCGGCGCCAGTGCGGACGGCCGGTGGGTGCTGGCGGTACGCGAGGTGCACCATCCGGGCCACGCCCGCCCTCGCCGCTCGGTCGTCGCGCTCGGCACCACGGCCGACGCGTCGAACTTCCACGTTGTGTGCACCCTGGCCGAGGGCCATGACTTCTACGGCGCGCCGAGGATGAACCCGGCCGGCACCGCGGTCGCCACCGTGGTGTGGGACCACCCCGACCTGCCGTGGGACGCCTCGGCCTTGGTGGTGACGCCGCTCGTAGAGGAGAGCGACCCGGCCACCGGCGCGGCGCTCCTCGTTGCCGGCCCAGCGCCCTTCACCGTGGCCGGCGGTCCCGGTGAGTCGGTCGGTCAGCCCCGCTGGCGCGGCGACGGCAGCCTGCTCTTCGTCTCGGATCGCCAGGGCTGGTGGCAACCGCACACCCACCCCGGGGTGCCGGGCGCGGGAGCGGCGACGGCCCTGACCAACTTCGAGGCCGAGTTCCACGGCCCGGACTGGGGCTTGGGACAGGCCACCATGGCCGAGCGCACCGATGACCACGGGGTGCTCGCCCGCGCCACCTCGGGGGGCCGGGACTCCCTGGTCGCGCTCGATGCCACCGACCCCGGGGCCCCACCGCGGACACTCGCCCAGCCCTGTGTCGCCATCACCGGCGTCTGCGCCCACGCCGGGGGCCTGGCGCTCGTCGGCGCCGGGACCGACGGGCCATCGGAGGTGTGGATCCTCCCCGCCCCGCTCGGCGGCGAGGTGCGGCGGCTCCGAGCCGAACGGCCGGCCCTGCCCACGGCGGACGTCTCGGTCGGGGAGCCCTTCACCCTCGTCGGCCGATCGGGCCGGGCGGTGCACGGCGTGCTGTTCCCGCCCGCGGCGGGCGACACGCAGGGCCCGGAGGGGCGGCGCCCGCCCCTGATCGTGCACTGCCACGGCGGTCCGACCGGCGCCGCCGGGTCCGGCTTCGACCTCACGCTGCAGTACTTCACCAGCCGGGGGTTCGCCGTGGCCGCCGTCGACTACGCCGGGAGCACGGGGTACGGGCGGGCGTATCGATGCGCGCTGTGGGGCCAGTGGGGCGTGGCGGACGCCGAGGACTGTGTCGACGCGGCGCGCCACCTGGCCGGGCAGGGAAGAGTGGACGCCGCCCGTACGGTGATACGTGGGGGGAGTGCCGGCGGCTTCACCGCCTTGAATGCCCTGGCGGCGGGCGACGCCTTCGCGGCGGCGGTGATCCTCTACGGGGTCACGGACCTTTTGGGCCTGGCCGCCTCCACGCACGATTTCGAGGCCCACTACCTGGACCGGCTGGTCGGCCCGCTGCCCGCCAGCCGGGCGCGGTACGAGGCCCGCTCCCCGGTGCACCGCGCCGCCGAGATCAGGGGATCGGTCCTCCTGCTCCAGGGCACCGACGATCCGGTGGTGCCACCCGCCCAGGCCGAACGGCTCCGCGACGCCATGGTGGCCGCGGGGCGGCGCTGCGTGGTCCGCTTCTTCGAGGGCGAGGCGCACGGGTTCCGGCGGGCCGAGACCCTGGTGGCCTGCCTGGAGGAGGAGCTGGCCTTCTACCGTGACGAGCTGAAGCTCTGACGGCGGCGGCCTCTGGGGCGGCCGCGGGACGGTCGAAATAGTCCCCGGTGCGACCCCGCTATGTCAGGCTGTACTCAGTCCAATGTCGACCAAACCCACCCGGCGCGGTGCAGCCAGTAGCGCGGCGCGACGCGCGGTGACCCGTGTCGGGGCCATCAGCCCCGAACTGGGTGACGCACTCTTGTACTTCGTCGGGGGCGTGTTCGCGGTGGTGACGATCTTCACCTCGAGCGAGGCGCTGTACCGCCAGTGGGGGGAGCTGGCCGTGGGGCCGTTGATGTTCGGCGCGCTGGCCGCCGGCGTCCTGGCCGTGGTGGTGGCGCGGCGCAAGGCGGCCAAGCCGGTGACCGAGCCGCGGGCGGTGGCGCACCGGGTGCGGTGGGAATGGGGCGGTCGCATCGTGGTGGCGGCATGCGTGTTCGCCGGCGCCACGGCCATCCCGCTCGGCTTGGAGATCCTCTGGCGCGCCGACAACGACCCGGGGACGCACGCACAGCCCGAGGTTGGCGTGATCGAGAGTGCGGGACAGCAGCTGGCCAAGGGGAAGGATCCGTACCACGCGGTGACCAACTCCCACGGCAAGGTCGTGTACCACGCCGCCAAGACCTCGACCGTGGACGCCTTCAATCCCTACCTCCCGATCATGGATGCCTTCGGCATTCCGAGCGCGGCCAAGAAGCATGACGTTGGCCTGACCGACGCCCGCATCTTCTTCAGCTTCGTCACCCTCCTGGTCACCGGGGTCGCGCTGGCCCTGTGCCGCTCGACCGGGCGGCGCAAGATGCGCGCCCTGCAGGTCCTCACCATCTTGCCCACGGCCGCGCTCCCGTTGGCCACGGGAGGCGACGACATGCCGGTGGTCGCCGTCCTCCTGCTGGCCATGGTGCTGGCCCAACGGCGCCATGCGTTCGCCTCGGGGGTGGTGCTGGGCATCGTCTCGGCCATGAAGTTCACCGCCTGGCCGCTGGCCGGTCTGGCCCTGTTCGCCGCCCGCAACCGACGGGGGGCCCGACGGCCCGGCACCATGTTCTTCGGCATGCTCGTGGTGGCCGGCCCGGTCGTCATCCCCTTCGCCCTGCGCGGGCCGTGGGCCTTCTTCGACAACGTGATCCTGTTCCCGCTCGGGCTCTCGGGCGTCACCTCACCGGCGGCCAGCCCCTTGCCGGGCCATCTGCTGGTCAGCGCGTTCCCGTTCCTGCACCGGGCCCTCCCGGTGACGGTGGGCCTCCTCGGAGGCGCGCTGTTGGCCTGGTACCTCTACCGCCGGCCGCCGCGGACCGTGTCGCAGGTCTGCACCATCGGCGGCGTGGTGATGGCGGTGGCCACCCTGCTCGCGCCCGCGACGCGCATCGGCTACCTGCTCTACCCGATCAACTTCTTCGTGTGGGCCTACCTCTTCGCCGACTCGGCGCAGAGGGGTGGGCGCGGCGAGCTCGGGCATGAGACTGACCCCGGCCTGTCCCGCCAACTGACCTACAGCGCGCCGCCCAGCTGAGCGGCGCCGGCACCTCAGTCGGGGTCGGGCACCTGGAAGAGCCGGACGGTGAACGCGGTGTCACCGCGGGGTGGCGCATCGGGCCCGAAGGTGGTGGCCGAGACCACGGCGCCCATCTCCCAGTAGAAGCCGTCCGAGCCCGCCTTCTTGCCCAGGACCTCGACCGCCCCCGGATCGTGGTCGGCCGGCCCGGTCTCGAAGATCTGCCAGCCCTGGCGTTTCATGTCGAGCGTGTAGAAGGTGTCGAGCGCGCCCTGCGACGCGTCCGACTTCAGCCCGATCTGCGCGTCGAACTGGTCGGCGGCGGCGCTGTTGTCCTGGTGCGACAGGAGGGTGGCGCCCTGGGGCACCGACACCGAATTGAGGATGTTGCCGGGCGGCTCGCCCGAGAGGGTGATTGCCTTCAGGTCGGTGAGGGCCGGTAGGGCCCGCAACGAGGTCCCCGCCACCGTGGCCGAGGCGGTCGACTTGTCCGGGGCCTGTACGGGGTTCGAGGTGAGGAAGCCGGCGCCGATGAACACACCGAGGATCAGGACACCCAGCCCGGGCACAATCATGGCGGCCCGCATGCTGAAGCCCCGCCCCATCGGTGGGCGCACGGGCTCGCCCCGGTTGGCGGCGGCGTCGGTCAATTCATCGACCTCGGGGCTGGCGCCGGGTGCACCTGCTGGCGGGCGGGATCATGGCCCAACCACCTTAGGTTGAGCCCGACCACCCGAAATGGTCGATCGGGCCGTGCCCTGCCCCCAGTTGCCAGCCGGCGGCACCACTCAGGCCCCGGGCCACGAAGGCCTTGCTCCCACGGATGGCATCGGGCACCGTGGCGCCGTGCGCCAGGTGGGCCGCGATGGCCGCCGAGAGCGAGCAGCCCGTGCCATGGTCGTTGCCGGTGGCCACTCTCACCCCCTCGAGGACGGTGATCCCGTCGGGGCCGGCCACGACATCGTGGGCGGCGTCGGCGAGATGGCCACCCTTGACCACGACGTAGCGGGCGCCGGTGGCCTTGATCTGCACGGCGGCGGCGGCCATCGCATCGACCGAGCGCAGGGCGGCGACGTCGGTCCCGGTCAGGGCGGCCGCCTCCCGGAGGTTCGGGGTGACCACGAGGGCGTGGGGGAGGAGCCGGACCAGGTAGGCCTTGACCCCGTCGGGGTCCATGAGGGCCTGCCCGCTGGTCGAGACCAGGACCGGGTCCACCACCAGCTGGGGCAGGCGGCCGGCGGCGGCCAGGTCGGCCACCATCTCGACCATGTCCGGCGTGGCCAGCATGCCGGTCTTGACGCTGCGCACCTCGAGGTCGTCGAGGACCGTCTCGACCTGGAGGCGCACGAACCCGGCCTCGAGGGCCACCACGCCGCGCACCGCCGCCGTGTTCTGCGCCGTGACGGCCGTGAGCGCCGAGGTGCCGTGCACTCGGTGGGCGGCGAATGTCTTGAGGTCCGCCTGGGCCCCGGCCCCGCCGCCCGAGTCCGAGCCGGCGATGGTGAGGGCGACCGGCGGTGTCCCTTCGGATGGACGAGGCGGGCCCGGCACACGCCCAACATAGCGATCGCCCCGACGGTCAAAGAACCGATGGGGCGGAGGTAACGTCGATGCTGATGCCCGCTGACCTGCCATCATCGAGGTCCGAGCCCGGGACCGGCCCCGGGTCGGCCGCCGCCGCGCCGCTGTGCATTGCCGGCGAGGCGCTCTCCTCCCGCCTGCTCCTCGGCACGGGCGGGATGACCAGCCTGCGGGCCCTGCGCGCGGCCCTCGTCGAGTCGGCGGCGGCGATGGCGACCGTGGCCGTGCGGCGGATCGAGCCCTCCCGCCGGGGCTCGCTGCTCGGCCTGTTGGCCGAGGTCGGCGTGCGGGTCCTGCCCAATACCGCCGGCTGTGCCACCGCCAGTGAAGCGGTCCTGACGGCCAAGCTGGCCCGCGAGGCCTTCGAAACCGACTGGGTGAAGCTCGAGGTCATCGGCGACGACCGCACCCTCCTGCCCGACGCGGTCGAGCTGCTGGGCGCGGCCGAGCAGCTGGCCGACGACGGCTTCGTCGTCCTGCCGTACACCACCGACGACCCGGTCCTGGCCTTCCGCCTCCAGCAGGTGGGGTGTGCCGCCGTGATGCCGCTCGGTTCGCCCATCGGGAGCGGCCTCGGCATCCGCAATCCGCACAACCTCGCCCTCCTACGCGAGGCGGTGGAGGTGCCGGTCATCCTCGACGCCGGGGTGGGGACCGCCTCGGACGCCGCCCTGGCCATGGAACTCGGGTGCGACGGGGTGCTGGTGGCCACCGCGGTCAACCGGGCCCACGACCCCGCCGCCATGGCCCGGGCCATGCGGTTGGCCACCGAGGCGGGCTACCTGGCTCGCCAGGCGGGCCGGATCCCCTTGCGCTTCCATGCCGAGCCGTCGAGCCCAACCGAGGGGCGGGCCGACTTCGGCTGGTCGGGGACCCGGGAGGACTGACCGGGCCGACCCACCCGGTGGGGCGAACATCCTGGCCGGCGCACCGCACTGACACCACCGTCAGGCTTGACGCCCCTTCCCGTCCCACGTAAGTTAGGGTGACCTAACTTTCTGGATGGGAGCAAACAGGCCATGGGCAACGGAATCAGGTCGGGGCGTCGTCGATCGGCCTGGTTGCTCGGGAGCGCCCTTGCCCTCGGGGCGGTCGGGCTCAGCGCCTGTGGCGGGGGAGGGTCCTCGGGTGGCGGGGGAGACAGCCTCACGATCTACAGCGGGCAGCACGTGCAGACCACCCAATCGCTGATCGCCGCCTTCAAGAAGCAGACGGGGATCTCGGTCAACCTCCGTTCCGACGACGAGGATGTCCTCTCGGATCAGATCGTCACCGAGGGCTCCCACTCGCCGGCCGACGTCTTCTTTACCGAGAACTCTCCGCCGCTGCAGTACCTGTCCTCCAAGGGGCTGCTGGCTCCGGTCGACCGGTCGACCCTGGCCAAGACGCCGTCGACCTACGACTCGCCCGACGGCCGGTGGGTGGGGGTCTCGGCCCGGGTGAGCGTGATGGTCTACAACACCTCGCTCCTCACGGCCGCCCAGCTCCCGACCTCGGCCATGGAACTGGCCGACCCGAAGTGGAAGGGGAAGATCGGCCTCGCGCCCGGCGAGACCGACTTCCAACCGATCGTGACCTCCATCGCGCGGACCCACGGCGACGCCGCGGCCCTGCAGTGGCTCGATGCGGTCAAGGCCAATGCGGGCGCCCATACCTACCCCGACAACGAGACGCTGACCGACGAGGTCAACAAGGGCCAGGTCGCAATGGGCATCATCAACCAGTACTACTGGTACCGGCAGGGGGCCGAGGTCGGCCCCGGCGGACTGCACTCGGCCATCGCCACCTTCGCTCCCCATGATGTGGGGTATGTCATCGACGTCTCGGGCGCCGCCGTGCTCAAGTCCTCCAGCCACCAGGCGGCCGCCCAGAAATTCCTGGCCTTCCTGACGTCCAAGGCGGGCCAGGAGATCATCGCCCACAGCGACAGCTTCGAGTACCCGATCGCGTCCGGGGTGACGACGGCCAAGCCCGAGACGCCCTTCAACCAGCTCCAGCCCGACTCCATCACGATCGCCCAGTTGGGGACCGGGGCCGAGGCCGTCAAGCTGCTGCAGGAGGCCCAACTGCTGTGAGGCCGGGGTGAGCACGGTCACGCCGACCACCCGGGAGCCCGAGCCCCTGGTCCCTCCCGTGGCGCGGCACCCGCTCTCGCGTCGGGGTCGGCGCGCCCACCGCCGCCATCTGCCACCCCTGCTCACCGCGCTGGCCGTGGTGGTGTCGATCGCCGTCGTCCTGCCCCTGGTCTTCCTCGTCGTCCAGGCCGTCCAGGTGGGTGGCTCGACCCTCCACAACCTCCTGTTCCGGAACCTCACGGGCCACCTGCTGTGGAGCTCGGTCAGCCTGGTCGTGGTGGTGACCGCGCTCTGCGCGGTGATCGGCACGCTGGCGGCGTGGTTCATTGAGCGCACCGACCTGCCCGGCCGGAAGTTCTGGGCCGTGGTGGTCGTGATCCCGCTCGGCATCCCCGACTTCGTGGTCAGCTTCGGGTGGCACGGCCTCTTCCCGGCCTTCCGGGGTTTCTGGGCCGCCGTGCTGGTCATGACGCTGGCCGTCTACCCGCTCGTCTACCTACCGGTGGCGGCCAGCCTGCGCAACGCCGATCCGGCTCAGGAGGAGGTGGCCCGCAGCCTTGGGCTGGGGCGGCTGGCCACGTTCTGGCGGGTCACCGTCGGACAGGCCCGCCTGGCCATTCTCGGGGGATCGGTCCTGGTCGGTCTGGTGGTGCTGGCCGAGTTCGGCGCGTTCGAGATCCTCGGGTTCAACTCGCTCACCACCGAGATCTA
>DASXZJ010000051.1:0-11924 GCA_036502025.1 Acidimicrobiales bacterium | reverse complement strand
GCGCGGATCGCCCCCGGCTTCGACCTGGTGGCCCAATTGGTCGGCCTGCCGGCCCGCATTGGCCACGCCGACCTGGTGGTCACGGGCGAGGGCCACGTCGATCCGCCCTCGTTCCACGGCAAGGTCCCGGGCGGCGTCCTGGCCCTGGCCGCCGGGCACTGCCCGGTCCTGTGCGTGGCCGGCGGCGCCGACCGGGCCCTGCTCAAGTCCCCGCCGGCGGGCCTCGAGATCGTCAGCCTGAGCGAGCGGTTCGGGGTGGCCCGGGCCCGGGGCGACACCGCCGCCTTGATCACCGAAGTGACCGCCGCCGCCCTGGACCGGTTTTGCCCCTGAGCTGCCCGATCGGCAATGCTGCTCGCGCCGCGCGACACCTGGCGCGCCGGATCCGCGTTCGAGAATTTCGAGAAAGAGGAAGCACATGGGATTGTTAGACGGCAAAGTTGCCATCGTCACGGGAGCCGGACGGGGCATCGGACGCGAAGAGGCGCTCATGCTGGCCGGCGAGGGAGCCAAGGTCATCGTCAATGACTACGCCGGGCCACTGACCGATACGGCGGCCGGCGAACACCCGGCTCAGGACACGGTCGACCAGATCAAGTCCAACGGCGGCGACGCCGCCGTCAACGGCGACGACATCAGCTCGTGGGACGGCGGCAAGAACGTGGTCGACCAGGCCGTCGATACCTTTGGTGGGCTCGACATCCTGGTCAACAACGCCGGCATCCTGCGCGACAAGATGTCCTTCAACATGGATGAGTCCGACTGGGACGACGTCATCCGCGTCCACCTCAAGGGACACTTCGCCCCCACTCATTTCGCCGCGGTCTACTGGCGCAACAAGGCCAAGGCCGGCGAAGAGGTGACTGGCCGCATCATCAACACGTCCTCCGAGGCCGGCCTCTACGGCAACGCCGGGCAGGCCAACTACGGCGCCGCCAAGGCGGGCATCGCCGCGTTGACTTGGATCCTGGCCCGCGAGCTCGGCCGCTACGGCATCACCTCGAACGCCATCGCCCCGCGGGCCCGCACCCGCATGACCGAGAATCTCTTCGGCGAAATGGCCAAGAAGGAGGAGGGCGCCTTCGACGCCTGGGACCCCAAGAACATCGCCAACCTGGTCACCTTCCTAGCCGCGCCGGAGTCGGCCGACATCAACGGACAGATCTTCGTGGTCTTCGGCGGCAACATCTACGCCATGAGTGCCTTCCAGCCGGTGGGCCAAGTGACGCGGGACGCCGCCTGGACCCCGCAGGAACTGATCGCCGCCAAGGGTGAACTGTTCAAGGGCATCGACTCGGGCGTGCCGAAGTTCAGCTTCTTCTAGTCGACCTCGCCCCCACCATGCGCGTCGGCGAGGACGCCCGGGATTACCCTTCGTCGCATGTCGGAATTCCAGGTCGTCGGCCCGAACGTCAACCCGTTCTGTCGCCGTTCGCCGCTCGGGACCTTCGAGGAGTGCCCGCAGTGCGCCGGGGAGCTGCGCCCCGAGCACGCCCACTTCCGCTGCGCCAGCTGCGGCTGGCGTGACTCCTGCTGCGACTAGACCCTCACGCGGCCCGGAGTCCGGTAGGACACGCGGTACCAGACCGCGGCGCCACCGACATCGCCTGACGCCGACGGGCCCAACAGCCAGGTCAGGAAGGCGACCGTCGCCGCCCCATCCGGGGTGGCAGCCCGCACCACCAGGTTGGCCACTTTCCACGAGCGGAACCGGGCGATCAGCCCGGCCGCCCGAGCCTACAAATGATCGCTCCCGATGAGCACGACCGGCGCGCGATGGGGCACGATGGCGCCATGCCGCACGACCATCGGTTCCGCTTCGCCGCGCAGCTCAGCAGAGGGACCGAGCCGACGGCGCGCTCCTGGGCGGAGCAGGCGCGCCGGGCCGAGGACCTCGGCTACTCGACCCTCCTGATGCCCGATCACTTCGGTGACCAGCTGGCCCCGGTGCCCGCGCTGGCCGCCGCCGCCGCGGCCACCTCGACCCTGCGCCTGGGCTCCCTCGTCTTCGGCAACGACTACCGGCATCCGGTCGTTCTGGCCAAGGAGGCGGCCACCCTGGACCTGCTGAGCGAGGGTCGCTTCGAGCTCAGCCTCGGGGCCGGCTGGATGAAGACCGACTACGCCGAGGCCGGACTGACCTACGACACGCCCCGGGTCCGGGTGGAGCGCTTCGAAGAGGCGGTGGTGGTCTTGCAGGGTCTCCTGCGCACCGCCGGCCCGTTCTCCTTCGACGGCACCTACTACCACGTTCACCAACACTCGCTGCTGCCGCGGCCGGTGCAACAACCCGGCCCTCCCTTGATCATCGGGGGCGGGGGCAAGCGGGTGCTGTCGTTCGCCGCCCGGCACGCCGACATCGTCAGCATCAACGTCAACCTGCGCGAGGGCACGGGTGGCGCCGAGACCGCGCCCAACGCGTCGCCCGAGCGGACCCGCGAGAAGGTGGCCTGGGTCAAGGAGGCGGCCGGCTCGCGCTTCGACGATCTGGAGCTGAACGCGCTGATCGGCTTCGTCATGATCACCGACGACGCCGAGGGCGTCGTCGAGGCCATGGCACCGCATTTCGGGATCAGCGCGGCGGACGCCCGGCACGTCCCGCTGGCCCTGCTGGGCACGCTCGATGAGATGATCGAGGAACTGGAGTGGCGGCGGGCCGAGTATGGGATCTCCTATTGGTCCATCGAGGCCGACAGCTGGGAGGCCCTGGGTCCGGTCGTGGCAAAGTTGTCGGGCACATGACCATCACCACAACTACCGGGTGGGAAGCCATCGGGCGGCACCGCGAGCTGGGCGGGCACCGTGTCTTCACCATTGACGCGCCGTCCATCGGTCCCGAGGTCCACGAGCCCCTCCTGATCCTGCACGGGTTCCCCACCTCCTCGTTCGACTTCGCCGCCGTCCTCGACGCCCTACGGGCCGGCCGTCGGGTGCTCATGCTCGACGGCCTCGGCTACGGCCTCTCGGACAAGCCGGATCAGCCCTACAGCCTGGCGCTGCAGGCCGACCTGGCCGCGGCCTTCGTGGCCGAGCTCGGCCTCACCCGCCTGGCCCTGCTCACCCACGACGTGGGCGACACCGTCGGCGGCGAGCTCCTGGCCCGCCGTGCCGAGGGGGCGTGGCCGGTCGAGGTGGTCCGGCGGGTGATCACCAACGGCAGCATCTACATCGAGCAGGCCCACCTGACCGACGGCCAGCAGTTGCTGCTCAGTTTGCCCGACGAGAAGCTGCCGGCGGGGATCCCGGTCGACGCGGCCTCGCTGACCAAGAGCCTGCGCGACACCTACAGCCCGGCGGTGTCCCTGCCCCCGGCCGGGTCGCGTGAGGACCCGTTGCCGCCCACCGTCGAGCAGATCATGCGCGACGACGGGCACCTGGTGCTGACCCGGTTGATCCGCTACATCGAGGAGCGGCGTCAGAACGAGCGCCGCTTCACCGGCGCGATCGAGTCGGACCCCTCGCCGCTCCATATCGTCTGGGGGCTCGACGACCCGATCGCCGTCCCTTCCATGGTCGACACGCTGCTGGCCGCCCGGCCCGACGCCACCGTGGTGCGCCTCGAGGGTGTCGGGCACTACCCCATGGTCGAGGATCCGGCGCGCTTCATCGCGGCGGCGCGGCCCGGGCTCGGCTAGCCGCCCACCGGGTCAAGTCGCACCGTGGCTGCCTGGGTCTGCCCCAAGTGCCGCCGTCAGTTCGGCCGGGCGCGCCAATCGCACGAGTGCGCCCCGGCCATGTCGCTCGAGGAGTACTTCTCCACCGGCCCGCCCCATGAGCGACCGATCTTCGAGGCGGTGATGCGGCATCTCGGTACCGTCGGCCCGGTCCACGTCGAGCCCGTCTCGGTCGGCATCTTCCTCAAGCGGGCCCGCTCCTTCGCCGAGCTGCGCCCGATGCGGCAGTGGACCGCGCTCTCGTTCTCCCTGCCGCGGCCGGTGCGCCACCCGACCATCACCAGGAAGGTGCAGCGGTACGGGGGCAGCTACTTCCATGTGGCCAATCTCCGCCGCCCCGAGGACTTCGACGACGAGCTACGCGGCTGGCTGACCGAGGCCTACCTCCATTCCCCCGAGTGATTTCCGCGCCCTGCTCGACCTGCTCGGCGAGCGGCTCGGGCCCGTGTGAGTCGGTCAGCTCGGGTCACCATCGGGCCAATCGATCCAGGCCCGCCCGAGCGGATCGATCGGCATGGAGCCGCCCGTGAGCCCGAAGTTGAGTGGCCGGATCGGTGGCGCGGTGATGCCCACCCGGTCGGCGAGGTCATGTCGCACAAAGAAGGCGTTGATGCCGAGCAGATCCGTGTGCACCAGGTCGTAGCCTTTCTGCCGACCCAGGAGGCGAAACGCCCCGAGTGACGAGCCGTAGTACACGGTCTCGTCCCAGCGGGCCGATGGATCATTTGGGAAGACCTGGGCCCGGTCCGGGCTCAACGAGGCGTTGTATTCGACGATGACGAGGCGCGGCCGGAACCGGTCGATCGCCTTCCAGATCCAGAAGTCGATGGTGTCGACGTCGATGGAGAGCACGTCGAGTTCGGGGTCTACCCCATGACGCTCGAAGACAGCTTCAACGTTGTCAGGCTGGATGGCCACACAATCGGTCTGGACCCGGGGATTGTGCTGGTACTTCGCCGCAAGCTGCGTGAAGGCCTGGTGGTCGAGTTCGCAGAACAGCCCGTTCCAGCCGTAGACATCGGCCAGCAGCACACAGTTGCCCTGATGGCCCGAGCCGATCCCGAACTCGGCGAACCAACGGGGACCGATGCCGATTCGACTGAGAATCTCCGAGATGATCCCATCCTCGCCATTTTGTGAGAACACCCGGAATTCATAGGGAGTGAGGTCCTGGGGGCCGAGCTGGTCGGCGTAGCGCCGAGTGTGCTCGCTCAGCGCCGGAAAGACCCGCGGCGTCACGTCGGCCCACGGGGGCGGCGCCTGGCCTGGTGGCTCGGATCCAATGAGCCGGGACACCCGAGTGCGCAGGCGCTGGGTTAGCTGAGACATGGCGCAGACAGTAGAACTCGGCAATAGGGAGAGCGAACTGCCGAGTTCTCCGATGCGCCGACGAAGAGCAACGCACTGCTGCCCTCGGGCCCCTTATTTGTATGCCGTCAGGCGACAACAGCCAGCGGGATGAGCGGTGCTCGAAAAGCCCCATGGGCTCCGAGCCCAAGGATGATCTCGATAGCCCATTGACCTGGCGGAACGGCGTAGCCCCGGCCTGGCAGGGTTGAAGCGGTACCGATGAGCAGTGGGATTTCGACCGACCCGCCTGCTGGCGCACGAAACCGAACCAGAGGCATGGGCTGCGCCCCTGCGTATCCGCCGACGGTCTCATTGGTCTTGGGATCCACGACAGCCGCCGTGATCCCACCGTTGGTACGAACGACTACGTCTTGCTTCCCCTCGTTGAGCAGCCGGATAGTGGTGTGGAGATTCCCTCCCGCCTTCACCTCCAAGATCTCATCGACGGCCAGGTGCAGCTCGTCGGGCAGCGGCATGAACACCGGTTGGGGGCGGTCAGCCATTAGCAGTCCCGGTGAGTCCAGATACACACAATCAGGGAAATGAAGGAATCCCACCGTGAGATCGACCGCATCGCCATAGCGCTCGCTGAGCTGCGCGGCGATGTCCGCGCCATCGGCTCGGAGCTTGACGTTCACCCTGCCCCGACCAGTGCCCCATCCGCTGAAGAGTCCGGGATCGGAGGAGGTCGCCATCTCCCGGATCTCCAAGCGGATCTCCTCCAATCGGGCCCGGGGCCACGGTGAAAGTCGCGCCACTAGCCCGCACGTTTCATGAAGCCAGCGTGAACACGGGCGGATAGACGCGGAAAAGCCCTTCTTCTCTGGGAAACTTGGTGTTGCGAAGCATCAAATAACCCCCGAGAGAAGGGCACTTCCAAGGTGAAGCGTAATCACACTCGCCCCCCGTTGTCCGTGACCGCCGACGGCAAGGGCATTGCCGCCCATGCGGGCACCCGATTGCTGGCCGACATGGCCGATTTCCTTGGGCTGACCAGTGCACTGAGCGAGGCGCTGGCCCCAACGGTGCGGCGGAGTCGACGCCATGACCCCGGCCGTGTCCTGCTCGACGTGGCGCTCACTGACGCCCTCAGATCGGACGACCAGGTCATTTTTGATGCCAACAATTGGTCGCCAAGACCGATTCGGGTGTCCTCGTTCTCGATCCACGCGTCAACGCCGTCTACACGCGCAATTGGGAGTCAGTCGAGGGTCAAACCAGTTCCTGATGAAACATCCGGGCTAGACGATCCGGGTGTGCAACAAGAAGACGCAGTGCGCGTTCGTGGATACTGAGGTCGTCTCCCGCAAAGAGGGCGACGATGCGAACCGTCGGTTCGTTCTCAAAGAGAACCTCTACCCATGCTTCTGGGTGAGCCTCTCCGTAGCGGCGGACCACCTCCACATCGGCGTGCAGCTTGCTCTGTTCGAGGCTGATCTCGTCCCGCACGGCTGGCAGTCTGCCCCGGGATGCAGAGGACGGCTCTGGTGCCTTGGCTGCGTTTGGAGCCACCTAGGAGGTCCGCAGGGTCAACCCCGTCTCGAGGAGACTCTTGAGACTGGAGAGAACAGCCGGCCAGCCTTCGGAAATACCTTGGAGGACTTCGCTTCCGGGCTCGAAGCCGTCGTGGACAACCGTCAGCTTCACGACGCTGTGCCCAACGTCCTCGATGTCGAAGGCCACCTTCGAGCGGGGCTCAGCGCGCCAGGCGTCGGCGGTGGCTTCGTCCATGCCGACCTCGGCCACCCACTCGGGGGTGAAGGTGTGCCAGGTGTAGGCCAGTCTCAGGAATGGATCGGACTCGAGGATCACCTGTTCGGGGTCGCTCACGACGAGCCCGACCTCATCGTGCGCCATGTCGTAGGTCGAGCCTTTCTTCCAGTCCGAACGGAAGGTCTTCTCACCGGCTCTTTGGTGCCGCCAGTAGCGTCGGGTGAACGCAGGGTCGGTGAGTCCCCGCCAGACCCGCTCGGGCGTGGCCTGGATGTACGTCGTGTACGTAAAGCTGGTCCGCTGGTCAAGGCCCGTCGCCATTGCCTTTGCCTCCCGTGCCGGTTGAGATGTACCGCTATCCCAATCCATACCCAGGCTCGAGTGGGACGTCACCCTCGCGCTGATCAGTCCACGGGGTTACGAGACAATGCGGTAGCGGATGTGCGTGGCATCCGGGGTGTCGATCACTCGAACAATTTCCAATTCGACCCTTCTCGGTAGGACGTCGAACATTCGGCGGCCGTCACCGAAGAGCACCGGGACCTGATGAATCTGCAACTCATCGAGCACATTCGCCTCGATCGCCGCCTGGGCTGTGTACGCACCATGGACCAGCACGTTTCGCTCACCCGCGGCTGCCTTGGCCTGTGCCATGGCGCTGACGATGCCATCGGTGACATACGTCACCAGCGGGTACTTCGAGACCGAAGGACCCGCCGGCCGGTGACTGGCCACGAAGATCGGCACGCCGTTGTGGTGGTCACCGCCCCAGTGATCGACCTGTTCCACTGTGTTGCGACCGGCGAGGACAGCGCCCGTCTCATTGCCCTCGTTCAGGAACTGCGCGCCGATCCCCGATGAATCGAGGGTCGCCGCGGTCGGGGCGGCATCCGAGGAAAATCCGTACCACTCGTGCAGCCGCATGAAGTCGTCCCCGCCGGGGTTGCCCGGTACATCATTCGGGCCGGCGATGTAGCCGTCAAGTGACATCGACATGTAGAGCACCGATTTAGACACGTTGCGAATCCTCCTCGCTAGTCATCGGTAGGAGAGACGGAGCACGGTGGCACAAATCATCGGTGAGGCCAGCCCCTGCCCCGGCTGATCAGCTGGCCGCCCGGCGCCTCCGCCGATGGGTTCGGTGCAGCGCGAGGGCGGCGATGCCGGCGGCGGCCCTCAGCCGGCGCCGCGAGCTGCGCCAGGGCGGACGGCGGTGAAAGGTGCCGTTGACCGGGCGCCCGATGACCAATCGGTCGACGTCCCCGCTCCCCGACCGCTCGAAGGCCACCGCCACGACCAGACCGTCCATCTCGAAGGCGAAGCGCAGCGGGTCATCGGCGTCGGTCGGGTGCAGCTCGAGCCCCCGGCGCACCTGGCGAAACGGCGAGAGCGCCTGAAGCGTCAGGTGGCGCTGCTTGATCACGACCTGCACCTCACCGCCGAGCATCTGCCAGGAGCGCAGGTTGGTCAGGAACCCTGGTGCGGGTGCGTAGGCACTCTCGAGCTCGGACCACAGGTGGGGCGAACTGGCCAGGTCGGCCTGCGGGAGGGCGCTCGCCGGTTCGGGGACACCGAGCAGGGATCGGAGCAACCGCGCCGCCAGCAGGTTGGCGCCGAACAAGCTGGCCGTGTTGGTCAACACCACGACGCCCACGCCGTCATCGGGTGCCACCAGCAGTGCAGAGGCGAACCCGGGAATATTGCCGTCATGCCCGGCGACCCGGTGTTCGCCGAATTGGTTGAGGAAGAAGGCCAGGCCCAGGCCGGGGAGCCGGGGATCGATGGTGTGCTGCAGCGTCATCATCTCGTTCAGCGTGGCGGCCTTGAGCACACCAGCGGCCCGGCTCGTCGGGCCCTTGGAGAGCCAGGCCGCGTACGCGGCCATGTCGTTCAGGGAGGACAGCACCGCGCCCGCCCCGAAGATGGTGAGGTCGTAGTCCCTGACGGTGCGGAAGCGACCGAGGATCCAATGGGTCCCCGTCGCCACCTGCCCGGCGGTGCGATCGGTGCGCCGGTACTCAGTGCTCGACATCTTGAGGGGGCCGAACACCTTCTCCTGCATGTACTCGGCCAGAGGTTGGCCGCTGATGTCCTCGACCAGTTGGCCGAGCAGGGCGAAGCCGTGATTGGCGTACGCCCATTTCGAGCCCGCCCGCACCTCGGCCCGGAGTGTGCCCCGGTAGAGCGCGGGCAGATCCGCGGCCGCTGTGCCCGGAGGTCCCAACCCCCACACCGGGCGTCGCGGCAGGTCGGACGCGCTGGGCATCTCGCCGATGCCTGCCGTGTGGGTGAGCAGATGGCGGAACGTCACCTCCGGCCCGCCCCGAGGAGGCGCCACCGTCAATCTCTTGAGGTAGTTGTTCACCGGGTCATCGAGGTCGAAGAGACCTTCGTCCCTGAGCTGCAGCACGCCGATGGCGGTCATCGTCTTGGTGATGGACGCGATTCGGAAGACCGTGTCCGGGCTGATCGGCCGTCCGGCGACCGGATCGGCCAGGCCGACCGTGGTGAACTCGGGTCGCCGCCCCTTTCGCACGATGGCGACCCCCACCCCGCCCAGCCCTCGGCGGCGGACCGCTTCGGTGAGCATCGCCTCCACGTCGGTCACCCCGTCATTCTGCCCGCCCCACCCGGCGGCCCGCCGGCGCGCTCAGGCGGGTGCGACGACCTTGAGGCTCCGGGCCGTGGGGGGAAGGCTGTCGTAGAGGTCGGCCACCAGATCGTCGCGCCGCGACCGCACTCCTGGGTCGTCCCATTTGTTGTCCCACTGGTACGGATCGTCCTCGACGTTGTACAGCTCACCGGTGGCGATGGCCACACCGCCGGGGCCCGAGCTGGTCGCTTCGTACACGACCGCGCAGGGCTTGAGGACGTCGTCGCCCCAGACCTCTTCGAGGCCGTTGGGCTGGCCGGCGGTCGACGGCTCGTACACCGTGCACAGCCACCCGTCGCGATAGACGGAGCGGAGATGCATGCCGTAGCCGGGGAACTGGCTGTCCCATTCGCACAACATTCGCTCCCGACCCGCCTCACCGTCGGTGGTGGGGAGGGCACTGCCCTCCATCCACTCGGCCGGCTCGATCCCGGCGATGGCACAGAACGTCGGGGCCAGGTCGACCTGGCCTACCGGCACGTTGACGACCGCGGCCGGAACGCCGGCCGACGGGGCCGGGCGCCAGACGAAGGGCAGCCGCATCAGGGCATCAGTGTGAAACGGGCCCTTGTAGAGGAGGCCGAAGTCGCCCTGGAGCTCTCCGTGGTCGGTGGTGAAGACGATGTCGGTGTTCTCCAACCACGAGCGGGCGGCGATGGTCTCGATCACCCTCCCGCAGGCCTCGTCGATCAACTCGTTCATGACGTGCACCTTGGCGTTGATCTCGCGGAGCTGATCGTGCGAGAGGCTGGAGGGCACGAATCCGGCCGGACCGCCCTCCATGTTGGAGAAGCGCCCCTCCCAGTAGGCCAGCCAGTGCGCCGGCTTGCGGGACAGCACGGCCCGGATCTCGTCGTCGGACCCCGGGTGGCCGGCGGGCAGGTCGAGGTCGCGCCAGGGCACCCGGTCGAGCTCGGAGGCCGGCGGGTCCCACGGGTGGTGCGGGTCGGGAAAGGACATCCAGCAGAACCAGGGCTCGTCCTGACCGACGGAGTTGAGCCATTCGACCGTCAGGTCGGCCACCCAGTCGGTGTGGTACCACTCCCGCGGGATCGGGTTGTTCTTGGTCTCGGGGGCCAGGGTGTCACCCCCCGGCTCCGCCTGCAGCAACCCGGCGAAGCTGTGCAGATGTTCGGGGTGGTGCTCGGCCAGCCATCGGCCGTAGTGCGCGATCGGGTGCTTCCCCCAGGCCGCCGCGTGCATGGCCTGCACCGAGCGTTCGAAGCCGCGCCACGGACCGGTATCGCCCCGCGCCACGCGGGCGTTCTCCTCGAACGCCAGCTTGGGATCGAACCCCGGCTCGAAGTGGGCCTTACCGAGCAGGGCCGTACGGTAGCCACCCTTCTCGGCCAGGTAGGCGGCAATCGAGGGGGCATCGGTCGGCAGGGCGATGCCGTTGGACACCACGCCGTGCGTACGCACGTACTGGCCCGTCAACATGGTCGACCGGGCCGGCATGCACACCGTGTTCTGGTTGTAGGCGCGCCGATAGTTCAGCCCTTCGGCCGCCAATTGGTCGATGACCGGGGTGCGGGCCACCGTGCCGCCGTTGCAGCCGAGGCTGTCGAAGCGCTGCTGGTCGCTGGTGATGAAGAGGATGTTGCGGCCCGCCCTGTGCTCAGGCACCGGCCGGCCCCCCGATCGGCAGGGGCTGGCAGGCCAGCAGCACCGTCCGGTCGAGTCCCTGCTCCCGGTGCGTATGCGCCTCCTTGTAGTGCGGCGAGGTCACCATGTCGATGAAGGCGGCGCGGTTCGGATAGGAGACCAGCACCGCCAGGTCCCACCCGTCGGATTCGTCGCCGATCAGCACCTGCTCGGGTCGCCCCATCCAAACCACCCGGCCGCCGCGGGCGGCCACCATCTGGAGGACGGCGTCGCTGTAGTCCCCGTAGGCGTCCTTGCCCGTGTCGGCGCCACCGGCTTCGTCGCGGGCGAAGTGCAACAGATTGATCATGACGACCTCGCCGTCGCGCCTCCCCTGGGCGAACGTACCGAACTGCTCCTTGGTGGGGGTGATGGCCATCGGATGCCTTCCTTTCCTAGTGCGTTTCGTGTGGCTGCAGGATCCCGCCGAGGAGCTCGCGCGTGGCACGCGCCGACTCCAGCCGCGACAGACCCATCCGCCGGCGCAACTGGTCCCATGCTTCCCAGCTCGAGGCCACGTCGGCCGCGTTGAGCACGTCGCGGCGGCGCCCGCTCGGCAGGTGTCCGAGCTCGGTGGCGAATACCTGGCGGACCTGGGCCCGCAACAGCTGGTGGCTCCGGGTCAGGCCGTCGGCGATGGTGGCCGAGGACGCGGCCAGCCGCTCGGCCACCCGGCGCACCGGGGCGATCGTCTCGAAGATGGAGGCTCGGTTCTCGACCAGGGCGTTGATCCGGACGGGCAGCCGCCCCTCGACGTCGAGGGCGACGTAGAGCGGGGCGAGGCGCTCGACCTGCCGGCTGACCGCGGCCGCGTGGAGGGAGTCCACATCGCTGGTGAGCCGGAAGACGGTGCGGATGGAGATCCCGGAGCGTGCCGCGATCTGCTGGGC
>DASXZJ010000050.1:0-2797 GCA_036502025.1 Acidimicrobiales bacterium | reverse complement strand
CGCCATGAAGCGCCCTGGGTTTCCTGGAGACTCTCGAACTTGGGAGAGTGAGAGCCATGGGAGACAAGAAGCCGCCGCAGAAGCGGTATCCGCCCGAACTGCGTGAGCGGGCGGTCCGGATGGTCGCCGAGACCATCGCCGAGACCGGTGAGCGATGGGGCGTGGTGGCTCGCATCGCCCGCCAGCTGGGCATCGGCGAGCAAACGCTGCGCAACCGGGTCGATCAGGCGGACATCGACGCTGGCAACCGCCAGGGAGTGACGACCGACGAGAAGAAGCGCATCGCCGAGCTCGAGAAGGAGAACCGGGAGCTCAGGCGAGCCAATGCGATCCTCAAATCGGCGTCGGCTTTGTTCGCGGCGGAGCTCGACCGCCCGACCAGGTAGTGCGCTACATCGACGCCCACCGAGAGGAGTTCGGGGTCGAGCCGATCTGCAGCGTGTTGCAGTTCGCCCCGTCCACCTACTACGCCCGAAAGGCCCGACCACCCTCGGCCCGCTCGCGCACCGACGCGGTGCTCGGGGCGCTGATCTCCAAGATCCATGAGGAGAACTCTGGCGTCTATGGCGTGCGCAAGGTCTGGCGCCAGCTGCGCCGCGACGGCGTGGATGTCGGCCGGGACCAGGTGGGCCGGATCATGGCCGACCTCGGGCTCCACGGCGCTCGACGAGGCAGGGCCAAGCGCACGACCATCGCCGGAGATCTATCCGAACGACCCGCGGACCTCGTGGATCGCCAGTTCAACGCCACCGCTCCCAACCGCCTGTGGCTGGCCGACATCACCTACGTCTGGACGGTCTCGGGGTTCTGCTACGTCTCGTTCATCACCGACGCCTTCTCGAGACGGATCGTCGGCTGGCGGGTGTCCAAGAGCCTGCGGACCGATCTCGCGCTCGACGCCTTGGAGATGGCGATCTTCACCCGGCGGGGCGACGATCTCTCCCACCTGGTCCATCACAGCGACAGGGGCGTGCAATATCTGGCCATTCGCTACACCGATCGGTTGGCCGACGAACGGGCCGTGGCCTCGGTGGGGTCCAAGGGGGACTCGTTCGATACTGCCTTGGCCGAGACGGTCAACGGCCTCTACAAGACCGAGCTCATCCATCGGAGAGGACCCTGGAGGTCTATGGAGCACGTCGAGCTCACCACCGCCGCATGGGTGAGTTGGTGGAATGAACGACGCCTGCACGAGGCCTGCGCCTATGTGCCGCCGGCAGAGTTCGAAGAGAACCACTACCGTCGCTTGGACGAGGCCAGCTCGGCCGCGTAATCCAAAGCAGCCGAGTCTCCATCAAACCCAGGGCGCTTCAGGCCGCCCACCTTGGCCAACCCGCCGTAGCCCCGCATCCATTCGGCCAGCAGTCGATATCCCTTGGCCGTCGCTTTGAACTCAGCCGTGTCGAGGATCTTGCCCCGTTGGTCGATCACGGCCGCGACATGGAGGTCTTTGTGGGTATCGACCCCGCCGATGACAACACGCTGTTCATGCGCCATGCTTGTTCCTGCCTTCCTCTCATTCCGATGTCGCTCACGGGACGGAGCGGCGCCACCAGCTGTGCCGCGAACACCCGGAGGTGGCGTGGCCGGGGCGACGCTTGCTCGACGACCAGCGGCCGCCCGGGCAGGCCGGTCGCAGCCCGGATCGTCTCCTCCGTCGGGAACACGGCCCGGTGGAAGAGCTGGTCCCAGACGGTCAACGCGAACCCGAGGTTGACGTCCTGAGCCCCCTCCAGCCGATGGTGGATGCGGTGGTAGTTCGGGCTGACCAGGACCCGCCCGAGCACCCCGAACCCGAGGTTCGTGTTCGAGTGCGCGAACGCCACGATGGCGGCGTAGACGACCAGGATCGTCGTCGACATCGAGCCGTTGGCGATGAGCACGCTCCCCGGGACCAGGGCGACGAGGTACGACACGTGGATGAACGGATGCGTGCGGAAGACCGTCAGCACGCTCATGTCCTCTTGCGAGTGGTGCACTTCGTGGAAGCGCCACAGCATCCGGACCCGGTGGTTCGCGAGGTGCGCCAACCAGTTGCAGCCGTCCATCGCGACGGCGATCACCGCGACAACGACCCAGCGGGGCACCGCGTCCATCCTCGCCAGCACGATCCAGGGAAGCCAGCGGTGGATGACCACCGCAAAGGAGAGGGTGAGGGCAGTTCCGAGCGGCACGGTGAGCGTGGCGTTCAACACCGTGTAGAGGACGTCCTGGCGATAGCCACGGGCGACGAACGGCCGGCGCTGCGCCGGTCGAAGCCGCTCAGCGACGAGGAAAGCTGCGAGGGTCGCGAGGGTCGCGGGACCGGTGACGACGACCCGAAGGCCGGCCATCGAGGCACCGAAATCTGCGCCGCCCCAGTGGTACGCCCAACCGATCCCGACAAGCACCGCCGCCACGGCGAGGATGGTGCACGCCGGAAGGTAGACCCGTGACGACAGCACGGACAGCAGGCCGTCCGCTCGACAACGCCTCGGGGCGGAGGGCACCCGAGCTCGCGAACGAACGGGTGTAGCCACTAGCGACATGACGACCCCCGCATTCGGCGAGCTGGGCGGCTAGAACGCCACGCCGCCGGAGCCCCCGCCTGAGCCGGAGCCCCCGCCCGAACCGGCGCTGGAGCCGGAGCCCGAACCGGCGGCCACCGGGCCGGCCGTCACGT
This sequence comes from Acidimicrobiales bacterium, assembly GCA_036502025.1. Taxonomy (GTDB): domain Bacteria; phylum Actinomycetota; class Acidimicrobiia; order Acidimicrobiales; family RAAP-2; genus Bog-473. Next base: position 135 of record DASXZJ010000050.1, on the reverse strand, counting down.
CGGTCCACGTGCCCCAGGCATCGGTCACGTTCCCGTTCACCTGTCCGGGCGCGGTGTCCTGTGAGAACCAGTAGAGCGCCTTGCCCCCGTAGGTGACCTGCCGGACGCCACCGGCCCGCTTGACGGAGCCGAGCT
>DASXZJ010000049.1:0-21355 GCA_036502025.1 Acidimicrobiales bacterium | reverse complement strand
AGCCGCTCCGCGTGGGGCATCGTCATGACCTCTCCCCACCCCGGGAGCATGTCGTAGACGAAACCGGTCTCGAACGACAGGCGCATGGCCTGGGGATCGGGCAGCGTCAACGGGATCACCCGGGCGCCGTGCCGGTGGGCGTGATCGGCCGAGGCCAGCTTGTTGCGCATCTTCTCGTGGCCCCCGAGCACGCCCAACAGGTTCCAGTTGACGGCGCGCCGGCCGGCCAGGGACATGCCGGTCATGAGGTCGATGTCGGCATCGGTGAAGTAGAACTCCGCCGTCGGGACGATCTCCATGATCGTGCCGGCGTGGTCACGCACGGTCGACGAGAGGGACAGGATCTCCTCGCCGCTGGCGTGCCTGGACGGGACGGGGTCGCCGCCGTGGTCGCGGTGGGAGCCCGCTCTCGAGGTCGAGAAGCCGAGGGCGCCCGCGTCCATGCTCTGGTGGGCGATCCCCATCATGGCGGCGATCTGTTCCTCGGTGGCGCGCTCGCCCACCGCCGCCTCGCCCATGACCAGTCGACGCATGGTGGAGTGGCCGACCAGGAAGCCGGCGTTGACGGCGATGCGGCCGTCGAGGCGGGACAGCCAGTCCCCGAACGACTCCCAGTCCCACGTCAGGCCGGCCTGCAGCGCAGCCAGGGGCATGCCCTCGACCCGGGCCAGCATCCGGGAGATGTAGTCGACGTGATCGGGCCCGCTGGGGGCCAGCGAGAAGCCGCAGTTGCCGCCCACCACGGTCGTCACGCCGTGCAACGGTGAGGGACTGGCGTTGGCGTCCCAGAAGAGCTGGGCGTCGTAGTGGGTGTGGAGGTCGACGAAGCCGGGGGCCACCAGCAGGCCGGTGGCGTCGATCACCTCGTCGGCCGAGGCGCCGAGCCCCGGCCCGATCCCCGCCACGCGCCCGTCCCGTACCAGCACGTCACCCTCCCGGGCGGGCGAACCGGTCCCGTCGACCACCGTCCCCCCGCGGATAGCCGTGGTCACGCCGGCGTGCCCGTCCCCGGATGGGTGACCACCACCCGCTGGCGGGCGAAGGCCTGCATCCCCTCGGCGCCCAGCTCCACCCCGAAACCGGACTGCTTCCACCCGCCCATCGGGGCCTGCATGTCGATGGCCGACAGCCCGTGGGTGTTGACGAAGACGGTGCCGGCCTGCAGGCGGCGCGCCACCCCGCGAGCCAATGCGGCATCGCCGCTCCAGATGGAGGCGCACAGCCCGAACGGCGTGTCGTTGGCGCGGGCCACCGCGTCGTCGAGCGAGTCGTAGGCCAGCACCGGGAGGGCGGGGGCGAACTGCTCCTCGCGCACGATCCGGGCGTCCGGCGGCGGTGCCGCCACCAGCGCCGGGGAGACGAAGTAGCCGCCCGTGCCCGCATCCTCGGCGCGCACCCGCCCCGGCCGGTGCACCTTCGCTCCCTGGTGCTCGGCCTCGGCGATGAGCGCCTCGGCGCGCTCGAACGAGGCCCGCAGGTGGACCGGCCCCATGGTGACGTCGGCGGCCAGGCCGTCACCGACCACTTCGGTCGAGAGGCGGTCGGTCAGGGCGGCGACCGTCTCGGTGAAACGGTCGCGGTGCACGTAGAGGCGCTTGACCGCCATGCAGACCTGCCCGCTGGTCACGAAGGCGGCGTCGAACAACCGGCCCGCCAGGACCTCGTCGACCACGACGTCGGGCGCCAGGATGGCGGCGTCGTTGCCCCCCAGTTCGAGGACGACCGGCCGAGTCGTGGCCGCGGCGGAGGACATCACGGCCTGCCCGGTCGGGACGCCGCCGGTGAAACTCACCATGTCGACGCCCGGGTGGCCCACCAGGGCCGCCCCCAGCGCGGCGTCGGGGCCGTTCACCACGTTGAGGACGCCGGCGGGCAGCGACGCGGCCATGGCCGCCGCCACCAGCAACGTCGTCCCCGGGCAGGTGGGAGAGGCCTTGACCACGATGGTGTTGCCGGCCAGCAACGCCGGGAGCACCTTGTTGGCCATGACCGAGACGGGCCAGTTGAAGGGGAGGATGGCGGCGACCACCCCGTGGGGAACCCACTCCACCTCGGTGGACCCGACGTTGTGGGTCCGGCCCGCCAGCGCGCCCGCCACCAGCGGCGCGAAGCCGGCCGCCATACCCGCCATCGTGCCGGCGTCGAAAGCCGCTTCCCAGTACACCTTCCCGTGCTCGCGGGTCAGCAGGCGGGCCAGGTCGTCCGTTTCGACCGCGGCCATCCCGTTGGCCGCCGCCGCCGTCACCGCGGCCGCCCTGTCCTCCAGGCTGCGGGCCGCCCAGTCAGCGAAGGCGCGTCGTGCCGCCGCCACCGCCTGGTCGAGCTGGCGCCCCGAGGCGGCCGGCGCGTCGAACACCACCTCGTCGGGGCGGGCGGGGTTGGTCACCGGGTAGTTTCCGGCCTCGCCGGCCACCATCGTCCCGTCAATCACCAGACCGATCCGCGCCGTCGCCGCCTCCGCCTTCTGAGCCATCTGACCCCCCGGGGTTCGACGTGTCGCCTGACGATAGTGTCATCTCTTCGTGGGAACCCAGGGGTCCGATCTGACGGCCACACTCCTGCCCGACCCCGAGCCGCGGCGCATCACCGTGCCGATCATCTCGGTCGACGACCACCTCATCGAACCGCCGGACCTCTTCGAGGGGCGCCTCCCGGCGAAGCTCCAGAGCGGGGCCCCGCGCGTCGTCGAGGAGGCGTCGGGTACCCAGTGCTGGATCTTCGAGGAGCACCGCTACCCCAACGTCGGGCTCAACGCCGTGGTCGGCCGGCCGCGCCAGGAGTGGAGCATGGAGCCGGCCCGCTTCGACGAGATGCGGGCCGGGTGCTTCGATATCGACGAGCGCATCGCCGATATGGACCGGGCCGGTATCTGGGCCTCGCTCTGCTTCCCCTCGCTGGTGTCGGGCTTCTGCGGCGCCGTGTACTCGCGGGCCCGGGACCAGGCGCTCGGCCTGGCCTGTCTGCGCGCCTTCAACGACTGGCACCACGAGGTGTGGGCCGGTCGCCATCCCGACCGCATCATCCCGTTGCAGCTCCCCTATCTGACCGACGTCGAGGTGGCGGCGGCCGAGGTGGCGAAGAACGCGGCACGCGGGTTCAAAGCGGTGAGCTTCCCCGAGTTCCCGGCCCAACTCGGCCTGCCGTCGATTTTCAGCGGCGCGTGGGACCCCTTCTTCGCCGCCTGTGAGGAGACGGGCACCGTGGTCTGCCTGCACACCGGCGCGTCGTCCTGGGCCCCCCTCCCCTCCCCCGACCCGCCGTTCGAGCTCCTCCCGACGCTCTTCCCGGTCAACGCGCTGGTGGCGGCCGGGGAGTGGCTGTGGTCGGGGGTGCCGCTGCGCTTCCCCGACCTGGACATCGCCATGTCCGAAGGCGGCATCGGCTGGGTGCCCATGCTGATGGACCGGGCCGACTACGTCCTCTCCCACTCGGCCTCGGGCAGCGAGAGCAACGCCTGGCCGTCCACCCTGCTGCCGAGCGAGGTGCTGCGGCGCAACTTCTGGTACTGCTCCATCGACGACCCGTCCGCGGTGAGCCAGCGCGACATCATCGGCGTCGACCACATCATGGTGGAGAGCGACTACCCGCACGCCGACTCGTCGTGGCCCGACACCCAGCCGGTCTTCACCGCCACCTGGGGCGCGCTCCCCGATGACGAGCAGCGGGCCGTCGCCGCCGGCAACGCGGCGCGCCTCTTCCGCCACCACCTGCCCGTGCAGGACGATTGGCGGGCCCCCGCCCGGTGACGGACGCGCCCCTCCCACCGCGGGCCGGCCCGATCGTCGATGCCGACGGGCACGTCGTCGAGCCGCTCGAGGCCTGGGTCGGCCTCCCCGACGAGCACCGCCCCCGGGTCATCGAGGACGCCTCGGGCTACGAGCACGTCGTGGTCGGCGAGCGGGAGATCCTGGCCGTGCCGCTCGGCACCCTGGCCCGCCCCGGCTCGTCCTTCGACGACGACACCGCCTTCCGGTCGCTCCGTGACGCGCAGCCCGGCGGGTCCGATCCGACGGCCCGCCTGCTCGATATGGATGCCGAAGGCATCGACCAGGCCGTCCTCTACCCCTCCATCGGGCTCTACGCCGCCGCCATCGACGACCCGGTCGCCGCCGTCGCGGTCGCCCGCGCCTACAACGACTGGCTCGCCTCCTACTGCGCCGCCGCGCCGCGCCGCCTGTTCGGCGCCGCCCTCCTTCCCATGCAGGATCCCGTGGCCGCCGCCGCCGAATTGCGTCGGGCCGTCAGCGAGCTCGGCTTCCCCGCCGCCTTCGTGCGCCCCAACCCCTGCCTCGGTCGCTCGCTCTCGCACCCGGCCTTCGAATCCCTGTGGGACGCGGCCGAGGAGCTACATGTCCCCATCGGCATCCACGAGGGCAGCTCGGTCATCGTGCCGACTCTCGGCTCCGATCGCCCGTTCAACCCGCTGATCCTGCACGCCGTCTCGCACTCGTTCGAGCAGATGCTGTCCTGCGCGCAACTCATCGCCTTCGGGGTCCTCGAGCGCCACCCCGGACTGCGCTGCATTTTCCTGGAGTCCTCGGGAGGGTGGGCGCCGTTCTGGCTCGAGCGCCTGGACGAGCAGGCCGGATCGTTCGCCGGCTTCTGCCCCGACATGGTGCTCAGCCCCACCGAGTACTTCGCCCGGCAGTGCGCCATCAGCTTCGAGGTCGGCGAGAGAACGCTCCCCGCGCTGCTTCCCTTCATCGGCGCCGAGCGCGTCGTGTGGGGCAGCGACTACCCGCATCACGACGCCACCTTCCCCGGCGCCGTCGACGCCATCCGCTCCACCGTGGCGCCGTGCCCGACGGCCGCGCAGGTCAAGATCCTCGGGCTCAACGCGCGCCGGTTGTACCGCCTCCCCTCCCGGCACGTCGGCGCGGCGGGCCTCGTCCTCGACTACTTCGCCGCCGTCACCGCGCGGGACGTCGAGCTGCTGCGCACCCTGTTCGCCCCCGACGCGCTGCTCAAGAGCGGCGAGACCCGGCTGGTGGGCCGGGACGCCGTGCTGCGGTACTACCTCGAGAACACCTTCACCTTCGATGACTTCCGGCCCGAGCCGGGTCCCCTGGAAGTCGACGGGACGCGCGTCTCGGTCTCACTGAACGTCCGGCTGGGCGGGTCCGACCGCACCGTGTTCGATGTGTTCGAGACCGACGGGACCCGCATCACCTCGTTGCACATCTCGGGCTTCGACGAGGCGCTCCGCTCGGCTCGCGCCGGGTGACGCAGCACCCCCCCCCCGGATCAAAGGGCCCGCTCCGGCGATCCACCCCACGTGCGCTCGTTAGAACGCCTACGGCACCTGGTGCCCCTACACCGGCTGCGACACCCGGATTTCGTGTCACCGGGCGGGCCGTGCCCGCGCCCTACGCGATGGGAGCCGGTTGTGGTCCTCGCAGGAGACGTCCGGGGCGCTCCCCCGTCGATTCGTCATGGTCGCGCACGACCACGCCCGACTTGATGGTGGCCACGTAGCCGCGGGCACGTTGGATCAAGCGCTTGCCCGACGCGGGCAGGTCGTAGACCATCTCGGGAGACTCGAGCGTCAGCGCCTCATGGTCGATGACGTTGACGTCGGCCATGCAGCCTGGAGCCAGGAGCCCCCGGTCCCTGAACCCGTACAGCTCGGCCGTGCGGCGGGTCTGGAGGTGCACCACCTGCTCGACCGGGAGCTGCTCGCCCCTCGAGCGGTCGCGCGCCCAGTGCGAGAGCATGAACGTCGGCAGGCTGGCGTCGCAGAGGACGCCACAATGGGCCCCACCGTCGCCGAGCCCGAGAACCGTGGCGGGGTGCACCAACATCTCGCGCACCGCATCGAGGTTGCCGGCGGCGTAGTCGAGCAGCGGGAGATACAGCAGCTCGCGCCCGTCGCGCTGGAGCATGAGGTCGTAGAGCACCTCGTTGGGCGGACGCCCCTCGCGAGCGGCAATCGCCGCCACACTCGACTCCGGGGTCGGCTCGTAGTTCGGCGGGTCCCCCAGCGGGAAGAGCTTGTGCAGATTGGCCAGCAGCAGGGACACGAAGCCGCCGGCTGGCGGCTCCTCGTCGAGGATGGCCCGGCGGACCGCGGGTTGACGCAAGCGGGCCACCCGCTCGGGAAGCGGCAGCTTGGCCAGGTCCCGGTAGGCCCCGTGGTGCGAGAAGGGATGGGTGGTCGACTCAAAGCCGACCATGAGGGAAGTCGGCTTGCCGGCCACCTGGGGGACCAGCCAGGCGCCCTGGCGGTTCGCCGCCACGCCCCGGTTGATCCACTCCCGCCACAGCTCGGGTGCAAAGTCGGGTTGGAGGACCTGGTACGTCACCGGCACCCCGGCCCGCTTGGAGATCTCGGACATCCAGGCGAACTCGTGGTCGAGGTCGACCATGTCGCTGGCCAGTGAGAAGACCCGGTGCCCGGCCTTCCCCAGCGCCTCGCCGATGGCGATGAGCTCGTCGGCCGCCGCGGTGGTGCCCGCCGCCAGCTCGCCGTCCTTCGCCCGGTGGAGCACGGTGCGGGTGGTCGAAGCGCCGATCGCGCCGGCCTGGACGGCCTCACGGACGAGCGCCGCCATCTCGGCGATCTCCTCGGAGGTGGCCACGCCGTTGGCCCGCCCTTCGCCCACGACGAAGGCGCGGAGGGCCCCGTGAGGGATCAACGCCGCCACGTCGAGCACCCGGTCGGTGCGCTCGACCTCGTCGAGGTACTCGGGGAAGGACTCCCAGTTCCAGTTCATGCCCTCGGCCAATGCGGTCCCGGGAATGTCCTCCACGCCCTCCATCAACTGGATCAACCATTCACGGTCCGACTCGCGAGCCGGCGCGAACCCCACCCCGCAGTTCCCCATGACCACCGTGGTCACGCCGTGCCAACCCGACGGGGACACTTCGGGGTCCCACGTGGCCTGCCCGTCGTAGTGGGTGTGGATATCCACCCATCCCGGCGTGACGAGCATGCCGTCGGCATCGATCTCGCGACGCGCCTGACCCTCCACCTTCCCGACCGCCGTGATCCGGTTGCCCGCAATGGCGACGTCCCCCTGGCGGGTGGGCCGGCCCGAGCCGTCGGCGATGGTGCCACCTCGGATGACCAGGTCGTGCATGGGTGCTCCTCTCGGATTCGGTATCAGGTCGCCGCCGCGACCAGAAGGTCGCCACGGCTCACTCGGGTCGCATCAAGGTCGGCCGGGTCAACCTCAGGTCCCGCGAAGTACGACGCTACCCGTCGCACGAATTCGCGGTCGGCCATCAGCTCATCGGGGCGGACCAGCGTGTTGATCATGCGGAGGAGGCCCCGGGCGACGATCGGATCAGCCGGTCTGCCCAGCATGACGTCGGCGATCAGTGCCCCGAACTTCAACGTGAAGGCGTCTGGTTGCTTGGGCACTCCGTCCGCGTCACCGAAAGAGTCCATCAGGACGGCGGAATGGAACCATGGCTCCACCTCCCGGGTCGAGCTCGACTCATAGACGAGCGCTCGTTGCAGCGGATCGTCGGGGTGGTCGGCAAACGCGTCAGCCAGGAGAGTGGCCTGCACGAAGGCGAGCGAGCACCCACGGCCGTACATCGGGTTGGTGCAGGTGTGCGAGTCACCGACCGCATGGAAGCCCGTCACCAACGGCAGGCCCTCGGTGTCGGTGAAGCGGCGGAGGCGGTTGATCAGCCCTCCCATCGGTCGGACCGGTCCGAGCGGCTCGACGTCAGCCGACGCGAAGAAGCGGTCCGGCCCGGGCAGGATCCGGCAGGCGCGGTCAAAGGCCTCGGGATCAAGCAGGAGGCCGCGGAGTTCGGTGTCCATGGACCGGACGGCGAGGGTCACCGAGAACGTCGATCCGTCACAGGGGATGGCCAGATACTTGAGGTAGCCGAAGTCCCCACCCAGTCTCGGGTCGATATCGATATTCAGGTCCGTCGGTCGTCGATACCACCGGGTCAGGTAGACGATATGGGTGTCGGCCACGTCCTCGGTGGTCGTCACCCCCACCTCGGCCAACCACGCCGGGACGGCGCCCCGCCGGCCCGTGCAGGCGATCACGCTGCCCGGCAACACCGTGCCGTCCGAAAGTCGAGCGCCCGCCACGTGCGGCACGCCGACGGCACCCTCATCGCGCACCAGGCCCTCGACGGCCACGTCGGAGAGGTAGGTCACGCCCGGTTCACGGCGCACCGCGTCACGCAGCGCCCACTCGAAAGTGGTGCGGCGCACGATGAGCGTGTCGAGGTCGTCGTCACCGGGTTCACGGTCCCCGAGGCTGGCGGTGAGGGTCATGCTCTTCGCCCCGGCGGCGTGCAAAGCGTCCAGCACGTCGGGGAAGCGCTCTCTCAGCACGACGGTCAGCCGGGCCAGGAATCCGTGGGTCTGGTGCGCCTGAGGCGCACCTCGACGCTCGATGGCGAAGGCCGCTTCGGCCCCGTCGACTTCGGCGATCGGGTCTCGCTCCAGGACGGTGACGTGGCGCCCCGACCGGCCGAGGGCCAGCGCCGTCGCCAAGCCGGCGATGCTGCCGCCGGCGACCACAATCTCCTCCGGCGAACGGACCAGCCTCAGAGCCAACTCCGCACCTTCTCGATCATGGCCACCGGATCGCCGCCGATGGGTGTCACGTTCACGTGCGTCACGCCCGCTTCAGCGAAGGCGGCGAGTCGCTCCTTGATGTAACCCTCGGATCCGCAGAGGGACGTGGCCTCCAACAGCTCGTCAGGGACCTTGGCTGCGGCTTCGGCCTTCTGGCCGCCGAGGTAGAGATCCTGGATCTCGGCCGCTTCCTTCTCGTAGCCGTACCGACAGGCCAGCGCGTTGTAGAAGTTCTTGCCCTTGGCACCCATGCCGCCGATATAGAGGGCGGCGGTCGCGCGTCCGAGCTCTCGGATGGAGGCCACCTCTGACTCTTCTCCGATGGCCAGGAGCCCTCCGGCCGCGATCTGGAGAGGATCCAACGATGGGTCCCGCTTGGCGGAGCCTTCGGCCAGGGCCGCACCGAAGACGTCCTTGGCCTTCTCGGCCACGAAGAACAGGGGCAGCCATCCGTCGGCGACCTCGGCCGTCATGGCCACGTTCTTCTCTCCGAGCGCGGCCACCCAGATCGGGATGCGCGACCGTTCCGGGTGCCCGATGATCTTGAGCGTCTTGCCGAGTCCGGTGCCCTGACCGGCCGGCAGTGGTATGTGGTACGCCGCACCGTCGTGGGTGAGCGGCGCTTCTCTCGCCCACACCTTGCGACACACATCGATGATCTCGCGTGTTCGCGTCAGGGGACGGTCGTACGGCACACCATGGAAGCCCTCGATCACCTGCGGGCCCGAAGCGCCGAGACCCAACACGCATCGTCCACCCGAAATGGCGTCGACACCGGCCGCGGTCATGGCGATCAGGGTCGGGGTGCGGGTGTAGATCGGCAGGATCGCCGCACCAATCTGTACCCGCTCCGTCTTGGCGGCGAGGTACCCCATCATGCTGGGAGCGTCGTAGCCGTAGGCCTCGGCGACCCAGACGACGTCGAGGCCCACTTTCTCCAACTCGGCGGCTTGCCGGGCTGACTCCGCAAAGCCTCCCGCGTAGCTCAGCGGCATCGAAAGCTTCACCAACGGCTCCCTTCACGGCGTCCAAGATTGGAAACGACTGTAGCCAACATTAGTGTATGGTAACGACTGTTGCCAATCCCCTCCTCGTCATGACATCCACCGAGACCGAACCCCAGCAACGCTCATGGCGCGGCGTCCCTCTCGAGGTCCGTCGGGCTGAGCGCCGAGAGCAGCTGATCGACGCGGCCTTCGAGCTGCTCGGAGAAGACGGCTGGCCCGGCACCACCGTGCGGGGCGTCTGTCAGGCCGCCCGGCTGAACCCGCGCTATTTCTACGAGAGCTTCGACAGCCTCGAAACCCTGCTGATCGCCGTCTTCGACCGGCTGGTGCTCGAGGCGACCCAGATTTCGCTGCGGGCCGTGCAGGCTGCCGGGACGGACCCGGCCGCCAGGGCCGCCGCCGTCATCGAGGCCGCCGTTCGCTACGTCACCGACGACCCGAGACGAGCCAGGATCCTCTTCGTCGAGGCGCAGGGGAACGAGCGGATGAGTCGCCGCCGGCTGGACACGATGCACGCCACCGCCGAGTTCCTCGAGCGGTACGCCTGGCGCCAGACCGGGCTGGAAGGCGATCGCATGGGATTGATCGCCTCTCACCTCCTGGTGGGAGGACTGACCGAACTCGTGGTGACCTGGCTCGACGGTCATCTCCACGTCTCGCTTGACGAGCTGGTCGAAGATGTCGCCGCGTTGATGGTCGCAGTGGGGGCGGGCGCGGTCGGTGTGGCGCGCGCCCGTCGACCAGGCGCACCCGCGACCGACGAGCCGGGCTGACCGACGAGCCGGGCTGACCGATTGACTCGAATGGCGGTCGGAATCTGAGCCCGGGCTAACCTGCGGGCGTGCCGTGGACCAGGGCCGAAACCAATCGGATCTTTACCGCAATGGCGGTTCCGTGGAGACGGTTCCTCGGTGACCGAAGTGTCAAACGACTCGTGCAGGGCGTGCGTCTTACGATGCCTCGCTCGCACATGCTTCCCGTGTACGCCAAGGTGAAGCCCAGTTACGGGCAGAACCTGGTCCAGCTGGCGTCGGGATTGGCCGCCCGGAGTGAGGCCCACCAGCTGCCCCTTCTCGTCATGGACATCGGAGCCAACATCGGCGATTCGGCGCTTCAGATCATCGCGGCCAGCGGTGCCCACGTGCTGTGCGTCGAAGCTGACCCGTACTGGGCCGAATTCCTGCATCGAAACGTGGATGGAAACCCCGCCGTGACGGTCGAGGAGGTGCTCCTCCTCCCCGAGGACAGCGAACTAGCGACGGCGAGCGCGGTGCGGGATCACGGCACTACTCGCTTCGTCGAAGATGCCGGGGTCCGGGACGCCCTTCCTTCGGCCACCGCCTCTCAATTGCGTTCGCGCAATCCGGAGTTCGGCTCCATGCGTCTTATCAAGTCGGACACCGACGGATTCGATCCCGTGCTCGTCCCGGCCGCGGCGCGAGCGTGGCTCGATTCGGCCCCCGTGCTCTTCTTCGAATTCGACCCTGAGCTGGCCCGCAAGGCCGGCTACGACCCGAACGACATGTGGCCGGCACTGATCGCGCTGGGGTACAAGCACCTGGCCATCTGGGACAATGCGGGTGACCCCCTCGGCCAGCTCGACATCGACCAGGCGGCGGAGCAGGCCATGACCCTCGAGCCGAAGCCGCTCGAACACGGCTACCACTTCTGGGATGTCGCGGCGTGCCGAGCGGACGACCGCGCCGCGCGGGAGGTCTTCGACGAACTCGTGCCGCTGCCTTTCGACGTGCGCGGCACCCGGCGCTGAGAGATCGTCGAACGCGTCGACCCACCTTGAGCGGGCGCCCGGTTGCCGCCGAGCCCCCGACTCTTGGTCAACCAACCCGCCGGAGTGTCCATTCCAGTGCCGGATTGCTCGTCGGGTGACAACGCCGCGCCGTAGACTGCCCGCCGTGTCGCTCCAACAACAGTTGCGTAAGCGCCTCGGACCCTCCTTCCGGCGCTGGGTGAAGCGACTTGACCACCCCGACATCCGCAACGCCCGCCTGTTCGCGCAGCGCCTCCGCTCGGATCCGATGGACGTCCTCCATCTCGGCGCGTCGGAGAGCCAGTTCACCCACCCCGACGACGCCGATCCGCGGACACTTCCGCAAATGTTCGCCGACGCCCTTGCACCAGAGCTCTCGACGTATTCCATCGCCGCGCCCGGAACCCACTTCAAGCTGTACCAGGCCTATCTGGAGATACTGGCCCGCTACCCCGTCCGGCCTATCGTGGTGTTGTCGTTCCCCCTCCGGCTCGGTTACGACATCTGGGAGTTCCATCCCGAGCACGGTCATGAAAAGCCGTTGCGGGCCCTTCTCCGCATTCCGCCCCATCGGCCGCCATCGCGCTTCCACACCTACGTTCCGCTCCCCACGGCGGCCGACTATGCCCACCACGACGCGATCCAGATCCCGACCGTCGACGGCCTGAAACCGTATGGGGACATCCGTCGCCAGCTGAAAAATCCCGCCCGCGCCGGACTGGACCAAGACCAGTTCACCCGCCTCAGCTACGCCTTTCTACACAGCTACCTTGACCCGCTCAATCAGTCCTACCTGGACAGCATCACAGCGGTCGGCGCCTGCCTGCGCGACATGAATGTCCCCGTCGTTCTCTATTGGGTGCCGATCCCACTGGATCGCGCCGACGTGGTACTCGGACCGCAGGCGCGTGAGCGCGCCATCAAGCTCTTTGCCACCATGGAAGAAGCTTGGGTGGATGGCTACGGGCCCGATGCCGACCATCTCCGAATATTCGAGTTTCTGAAAACCGAGGAGTTCCTAGATGCTGACGACGGCATCGAGCACTTCAGGGAGAGCGGTCGTAGGAAGATGGCGGACCAGGTGGCCGAAGCCGTCCTCAGGCAACGAGCCGCTCTGGCTTCTCGCTCCCGCTGACGGGTCCCAGGGCTCTCGGCGATCAGTCCAGAGCTCGCAGCTCCCGCCTCAAGAGGATGGTCAGTGGGACGGTCACGATGGCGAAGAACGCAAAGATGCTGCCGAGAATCGGGCCGGTCAATCCATAGACGTGGGTGAGCCAGATGGAGGTGACCAGGTTGACTATCGCGCCTCCCACGCCTATGAGCGCAAATGTCTTCACCCGACCGACAGCAGCCAGGAGGTAGGACGCCTGGAGGATCGTGGTCGAGTACACCGTGTAGACGGCCAGCACGATCAGCAGCGACAAGGGCGGAATCAGGTGGCTCCCGACCCACACGCGGGAGATTTGACGCCCGAAAATCACCAACAGCGCGCAGGCAAACGTGGTTATCCCCGTCGAGATGAACAACGTGTGCCAGAACCGCACTCGGGCCCAGGCATGGTCGCCTCTGGTGATGGCGTCGCTCAGCGCCGACCACATTTGCTGGCCGGCCAGGCCCACCGTGACGCCGACCAGGGTGAACATACGGGCGGCCAGCGCAAAAACAGCGGCCACCGATGCCCCGAGCACGGCTGACACGACGAGTGAATCGATTGAGTAGGACACGACGGCCGAGAGACTCATGATGGCGAAGTACGAGCTGGCTCGGAGAAAGGTCCAGGCCACGTTCGGATGCACGCCGAGGCGGTGCGGCCGAAGATCCGGAAAGACCCGGGCCAGCACCCAGATCGTCTGCACGAGCGCGACTGCGGTCGGCCCACCAGCGATCGCGAAGACATAGGCCCAGATGGGAAGATGCAGCTCGGCGCACGCCACCGTCATCCCGAGCGCCAGGATGCTCGACGCCACCAGCCAGATTTGGGCGGTAGCCGAGCGCAGCATCGACGCCAGGATGCGACTGCCAACCGTGGCCGGGATTCCGATTCCACCGAAGACGAAGAAGGTGAGAACAGCGGCTCGCACTTGAGCGTCGGGCAACTGGTGCGCCCCGAGTAGCGACTGCCAAGGGAGGATGAACGTCAGCGCGGCGCCCAGCACCACGATCACCCCACCGGTCACACAGAGTGTGCTGAGCGTCACTCCCACGACTTCCTGCTTGGCGGCTTGGTCGTCCCGGGCGTGCGCCTCGGGCAACCGGGTCATCAGGAGCGTTCCGAGGCCGAAGTCACCAAAGGCCAGGAAGGCCGACAGCAAGGTCAACACGGCGACCACACCGAGTTGGGGCTTCGTCAGCGAGTGGGCCGAGATGGCGAGGATGGAGACCGTGGCGATCGCACTTATGCCGCGGGCGAACAGGGTGGCCACCGCGGAGTTGACGAGCGCCCGGTCGCGGTGCACGGCCCGGTGGGCTTCGGATCCCCGGTGGGCCTCAGAGACGGTCATGGGAAGGTAATCGGGAGTTCAGCGCTCGGAAACCCGATCACGGGCCAGCGGCGAGACTCGGTCGGGGCACACGGCTCGCCAACCCGCGCCGGCCCCCCGCCGGCGACGAGGACCTGGCGCGAACGGCATAGGGGCCCCAGGGGCGGATTCACCAACGAGGTGGCTGGGATTTCGGGTCGGCCATGGCGGGAAGACTACTGACCCCCCCTGCGCCACCTCACATCACCCAGCGGCTCGAGGGGGCGCGCCCAAGACCGGCTGGATACGGGCCGGTCAGGACTCCGGCCCCGTTTCCGCCGTCGCCCGGGGAATCCCGGGGAGGGTGAGCCATCGGGCCGCGGCCCGGAAAGGGCGCGATCCGGACAAGGTAGGCTTCAGGCCCTCCGGAACCTGCGAGCGAGGGTGAGGCCATGACGACCATCCCAAAGGACGCGTCGATATACGTTGCGGGTCATGGCGGGCTCGTGGGCTCGGCCGTGATCGGAAAATTGCAGTCTGAGGGCTATACGAACCTGCTCGTGGCCAGGCGTGATCAACTCGATCTCCGTGACCAGGCCGCCGTCACCTATTGGTTCCGAGCCAATCGTCCCGAATACGTCTTCCTGGTCGCCGGGACCGTTGGCGGCATCATGGCCAACTCCACCCGCCCCGCCGAGTTTCTCTACGACAACATGATGATCCATGCCACGGTTGTCCACGCCGCTCACCTGTTCGACACCACCAAGCTGCTCTACCTCGGGAGCTCCTGCATCTACCCCCGCGATTCGGTCCAGCCGATCAACGAGGAGCAGCTCCTGACCGGCCCGTTGGAACCCACCAACGAGTACTACGCCATCGCCAAGATCGCCGGCATCAAGCTCTGCCAGAGCTATCGGTCTCAGCACGGGTGCAATTTCATTTCTGCGATGCCCACCAACCTGTACGGCCCCAACGACAACTTCGATCTCACCAGCAGTCACGTGATGCCTGCCCTCATCCGCAAGTTCCATGACGCCAAGTTGGAGGGTCGCACCGAGGTGGAGATCTGGGGCTCCGGCCGGCCCATGCGGGAGTTTCTCCATGTTGACGACCTCGCCGATGCCTGCCTGTTCCTGATGGAGAACTACTCAGATTCCGAACATGTCAACGTCGGAACGGGGATCG
The DNA here is from genome assembly GCA_036502025.1 of Acidimicrobiales bacterium. GTDB lineage: Bacteria > Actinomycetota > Acidimicrobiia > Acidimicrobiales > RAAP-2 > Bog-473. The sequence continues at coordinate 6,385 of DASXZJ010000049.1, read as the reverse complement.
ACATCACCATCAGGGAACTGGCCGAGACGGTGCGCGACATAGTCCACCCAAGTGCCGAGCTGGTGTTTGACGCCTCGAAGCCCGATGGCATGCCTCGAAAGGTGCTCGATATCAGCAAACTGCGCGACCTTGGCTGGTCGCCACGTATCGACTTCGCCACCGGCGTGCGGGACACCTACGAGTGGTTCCTGGCCCAGTCTCCGGGCCACATCCGGGGCTTCGTGGAGACCGGCGCGATCGCCGCCTCATAGGTGCCGTCCGCGCCACCTGGGCCCATCAGCCGCGGGCGCACTGGCCGACGTTGAGAAGGGGCAGCCAGTTTGTAAGCTGATCCGAAAGGTGAGCTTGAGCGACCCCTGCTCGACCCCCCACGCAGGGGAGGCCCGCTTGCCGCATTCTCTCCGGAGTCAGCAGACAGCGTCGCTGGCGCGATTGACGGGTTCGCCGGAACGACGGGAGGAGTACCACGTGAGGCGGATACGTCGACCGACGAGGCATCAAGAGCTCGTGGCAGGTGTGATTGCCGCCTGCATCATCCTGGCCACGACGATCGCCATCGTTGTCTTCCCCCGTGGCGGGACGACCCCGGCCCGGACCTATTTTGTGTCCCCCACCGGCCGGGGAACGTCATGCGTATCTTCCTCCCCCTGCGCCCTTCAGACCGCGAAATCCCACGTCGAGTCGGCCAGCTCGACCATGGGCGGGGACCTGGTGGTGCAGCTGGCGGGGGGCACGTACCCCCTGAAAGCTCCCTTGACGTTCGACTCATCTGATTCTGGGCAGAACGGTCACGTGGTCAGGTACCAGGCCGCACCTGGGTCAAAACCGATCCTCAGCGGGGGGACTTCCATCTCGGGCTGGACGCTCCATGACAGCTCGCGAGGCATTTATGAGGCGGCCGTCCCCGTTGGTTTCAAGACCCGGCAGCTCTACGTCAACGGTGTGCGTGCCGTCCTGGCCAACGAGGATGCCGGAACTGCGCTCGGCACCATGACGCAGACCACCACCGGCTACACCATCACCAACAGGGCCATCGACTCGTGGACGAATCCCACCGACATCGACTTCTCATATCCGTCGCAGGGAAGGAACGCCGCGTACGTCAGTGGTAGCTGGACCGATTCATTCTGCGGTGTCTCCTCCGTCTCGGGCCTCACTATCACCATGGAGGAACCGTGCTACCGGAATGCCAGCGACGGGACAACCAACCCTGACCCGGTGGTCGGACTCCCCTCGTTCATCGAAGACAACTACGCCCTCTTGTCAGAACCGGGACAGTTCTACCTCGACTCAGACGCCGGGAGGATCTACTACATCCCGCGGAGCGGCGAAGCGATGGCCACCGCCACCGTGGTGGCCCCCGCCGCCCAGTCGCTGCTCAGCGCCGGTTCGGTACACGACATCCAATTCGTCGGGCTCACCTTCGAGTTCGCGACCTGGTTGCCCAGCCCAACGCAAGGTGTGGTTGACACGCAGGCCAACGAGCTGCAGACCACCAACTACCTGACTCCGGCGTTGATGCCCAGCAACCTCACCTTCAAGGACTGCAACAATGTCTTGTTCCAGGGGAACACTCTGACTCACCTGGGCGGCGGAGCGATCAGCTTCGATGGCGGGGGCAGCAACAATTCGATCATCGGGAATTCCATCACTGATGTCTCCGGATCGGGGATCAGCATCGGAGATGGAGACTCGTATTCGGTCCCCCCCTCGACCATGGAATCAGGCGACGTCTTCAATGACAATTACATCCACGACGTCGCGATTGAGTATCTGGGAGGCGCAGGGATCTTTGCCGGTTGGGTCGAGAACACGGACATCGACCACAACGAAGTCTCCGACACCCCCTGGGTCGGCATATCACTGGGTTGGGGATGGGGATCCAATCCCAACGCCATGGAGAACAACCACATCGACGACAACTACATCCATGACGTCATGACGTCGGCACTCTTCGACGGTGGGGGCATCTATGTGAACAACGGCCAAGGTGGGTCCTTGGCGCAACCCTCGACGATCACTGGCAATTACATCATCGGGGACTCGCAGGTCTACGGGTCGATCTACCTGGATGCTGGTGCCTCGAATTTCAACGTCTTCGACAACGTCGTCGCCCACACCGCGGACAACTGGGTCTTCCTGCAGGAAGGACCGAACCCCGCTGTCTCCAACAATGTCGAACACAACTTCAGCGACACCTCGGTGATCAGCCCTTACAACGCCACGAACACCATCCGCAACAATCAGACCGGTCTGACGACATGGACGGCCGCCGCCAAGCGGTCGATGGCCAACGCCGGGCTCCAAGCGGCCTATGCCCCGCTGGCCCCATCGCCTGCACCTCGCGACCTGTCCTATCTGACCCCGGCTTCCGCCTCGTCCGGGTTTGCCATCTTCGGCAACGACGGCAACTCCATGACCAGCTGGGCCTCTGCCGCGGGTGATGCGACCCCATCCTGGCGGACCGACCTCGGCGCCCCGCACACGCTGGAGAAGATCCAGGTGCTCTTCGGTCGCGGCACCGACAATCCGGGCGAACGTAAGAACTTCCAAGTGTGGGTGACGAACTCCGATGCCACATCGCACTTCACGGTCGCCTGTTCGCAAGGGCCGCTCCCCATCCCCTACGGCGGCTCCTTCCAGTGCACCTTGCCTACGGGCCAGTGGCGCTACGTGGCCCTGGTCAAGACAGATGGGCAGCCATTCAGCTTCGGTGAGGTGCGGGTCTACGGATATTGAGAAGAGGGAGCCGCCCTATTCTGACGGTTCGCTGCTGCTGGAATCGCGCCGCTGAATGAGGTCCAGGTTGTCCGCCCAGGTCAGGGTCGGAGGTGTCCGCACGGCCAGTCCCGGCACTCGTGACAGCACGCTGGCCAGTTGGGCCGAGGTGACCGCCCGTCGGTACGCCAGGGCGTCGACCGGCCGCCGAGTCATCAGGTGCAGCGTGTCCCAGGAACGTAGGTGCAGGCCGAGTTGTCGGGCCAGCGTTTCCAGGGTCTTACTCGAATAGAACGAGATGTGCTGGCCTGTCACGGGGGCGAGATACCACCACTCCGGGTCGACCGGTGGACCAGGGTGCAGCGTCTCGGTGAAGAAGAAGGCATCGGCTCCGGTTCCCTCGATCATCTCCCTGAAGAACGCCAGCGGGTCCGGGGCATGCTCGAGAACTTCGAACGCCGTAACCACGGTGGCCTTCCGGCCATCCCCTCGACCATCCCAACCAAAGCCGCGGGCCAGGAGGTTGGCGGCGTACCGGTCCTGCCAATAGAAGTCGAACCCGGCATCGCGCATGAGACGGACGAACATCCCGCAGCCGCCGGCCCAGTCGACGTAAGGGCCATCAGGATACAAACGCGGCAACATGGCGCCGACCTGCCTGGCCAACCTGAGGTTCCTCTGCACCAGGCCGGTATCCGTCGAATCGATGGCATCGGAATACGCCTCGTCCAACCAGTACGGCTCCTCGGTGCTCCAGTACTCGCACACCGAGCACATCGAATAGGTCACCTCGTAACGACCGAGGACGAGGCCTTTGTGCGTGACTTCAGTTGGTCCGTCACACACCTTGCACCGATTCATAGCTGGCACTGTAGATGGTCCCCGCGATAGCGGTGAACTCCTTGGAACCCTTCCGGTGGGCGCTGAGGGGTTGAGTAGTCTCTCCGCCGTGACCAGCGTCCGCCTCGCAATCTGGACCCCGGATCCCGCGGCCGGACGGCGGGTCCGTTAGCCCGGTGCAGGTCACCTTTGACGATCAGGTCTTCACTTTCACGCGTCGCAGTGGCGTCGCTCGGTATTTCACCGAGCTGTTGCGGATCTACCGGGCGCAGCTCTCACTGGATATCGAAGCACTAACCCCCTTTCGCTATGTCATCAGCGAGCACCTGCTCGAACTGGACCCGGTCCGCTATCGGCGAGCGCCACTACCCGAGATCGCGCAGCGTCCGGGGGTGCTGCGCCCTCTCAACCGCCTCACCGCCCACCCCCGCAAGCGGCGGGCCCGGATCTTGCACCACACCCACTACTTCCCGGACGCGCTCGAAGTCCCCACGAACTTCCGTGTTTGCACGATCTACGACATGATCCCCGAGCTCTTCCCCGAGCACTTTCCCAACGGCAGCCCGCATGGCGCCAAGCGTCGCTACGTCGACGCCTGCGATGCCATTCTGTGCATTTCGCAGACCACGAAGAACGATCTGCTCAGGCTCTACGGAGCGGTGGACAAGCCGGTGGTTGTCACCCCGCTCGGGGTTTCCGAGCTGTTCTTCGATCCGCCGCCACGCGATCGAGATGGGCCCGACTACGTCCTCCATGTCGGGCAGCGCTTCAGCTACAAGAACTTCGACGTTCTCTTGCGGGCTCTTGGGCGGCTGGCCTCCGATCGGCCTTCCCTGTCGCTTGTCTGCGTCGGCCCACCCTTTGACGCCACGGAGCTGGCGCGCCTTGACGAACTGGGGCTGAGAGAACGCGTTCAGCATCGTGTCGCCGCTGACGAAGAGCTGCCGGCCTTGTTTGCCTCGGCGCTCTGCTTCGTTTTCCCATCGCTCTACGAGGGCTTCGGGCTACCGATTGTGGAGGCCTTCGCCGCCGGCTGTCCGGTCATCCTCGCCGACATGCCCTGTTCGACCGAGGTCGGCGGCGGCGCCGCCCAGTACTTCGCGCATGCCGATGATGAAGGCCTGGCCGCCCTCATCGATCAGATGGCCGGCGACCCGGCAACGCGGGCGCGCTGGGCCGACCTGGGACGGTCCCGGGCGCGCGATTTTTCGTGGCGTCGCACCGCCGAACTGACCCGGGACGTGTACCGAGATCTGGCGGCCGACGGGTAGCACCAGCCGCGCCAACCACCAGCGGCGCGCAATTAGGCGCACGCTATGGTTGGCCCATGCCCGTCCTCGGTCCGATCGAACGTCGACTGGTGCGGACCTACCTGCGGGCTCGGAGCATTCCCGTTCCCCGTTCGGCCAGGTTCGTCGGTTTCCCGGTGATCACCATCGCCCCCGACTCGGTCCTCCAGATTGGCGAGCGTTTCAACGCGGTGTCCGGACGCAGAAGGCACATCATGGGCTTGGATCATGCCTGCATCATCCGGACCGTCCGTTCCGGCGCACGGCTGATCATCGGCGACGATGTCGGTGTCAGTGGCATCACCCTGTGCGCGGCGTACCACATCGAGATCGGCTCGAACTGCCTGATCGGGGCCAACGCGACCATCATCGACACCAACTTCCACCCTCTCGATCCCCAGGAGTGGTGGACGTCACCGGTCCCTGAACCGAAAGCCACCGACGCCATCATGATCGGCCACGACGTCTTCATAGGGGCCGACACCTACGTCTTGCGGGGCAGCACGATCGGGGACGGCGCGGTGATCGGCGCGGCGTCGGTGGTATCGGGCGAGGTCCCCCCGAATTCGGTTTACGCCGGCAACCCGGCGCGACTCATCCGAGCCAAATAATCCCGGCGCGCCTGGTTGGCTGCTGCCCCTATCATGCGGCGATGGTTGCCAATGGCCCTTCCCTCCGTCTACTGCCACGTCTCAGCGACGACAATGCGTTCTTCTGGACCTCGGGCCAAGACGGTGTATTGCGGTTCCTGCGGTGCAACGCGTGCGGATTCTTCATGCATCCACCCGGACCGATCTGCCCACGCTGCCTCTCGCGCGACCTTGCGCCGCAGGAAGTCAGCGGCCGGGGCCAGGTCGAGACCTTCTCGGTCAACCACCAGCAGTGGATCCCCGGCAGTGATCCCTACATCATCGCCTGGGTGTCCATTGATGAGCAGCCCGACATCCGCCTGACCACCAACCTCATCGACATTGAGCCCGACGACGTGCATATCGGCCTGGCGGTGGAGGTGGCCTTCGAGCACATCGACGACGTCTACGTCCCGCTCTTCCGGCCGATCAGTCCCGGGAGCGCCCAGTGAGCCCGCGTCCGGTTGAAGAGCCCCTGGAACGGCGCGCCGTCATCTCCGGCATCGGTCAGTCCCGGATCGGGCGCCGACTCGGGCGGGACGATCTCGACCTCACCATCGAAGCCGGCCTGGCCGCCATCGCCGATGCCGGACTGACCCGGGATGACATCGACGGGATCTCGACCTACCCGGGCATGGGCACGGGCACGCCCGGCTTCGCCGGCCCCACCACACCCGAAGTCCAGGACGCCCTGGGTCTCTCCCTCAACTGGCACGACGGCGGGGGTGAGGGGGCCGGACAGATGCGCGCCGTGATCGCCGCCAGCCTGGCCGTGGCCGCCGGCCTGGCCCGCCATGTGCTCGTCTACCGGACGGTCAGCGAGGGCACGGCGCAAGGCACCGGAGGCCGCCAAGGCATCGGCGGGATGGGCGGAGGGTCGAGCGTCCCACGGTTTGGCGGCTTCATGCA
>DASXZJ010000048.1:0-6275 GCA_036502025.1 Acidimicrobiales bacterium | reverse complement strand
TGTTGCGGGGAGAACTCGAAGGTGCGCTCGAGGTCCACCCCACTCCGGAAGGCTTCATCGGCGAGCTGCGCCCGTACCAACAGCGCGGCGTGGCCTGGCTGCAGATGCTGGAGCGCCTCGGACTCGGGGCCTGCCTGGCTGATGACATGGGTTTGGGCAAGACGGCCACCGTGCTCGCCTTGCTCCAGGTGGAGCACCTGACCGCCGCCGAAACCACCCGTCGGGACAAGAAGGTCAAGGACGTCGGCGGGCCGACTCTGGTCATTTGCCCCACGTCGGTCGCTGGCAACTGGGCCCGCGAGTCAGAACGCTTCACGCCCGACCTCTCGGTGATGGTGCATCACGGTGCCACCCGAGCCCGGGAGGCGACCTTCGAGAAGCGGGCCGCCTCTTCGGACATCGTGATCACCACCTACGCCCTGGCCACTCGGGACCGAGCCGTCCTTTCCAAGGTGCCGTGGCGCCGCATCGTGCTCGATGAGGCCCAGAACGTGAAAAACCCCGAGGCCAAGCAGAGCAAGGCGGTCCGCTCGCTGCCCTCCCCCCGCAAGGTGGCCCTGACCGGCACGCCGGTCGAGAACCACCTCGGTGAACTGTGGTCGATCATGGAGATCCTCAATCCCAGCCTGCTCGGGTCAGCGCAGTCCTTCCGCAAGCGATTCGTCATCCCGGTCGAGCGGTTCCGAGACGAGGAGGCGGCCGAGCAGCTGCGGTCGCTCACCCGGCCGTTCATTCTGCGTCGGCTCAAGACGGACCGGAACATCGTGCCGGACCTGCCCGAGAAGTTTGAGATGAATGAACTGTGCACCCTGACCAAGGAGCAGGTCACGCTCTACCAGGCGGTGGTGGACGACATGCTGCGCCGTATCGAGGAGGCCGAGGGCATCGCCCGGAAGGGGCTGGTGCTCACGGCCATGCTGCGCCTCAAGCAGGTCTGCAACCACCCGGCCCAGTTCCTCAGCGACGGCTCCGCCCTCCCCGGCCGCTCCGGCAAACTCGAACGCGCCGCCGAGATCCTCGACGAGATACTCGACTCGGGCGAGCGGGCCCTGGTCTTCACCCAGTTCGCCGAGATGGGATCGCTGCTGGTGGAGAACCTGTCGGCCCGGCTCGGCTGCCGGATCTCCTACCTCCACGGCGGGGTGGCTCGGGGACGGCGCGACGACATGGTCACCGAATTCCAGGATCCCGGGAGCGACGTCCCGATCATGGTCCTCTCCCTCAGGGCCGGCGGCACCGGCCTCAACCTCACTGCGGCCAACCACGTCATCCACTTCGACCGCTGGTGGAACCCGGCGGTGGAGAACCAGGCCACCGACCGTGCCTTCCGCATCGGACAGCGCAAGGATGTCCTGGTTCGTAAGCTGGTGTGTGCGGGGACGCTCGAGGACCGGATCGACCAGCTGATCGAGTCCAAGCGGGACCTGGCCGAGCGGGTCGTCGGGGCGGGCGAGGGCTGGCTCACCGAACTGTCCACCGACGATCTGGCCGACGTGTTCCGCCTCTCGGCCGAAGCCTCGGCTGCATCGGCGGCCTCATGAGCCCGCCCAAGAAGAAGGCAGGTCCGGCCCGGGGGCCTAACCGCAACCACGCTTCGGCGGAAGCCGTAGGGGATCTGCAAGGGCTGGTCGATCAGGTGCAGGCATTGCGGCGCCGGCACAAGGCCCACCCAACGGCGGCCGGCGCAGCCGAGCTGTCCCGGCTACGGGCCGCGCTGCTCGAAGCACTGGATCTTGACGAAGAGGCTGCTTCCGATGAGGAGGATGAAGAGTCCGACGCCTTTTTCGACAATGAGGACGAGAGCGTCTTTCCCGATGACATTGAGGAGGAGGTCTGGGAAGAGGACGAGTCGGGTGAGTGGCGGTCCCGAAGTGACTGGTCCCGCTTCAAGCCCGCCAAGCGGATCGCGGTGGAAAACGGCCTGGCGTTGCGCAGCCGCCGCGGCGCCATCGGCGAGACCTGGTGGTCCAGGCGGTTCCTGGCCGCGGTCGAGTCGGTCCTGGCCGGTGGTCGCCTCGCTCGAGGGCGCACCTACGCCCGGCAGGGACAGGTGATCGACCTGGGCATCGGGGCCGGTCTCGCGGTCGCTCAAGTGCAAGGGACACGGCGCACGCCGTACGGAGTGCAGATATCCATGCCCGCGGCCAGCGACGTGAGGTGGGAAGCCATCATCGAGACGCTGGCCGCACAGGCCGGTTATGCCGCCCGTCTCCTGGCCGGTGAGTTGCCACACGAGATTGAGGAGGTGTTCGCGGAGGCCGGGGTGCCGCTCTTCCCGGAGCGGGGGTCCCACTTAATCACGGCCTGCAACTGCCCAGACTGGGCGACGCCGTGCAAGCACGCCGCCGCGGTTTGCTACCTAATGGCCGAGGCGTTCGACAACGACCCCTTCCTTCTCCTCGCCTTCCGCGGCCGCGATCGCGCCGCACTCCTGGCCGAGTTGCGCGAGCGTCGTGGCGGCAAGGCGGGAGTGAGTCCCGACGAGGACACGTCCGCCACCGACCCGGATCTGGTTGCTCCGAAGCTTTCCGGATTCGTGTCCAACTTTTGGAATAGTGGCCCCGAGCTCGCCGGTGTGCACTGCCTGCCTCGGGCGACAGAGGTACCCGGGGCGGTCCTGCGCCAGCTCCCGCGTGGTGTGCTGGTCGTTCGTGGTCGCGACGTAACCGATCTCCTGGACACCGCCTACACCAGGCTGGTCGCCGAGGCAGAAGCCCGTGCCTTCGAGATCGGATCCCCATCCAAGCGGACTCGGAAGACGTAAGCCGACGGGGTAACGGTCTCGTCAGCGGTTTAGGTGGTTGAGGTGGTTGAGGTGGTGACCGGGTGGTGTCACGCTGGGTGAATGCGACGCCGGCCCGCCCAACTGATCGGTTCTCTGGCGTTCCTCTTCCTGGGCGTGTTCGGAAGCACCGGTATGTTCGGCGGCGTTGCCTCCGGCGCATCACATTCAAAGGCGAGTACTCCCGTGCCGTCGATCCCGGCGGCGGCAGCAAGGGCGCCGATCTACCTCTCGCTGGGCGACTCCGTGCCGATCTGGAACGGCAATAGGTCCTTCCCCAACATCCTCACGGGCTACTTCCAGAAGGACGTGCCACGCCTCGAACTGGTCAACCTGGCCTGCTCGGGTGAGACGACCGACTCCATGATGGCGGGGTCCACCTGCGCACCCGCTGGGTCGCAGCTGAAGAACGCGGTTGACTTCCTGCGCGCCCATCAAGGCGAGGTGGCGCTCGTCACGATGGACATCGGCGGCAATGACGTCGTCGGCTGCGTGTATGCCGCCGACCCGTCCACCTGCCTCACCCAGAGGCTGGTGACGATGAAGGCACACCTCACCTACATCCTCGACGCGCTGCGACTGGCCGCGGGTCCCAATATCCCGATTGTGGGCATGAACGTGTTCGACCCGCTCCTGGGCGACTGGCTCGGACCGGGCGCTCCCCGCGCCCTGGCCCTCTCGGCCGGCGTCGACGGAGTGCCCGTGCTGAACCAGGCCATGGACATGGACTACGGCGTTGCAGCCTCGCCGGTCGCCGACGTGCAGAGCGCGTTCGAGTCGATGGATATGACACATTTCGTCGCATCGAAGTGGGGGCGGGTGCCGGTAGCGGTCGAGCGGGCGTGCACGCTCCTCGACATCACGTGCATTGAGGGACAGGAGGAGAATTTCGGCGACGATCCCGACCCGGCGGGCGCCAAGGTCATTGCCAAGGCGTTCGAGGTGACGATCGGGAAGCTCTACCCACCGCAATAGTTGGAGGATTGGCAGCACCGATAGCCAGGGGTCGTTCAGCTGACCCGTGGTGAACCCATCAGCCATTCGAGATCAGCCACGGCTCGGGAGAGCTCGGAGGCCAGCGACCCTCCCAGTCGCCGCCGGAACACATCCGCGAGGGAGCGGTAGTACCAGATCTGCTCGGCGGCCGGCGCGCTGAAGCGGTTCCAGAGATCGTCACCCACCAGGAGGTAGTCCTTGACGATGGACCGCGCGTTGTGGCGCTTGTCGGCGGCGGATACCCGCAGGACCGAGAGCGGCGCAACTTCAAGGTGGCGAAGGTACTGCTCCTTGCGGGCGCGCCACGGGGGCTTGGGGGTCTCGACGGTGTCGCTCAGCTCCATCACGACGTCGGCCACCGTGTCGCCGAATTCTTCCCTTATGCGCTGAAGGGTGGCGAGGCCGCCCTGGTCCTCGACCGCATCGTGCAAGAGCGCGGCAATGGCCTCGTCCTCGGTCCCACCGTTCTCCAACACGAGGGCGCTCACGGTCATGAGGTGCGAGATGTAGGGGATCTCGGTGCTCTTGCGCTTCTGGGTCCGGTGCAGCTCAGACGCCAGCAGGAAGGCCCGGTCGAATTTTTCAGTCAGCTCCACGTGCGCTCCTTGAGTTTCCGGTGCCCCAGAATCTACAAGAACCTTAAATTGGCCCATTCGGGGCCGGCAGAGCTCCGACTGTCCGCCGTTACGGGAATCAACGCGACGTTACGTCGCCAGAGAGTCACGTGCTGATCCTGCCTGCTTGTTCAAGGGTGTTGCCTTGCAGCAGGTGACCAGCCGTGTCGATGGCATCGACGATCTCATCGAGCGCCAGCACGGTGGACCGGCTTGTCGTTTCGTTGTTAGCGGCGTCCGCATAGAGGTCACGCAGCGGCGGCAACGACGTCAGCGTCCGGTTCTCCTCCAGCGCGGTCACGATGCGGCCCAGCGCCACGTCGATCCCATCTCTGAGCTCCCTCAGCGGCTGGGCCGGTTCGCCGGGGGCCGGTGTCACCTTCTCGACCCGGATTGCGTGCGCGGCCTGGGTAACCCGGAGAAGAGCCGCCATGAGGCTTTGGGCGGTGTCGCCGTCCACACGCCATTTGGTCGGTTCGGCCAGCGATCGGGCAATGGTCGCTTGCGCTTCGGTCCAGGCCAGGCGGACCTGTCGAGCCAGGGCCGTCAGCTGGGACGACGAGTGTTCGTGGCCCAGGGCCACCGTAGGAACCGCCGCTAGGTAGGTCCGCTGGGCTATGACGAGCCGGGCGACGGCCCTTCTCGCCTGGCCGCTCGACCAGGTGGGCCAGACCAGGTAGGCGGTCAGGGCAATGACACCCCCAAGCCCCGTATCGAGCAGGCGGTCAAGCGCCGTGGTGGTCGTGTTGATCTGGGTGATGCTCAGCAACAGGAGCACGATGGCAGCGACGAAGGTGCTGGCGATGGCGAAGCTGGACTGGAAGAAGGTGTAGGCGCCCCAGGCGGTCAGACCCACGGCCACCGCAGTGCCGGCCCGGTCGGGGTGAAGGCCGGCGATCAGCAATCCCGCCCCGGTCGCACCGACGCAGGTCCCGACCACGCGCCCGGCGCCCCTGGTGAAGAGACTCCCGAAATCCCCTTTGAGCACCACGGCGACGGTCAGCGGCACCCAATAGGGGCGGGGCAGACCGGCGACCTGCGACAGCAAGTCGGCCACGGGCACCGCCACGGCGAGGCGGATGGCATGGCGAAGCGCCGGCGACGTCATGGTCAGGTTCGAACGTAGGGTCATGCCCCAATCGCGCAGAATGGAGCGGGCGGCACCGAGGCGCGACAGCTGATGGGTTTGGAAGTGCCAGCCGCCGTGGATCCCATGGCCCAACAGGTTCTCGGTCGCTCGTACCTGGCCGGCCAAGGCGCGTAGCCGCTCGACACAGCTCGCCACCAGCACGCCGGCGTCTCCGGGGGATGCGACGTCGAAGGCGGCTTGGGTGGCGCTCTCCAGCGCGCTGGTGTCCTCCACGATTCGCGGGTCGGTTCGCGACCGGTCGATAGCGTGACTTAACCGCTCCAGAGCATCACCGAGGTGCTGCAGTGCCTGTTCGATCGGCGCCAGGGCGGAACTGTCAGGTGAAGCGACCGAGAGTCGGCGGCGCAGGCCGATCAGGGCGACCAGCCCGACCCGCATACGGCGTGCCTCGTCGATGAGGCCGCGCAGCGCCCTCTCGTCGTCCCGTCCGACGAATCCGGAGGCCGACAGAAGGTCGCTGGCTTGATCCAGCTCGGTGGCGGCCAGCGTCGTCGGCACGTCGCCACCACTGCGCGCGCTGGCCGACAGGGCGCCGAACGCGGCGGCGATGGCGTCGCGTTGCCGACGGAAGCTGGGTGGCCAGCGCACCACTCTGAGAAAGGCGACCTCGGTGCCACCACCCAACAGGATGAGGCCGGCCAGTTTGAGAGCCTCCTCGGCGTCGCTCGGGAACCGGCCGAAGATCAGGAAAGCCAAGATCACCTGAGTGCCGACGACCGCCAGGAGGGGACCG
>DASXZJ010000047.1:0-3718 GCA_036502025.1 Acidimicrobiales bacterium | reverse complement strand
CAGCTGGAGGTTGTCGACGTTGGCGACAGAAGGGGCGCGGATCCCGTCTCCTTCGCCTAGCGCGACTTCAGTCGAAACGCCCCGCACCGTTGAAGTGACCGGCGCCACCAGCACGGCATTGAGCAGGCGCCCCATGGGATCGCGAGTCATCACGACGACCGGACGAACCTTGTCCAACTTGGCCAGCCAAACGTCCCCACGCCGAGGAGCGGGCGTCACGCCTGGTTGTCATCGGCGTAGAGCTGCTCCCAGTCCGTGTCGTCGGCCACGCCGCCGGTGTCAGCAAGCAGAGCCATCTCCAGCTCGCTCGTGGTCGGCGGGACACCCTGGTAGGCGGCGATGTCCGCCCGGAGCAGCTCAGCTCTGATGAGTCGGTCCAGCGCCAGATCCACGACCTCAGAGGTCGATCGAGCCCCACTGACCGCGACGGCCTGTGCCGCTTTGGCCCGGTTGAGCGTAATGGTGACCTTCTCTTTTGCCATACCTTTCATACTACCAACTAGCAGTATTCGGAGCGGGGTTCGGATTCCCGGGCTCTAGAAGGCGGCCGCGTTGACGCCGGCCCAGAAGTCCTGGACGAGTTGCGATGGCACCGGTGAGGTGGCGGCGCGCTGGGTGAAGAGGATGGCGGTCACCCCGCGCTGGAGGTTCGAGCGCCACGTGGTGCCGGTGCCGCCGTCCCACCCGAGACCGCCGGGGAACGGCTGGTCCCCCGCGCCGGTGGCGGGCACGGCCAGGCCGAGGCCCCAACCTTGGTGCTCGCCGAGGAACATGGTGGACGCGGCGCGCTGGGCCGGGGTGAGCCGGTCCATGGTCATGAGGGTGATTCCCGCCGGAGAGATGATCCGCTCATCCCCGGCGGTGCCTCCCTGCAGCACCATGGAGACGAACTTCCAATAGTCGTCGATGGTCGAGACGAGCCACCCGCTGGCGTCAGGCAGCGAAGGGGTGCTCCAGAAGCTGTGCGCCGGGTCATCGAGGAGGGAGAGCTCGCCGGTCTCGGGGTTGGGCTGGTAGGCGGTCGTGAGCCGGGGCAGGCTGGCGGCGGGGACGGTGAACCCGGTGTCGGTCATGCCGAGCGGGCCGAAGATGCGCTCCTGGAACAGCGCGGGCAGGTCCTGGCCGGTGGCCCGGGCGAGGAGGATCCCGAGCACCTGGGACCCGGTGTTGTAGAGCCACTGCTCACCGGGCTGGTACATCAGCGGGAGTGACCCGAGGGCGTCGATCCAGCTGTCGGGGGTGTGGTCGCCCGGCGGCCAAGGCGGGCCGCCGATGCTCTTCAAGTCGAGGTCGGCCTCGGCTCGTTGGATGGGGTGGGTGGCGGGGGGCGCCATTATCGAGCCGAAGCCCAGCCGGAAGCTGAGCAGGTCCTCGACGGTGATGCTGCGGTGGGCGGGGACGGTGTCGTCGAGCTCGGCGTCGATGGACCGCAGGACCCGGCGATGGGCCATCTCGGGGAGGATGTCGTCGACCGGGTCGTCGAGCTGGAGTCGCCCTTCCTCGATCAGGGCGATGGCGACGGCGGCGGTGATCGGCTTGGTGAGGGAGGCGATTCTGAATATGGCGTCGCGCCGGAGTGGGGTGGGGTCGGGGAACGAGGGGGTGCCGATCGTATCTATGTGCAGGCTGTCGCCGTGGGCGATCAGAGTGATCAGGCCGGGGAGTTCCTCGGCGTCGACGTGGGCCGCCATGGCGTGGTGGAGGTGGGCAAGGTTCGTGGCGGTATCGGGGGCCATGTGAGGTAGACGCCGGGGGTCGGGAGGATTCATCGGATTCTCCTCAACTCCTCGGGGGCCGGTGGTGGTGTAGCGGATGGAATATCCGATGCAATCTGCCTGGTGGATAGGGGTGGGGCTGACGCAGCCCACCCTAGACAGTCCGGGCATTTTTGGCGGTAGAGGTGTCGGGGGCGGCGGCCGAGCATGGGCGGGCGGTCGGCCGTACACTCGGCTCAGACGAGTTCACGCCTCGCAGCACGGACGGAGGGACCACGTGTCAGGAGACCCGACCGCAATCCGGAATGTCGCTCTTGTCGGCCACCACGGCGCCGGCAAGACGACCCTGGCCGAGGCCCTGCTGGCCGCCACCGGGGCCATCGCCCGGCGGGGGTCGGTGGAGAAGGGCACCACCACCTGCGATTTCGAGCCCGAGGAGATCGCGCGCCAGCTGTCGATCTCGACCGCCCTGGCGCCGTTCACCGTCAACGGGGTGAAGGTGAACCTGCTCGACACACCCGGCTACGCCGACTTCTCGGGCGAGATGCTCAGCGCCCTGGCCGCGGCCGACCTGGCCGTCGTGGTGGTCAGCGCGACCGACGGGGTGCAGGCGCAGACCGAGGATGCGTGGCGGGCCGCATCGAGGATGGGGCTGCCGCGGGTGATCGTGATCAACAAGCTGGATCGGGAGCGGGCCGACTTCGACCGCACCCTGGCCGAGATCCGCTCCGCCTTCGGGGCCGGGGTGGCCCCGGTGGAACTGCCTATCGGCCACGAGGCCGACTTCCACGGCGTGATCGATCTGTTGGGGGACACGGCCACTCACTACGAGTTGGCGGGCGCGGGGGCGGGGGCGGGGGCGGGCGTGGGCGGGGGCGCGGTCGACGGGACGGTCCCCCCGGCCGGTCACGAAGGCCCCATCCCCGACGATCTGGTCGACGAGGAGCACACCGTGCACGAGCAACTCGTCGAGGGCATCGTGGTGGGCGACGACAACCTGATGGAGCGCTACCTCAACGGCGACCCGATCGACTACGGCGAGCTCGAGAAGAGCCTGGCCGGCGGCGTCGCCTCGGGCAGCGTCTTCCCCGTGCTGTGTTGCTCGGGCCTGACCGGGGTGGGGGTCGACCGGCTGGCTCGCCTGATTGAGGAGCTGTGCCCGACGCCGGCTTCGGCGCCGCCGGTGCTGGTCGAGGCCGGTTCCACTACCGCCGAGATCCCCTGTGACCCGGCGGGTCAGACCTTGTTGACCGTGACCAAGACCTTCACCGACAGCCACACCGGCAAGATGTCGTTGTGCAAGGTGATCTCCGGGACGTTGACCCCCGACACCATCCTGATCAACACCCGCACCCGCGACGAGGAGCGCCTGCACGCCCTGCAGAGCCTCTCGGGTCACGCCACCACCCCGGCCACCGCGGTCGTGGCCGGCGACTTCGTGGCCATTCCACGGTTGAACGGAACCCGGACCGGCGACACCCTGGCCCCCAAGGGCCAGCCGGTGACCGTGCCCGCTCCGCCTTGGCCGGCGCCGGCGCTCCAGGTGGCGGTCAAGCCGGCGACGAGGTCGGACGACGACAAGTTGATGTCCGCCATTCAGCGGCTGTGCGACGAGGACCCGACCCTGAGCGTCACCCGGGACGACGAGACCCACCAGACCATCCTCGGGGTCAGCGGTGAGGTCCACCTGGCGGTCACCCTGGAGCGCCTCGATCGCAAGTGCAACGTGCACGTCCAGCGCGAGGACCTGCGCATCCCCTACCGGGAGACCATCACTGCGGCGGCGGCCGCCGAGGGCAAGCACAAGAAGCAGTCGGGCGGCCACGGGCAGTTCGGCATCTGCCATCTCCGCTTGGAGCCCTTGCCCCGGGGCGAGGGGTTCGTCTTCCACGACAAGGTGGTCGGCGGCGCCATCCCGCGCCAGTACATCCCGGCGGTGGAGAAGGGCGTGATCGAGGCGATGGCCAGCGGTGGTGTCTTCGGCTACCCCGTCGTCGACATCT
>DASXZJ010000046.1:0-53693 GCA_036502025.1 Acidimicrobiales bacterium | reverse complement strand
GGCAGGCAGGTGCGGCAGAAGTCCTCGCCGAAGGGGGTGAGGTGGATGCTGCGCCGGACCGTCTTGGGCATGCGGCCGGCCTTCTTCATGGCGTCGGCCACTTCGGGCTGCACCTCGACCACCTGGTAGCGCGTCGGGTCGACCTCCTCGCGGGAGAACCAGATCAGGCCCAGCCGGAACAGGTTGTTCTGGTAGGCGCTGGCCTTGGCCAGATCCCGCACCCCCGCCCGCAGGCCGATCATGGACAGCCCGCCGGCGATCAGCTCGGACCCGATGCCGAGCACCCGACCGGTGCGCACGTCGACCGCGGGTTGCGGGCCCTCGATAGCCAGGAAGCGGAGGATCCGGGCCTCGTCGG
Organism: Acidimicrobiales bacterium; assembly: GCA_036502025.1. Classification (GTDB taxonomy): domain Bacteria; phylum Actinomycetota; class Acidimicrobiia; order Acidimicrobiales; family RAAP-2; genus Bog-473. The sequence goes on along the minus strand of DASXZJ010000046.1, from coordinate 53,335 downwards.
GCGCCATCTCGCCGAGGATGCGCTCATAGGCGGGGTGGACGTCCTCGGCGTACCAGACGTCGGCCGACCGGTACAGCAACTCGGCTCCCATGGCGCGCAGCTCGCCCGAGGACCGGCCGTGGGAGCCGGGCTGTCGGTGCGGGTCCGCTTCGTTGTCGTCGGAAGCCAACCCGAGCGCCTGGCGGCCGGCGGTTCGCAGGTCCGCCGTGAGGTCCGCCACGGCCTGGGCCGGTGAGGTTCCCGAGGCCAGGGCCTTGACGATGTCATTGGTGGTGGCGAGCGTCGTGCGAGCGGACCATTGCGCGAAATGGCGGCCGGAGGTGACGGCCAGCCGGAGGAGACCGGGGGCGGCGCGGAAGGCGCTCCCGAGGGTGACGCCGGGCGGGGCGGGAGCCTCGGGCCGGGCCGGCGGCGGGGCGGGGTCCTGGGTCTGCGGCTGGTCGCCGTTGTGCTCGCTCACCTCGCGCTCACACTCCGAACAGGGCCAGGTGGAGGAGCCCGGCGCCGAAGCCCAGCACCGCGCCGTGGAGGAAGAGCAGCCACTCGTCCTGCTTGATGGCCGAGCGGAGGAGTTCGGAGAAATCGTCGGCCGGCAGCTTGCGCATCTGCTTGGCCACGAAGTCGTAGATCTTCTTGGACTGCTCGCGGCCGAACTCCTCGTCGTCGAAGACCGACGAGAAGTCAGCCGCCTCGGCGGCCACCGAGGCGCGGATGCGGTCGTACTCCTGGCTGCCGATGGCCACCCGCAGCGCGCCCTGGGCCGGGCCGATCGCCTGGTCCACCGCCGGGCGAATGGTGTCCTCGAGCATCTGGCGGGTGCGGTCCGACCGCGGCCCGTGCAGCAGCTCGTGGCCCACGTTGGACAGGTTGATCACCTGCTCGGCGATCAGGCGGGCGAAGACGTCGCTCACCTCGGGCTGGCGCTTGAGGAAGAGGCCCTGCAGGGTCAGCGACCCGATCCGCCGGGGGAAGACCGGCTCGAAGATCATGGTGATGCCGATGTAATTGACGGTGTAGCCGATGAGCACGCCGCCGATGGGGAGGACCCACCAGTAGGGGAAGGCCTGGACGATGAAGACCATGACGAGGCCGAGCGGCACGCCGAGGTAGAAGCCGAAGTTCTGCATGAAGCGGAGCTCGCGCTGGCCCACCTGCTGGAGCATCTCGTTCATCTTCTCGGGGTGCTGCTCGAAGTAGCTGATGACCATCAACTTGGCGTCGATGAGCTGATCGATGTGGTCGCCGATCTCCCGGGTGATGCCGCGCACGATGCTCGGCAGCTCCTGCTGGACCCGGGCGTGCACCGCCTCCTTGAGGCTCGGCGGCAGGTCGCGCCACAGCTGGGGATGCTCGCGCTCGATGATCCGCTCGACCACCTGGCGGATCTCGACCTGGGCGGTGGCGACCAGATGGTCGGCGATCTTGTCCGGTTCGAGCTGGTGGTAGAAGTCCGCGATGCTGCCCACCTTGGCCAGGGCCTTGTCGACCGAGATGCTGGCCATTTTGTCCACCCGCGACGGGACGATCCCCTGCCACCCGAACCGGCCGTCCTTGGAGATGGCCGGGATGACCTGCACGCGCCGCGGCAGCGCGGGGTAGAGCAGCTTGAGCCCCGGGATCCGGGTGCCATGGAAGCGGATGGGCCGGAACAGCATCACCACGCCGGACCAGTTGGTGATGTACCCGATGATGCCGGTGAAGAGCGGGATCGTGATCAGGGCCACGAAGAAGTGACGGTTGAACTCCAGGGCCAGCACGTCCATCACCTCACCCGCCCCTCAGCCCCTCCGCACGTTCGGCCCGTCCGCCTCGCTCGGGCAAACGGTAGTGCAAGGCCCCTCAGCGGGCGAAGGTGTGCCAGCCCAGGAACAGGAAGCCGAGCACCACGACCACCCGCGCCACCGGATGGCTCACCACCCGGCCCACGACATCGCCTGGATGCGCCAGCATGGACGGTCGCACGTACGACAGCCACCACATGAAGATCCCGGCCGCCGCCAGGGCCGCCCAGACGCCGTAGGTGAGCGCGCTGGTCACGCGGCCGACGTCGCCGTCGTCACGGCCGCCACCTTCGAACTGCGGCGGACGATCATCGCGGCCAGGGACAACCACGCCAGGAACAGCAACGCCTTCAAGAGGTAGTACCGGTTCACCGCGGTGGTCATCGAGCTGAAGGTCGGATGGTCGGCCCGGGCCCCGTGTACCACGTAGTTGAAGAGTTCCCATAAGGCAACGGCCACCACGAGGATCAGCCAGGACCGGTACGGGTGGCCGGACTCGGCGGGCCGCAATTGCATGGACGGGGGGTGCCGCGGCCACCGCGCCACCAGCAACGCCGCCATCGCCACCATGGGGAGGGCCGTCACGATGTCGGCGCCGGTGGTGAACGGCGTGGTGGTGGCGGCGACCAACGAGTAGCCCAGGCCGGCGGCCAGCCCGACGCCGTATCCGATCCTCCGGTGGCGGGCGGCTCCGGGATCGGTCGGCATGGTGGCGGCCCGACCCCTAGCTCGGCGCCAGAGCGTCGGTCAACGGGAGCAGCGAGACCCGGGCCGGTTGTGCCCCGCCCAGCCCGTCACCTGATCTGACCCGCACGCCGCCGGGGGCGTCCACCGACCGGTGGAGGTAGGCCAGGGCCACCCAGGCCCCCAGTTCGGGACTCCAGGCCGCCGAGGTGATCGTCCCCACCACCTTGTCGGCCACGACCCCGCCGCCCTCGGGCGGCGGGGTCGCCGCGTGCAGGGTCATGCCGGCGCCCAGTGCGGGCCCGTCGGGGTCGGCGCCGCCGACCACTCCCACCAGGCGGCGGGGCACGTTGTTGCCGCGGGAGTCGAGCCGGGCCACCAGCTCCTGGCCGGTGTAGCAGCCCTTGGTGAAGCTGACCGTCCGCTCCACCAGCCCGGCCTCGGCGGCGATGGTCTTCTCAGTGAGCTCGCTGCCCATGGCGGGGAGGCCCGAGGCGATCCGGCACGCCTCCACGGCGTCGGTGTCGCAGGCGGTCATCCCGGCCGGCAGAGCACCCGACGCCGGGTCGAGGACGACCTCCTTCGGCCCCAGCAGGTCGATGCCGCTCCAGCCGTTCCACTCGAACGGCAGCGCCATCACTCCACCCTCGGTCAGCGCCGTGAGCAGTCCGGCCGCGGCTTGGTCGACGGCGGACCCCCGCAGCGCGAGGCACCGCCACTCCAGACGCTCGATCTCGACCTTGGAGCGCAGGAGGAACTTCTTGAGCCGGGCCACGACCAGGTCACCGAAGCCGGCATCGACATCGAGCACGTAGCCGGCCGCCTCCACCCGGGTGATCCGCAGCAGCGCGGTCAGCTTGCCGTCGGGTTGGAGGAGCAGGGTATCGGCCGATCCGCCGACGGCCAGGGCGTCGATGTCCTGGCTCAGCTGCCCCTGGAGATACGCCCCGGCATCGTCGCCGTGCACCGAGAAGGCCTCACGCGGCAGGAGGAACGCACCGGCACCGCGGCGCAGGGCGATGTACGGCTCGGTGCTCATGGCGTCACCCGCGCCGCCGACATCGACCGGGCCGCCGTCACCGCCGCCAGGAGGGCCTGGGCCTTGTGGCCGCACTCCTCGTCCTCACGCTGGGGATCACTGTCGGCCACGATGCCCGCCCCGGCCTGCACGCTGGCCCGCCCGTCGGGCGAGACGACCATGGTGCGGATGGCGATGGCCGTATCGACGTTGCCCGAGAAGTCGATGTACCCCACCACGCCCCCGTAGACGCCGCGCTTGGTCGGTTCCAGCTCGTCGATGATCTCCATGGCACGGACCTTGGGGGCCCCCGAGAGGGTGCCCGCGGGCAGGGTGGCCCGCAGGACGTCGATCGGTCCCTTGCCCTCGGCCAGTTCACCCGAGACCTGCGAGGTGATGTGCATGATGTGGCTGTAGCGCTCGATGGTCATCAGCTCGTCGACCTTCTCGGTGCCGAAACGGACCACCCGCCCCACGTCGTTGCGGGCCAGGTCGACCAGCATGATGTGCTCGGCCAGCTCCTTGGGGTCCTCGGCCAGCTCCCCCTCCAGCAGCCGATCGTGCTGCTCGTTCTCCCCGCGGGGCCGGGACCCGGCGATCGGCCTCGAGATCACGGTGCCGTCGCGCAGCCGCACCATCGGCTCGGGCGACGCGCCGACCACGGTCACTTCGGGGAACCGCAGGAAGTACAGGTACGGGCTCGGGTTGAGCAGCCGCAGCGCCCGGTAGACGTCGAACGGGTCGGCGTCGAGTTGCAGGTCGAAGCGCTGGGACAGCACGACCTGGAAGATGTCGCCCGCCGTGATGTAGTCCTTGGCCACCTCGATGCCGGCGCGGTACTCCTCCGAGCTCATGGTGCGCCGGGCTTCGGCCGGCTCCTCTCCGTCGCGTGGGGCCGGCACCATCTCGCCCGAACGGGTCCGGGCGCAGTCGGCGGCCAGCTCGGCCAGCCGGACGCGGGCCTGCTCGTACGCCTTCGCCACCGCCGCCTGGTGGTCGGCCCCCTCGGACGGCTCGGGCACCACGACGTTGTCGACCAGCACGATGCGCTGGCGCCAGTGGTCGAAGGCGGCGAACTGGCCGATCACCACCAGCGCGGCGTCCGGGTGCCCGAGGTCGTCGGGCGGCACGTTGGGCAACCGCTCGATCTCGCGCACCACGTCGTACCCCAGATACCCGACCAACCCGCCGTGCAGCGGCGGCAGGCCGCTCAGGTAGGGCGAGCAGAATCGAGCCAGCAGGCCTTCGACGGCCTCGAGGATGCCCTGGTCGGACGAGCCGAGGCCCAGGCGGCCGGTGGCGGTCACCGAGGTGCCCCGTGCCGTGAGCGTGGCCAGCGGGCGGCGGCCGACGAAGGAGTAGCGACCCCACCGCTCGCCACCTTCGACGGACTCGAAGAGGAAGCCGTCCCCGTCCCCCACCACGTTGGCGAAGGCGGCGACCGGGGTCAGGGTGTCCGCGACCACCTCGCACCACACCGGGACGATGCGGTGCTCCTTGGCCAGGGCGGCGAATTCAGCAGGGTCGGGCCGGAAGGTCAGCACCGGGGGTCGGCTGTCACTCCGGGCGCGGCACCCCGGGTCCTTGGCCGACCGTGCGGAAGAAGCAACTCCGCTCACCGGTGTGGCACGCACCACGCCCGTGTTGGTCGACCAGCACCACCAGTGCATCGCCGTCACAGTCCATCCGGACCTCCCGCACGTACTGGCGGTCGCCCGACGTCTCGCCCTTCTGCCAGTACTCCTGGCGGCTACGGCTGTAGAACCAGGAACGGCCGGTCTGGAGCGTGCGACCGAGGGCCTCGGCGTCCATGTAGGCCATGGTCAGGACCGTGCCGTCGCTGGCGTCCTGCACGATGGCGGGCACCAGCCCGTGCTCGTCCTTCATGAAGTCGATCGCCTTGACCAGCTCCTCGTCGACCTTGAGAGGAATGCCCGGAACTCCCTCGGCTACGGGGGCGCTCATAGATACAGCCCCGTGCCGCTGTCGTTGCGCTTGGAGGCGATGGCGTGGATGTCGCGCTCGCGCAGGATGACGAACTCCTCGCCGTGCAGTTCGACCTCGAAGCGGTCCTCGGGGTTGAACAGGACCGTGTCGCCCACCTTGATGGAGCGCACATGCGGGCCGACGGCCACCGTTTCGGCCCAGGCGAGCCGCCGGGTGATCTGAGCCGTGGCCGGGATCAGGATGCCGGCCCGGGACCTCCGCTCACCGTCGCTTGCCGAAATTTGCACCAGCACCCGGTCGAACAGGACCGAAATGGGCTGCTTCTCGTCGGCTCCGGTGCCCTCCGTTGCCTTCTTCGTCGTCGTCGTCGACACCCTTGCACGGTACCGCACGGTCACGGCGACCCAGGTCAGACCGCCTGATCCGATGGTTCCGGCGGGGCCGGCGGGGCCGGCGGGGCCGGCTGGGCCGGCTGGTCCTTATGACGGAACTCGACACGGTGGTGGACCTGGCTGCCTCGGGCTCCGTCGATGGCTGGCGGTGGCGTGGTCACCCGAGGCAGCTCTCCCGACAATGAATTCGGGAGTGAGTTCAAATTTTCGACCCACTGCGACCCCGAGATGCGGAGACGCAGGTCAGAACGCTGGGTTCCTCTGGGAAACGTGAGTGAGTCGGAATTCCGACCCACCCCGAATACACCTCTGCCCCGTCCGCCGTCTGCCCCGTCCGCCGTCTGCCCGGTCCACCGTCTGCCCCGGTCCACCGTCTGCCCCGGTCCGCCGTCTGCCCCGGTCCACCTGAGTCGGCTCAGACCGGCCGGACGTTCACCCCGTGGGACGCCATGTAGGCCTTCGCTTCGCCCAGCGTGAACTCGCGGCGGTGGAAGATCGAGGCCGCCAGCACGGCGTCGGCCCCCCCGTCGTTGGCGCCGTCGACCAGGTGCTGCAGTGTGCCCACCCCTCCGGAGGCCACCACCGGGATCTCCACGGCGCCGACGACGGCGCGGGTCAGGTCGAGATCGAAGCCGTCCTTGGTGCCGTCACGGTCCATGGAGGTGAGAAGGATCTCCCCCGCCCCGTTGGCGGCGCACTCGACCGCCCACGTCACCACATCCATGCCGGTCGGGCGCCGGCCACCGTGGGTGTAGACCTCCCAGCCAGCACCACCGTCCGCAGCGGGACGGGCCCGGGCGTCAATGGCCACCACGGCGCACTGGGCGCCGAACTCATCCGCGATGTCACTGACCAGGGAGGGTCGCTCGACGGCGGCCGAGTTGACCGCCACCTTGTCCGCGCCGGCCCGGAGGAGGCGCCTGGCGTCCTCCGTCTCGCGCACTCCCCCACCGACCGTCAGCGGGATGAACACCTGCTCGGCCGTGCGGGCCACCACCGACACCATGGTGTCGCGCCCGTCCGAGGAGGCGGTGATGTCGAGAAAGGTCAGCTCGTCGGCACCCTCGGCGTCATAGCGGGCCGCCAGCTCGACGGGATCGCCCTCGTCGGTGAGGTCGACGAACCGGACGCCCTTGACCACCCGCCCGTCGGTCACGTCGAGGCACGGGATCAGGCGGACGCTGCGCATGTGCTCAGAGCCTCCCTCACGCTGAAGCGCCTCTCGACCAAGGCCTTCCCGACGATCACACCCGACAGGCGTCGACCGTTGGCCGTCAACGCAGCCAGGGCGGCCAGATCGTCGAGGGACCCCACGCCCCCCGAGGCGATGACGTCGAACTGGGTCTCCTCCAGCAGCGCCGCCAGTCCGGCCAGGTCGGGACCCCCCAGCATCCCGTCCCGGGCGATGGACGTTGCCACCACCGCGCCGATCGGATCGCCCTGCCACAGCTCGAGCAGTTCGGCCGGCGATCGCCCTCCCCCGGCCAGCCACCCGTGACCGAGCGCCTCGGTCTCACCGTCGGCGCGCACCACGTAGTCCAGCCCGACTGCTATCTGTCCCGGCCACGTCGTGGCGCATTTGGAGGCCAGACTGGGATCCTCCAGCGCGGCCGTGCCCATGACGGCCCTCGCCACCCCCAGGTCCAGCACCGCCCGCACGTCGTCCTCGGTGCGCAGACCGCCGCCGGCCTGCACGCTCACCGAGCCGGCTGCGGAGGCCAACTGCACGATGGTGGCCAAGGTCGCCCGCTCGTGCGCCGAGCCGGTACGGGCCGCGTCGAGATCGACGACATGGATCCACGAAGCCCCACCCGCCACATAGTTTGCCGCCAGCGACAACGGATCGCCGTATTGCGTCTCGCGCCCGAAGTCACCCTGGGTGAGACGCACCGCGCTGCCCCCGCGCAGGTCGATCGCCGGATATAGCTCCATCAGCCCCGCCCCCTCAAGCGGCGAGGGAGACGAAGTTGGCCAGCAGGGCCAGCCCGCTTCGACCCGACTTCTCGGGGTGGAACTGGGCGCCCCAGAGATTGCCCCGGGCCACCAGGGCGGCCACCGGTCCGCCGTAGTCGCATACGGCCACCGTCTCCTCGCCCACCGGCGGCGCATAGGAGTGCACGAAGTAGACCCAGGGCCGCTCACCGAGGCCGCGCAAGGGCGCCGGCTCGGCGCCACCCTCGACCGAACCCGCCCCAACCACTTCGAGCTGGTTCCACTGCATCTGCGGGTGCTTCACCTTCGGCGGCAACAGGTCGACCATGCCGGGGAACACCCCCAACCCGAGGGCCTCGACACTCTCGAAGGAGCCCTCGTAGAGCAGCTGGAAGCCGATGCACACGCCGAAGAACGGCACCCCGGACTCAATCGCGGCCCGGGCGGCCGGCTCCAGGCCGCTGTCCCGCAACGCACGCGCGCAGGCACCGAACGCGCCGACGCCAGGCAGCACCACGGCGTCGGCGGCCTCGACCTCGGCCGGGTCGGTGACCAGCCGGGCGTCGGCCCCGACGTGCTGCAGCGCCTTCTCGGCGGAACGCAGGTTCCCGATCCCGTAATCCAGGACGGCGATCCGCGGCCCGCCCGCCCCCGACGAGCTCACAGACTCCCCTTGGTCGAGGGGATGCCCCCGCCCTCCACCCGCACCGCGTCGCGCAGGCACCGGGCCACGCCCTTGAAGCCCGCCTCGAGCATGTGGTGGGTGTTCTTGCCTTCACGCCGGCGGATGTGCAGCGTGAGATTGCCCGCGGTGGCAAAGGCGCGCCAGAACTCCCCGGCCAGTTGCGGGTCGAAGGGTGGCGTGCCCAGACCGGCAGTGTCCGGCGCGAACTCGACGTCGTAGGCCAGGAAGGGCCGGCCCGAGAGGTCGAGCGCCACCTCCATGAGGGCCTCGTCGAGCGGCAGCAGCATGGAGGCGAAGCGACGGATGCCCGTCTTGTCACCCAACGCCTCGGCCAGGCAGGCCCCCAGCACGATCCCGACATCCTCGACCGTGTGGTGGGCATCGACGTGCAGGTCGCCCTGCGCCAGCACGGTGAGATCGAACGAGGCGTGCCGGCCCAACTGCTCGACCATGTGGTCGAAGAACGGGAGGCCCGTCGATACGTCGACGTTCCCCACCCCGTCCACCACCAGTGTCGCCTTGATGGTGGTCTCTTTGGTGGCCCGGTCCCGGCTGGCCCGACGGACTTCGCTCGTCACAGACACTCCTTCAATGCACTCAGGAATCGATCATTCTCGTCGGGCCGGCCGATGGTCACCCGTAGGCAGCCCGGCAACCCGTCCCAGCTGGCGCAGTTGCGGATGAGGACCGAGCGTTCGAGCAGGCCGTTCCACACCTTCTCCGCGTCCTGGCTCAAGGGTCGGAAGAGGATGAAGTTGGCGTCGGACGGCCAGCTTTCAACCGGAAGGTCACCCAAGGCGGCCGCCACCCGCCCCCGCTCCTCGGCGATCAACGCCACCCGGGACTCCATCTCCTCGGTGTGCCGCAGGGCCAGCAAGCCGGCCAGCTGCGTCGGCGCGGACAGGTGGTACGGCAGGACCACGGCCTCGCAGGCCAGCACCACTGCCGGATCGGCCACCAGGTACCCCAGGCGAGCGCCCGCCATGGCCCAGGTCTTGGAGAAGGTGCGGGTCACCACCAGGCCGGGATTCACCGGCCCGCGCAGCTCCAGCGCCGTCCACGAAGAGAACTGCCCGTAGGCCTCGTCGACGATGACCAGTCCCGGCGCGGCGGCCAGGACGGCCTGCACGGTGTCGCGGGGCTCGGCCCGGCCGGTCGGGTTGTTGGGCGAGCAGAGGAAGGTGATGTCCGGCCGTGCCGACTCGAGCAGGGCCACCGCCTCGGCCGGGTCGATGCGGAAGTCCTCGGTCCGACCGCCCTCGACCACGGCGGTACCGGTCAGCCGGCTGATGTGCGAGTGCAGTGCATAGGTCGGTTCGAACACGCAGGCGCTGCGTCCGGGGCCGCCGTAGGCGAGCAGCAGGGACTGCAGGACCTCGTTCGACCCGTTGGCGCAGAACACTTCCTCCGCCTCGACGCCGTGCAGGTCGGCGACGGCGGCCCGCAGCTCGGTGGCCGGACGGTCCGGGTAACGGTTGAAGGAGACCTCGGACAGCGCGGCCAGCAGCTCCTCGGTCCATTTCTCCGGCGGGGGGAACGGCGATTCGTTGGTATTGAGCCGTACCTCGGCGTCGACCTGGGGCGAGTGGTAACCCTCGGACAGCTTGAGGTCCGGCCGGATCGGTGGGAGCGCGCTCATGGCGCCGGTTCCTCGAGCGCACCCGGGACCTCGGGGTGGTCCAGCGACTCCAGCACATCGAGCCGGCGGCGCACCGAGTCGGCGTGCGCCGGCAACCCCTCGGTCTCGGCCAGGGTGATGACCAAGGGGCCCACGGTCCGCAGCGCGTCGCGGGTGGCCGAGACGGCGTGGATGTGCTTGCGGAAGTCGTCGGCCCGCAGCGCCGAGGCGAAGCGAGCCGTGCGGTTGGTGGGCAGGACGTGGTTCGGCCCGGCGATGTAGTCGCCCAGGCTCGCCGGCGCCCACAATCCGAGGAACACGGCACCGGCGTTCTCGACGTAGGGCAGCAACCTGGCGTCGTCGTCGTCCACCATGATCTCGAGGTGCTCGGGTGCCACCGCGTTGGCCACCTCAATGGCCTCCTTGGGCCCGTCGACCAGGCAGGCGATGCCGGCGGTGGCCAGCGTCGATTCGAGGTCGGCTCGCCGCGCCGAGGCGGCGACCACCCGGTCCACCTCCTGCGTCACGGCCCGGAGCACGCCTTCGTCCCACGTCACCAACCAGGCCAGTCCGTCGGGGCCGTGCTCGGCCTGGACCACCAGATCGATGGCGACGAAGGCCGCGGGTGAGCCGGGCCCGGCCACCACGACGATCTCGGAGGGACCGGCGAAGGCGGAAGCGACGCCGACGATCCCGCTGACCTGGCGCTTGGCTTCGGCCACGTAGGCGTTGCCCGGACCGGCGATCACGTCGACGGCCGGGATGGAGGCCGTGCCGTAGGCCAGGGCCCCGATGGCCTGGGCCCCCCCGATCCGGTAGACCTCGTCGATCCCGGCGATGGCGGCCGCGGCCAGGGTGGCGTCGTCCACCCGGCCGTCTGCCGCGGGAGGCACGCAGAGGGCGAGGTGGGGCACGCCGGCCACCCGAGCGGGGGCGGCGCACATCAGGACGGTCGAGGGGTATCGAGCGCGGCCGCCCGGTGCGTAAAGGCCGGCCCGCTGCACCGGTCGGGTCAGGTGGCTGACGGTCACCCCACCCGAGACGAGGTCGTCGGGAGCCGTGCCCTCGTGGGCGTGGTATTTGAAGATGCGGTGGTACGCCGTGCCCAGGGCGTCCCGCAGGTCGGCGGGGATGCGCTCGAGGGCAGCCGTGATCTCCTTGGGCGCCACCCGCGCGCCACCGGCCGCCGCGCTGACGTCGACGCCGTCGAACTTCTCGGTGTAGCGCACGATCGCCTCGTCGCCGTCCTGGCGGACGCTCCGCAGCACGTCGGCCACCGTCTCGTGCACGTCGGTCCCGGGGTCGGCCGGCCGCGGCAGGACACCGTCGTAGGGCGGCGCCTGGCCGCGTAGGTCCAGCACACGGAGGGACATAGCGGTACCAGGCTACCGGGAGGGCCTGAGGCCCCCGGACCTCCGCATGCCCGCGGAGGGTCCGCCATGGGCCATCATCGCGGCATGACTTCTGCCGCCGAGCTCTCCTCGTTGTCCTCCACCCTCAAGGACCTGACCGACCGTGTGACCAGCATGGCGGAGGCAGCCCAGTCGAAGGGGAACGACGACATGGCCCACGAGCTCTTCGCGGTGGAACGCTCGCTCGGCGGCGCCCTGCGCCGGCTGCGGCGCTTCGCGCAGACGGCGTAGGTGGGTCAGACGGCGTAGGTGGGTCAGACGGCGTAGAGGACGAGTTCGTGCCCCAGCAGCGTCGCCGCGTTGCGCAAGACGGCCTGGCGTTGGGCCACGACCGCGCAGTTGCGCCGATCGGCTACCTCGATCACCGCGATCACCGCCATCTCCGAGGTGTCGCAGCGCGCCGCCAGCTCGCCTGACCGCTTGGCCGCCTCGCCGGAGAACGGCTCCACCTCGGTGCCGCCGAGGAGCTCGGCGATGCGGTCATTGCGGGCTTCGGTCCGATAGCCCTCGGCCACGGCCACGGCCGGGATGACCGGCACGATGCCATTGGAGAGTGCAGCTCGATGCAGCGCCCACATCATCCGGTCGCCCCGGGCCGCGGCGTGGAGCGCACCGACGCCGTAGACCAACCCCTCCCGGCGGGGCGGGCTCACCGCCGGCGGACGCGCGACGCCACGCCCGAGACACCCGAGCGCAAACGGGCCAGCAGCGCTTCCCCGGCCGCCAATTCCTCGGGACTGAGCGAGCCTGTCTCACCCTCCCAGGCCGCCACCCCCCGCAGACCCTGCCGGACCCGGAGCTGCTTCTCGGCGGCGGAAGAGAGCCATGAACTGAACGAAACGCCGTCCTGCTTGGCCGCCTGCTCGACCGCCGTGGCCACCTCGTCGGCCAGCGACACCGAGCGCTTGGTCACCATCCAAAAAGGGTAACACCCCGAGTACTACCTATACGGGTGCGAGCCGTCCGCGGGCGAATTCCGTGCCCGGAAACACCGATGCCGGCCCCGAAGGGCCGGCATGGTGCGAGTCGGCCGGGAGGCGGATCCCAGCAACGACTCTGTGGAACCAGGTGGCGGGAACCGGTTCCACGGACCATGATATCGCCCCGAGTTCGCCAAATGAGCGCGGGCCCGAGGAAGTGACTTTATTCCTCAGAAGGTGGCGGACGGGCAGACGTCGGCCAGGAAACACCGGCCGCAGGCCGGCTTGCGGGCCAGACACGTGGCCCGGCCGTGCAGGATGAGGCGCAGGCTGAAGGCACCCCTCTCGGCGGCGGGGATCATGGCGTTCAACGCCAGTTCGACCTTGACCGGGTCGTCCCGCTCGGCCGGGGACAGCTCGTCGGTGAGCCCCAACCGCTTGCTCAGCCGCAGGACGTGGGTGTCCACGGGGAGGCCCGGCAGGCCGAACGCCACGCTGCGCACCACGTTCCCCGTCTTGCGCCCCACCCCCGGGACGGTGACCAGATCAGCCAGGTCGGTCGGGACCTGCCCCCCGAAGCGGTCCTCCAGGGCCTGGGCCATGCCGATCAGGCTGCGGGTCTTGGCCCGGAAGAACCCGGTGGAACGGATGATCTCCTCGACGTCCTCGGGATTGGCGTGGGCCAGGGCGGCGGGATCCGCATAGGCGGCGAAGAGGACCGGCGTCACCGCGTTGACCCGCGCGTCGGTGCACTGGGCGGACAGGATGGTGGCCGCCAGGAGCTCGAAGGCGTTGTGGTGATCCAGCGCGCACAGCTCCTTGGCCGACCCGGGAAAGTGCTCCCCCAGGCGCTCGGCCACCACCCGGGCCCGACCCTTCGGCGTCCTCGGGCGTCCCACCTCGCCACGGTAGCGGGTTAAGTTGCGGCCGTGAATGTGCTGGTCCTCGGCGAGCTCGACCCGGACCGGCTCGCCGACCTGGCGGCGCTGCTGAACCGCTGCGAGGTCGCGGACGGCCACCCCGCCCTGGCCGAGCCCCAGCGGATCGCCGTGGCCCGGCGCGACCTCGGGGCCGAAGGGACGCGGGTGGTGCTGGCCTATGCCGACGACGGCCACGCTGACCTGGTGGGGTGCGCCGTTCTTTCGCCGGCGCCCGACGGTTCGACCACGGTGCACGTCGCCATCGATCCGGCCCACCGGGCCGGGGGCGAGGGGACGTCCATCCGCGGGACCCTGATCACCCGGGCCGAGACCGAGGCGCCCGGCCCGATCCGGCTCTGGAAGATGCGGGCGACCCGGGCCGACGACGACGACGTGGCACCCCTCGGTTTCCATCCCGAGCGGGACGTGGTGCAGATGCGCGTCGCCTTGCCCTTGCCTGCCGAGACGGTGGCGTCCGCCCGCCCGGTGGTCACCCGGGCCTTCGTGCCGGGGCAGGACGACGAGGCGTGGCTGTCCATCAACAACCGGGCCTTCTCCGATCACCCTGAGCAGGGCGGCTGGACGTTCGAGCAACTCGGGGCGCGCCTGGAAGCCGACTGGTTCGACCCGGCGGGCTTCCTGGTGGCCGACGACCCGGACGGGCGCGGCCTCATCGGATCGTGCTGGACCAAGGTCCATCGCGAGGGCGACGTGGTACTGGGAGAGATCTACGTGATCTCGGTCGACCCCGACCGCGCCGGCGAGGGCTGGGGCCGCGCGCTGGCCGTCGCCGGCCTGGAGTGGATGGCGGGGCAGGGCGTGCCCATGGGCATGCTCTACACCGACGCCTCCAACACCACCGCCGTGGCGCTGTACCACTCACTCGGCTTCGTCGTCGATCACGTCGACCGCGCCTACCTGCGCTGAGCGACCTCGGGGTCAAGCCAGCGCGTCAGCCGGTGCCGGTGCCGGCGCCGATGCCGCGGCCGACGCCGTAGGTGACGCCGGCGGCGATAGCGGTGACGGCGAGCTGCCGCAGCGCGGAGCGGATCACCGGCCGTTCGGTGAAGGCGGCCAGGACGATGCCCACCATGACGGCCGCCACCGCGCCGAGGACGACCGAGGAGAGGATGGCGGGGTTGCCCCGGGTGTAGAGCCAGGGCACCAGCGGGATGAAGGCACCCAGGGCGAAGGTGACGAAGGAGGCCAGGGCGGCCTGCACCGGTGAGCCGAGATGCTGGGGGTTGATCCCGAGCTCCTCGCGCGCATGGGTTTCGAGGGCGAGCTCGGGGTCCTGCATGACCTGGGCCACCATGTCGCGGGCGACCGAGGGGTCGATGCCGCGCTGCTCGTACATGCCCCGCAGCTCGCTCGCCTCGCCTTCGGGGCTGCGTCGCAGCGCCTTGCGCTCCACGTCGAGCTCGCGCAGGAGCAGCTCGCGTTGGGCCGTCATGGAGAGGTACTCGCCCGCCGCCATGGAGAACGACCCGGCCACCAGCCCGGCCACCCCCGCCAGGCGCACGATGTTGCCGCCGGGACTCGCCCCGGCCATGCCCAGCACCAGCGAGACGTTGGTGACCAGCCCGTCGCTCACTCCGAAGATGGCCGCCCGCGCCCCGCCCCCACGGATGTCGCGATGGTGGTGCGGATGCGGCAGGGACAGGTCATCCACCCGGGTATCCACCCGGGTCAGCGTAGTGATGAACGGCGGGCCGATAGGGTGCCTGGCCTAGACACCCCTTGACCTGCGAGGAGCGGACCATGACCACCACCGTCGACGGCGTCGACGCCTTCTTTGACCTCATCGGACAGCAGGTTGGCTTCTCGGAGTGGCAGACGATCACCCAGGAACGGGTGAACCTCTTCGCCGACGCCACCGACGACCATCAATGGATCCACGTCGATCCCGAGCGGGCCAAGGAAGGCCCCTTCGGCTTCGCCATCGCGCACGGGTACCTGACGCTGTCGCTGGCGCCCGTCCTCCTCAACC
Organism: Acidimicrobiales bacterium; assembly: GCA_036502025.1. GTDB lineage: Bacteria > Actinomycetota > Acidimicrobiia > Acidimicrobiales > RAAP-2 > Bog-473. The sequence goes on along the minus strand of DASXZJ010000046.1, from coordinate 38,036 downwards.
AGGTCCTGCGGGTCGACCGGATGAAGTTCGGCGTCAACTACGGGGCCAACAAGGTCCGCTTCCCCTCCCCGGTCCCCGTGGGAGCCGACCTGCGCATGGGGGTCACGGTGGCCGGAGTCGAAGAGGTAGAGGGTGGCGTCCAGGTGACCTACGACCTCGTGATGGAGGTCAAGGACGCCCCCAAGCCGGCCTGCGTGGCGCAGGTGGTCTACCGCTACTACCGCTGAGCGGGCCGGTGGCGCCTCCTCGCAGGCGGGATCCGTACCCCCCGGCGCCGCTCCCCCAGGGCGAGGAGAAGACGGCGCGGGTCCGCTCCATGTTCGACGCCATCGCGCCGCGCTACGACCTGCTCAACCGCCTCATGACCTTCGGCTTGGATCAGTCGTGGCGCAAGACGACGGTCGGCGCGCTCGCCCTGCCGCCTGGTTCCTTCGTCCTCGACCTGGCGTGCGGCACGGGCGACCTCACCCGCCTGGCCGGTCGCGCCGGCTACCGGGTGGTCGGAACGGACCTGAGCCATGGGATGCTGGCGGCCAACCGCAGCGGGGTGCCGCTGGTGCAGGCCGACTCGAGCCAGCTGCCCTTTCCCGACGGCGTGTTCGACGGCCTGGTATGCGGCTACGCCCTGCGCAACTTCAGCGACCTGGCCGGCGCGCTGGGTGAGGCGGCCCGGGTCATCCGACCCGGCGGGCGCCTGGCCATCCTCGAGGTGGACGCGCCGACTTCCCCCGTGCTGCGGGCCGGCTACCACCTCTGGTTCGACCGGGCGGTCCCGGTCCTCGGCGGACTGCTCTCGGACCGCGAGGCCTACCACTACCTGCCGCGCTCGGTCGTCTACCTGCCCGCCGCGGCCGTCCTCCGTCGAATGCTCGGTGAGGCGGGCTACTCGGGAGTCGGGGTCCGACCGCTGGCCGGCGGCTTGAGCCAGCTGATCATCGCCACCCGGGCCGGCACCCCTCGCGCATGAACACCACCGGGCTCCACGCCCGCACGGTCGCCCTCGAGTACGGGCCCGACGCCCTGCAGTTCGACAGCAGCCCGACCGTGCTCTTCGACCGGCCCGGGCTGACCCTGGTCGGCTGGGGCACGGCGCGGCTGGTCCCGGTCACCCACGCGGTCGAGCTGCTCGCCCAGATACCGTGCGAGGACGCCGTACGGCGCCCGGGCTCAGGCGTCCTCGCCCTCGGCGCGCTCCCCTTCACCGGAGCCTTCGACGGTGACCTCATCGTGCCCCGCTTCGCCATGGGCATCGCCCAGGACGCCGACGGCGTCACCCGGCGTTGGGCCACGGCGGTCGGCCCGACCGAGATCCCGCTCCCCGAGACCGACGAGCTCTTCGACTCGGTGATCTGGCAGTACGGCACCCCGCTCGAGGACCACCGCGCCACCGAGGTCGACATCACCGACCTCAGCACCCCCCTCTCGAGCGCCGGGTACCGCGAGCTGGTGGCCGGGGCCGTGGCCACCATGCGGGGGCCGGGGGCCACCCTTCAGAAGGTGGTGCTCTCGCGCCCCGTGACAGCCGCCTTGAGCGGGGCCCTCCCCCTGGCGACGGTCCTGCGCCGCATGCGGGCCCATGAGCCGGCCTGCACCATCTTCTCCTTCCCCGTCCCCGACGGCACGTTCTTCGGCGCCACGCCCGAACTCCTGATCGCCCGGGCCAAGGAGCGCGTCTGGTGCCACCCACTCGCCGGCACGGTGGCTCGGGGAACGACGGCGCGCGGTGATGCCGACGCGCAGGGGCGCCTGGCCAGCTCAGCCAAGGAGCACTCCGAGCACCGCTACGTGGTCGATGCGATCGCCGCCGCGCTGCGCCCGTTCTGCGCGTCGCTCACCGTCCCGGACCAGCCCTCCCTGGTGGCCTTCCGCTCGGTGGCCCACCTGGGCACCAGGATCGAGGGAAAGCTCCGCGCGCCGACCACGGTGCTCGAGTTGCTGGCCGCGCTCCACCCGACCCCGGCCGTGGGCGGCACACCGCGCCCGGAGGCGCTGGCGGCGATCGCCAGCGGGGAGCCGGTCCCACGGGGCTATTGGGCCGGGCCGGTGGGATGGGTCGACGCCACCGGCGACGGTGAGTGGATGATCGGCATCCGCAGCGCCCAGCTCCTCACCGATGACGAGACCGTCACCCTGCACGCCGGCGCCGGCATCGTGGCGGACTCGGACCCGGAGGCCGAAGCGGCCGAGGTCGACGTGAAGCTGGCGACGGTGCTCGACTCGCTGGTGCCCGAGGGCTCAGCGCACCTGCGGTAGCCGCACCGGCTCGCTCGGCGCCGCCACCCCCGGCGCGGCGAGCGGCACGCTGACCACGAACATGGCTCCCCGGCCCGGGTACGACGTCACCTCGGCGGTGCCCCCGAGCGCCTCGGCGATGGCGCGCACGATGGCCAGCCCGAGCCCCGTCCCGACCCCCGAGCGCGCCGCGTCGCCGCGGTAGAAGCGGTCGAAGACCCGCGCCCCGTCCTGGGGGTCGATCCCCGGGCCCTGGTCGCTGACCACGATCAAGCCCATGCCGCGCTCGACGCCGGTCGACACGGTCACCGCCGTGCCCGGGGGCGTGTGGGCCAGGGCGTTGCGCACCAGGTTGTGCGCCACCTGGGCCAGCCGTTCGGCATCTCCCACCACCACCACGGCGTTCCCCGGGCGCAGCGTGAGGTCGTGCTGGTGGTCGAGCGCGTGGGAGTCGCCCACCGCGTCGGCGCAGACGCGTTGGAGGTCGACCGGTCCCGCCTGTAACGGCCGGCCCCGGTCAAGCTCGGCCAACAAGAGGAGATCCTCGACCAGGCCCCCCATGCGCTTGGCCTCCTCCTCCACGCGCTGGAGGGCCTTGCGGGTGCCCGCCTCGTCAGGAAACCCGCCGCGGCGGAGCAGCTCGGCGTAGCCGCGAATGGAGGTCAACGGCGTGCGCAGTTCGTGGGAGGCGTCGGCCACGAACTGGCGCAGCTGCTCCTCGGAGGCCGACTTCTCGGCGAAGGCCTGCTCAATCTGGGTGAGCATCTCGTTGAAGGCCACGCCGAGCCGGCCGACCTCGGAAGACGCCGGCTCCTCGGGCACCCGGGCGGTCAGGTCGCCCGAGGCGATGGCGTCGGCCGTCTCGGCCATGTGCCGCAGCGGGCGCAGCCCCCGGCGGACCATCCAAAGGACCATGAGGCCCATGGCGAAGACGATGGCCAGGGTGGCCAGCAGCTCGACGCGCCGCAGCGAGGACAGGGTGTCGTTGGTCGGGTTCAGCGAGAGCGACGAGTACAGCGTCCCCTGCGGCACCGCCACGGCCACCGTGCGGTACTGCCCGTCGGGGTCGCCGTGGCTGCCCACGATCACCGCGTTGGGGTCGGGGGTAAAGGTGCCGGCATAGCGGCCGACGTGGCCGTTGTCCTGGTCCGGTAGGCGTTGGACGGGGATGGTCCCGGAGAGGACGGGCATGGGGTCGGGCTTGGTGGGCGAGCCGGACGGGCGGGTCAGGACCGCCTTGCCCTGTGGATCGAGGATGACCACGTAGACGTCGGGCGACAGGTGGCGCGAGAGGTCGGCCTCGGTGACCTGGGTCTCGTGCACGGTGGCGAAGGTCAGGTAGTTGAAGGCCAGCCCCTCGGAGGAGGCGAGCGTGGCGTCGGCCCGCCCGTAGAGGAACGACCGCACCGAGGCGTAGATGACGACGTCGGCGACCAGGAGCCCGGCCACCAGGAGGACGGCCGTGACGCCGACCAGCCGCCGCTGGAGGCTCATCCTTCCCGGGGCAGCCGCAAGGTATAGCCGACCCGCCGGATCGTGTGGATGAGCGAGGGCTCGACCATGTCGATCTTCTTACGCAGGTAGCTGATGTACGTCTCGACGATGTTGGGGTCGCCGTGGAAGCCGTAGCCCCAGACGTTGTCAAGCAGCTCGGACTTGGAGATGACCCGGCGCGCGTTCTCGAGCAGGTAGCGCAGCAGGTTGAACTCGGTGGCGGTCAGCTCGACGGCGTGCTCCTGGCGGAAGACCTCGTGGGTATCGATGTGCATGGTGAGGTCGGAGAAGCGCAGGACCGACGAGTCGTTCGCCGCCACCTCGCGGGCTCGGCGCAGGATGGCACCGACCCGGGCCATGAGCTCTTCGACGCTGAACGGCTTGGTCACGTAGTCGTCGCCAAGCGAGAGACCCTGCACCTTGTCCGAGGTGGTGTCCCGAGCGGTCAAGAAGACGATCGGCACCTGCTCGCCCTGCTGGCGCAGCCGGCGGCCCACCTCGTTGCCGTCGAAGTCAGGCAGCATCACATCGAGCATCACCAGGTTGGGGCGGTAGCTCCGCACCATCTCCATCGCCTCGGTGCCGTTGACGGCCACCTCGACTTCGTAGCCCTCGAACCGCAGAGCCTCCGACAGCAGGTCCGCGATATTCGGCTCGTCGTCGACTACCAGGATGCGTGCGGTCGGCAACTCGGTAGTGACCATTTGTTCAGCCGCCTTTCATGCGGAGCGGACGGGATCGCCGGCGGCTTTGCGCTCGCCGGGACGGGTGGCCGTGGTGGGGCTGCGGAGCCCGCGCCAGAGCCGTCCCAGTCCCCACCAGGTGACGAGGCCCAGGGCCTCGAAGACGATGAAGGAGGACATCTTGGACTCGCCGGCCTCGCGGTCGACGAAGCTGATCGGGACCTCGGCGATCGCCGCCCCGTGCTGCTTGGCCCGATAGGTCATCTCGATCTGGAAGCCGTACCCCTCGGCCCGGATGCGGTCGAGGTCGAGCTGGCTGAGGATGCCCGCCGAGTAAGCCCGGAAGCCGGCGGTCGAATCAGCCACCCCCAGCCCGAGCATGAAGGAGGCGTAGCGGTTGCCGCCCCGCGAGATCAGGTGGCGGTGCCAGGCCCAGTTGGGGATGGTGCCACCGGGGACGTAACGGGAGCCGATGGAGACATCGAACCCCTCGGCCAGGGGGGCCACGATGGAGGGCAACGCGCCGGGGTCGTGGGAGAAGTCGGCGTCGATCTCCACGAAGACGTCGTAACCGCGCTGGAGGCCCCAGGCGAAGCCGGCCCGGTAGGCACTGCCGAGACCCGACTTCTCACGGCGGGCCAGCAGGTACACGTCGGGCAGCTGGGCGGCGGCCGCGGTGACCAGGTCGCCGGTGCCGTCGGGGCTGCCGTCGTCGACCACCAGGATGCCGGCTTCGGGCAGCGACTCCGAGATGCGGTGGAGGATCCGGTCGATGTTCTCCGACTCGTTGAACGTCGGAATGACGACCAGGGGGCGCACCCTGGGCATTCTAGGAGACCGCCCCCCTGGGGCGGTCTCGGGCGTCCGGTCAGGCGGACTCGGAGGCGGTCTCGGGGAGCTCTTCGATGTCGGGGCCCCGGCGGATCTCGCGGGCGACGACCTGGATCGCCCCTCCGACTGGGATCCCGATGAGCGCTCCCACGAAGGTGCCCAGGTCAGAGCCCACGCGACCACCCAGGGTGGCGCCGATCAGCACGGCGACCAGGACCCAGAAGGGGTTGAGCCGCACCGTCTTGCTCATGATCACCGGGTTGAGGATGTGGTTCTCGATCTGCTGGTAGATCAGGAAGACCACCAGCATGACGATGCCCGCCGGCACGGAGTGGATCACGGCGATGACCACCACGGGGACGCCGGCCAGCAGGCCGCCGACGAGGGGCAGCAGGTCAACCAGGGCCACGAACACTCCGAGCAACAGCGCGAAGGGGACCCCCAGGATGGCCAGGGTGATGCCGACAATGATGCCCGCGATGACCGAGGTCAGGAAGTTACCCAGCATGTAACCGGTGACCGAGCGAATCGACTGGTCGGCCACCCGGTGGACGCGGCGCGCGGTGGGCGGGCTGAACAGGTTGAGGAACCCGGCCCAGAGTTTGGGCGACTCGAGCATGGTGAAGAAGGTGAGCACGGCGATGGTGCCGATGGTGACCAAGGTCGAGACCGCGGCCGCCCCGACGGAGAAGGCGGTGGCGGGCTTGAGCACCTTGGTCAGTTGCTTGGTGATCTGGGTCGAGCCTTCCGAGAGGTACTTCTGTAGATGGAGCCGGTAGACGAGGCGGCCCAGCGGGCCGCGGCCCTGGCGGGCGTTCTTGACCAGGGAGGGGATCTCGTGGCCGAAGTGCACGGCGGCGCTCACCAGCGGCGAGGTGAAGAGGTAGACCAGGCCGGCCAGCACAACCACCCCGCCCAGGAAGACCAGGGTGGTGGCGACGCCGTGGGAAAGGCCCCGCCGTTTGAGGGCGCGGGTGAGCGGGGTGAGCAGCATGGCCAAGAAGAAGGCGATCACCGCATAGAGGACGATTTTGCGCAGGATCCACAGCCCGAGGATGAGGGCCGCATTGAGGTCGATCAGGCCGACGGCCACCGCCACCGCGGTGACGATGGTGCCCAGCGGAATGCCGCGGCGGCCGGCGCTGCCGGTCAGCTTGGAGCGCCACGTGTCGGGGAGCTCGTCAGCCATCTGACCAGCATGGCAGCTTGGCCCGCATGGAGACGTGCAAGCATGAGGGCGATGGACGTGGCAGGCCCGGGGCCGGGCTCCCAGGGCAGACGCCGCCGTTGGATACCCCGCAACGTGAGGATCACGTTGATGGTCCTGCTCCTCTTCTTCGTGGGCGAGTACATCCTGCTGCCCGAACTGGCCAGTGCCCGCAAGGAGTTCCACCAGCTCGGCCACCTCAACTTCCTGTGGCTGGTCCTGGGGGCGGCGTTCGAGATCGGCGCCCTGCTGGCCTACGCGGAGCTGACCCGCACGGTTTTGTCACCGGGCGCTCCGTCGCGGTTCCGGGTCTTCCGCATCAACATGTGGGCGCTGGCCATCAGCCACGTCCTGCCCGGCGGCACCGTGCCGGGGACGGCGGCCAGCTACCGCCTGCTGATCGAGGCGGACGTGCCGGGATCCACCGCGGCCTTCGGGTTGGCCACCCAGGGCATCGGGTCGGCCGTCGTCCTCAACTGCATCTTCTGGCTGTCCCTGCTGGTCTCCGTCCCGCTGCACGGCTACAACCCGCTCTACGGGTTCGCCGCCATCCTCGGCGTGCTGCTGCTCTCCATCTTCGGTGGGCTCATTGTGCTGCTGACCCGGGGCGAGAAGCAGGCCGAAGCGGTCCTCCAGCGCATCGCCACCCACCTGCCCCTGGTCAAGCAAGAGACCATCACCTCGCTGGTGCACAAGGTGGCCGACCGCATGAAGGTGCTGTCGAAAAGCCCGCTGCTGCTGTATCGAGCCGGGATCTGGGCGGCGGCCAACTGGCTCCTCGATGCCACGTCGCTGTGGATTTTCCTCTTCGCCTTCGGCGCCCACATCAATCCAGTCGACGTCCTGGTGGCGTACGGCCTGGCCAACATTCTCGCCGTCATCCCCCTCACTCCGGGCGGGCTAGGGGTGGTCGAACTGACCATCGTCTCGGTGCTGACCGGCTTCGGCGTGCCGGGCGGTGCCGCCACGGCGGGCGTGCTGTGCTGGCGCCTGGTCAACTTCTGGCTGCCCATCCCCTTCGGCGGAGCGTCGTACCTCTCACTCCGCCTGGGCCGTCCCCCGGCAACTTCGGTGGCCGGCGGCCCGCCGGGCGGCTTGCCCGGCCGCCCGGACGGGGGGCTCAACCAGGCGTCGGTGCCTTGAGCGCCGTGCCGGGGTCGGGTCGGGTCGGGTCGGACCACCGCGGGACACCCCTCCCGACTCACCCCAAGGCCCTGGCCAACCTCTTGGCGGCCATGCCGAAGGAGGAGGCACCATGACAGCCCGCGACACCGGCCTCGACACCGTCACCGGCGCCTTCAGCTATTCGGGCCGGTCGATCGCCGATGCGTTGCTGGCCTCGGGCCGGCGGGTGCGCACCCTCACCGGGCATCCGGACCGGGCCCCGCAGGGCTCCACGCTGGAGGTGCGGCCGCTCGCCTTCGGCGGCGACCTCACCGGGGCCTTGGAGGGGACGACCACCCTCTACAACACGTACTGGGTGCGCTTCGCCCACCGCCAGATCGACCACGACGTGGCGGTCGCCAACTCCCGAATGCTCTTCGACGCCGCCCAGCGGGCCGGGGTCCAGCGCATCGTTCACATCAGCATCACGCATCCGAGCGAGAGCTCCCCATGGCCCTACTTCCGGGGCAAGGCCATGGTCGAACGGGCGTTGGCCGAATCCGGGGTCTCCCACGCCGTCCTGCGCCCCGCCATCCTCTTCGGGGGCGACGGGGTCCTGATCAACAACATCGCCTGGCTCCTGCGCCACCTGCCCGTGTTCGCCATCGGCGGGACCGGCGACTACCGGGTCCGGGGCATCCACGTCGACGACCTGGCGCGGCTGTGCCTCGAAAAGGCAGCCGAGCCCGATGACAGCGTGACCGACGCCGTGGGGCCGGAGCGCCCGACCTTCAACGAGCTGGTCAGCGCCATCGGCGACACCATCGGCGCCCGAGCCCGGATCATCCATGTGCCGGGGGCCACCATGCCGGTGTTCTCCCGGCTCCTCGGCCTCGTGCTCCACGATGTCATCCTCACCAGGGAGGAGTACCAGACGATGGCCGGTGGCATGGCTGATACCGACGGACCAGCCACCGGGACCACCGCACTATCGGAGTGGCTGACCGAGCACGCCGACGATCTCGGGCGCGTGTACGCCAACGAGCTCACGCGTCACTTCTGAGTGGAGGTGCCTACTCCGGATCGCGCACAACGCGGAGTTCGGTGATCTGGGCCAAGGCCGGGCGCACCCACTGTCGAACGCTTGCCATCAGGGAGCGGTGCCGCGCCACGGGTGGCGGTGTCGGCGCAGACGCGTCGATGGCATCACCCAGAGCATCGGCCAGCACGCCGATGAGCGCTGACACCTCGCTCAGTTCGATCGGCGTCGAGGCGACGCAGACTCCGTCGCGCCAATGGCTCAATACGACCTTGCGCTGTTCGGCGTGCCTGGTGACCCGCAGGCTGGCCTCGCTCCCGCGCGCATCGGGGATGGTGAGCCGGTTCGGACGGGCAGCCATCACCTGAGTATCTTCCGAGAACGGCCATCTGTCGAGTGCCACGGCGGCACTCGCGTGGCGCCATGTTGCCGTCGCGCGACGACCGCGTGACGAACCACGGCGTGAACCGGCGTCAGGACCCCTCAGGGCGGCGCAGCCTCGTCGGGTCCGGCCAGGCGTACCGGTGCCCGACGGCGCTCCCACCACCAGGGAATGGGCCGCGCACTTCGGTCTCCACTCGGGTACCACCGCGGGCCTCATAGAAGGACTGCGCCGCGGTGTTCTGACCGAGAACCCACAGGTAGAGGGAGCTCGATGGACGCGCCCGAAGGAGTTGCCCCGCGGCTTCCGACAACAGCTGCGTGCCGATCCCGCCTCCCTTGAGATCGCTCCTCACGTGGAGGTTGTCCACCAGCGCTCCCCACTGCGGATCGTGGTCGAACACGGTGTGGACGAAGCCGATGACTTCGCCCCTTCGGTCCGCCACGACGGTGTGCTGGTTCGACCTCGGTGAGGCCAGGCGGCCCTGCCAGACCGCCAGGCGATCGGACACGACGTCACCGTCGAGATATGCATCCCGGTACGCACCGCGGTAGTGGCGCCGCCAGCTGTCGGCATGCAGCCTCGCCACCGCTTCGGCATCCCGCGCCGTGGCCTTGCGGTAGCGCACGTCGGACGCCGGAGCATCCCGATGTTCCATGACACCCTCCTCATCGATCCTGGCCGTGGCACCGTGCCGAAGCCGGCTGCCGGACCGTCAAAGGGCCAGGTCCCTCAGGTCACTCTGGATGAACGCCGTTCAGAATACCTGCCGTCAGCACCTCGACTATTTCCGAGGCGGGCCCGGCCTCGAGCCGCTCGGGTGCGATGCGGTCCCTGGCACCCGTCGCAGTCCCGTTACACCGCGCTGGAACTAGGGTCGGCCCGTCGAGTGAGCCCGAGGAGGCGAAGTGGTCATTGTCGGAGGAGCGTTCGATGTCGACCCGCGGCAGCGCGATGCGTTCATTGAAGGCCGGCACGATGCCATGCGGCGGTCCCGGGCCGAAGAGGGCTGCCTCGAATACACCATGAGTGCCGATCCCCTCGACTCGGGTCGGGTGCTCCTCTACGAGCGGTGGGCCAGCCAGGAGGCCCTTGATGCGCACCTGTCCGCCATGGCGCCGGCCGCGCCGTCGGAGAACGCGATCGCTCCCTTGGCCGCCTCCATCACCATCTACACCGTGTCGGGCGAGCGCCGCCTGGTTTAGGGCTGTCGCGACCGGAAGGTCTAGGGCTTCGCCTGGGCCCCGGGCGCTGCTACTCGGACTCCCCCACCCGCAGGTCGCTGTCGCGCCGGCGGCGGGCCCGCTCAATGGCCAGTTCCTTCAGGCGCTCCTGGGCGCTGCGGCCGTGCACGTTCTCGACCCGGCGCCAGCGGCGGTCCGAGCCCAGCGTCCAGGCATTGGTGTCGTCCTCGAAGTTCAGGTCCAGCACCTCGAAGAGCCGGGCCTGCAGTTCGGGATCGCGTACCGGTGCGAGGACTTCGACCCGTCGATCCAGGTTGCGGCCCATGAGGTCGGCCGACCCGATGTAGAGCTTGAGCGGAAGCCCCGGCCCGGCGTCGGGGTCGACCGGTGCTCCACCGAACCGGTAGATGCGGGAGTGCTCCAGGAAACTGCCCACGATGGAGCGCACGTTGATGGTCTCGGAGAGATCCGGGATGCCGGGGCGAAGCCGGCACAACCCCCGTATGGCCAAGTCGATCGGAACCCCGGCGCACGAAGCGCGGTACAGGGCGTCGATCATGGCCGCGTCGGTCAGCCCGTTGAGCTTGAGCACGATGCGACCCTCGGGCCCGGCATCGGCCTGCTCCTCGATCATCGCCATGACCCGTTTGCGGACGGTCACCGGCGACACCAGGATCTGCTTGTAGTCGGCGTGGCGTGAGAAGCCGGTGAGGTAATTGAACAACTCTCCGACATCAGCTCCGATGTCGGGCGCCGCCGTGAGGAGACCGAGGTCCTCGTAGACGCGCGCCGTCTTGGAGTTGTAGTTGCCCGTCCCCACGTGGCAGTAGTGACGGACCTCGTCTTCCTCACGCCGTAGGACGAGCGCCGTCTTGGAGTGGGTCTTGAGCCCCACGATCCCGTAGACGACGTGCACCCCGGCTTCTTCGAGGGCTCGGGCCCAGCCGATATTGGCCTCCTCGTCAAAGCGGGCCTTGAGCTCGACGATGGCCGCCACCTGCTTGCCGTTGTTGGACGCCCGGATGAGCGAGGCCACGATCGGACTGTCGCCCGACGTCCGGTAGAGCGTCTGCTTGATACCCAGCACCGCCGGGTCCTCGGCCGCCTGGGCGATGAACGCCTCGACCGAGGTGGCAAAGGAGTCGTAGGGGTGGTGCACCAGCACGTCGCGCTCGCGCAGCATGGCGAAGAACTCGGTGGGCTCGTGCGCCGCCGTGGCCAAGCGCGGCGGTGTCATGGGCGTCCAGGTCTCCTCGTGGAGGTCCGGACGATCCAGCGCGTAGACGCCCCACAGGCCGGCCAGGTCCAACGGCGCGGCCACCCGGAAGACGCCGTCGGGAGCTACCTCGAGCTCGGACGCCAGCAGGTCCACCAGCTCGTCGTTCATGTCAGCCCCGACCTCGAGCCGCAGGGCGCGGCCGAACCGTCGACGCCGGAGCTCCATCTCAATCGCCACCAGGAGGTCGTCGGCCTCGTCCTCTTCGAGGGCCAGGTCGGCGTTGCGGGTCACTCGGAACGCGTAGTGCTCCCCGACGCTCATCCCGGGGAACAGCGTGTCGAGGTGCGCCGCGATGACCTGCTCGAGCGGCACGAAGCGCTCGCCGTCGGGCATGACCACGAACCGTGGCAGCACGGGGGGCACCTTGACCCGGGCGATGCGGCGCTCACCGGTCGAAGGATCCTGCACCTCGACCACCAGGTTGAGGGAGAGGTTCGAGATGTAGGGGAACGGGTGGCCGGGGTCCACCGCCAGCGGGGTCAGGACCGGGAAGATCTGGCGCTGGAAGACATCGACGAGGTGCGTGCGGTCATCGTCGTCCAGCGAAGACCAGTCCGAGAAGCGCACGCCCGCCTCGGCCAGCGCCGGCACGATGGAGCCCAGGAAGATGTCGTCCTCCCGCTTGACCAGCTCCTCGACCCGGGCCCGGACCATCTTGAGCTGCTCCCCCGGCCGCAGGCCGTCGACCGACCGCGTCCGCACTCCGGCCGCCACCTGATCCTCCAGGGCCGCCACCCGCACTTGGTAGAACTCGTCGAGCAGCTCGGAGAAGATGGCCAGGAACTTCGTGCGCTCCAGTAGCGGGACGCCGACGTCCTCGGCCAGGTCGAGCAGGCGGGCGCCGAAGTCCAGCCGCGACTGCTCGCGGTTGGTGAACCGTTGGTAGCCGAAGGCCTCTATCTGCTGGTAGGAGGGGGGTTTCGGTCGCTCGGCGATCTCCGTCGCCGGCGTCATCAGCGTGGGATCTGCGGTCATGGCGTCCCCGTCATGCTACCGGGCACCGCTACGATCCGTCTGGTGCCCTCACGGACTCGTCACACGAGGATCCCCCGCTATGTGATCGGGCCCAAGCCCAAGCGCCGCACCGAGCTCGGGCTGCTGCTCTTCGGCGCGCTGCTGATCGTCGCCCTCTATGTGATCGCCGAGCTGGGCGCCAACTCCAAGATCCCGCCGCACATCGGCCCGTTCCTCGGCGTCATCCTGGGCCTGTCACTCGGCGCGCACCTGGCCAACCGCTGGCTGGCCCCGCAAGCCAATGCCGTCATCCTGCCGCTGGCCGTGCTCCTCAACGGCATCGGCTACGTCGTGATCGCCCGGTGGTATCCAGGCCAGGCCAAGGTCCAGGCGGGCTGGGCCGCGCTCGGCGTCCTCCTCTACGTTCTCACGCTGCTGGTGGTCCGCTTCTCCCGCGACCTCGAGCGCTACCGGTACCTCCTCCTGCTCATCGGGGGCATCCTTCTGGTGGCGCCGCTGTTCTTCTCGCCCATCAACGGCGCCAAGCTGTGGGTTCACTACGGCGGTCTCTCGTTCCAACCGATCGAATTCTCCAAGATCCTGCTCTGCATCTTCTTCGCCTCGTACTTCGCGGCCAACAAGGAGTTGCTGTCGATCCCCACCGCCCGCCTGGGCAACCGCCTTTTCCTGGATCCCCGGCCGCTGATCCCCATCCTGGTCGCCTGGGGGGCCGCCATGGCGGTCATCGGCCTCGAGGACGACATCGGGTTCGCCGCCCTGCTCTTCACCCTGTTCATCGGCCTGCTGTGGATCACCACCGGCCGGGTCGGCTACCTCATCTTGGGGTTCATCCTCTTCGCCGGCGGCGCCATCTTCGCCGCCCACTACTTCGGCCAGGTGCACCTGCGCGTCAACGAGTGGCTGAACCCGTGGCCGACGGCCACCAACCCCAACAACGGCGGCGCGCAGCTCAGCGAGGGCTGGTGGGCCATGGGCACCGGGGGTCTCAGCGGCACCGGTCTGGCTCAGTACCACTCGCCGATCATCATCCCCGAGATCTCCAGCGACATGATCTTCGCGGCCGTCGCCATCGAAATGGGCATGATCGGCGCAGCCGCAGTGACCTTCGCCTTCATCCTGTTCGTCGGGGCGGGCCTGCGGATCGCGCAGACGGCCCGCACGGACTTCTCACGCCTCATGGCCACCGGTCTCACCATCCTCGTCGGGTTCCAGGCCTTCTTCATCATGGCGGGCGTCATCCGGCTCCTCCCCTTCACCGGGATAACCCTGCCCTTTGTGGCCTACGGTGGCTCGTCGCTCTTGGCCAACTACATCCTCATCGCCCTCTTGATGCGCATCTCCGATGAAGGGGCCAAGACCCAGGCCGAGATCGCCGCCGGCGTCATTCAGGCCGGCGACCGGCCGATGGTGGCCGCCCGCTGAGTCCGGGGCGATAACGATCCCAACGATCCCGTAGGGAACTCCCGCCAAGCCTCTATCGCGAGGCGCTCTTGAAAACCGAGCGCACCCGGTCGTAGAGCTCGGCGTCGAGCGCGTTGTGGTGCAGGATCTCGGCGCGGGTGGCGGCGTCGAGCGCCGCCCGCGGAGGGTTGGGATCCACATTGAGGCTGGGAACGGCCGGGGCCGCCCAGCCCAGCTCCTGCCCCATGCGCGAGATGGTCTCGTCCATCTCGTCGGCCAGGCCGACCGAGACGAATTCATTGGCGATGTTCGCCATCGCCCGCTCGAGCGGAGCTCGATCCCGCATGACCTCGTGATCATCCTGCCCGCTGAGGATGCGGGTCATGTGGTTGGCCATCTGGTAGCTGCTCCCGCTCCGCAGCAGATCGGTCATGGTCATCCCGTCGGCGATGGCTTCGAAGTGCTCGCTGGCCGGGTCTCGGGCCTGGTGGCGGAAGAACGACACCACCCGACCCACCGGTTCACGGACGACGGCCAGGTAGCGCGCCTCGAGCCCGAGGGCCCGGTGGACGCCGTAGGACATGTGCCCGTAGACCATGGCCGCCTGGCTGGCGGCTCCCTGCATGGCCGCCAGGTCGTCGGGATCCTGTTCGAACTCGTGCTCGTAAATGAACAGGCAGCGATCCTCGCCGTAGACGCCCACCAGTGCCTCACGCAGAGAAGTCCCCGCCGTCTTGGGGATGTGCAGGAAAATCGGCGGCCCCAGAGGTGGCATCGCCGGTGAACCTGTCACCGGGGTCTTTGAAAGTACTGGGTGCCACCTATGAGCCAGCTGAGTTATCGGTTCGCCACCCGCCCGCCCGCGCCGTCACGTCGGAGGGGTGCACAGCCCACTTCGGCTACATCTCCTGTGGCACCACGTCTCCCGGCTCCTCCAGCAGACGCTCGTCGGCCAGGATCGGAGCCGGCACCGACATCCGCAGCGCCATCACCAGCCCGTCGGAGGGTCGGCACGGCACGCGTTCTCGCCCGCTGGACGCCATGAAGTCGAGTTCGGCCAGGTAGTTCCCATTTTCCCGGCCAATCAGGCGCACGGCGATGATGTCCAGGCGCGCCCGCCGCATGACGTCGGCGAACAGCTCATGGGTCAGAGGGCGCGGGGAGTCCATCCGCCGCAGGGCCAGGGCCAGGGCCGTCCCCTCGGCCAGCCCCACCGGGAAGACCAGCGAGCGCATCGGGGGCTCGGCTTCGACCAGGGTCACGGAGGGATACGGCGAGGGGAGATCGACGGACACGTCCTCCACGTCCATGACCCGGAAAACCGGCGGCGCCGGCTGCACGGTCGGCTCAGGCGGTCCGTCGGTCACCTCGGGATCCGCCTCGACCGCCGGCTCGGCATCGATCGCGGGGCTCGCCTCGGGCGCGATGTCGGTCACCGACGTCTCCGGTGAACGCCGACACTGAGCGCCAATCCGGCCGCGATGAAGAAGCAGAGCACCGCGGTACCCCCGTAACTCACCAAGGGAAGGGGAATGCCGGTGATGGGCATGATGCCCATCGTCATGCCGGCGTTCTGGAACACGCTGAAGGCGACGAAGGTGAAGATCCCGGTGCACATCAGGCGCCCGAAGACGTCGCGTGATTGTCCGGCCGCCCGAAGCATCCTCCAGGCGATGGCCCCGAGCAGCGCCAGCACGGCCACGGAGCCGACGAAGCCCAACTGCTCGGCCACGGCGGTGAAGATGAAGTCGGTCTGCTGCTCGGGTACGTAGCCGAGGTTGGTCTGCGCACCGTGCCCGATGCCCGACCCGAAGATCCCTCCTGACCCGATGGCGATCTTGGCTTCCTTGGTGTTGTAGATCGTCTGCTGCACGAATTGATTGGTGCTGGTGCTGTTGGGGTTGAGGAAGGTGCCCAGGCGGGCGATCTGGTAGCTGTGCAGCAGGCCCGACTCGATCGCCACTAAGGCGACCAGCACGACGCCCAGGATGAGCAGGACCAGGATGCGAGCCGGCAGCCCGGCCACGGCCAGCATGACCAGCAGGACGACCAGCATGATGATCGCCGTGCCGAGGTCGGGCTGACCCAAGACCAGCGCGGTGGGGATGGCGGCCAGGATCAGGAGACGGAAGACGTCACGCCATGCCAGCCCCTCCTCGGTCCGCTTGTCGCAGTAAGAGGCAACCGCCAGGATCACGGCCAGCACCGCGAACTCCGAGGGCTGAATCTGGAGGAACCCGAGGCTGAACCAGCGTTGCGAGCCCTGGGCGTGGCTCCCCACCACGTAGACACCCAGCAGCGCGAGGACGATGAGGACGTAGAACACCATGGCCAGCGGTTCCAGACGCCGGTAGTCGAACGCGGCCACCACCACCATGGCGATCACGCCCAGGACCACGAACAAGAGCTGGCGCTTCAGGTAGTAGTGCGGGTCGCTCCCCTCGGCCACCAGCGTGCCCCGGGTGGCCGTGTAGACCATCACCACCCCGATCAGGGCGACCATCACGGTCGCAACCCCTAGGACGATGTCGAAGGCGGGTCGCCGGCGGCTGGTCCCGACTGTTCTGGCGAGCGTGGTCATAAGTCGGCTTCGCGGGACAGAATACCCACCATGACCCTCCCCCCCTTGGCGGCTGTCCGTCCCCTGGTAGGCGCAGTGGCCCAGGGCGGCGGGTGGCTCTACGACCTGCTGACCAAGTTCGGGGTGGGCCACGACACGGCCCAGACGGTGACCGATCTGATCGTGCGCCCCCTGGCGGTCCTCCTGGTGATCATCGTCGCCCTACTGGTGTCCCGCTACGGGGGCAGGGCGATCAAGCGGATCCTCCAACGCCTGGCCGATCAGGCCTCGGCCCGATCGGACTCCCATCGGGCCGGGGCCCGCGTCGCCACCCTCTCGGGACTGATGGCCAACATCTGGCGCTTCTTCGTCTTCGTGATCGCGGTGGCCGTCATCCTGGGCATGCTCGGCGTCAACCTCACGCCGCTGCTGGCCAGCGCCACCATCATCGGGGCCACCCTCGGCTTCGGCGCCCAGCTGATCATCCGGGACTACTTCTCCGGCTTCCTCCTCACGGTGGAAGACCAGTACAGCGTGGGCGACTCCGTGACCGTCGACACCATCACCGGTGTGGTCGAGGAGGTCACCATGCGCATCACCCGATTGCGCGGCGCCGACGGCACCGTCTACTTCGTACCCAACGGTGACATCCGCCTGGTGGCCAACACGTCGCGGGGATGGGCTCAGGCCGTGGTCGACCTCACGTTGCCCGGAACGTCGGCTAGCGACCTCGACGGCGTGCGCCAGCTCATCGAGGAGGCGGCACGCCGGGTGGCCGCCCGGCCCGCCTTCGCCGCGCACACCACCGAGCCCCCCGAGATCGTCGCCTTCGTCCAGGCCGGCCTGGCGACGATCACCTTGCGCGTGACGCTGCACACCGTGCACTCCCAGCGCGACGCGCTCACCGCAGCCTTGCGCGAGGAGGCGATCACCACGTTGGCCAAGGCCCAACGCTGGCCCGGTCCGCTGGTGGCGCTACCCCCTAGCCCGGCGTAGTCGCCGGCCCGGCGTCAGGATGCGTTCAGGAACATGATTGACACGATGGTCATGAAATTGCCCGATGGTCGTGAGCTGGCCTGGCTCGAGGTGGGCCACGCAAAAGGCCATCCGGTGCTTGTCTTTCACGGGACGCCCGGGTCACGTCTTCAGGTGTCGTTCGACGAGGAACCCATCACCGCCGCCAAGGTCCGCTTCATCGCCCTGGACCGCCCAGGCTACGGGCACAGCACCTTCCAGCCCGGACGCCGATTGGCCGATTGGCCGGCGGACGTGGCCTGCCTCGCCGACCACCTCGGCATCGACGGATTCTCGGTCGTCGGCATCTCTGGCGGTGGGCCTCATGCCGCCGCCTGTGCCCGGTTTCTCCCTGGTCGGGTGGTGCGGGCCGGCATCGTGAGCGGAGTGGGCCCGCTGGCCCAACCCGGGTCGGAAGCGGACATGATGGGACTGAACAAGCTGATCACCCGCTTGGCCCGACGGTCCCGATACCTCGTCTATCCACCGTTTGCGTTGACCACCTCGATCTTTCGTCGGTGGCCCGAAAGAGCGCTACGAGCTGCTCCGAAGCAACTCCCGGCCAGTGACCTCGAGGTGCTGAACCGTCCGGAGGTCGCGGCAGCCTTCGTGGACGACTACCGACGGATGTCCTCGACCGGGGCGATGGCCGCCGCACAGGACTTTTCCCTCTTCGCCACCGATTGGGGCTTTCGTCTTGAGGACATCGCTACGCCGGTCCACCTCTGGCATGGCGGTGAGGACCGCAACGTCCCCCTCTCCCACGGACGGCTCCAGGCGGAGCGGATCCCCGGGGCCGTGCTGCACGAATGCCCCGGTGAGGGACACCTACTCGTGGTCGACCACCTCGAGGAGATTCTCCGGACGGTGAGCGCGTAGGCGCTCAGGCCCGCGACTCCACGGCCCGCCACATGGCATCGGCCGGTGGGTCCATGCCGGTCCACAACTCGAGCTGGGCGGCGGCCTGGTGCACCAGCATGCCCAGCCCGTCCACCGTTCTGGCCCCCGCGTCGGCCGCCGCCGCCAGCCAGCGAGTGGGCCGGGGGGCGTAGACCAGGTCGGCTACCACCTGGCCCTGATGCAGGAGCCCGGGCGGCACCAGCCATCCCTCGTCGTCGGGGCCGGTGGCGCTCCCGGCCATGCCGACCGGAGTGGCGTTGACCACCAGCTCAGCCTGGGCCACGTCGGCCTCATCGGTCTCGGCCACCCGTCCCCGCGAGCCTGCCAGCGCGGCAACCTCGGCCGCCCGTTCCGGCGTCCGGTTGACCACCGCCACGTCGGCCGCGCCACTCTCGGCCAGGGCGAGCACCACGGCGCGGGCCGCGCCCCCGGCGCCGATGACCAGGCAGCGCCGCCCCTCAGGGTCGAAGCCGGCGCCCCGGGCCAGCGATGCGATGAAACCGGCACCGTCCGTGTTCTCCCCGCGCAGCCGCCCGTTGCGGTTGACCACGCAGTTGACCGCGCCCAGGCGCATCGCCACCTCGCTGCATTCGTCGACCGCCGCCGCGGCGTCGGCCTTGTGCGGCATGGTGACCGACAGGCCGGCCAGGCCCAGGGCGCGCATGCCCTCGAGTGCCACCGCGGCCAGGCCCGGTGCCACCTCGAAGGCCAGCGAGATCCAGTTCAGGCCCATCTCGGCGAAGGCCGTGTTGTGCAGCAGGGGCGAGAGCGAGTGCCGGACCGGCGAACCGATCACTCCCACCACCGTCGTATTGGCGTCAGGCTCCCGCGCCGGGACAGAAAGCGCCACGCTCAACCCACCCCGCGCTGCTGGGCCAGCTTTTCGTTGGCCAGTTGCTCGGCGAACGTGTCGGCGAAGGCCTCGGTGCCGTCCTTCTGGACCAGCTCGAAGAACAGCCATCCCCCGGCGGGCGGGTGCGCCGCGGCGTGGAGGGCGGTGGGCGAGGGACTGCAGATCGGGGTGGGAGGCAGGCCCTTGTTCAGGTAGGTGTTGTACGGCGAATGGATCTGCTCGTCCTGCGGCGTCACCGGGCCCCCGTCCTGCCCCAACGAGTAGAGGACGGTGGCGTCCATCTGCAGCGCCGTGTTCTGCGTCAGCCGGTTGTAGACCACCCGGGCCACGTCGGGCATGTTCTTGTCGATGTAGCCCTCCTTCTCCACGATGGAGGCGACCGTGACGAGCTGGTACGGCGTGAGGCCAAGGGCCGCGGCCGAGGTGGCGTTGACCCCGGCCACCGCGGCCTGGCGGTCGAAGCGTTGCACCATGTCGGTCAGGATGGTGGCGTCAGACTCGCCGGGCCGGATGATGTAGGCCCCGGTGCCGAGCAGCCCCTCGAGGTTGTCGGACCCCACCGGGGAGTAGAGCGAGTGCACGACCCCGCTGGCCGCGATCTGGGCGAACGAACCCGACGCGTGACCGGGGAGGTCATCGACCTTGGTGGCGACTTCGTGGAGGGTCAGCCCGCGGTTCACGTCGACCGCGTAGACGTTGGGACCGGCCACCAGGAGCGAGTGCACGGAAGCGAAGGTCTCGTTGGTGTGGAAGGCGTAGCTGCCCGGTTGGATCGTCGGTGTGCCGTGCACCAGATCGAAAAGCCGGAAGGCGAGCGTGCTCCCGATGACGTGTGCGCCGGACAGGCTGTCGGCCACCGCCGAGGCCGACTCGCCGGGCTTGACCGACACGATCACCTGCGGTCCCGAGGCGCCCAGGGCGTGGGACTCCAGCTCGTACCAGAGCCCGAAGGCCAGGACGACCAGCACGACCACACCGGCGAGGACGACCACGATCCGGCCGCGGCGGGTCACCCGTTCGGAGCTTCGCCCCCGTCCCCGTCCCCGTCCCTGTCCCTGCCGCCGGGCGACCCGGGAGACGGGCTGCTGCAGCTGGTCCTGCTCGTCCAGCTCGTCGCCGGGTCCCGGGCCGAGGGGTCCGCCGTCGTCGTAACTCACGCGCCGTCCCCCGGCGGCGGCGCCGGCGCCGGCGCCGGCGCCGCGTCCAGCCAGGCCTGCAGGAGGACCATGGCCGCCGCGCTGTCGATGACACTCCGGGCCGCCTTGCCCTTGCGGCCGGCCGCGGTGAGCGACCGCTGGGCCTCGATAGTGGTGAAGCGCTCGTCGTGCGTCTCGACCGTCACCCCGAGCGGCTCGAGCAGTTCGCGCAGTGCAGCCACCTCCGCGAGCGTTGACTGGGCGGCCGGCCCGTGCCGGCCCGAGAGGCTCAGGGGCAACCCGACGATCACCGTGCCGGCTTCGACCTCGCCGACCACCTCGACCACGGCCCGCCGGTCCTGGGCCGCGTCCCCGGTGCGCGTCACGGTGCCCCAGGGCGAGGCGAGGGTGCGGCCGCGGTCGCTGTAGGCCACGCCGATGCGACGGGTCCCGAGGTCGAGCGCCACGACCCGGCCGCCGGCCCGGGCCTCGGTCCGGGCGTCGGCCCGCTCGCTCACGCGGAGAGCAGCCGGCGCGCCTCGGCCAACGCCTCGTCGAGACGCGACGGGTCCTTGCCCCCGGCCAAGGCCAGCTCGGGTGAGCCCCCTCCCCCGCCGCCGACCAGGGCGCCCAGGGTCTTGACCAGGTCGGTCGCGTTGGGTTCCCCGCCCGTGGCGGCCACGATGGCCACCTTGACCCCGTCGGGCGATCCCCCGAGCACCACCGAGCGCGGGCCGTCCTGGCGCAGGACCGTCTGGGCCAGCGTCTGCAGGGCCTTGGGCTCCACCCCGTCGCGCCGGGCCACCACCACGCCGTCGACGGCGGCGGCGGCCAGCTCGGTGGCATCAGACTCGCTGGACTGCTGGCGCAACTTGGACAGCTCCTTGTCCAACTCGCGCTGGCGGGCCAGCACGCGCTCGATTGCCGCCACCAGCTCTTCGGGCTCGGTCCGCAGCAGCTCGCCCGCCGACGCCAGCAACTTCTCGCGCTCGGCGAAACGATCCAGGGCGACCCGGCCGGTGACGGCGAAGATGCGCCGCTTGTTGGAGCCGATGCTCTCCTCGGAGACCAGCGCGATCGGCCCGATCTGCCCGAGCGACCCGACGTGGGTGCCACCGCAGAACTCGAGCGATCCCCCGCCGGCCTGCACCACCCGCACGGTGGCGCCGTACTTGTCACCGAAGAAGGCGATCGCCCCCATGCGCTCGGCCTCGGCCAGCGAGGTCTCGGTCGTGTCCACCGGCGCGTCGGTCAGCACGGCGTCGTTGGCCAGGTCGAAGACGGCCGTGAGCTCCTCGGGGGTCAGTTGGGCGTGATGCGAGAAGTCGAAGCGCAACCGGTCGGGCGCCACCAGCGACCCCTGCTGGCGCACGTGATCGCCGAGCACGGCGCGCAGGGCGGCATGGAGCAGGTGGGTGGCGGTGTGGTTGCGCCGGATGGCTTCGCGGCGCGGCCCGTCGATAGTGGCCAGCGCGTCCTGTCCCAGCACCAGCTCGCCGTCGATCCGGGCCCGGTGCGCGACCAGCCCGGGCAGCGCGTAGACGGTGTCGTAGACCGCGGCGGTGCCCGTCTCGGTGACGATGGTGCCGGTGTCGCCCACCTGCCCGCCGCCCTCGGCGTAGAACGGCGTCTGGTCCAAGAAGACCTCGACCACCCCGGGCTCGGTGCCGCCCAGCACGTCGACCACGCGGGCCGGCACCTCGTAGTGCGCGGCGTCGCGCCCGATGAACTGCGTGGCGCCCTCGGCCTCCAGCAGCGCACGGTAGGCCGACTCGTCGCCCACCCTGGCCGCCTTGGTCGCCGCCCGCGCCCGCTCCCGCTGCTCGGCCATGGCCGCATCGAAGCCGGCCCGGTCGACCACCACTCCGGCGTCACGCGCCAGCTCCTCGGTAAGTTCCACCGGGAAGCCATGGGTGTCGTGCAGGGTGAAGGCCACGTCGCCTCCCAGTACCTTCTCCCCGGTGGCGAACGCCTCCTCCAGGCGGCCCAACCCCGCCCGCAGGGTGCGGTCGAAGCCGGCCTCCTCGCGGGAGAGGACGCCCCGGATCATGTCGTGGTTCTCGACCAGCGCCGGCCACGCCGCGCCGAGCACGTCGGTGGCCGCGGTGACCAGCACGGGCGTGATCGGGTTCTCGAAGCCCGAGCGCCGCGCCGCCAGCACGGCCCGGCGCACGACGCGGCGCAGCACGTAGCCCCGACCCTCGTTGGCCGGCAGCACGCCGTCGGCCACCAGCATCGACATGGCGCGGCCGTGGTCCGCCATGACCCGCAGCGCGATGTCGGTCGTCTCGTGCTGGCCGTACGGGGTGCCGATGGCGTCGGCCGCCGCCTCGATGATGGGCCGGAAGAGGTCGGTATCGAAGATGGAGTCGTGGCCCTGGAGGATGGGCAGGATCCGCTCCAGCCCGGCCCCGGTGTCGATGTTCTTGCTCGGTAGTTCCACCCGGCTGCCGTCGGCCCGCTGGTCGAACTGCATGAAGACCAGGTTCCAGATCTCGACGAAGCGGTGGTCGCTGCCGAACTTGGGGCCGCCGTCGTCGCCGTACTCGGGACCCTTGTCGAAGAAGATCTCCGAATCGGGCCCGCAGGGGCCCGTGTCGCCCATCCCCCACCAGTTGTCCGCGTCGCCCATGCGCTGGATGCGCTCGGCCGGGAAGCCCACCTTGTCCAGCCAGATCTGCTCGGCCTCGTCGTCGGTGTCGTGCACGGTGACCCAGAGGCGGTCGCCATCGAGCCCGAAGACAGCGGTCAGCAGCTCCCAGGCCATCGGGATGGCGTCTTCCTTGAAGTAGTCGCCGAAGCTGAAGTTGCCCAGCATCTCGAAGAAGGTGCAGTGGTAGGTGTCGGTGCCGACGATCTCGATGTCGGGCGTGCGGAAGCACTTCTGCACGCTGGTGGCGCGGGGCCAGGGGGCCGGCTCCAGGCCGGTGAAGTAGGGCTTGAAAGGCACCATGCCGGCGATGGTGAAGAGCACCGACGGGTCGTGCGGGATCAGGCTGGCCGAGGGGACGGCTTCGTGGCCCCGCTCGATGAAGAAGCGCGTGAAGGCCGCCCGGAGTTCATTGGCGTCCATTTGGGTCAGCCTAATGGTGGGCCTGGTGGCGGATTGGCCCACTCAGCCACCCCGGCCGGCCGGCTCAGACCCGGCCGGCCGACTCAGGCCCTAGCCGCCGGCTCAGGCCCTAGCCGGCCGACATCCCCACGATCGGCCGGTTCAGGTGGAGATTCCCGGTGGAGCCGTAGAACGGCGCGTCACCGAAGCTGAAGACCCCGCCGTCGGAGGCCACCAGCCAGTAGCCGCCCCCGTCGGGGGTGGCCGCCATCCCCACGATGGGCTGGTTGAGGCGGATGTTGCCCGTCGAGCCGGCGAAGGGAGCGTTGCCGAAGTTGAAGATGCCCCCGTCAGAGGCCACCAGCCAGTACCCGCCCCCGCCACCCGAGGCGGCCATGCCGACGATGGGCTGGTTCAGGTGGATGTTGCCGGTGGAGCCGTGGAAGGCGGCGTCGCCGTAACCGAAGATGCCCCCGTCGGAGGCCACCAGCCAGTAGCCCAGGCCGTCCGCCGAGGACGCCATCCCGACGATCGGCCGGTTTAGCGTGATGTTGCCGGTGGAGCCGAAGAAGCGGGCCCCGCCGAAGCCGAAGATGCCCCCGTCGGAGGCCACCAGCCAGTAGCCGTTGCCGCTCGGGGTGGCGGCGATGCCGACGATGGGCCGGTTCAGGTGGGACCCGCCGATGGACCCGTAGAAGGGGGCGTCGCCGAAGTTGAACACGCCGCCGTCTGACGCGGCGAGCCAGTAGCCATTGCCGCTCGGGGTGGCGGCCATGCCCACGATGGGAGCCGAGAGCGAGCCGCCGCCGATGCTCCCCTCGAAGGGCGCCGAGCCGAAGTCGAAGATGCCGCCGTCCGAGGCGACGAACCGGTACCCGTTGCAGTTGGACCCGCCGCCGAAGCCGTAGCGGTCGGCGGTCGAGGTGACCGAGATCCCCTGCGGATTGCTGACGGTGACGTCGACGCAGAGGGTCCGGCCCGGCGAGGGCGGGATCACCACCAGAGACGTCTCGGAGTGGCTGACGATCTGGCCCGTCCCGGCCGAGCCGAAGCTGACCGCGGTGGCGCTGTTGAAACCGCCCCCGGCGATGGTGATGGCCGGACTGCCCGACACCGGTCCGCTGTGGCTGCTCAGGGCGGCCACCGACGGGCAGCCGCTCCCCCCTTGGACGGCGATGGCCAGGTTCTGCTCAATGGGCGTGCCCAGACCCGAGGCGGCGTCGAACCCGCCGCTGGCGGTGTAGGCCCCGCCGTTGGTGGCGGTGAAGTCGTTGCTGCCCGCGGTGATGTCGGTGAAGGTGGACGAGTTCGCATGGGCGTAGAGGGCGGGCCCCACCAGCCCCACGTTGCCCGCGCAGCCTTGATTGGTGTCGGCGAAGAGCCCGGCCGCGGCGGGCGCCACCGCGCTGGTGCCCCCGAACACGGACCAGCCGCCGCCGTTGGCGAAGTAGGCCACCACGCCGTTGTCCGGATCGGCCGAGCCCGAGAAGTCAGGGGTAACCCGGCACCCCGTCGCGCTGTGACATGACCCGTTCCCGGCGTCGCTCGGCGCCGGCTGCCACGAGGGGCGGGCGAAGTTCACCGACAGACCGCCCCCGCCGGCGCCGCTCGACGAGCTGGACTGGCAGATGCCGAGATCCTGGACCCCGCAGTTGTTCCAGACCGACTGCGCGCCGACCGAGCCACTGGGCAACGAGGTGCCGCCCGCGCTGAGCACGTCGGGCTGGCTGCCCGGATCGTCGACGGCCAGCTCGGTCCCCCCGTCGGTGTCGTAGCAGTCCTCGGAGCCGGCGTCGCCCGACGCGGCCACCATGGTCTGCCCCTGCACGGCCATGCGGGCGAAGATGGTGCCTTCCTGTCCCGCCGCCCCGGCGGCCAGGTCCTCCTCGCAGATGCCCCAACTGGTGGAGAGGGTCTGAGCCAGGTCATCACTGGCCATGCGATTGAACAGGTCGAGCGAGGAGGCGTCGCTGATCTCGTTGGGCGCCTCGTAGACGATGATGGAGGCGGAGGGGGCACTCACGGCGGCGAGCTCGATATCGAGCGCCGACTCGCCCGTCCCGGCGGCCGGGCCGCCCGGCGTGCCGTCGACCGTGACCGTGCGCACCGGATTACCCAGTCCGTAACAGGACTCGAAGGTGGCGATGTCGGAGGCCGAGTACTGCTCGAACTCCACCACCCCGATGGTCTGTCCGATGCCGGTGCGTCCCTGGGCGAACAGCTGATCGAGCCCGTAGATGCTGGCCAGCTGGGTCGAGGTGTAGCCGCCCCGGGCGGTAGCGACCCCCGCGCTGCCACACGCCTGGGGCCCGGCGGCGTGCGCCACCACTTGGTGGCCGGTCGATGTCGAACCGGTCCCTGACGAACCGGTCCCTGACGAACCGGTCGAGGCCGCCGTCGGCTGGCTCCGGATCATCGAGTGCTCGGCACTGATGCCGTCGAGGCCGACGATGCCCGTGATGTCCGGGCTGACGTCGGCCGGGACCTGGGGCGGCGCGGTGTTCACGAAGGAAGCGACGTGGCCCGGGAGGCTCACGGATTCGAGCGGGGTGGCGAACGCGGCGGACACCGTGGCCGCGGTTCCGCTAACCGGCAGCAGGCTGCTGCCCGGGTCCGGGGTGCCCACCGTCAACCCCTCGGCGCGCAACGACGCGCTGACCGACGAGACCTCGTCCGCCGTGGGCCCGAACTCAGCGGCGAACTGCGAGGCGGTGAGGTACTGCCGGTACTCCGGCGAGCTCGGCGTGGAGACGGCGGCCACCTCCTGCGCCAACCCGGTCGGGTCCTGTCCGGCCAGGCCGACATCGAGGTGCAGCATCTCGCCGGAGGGGACGGGGCCGGTCTCGGTGGTGCCGGTGGGCAGCGTCGGCATCTCGCCGGGCAGGGCCACCTTGGTCTGCCCGTTCGGCGTGTCGGCCCCGGCGCCGGCACCCAAGGCGCCGACCGCCGCCGCACTGGCGCACAGGGCGGCCGCCGCGATCACCTTGCCCAAGGTTGCCGTGCCCAAGGTTCCCGTTCTCACGATCCCGTCTCCCTGTCCTCGACCCGGTGACCCTCGGCCCCGTGTGATGACGGCTCGTAGTACACGTGTCCCTCGAGCGCATCAGGACGATACTGCTGCGCCACCACTCCGGCCGGGTCATCGTGGGGATATTCGTAGCCCTCGCCGTGCCCGATGGAGCCGGCCGACTTGTAGTGGGCGTCGCGCAGGTGCATGGGCACTTCCTGTTGCAGCCCGCTGCGGACGTCGGCCTGGGCCCGGCCGAGGGCGACGACGACCGAGTTCGACTTCGGGGCGCGGGCCAGGTAGATCACGGCCTGCGAGAGGTTGAGCGCGGCCTCGGGGAGCCCGACGTACTCCACGGCCCGGGCCGCCGCCTCGGCGACCAGCAGTGCCTGCGGATCGGCCAGCCCGATGTCCTCGCTGGCCAGGATGACCAGGCGCCGGGCCAGGAACCGCGGGTCCTCGCCTCCTTCGAGCATGCGGGCCATCCAGTAGAGGCCGGCGTCGGGATCGGAGCCGCGGACGCTCTTGATGAGGGCCGAGATCTGGTCGTAGTGCTCGTCGGCGCCCTGGTGGAACAGACGTCCGTCGCGCGCCTTGGCCATGTCCTCCATGGTCAGCCTGATGGGCGCGGTCGGATCGACCCGGGTCGCCTTGGCCAGGGCCACCGCCACCTCAATGGTGGTCAGCGCGGCCCGGGCGTCGCCCTCGCAGGCCGCCACCACGGCGTCGATGGCGTCGTCCGCCGCGGTCGCTTCCTCGGCCTCGAGCCCGCGCCGGATCAGCGTGCGCAGGTTGTCCGCGCTGAGCGGGTGCAGCCGCCACAGGGAGGCCCGGCTCATCAGGGGCGGATTCACCTCGAAGAAGGGGTTCTCGGTGGTGGCCCCGATGAGCACGACCAGCCCGTCCTCGACGGCGGGGAGCAGCACGTCCTGCTGCGACTTGTTGAAGCGGTGCACTTCGTCGACGAAGAGCATGGTGCCCTGGCCCTGCTCGCCCAGGCGACGCTGGGCGTCGGCCAGGGCCTCGCGGACGTCCTTGACGCCGGCCGCAGTGGCCGAGAGGGTGACCAGGTGCTTGGCCGTGGTGGCGGCGAGGAGGCGGGCGAGCGTGGTTTTTCCCGTGCCGGCCGGTCCCCACAGGATGGCGCTGCCGACGCGGTCGGACTCGGCCAGGGCGCGCAGGGGGGCGCCGGGGCCGATGAGGTGCTCCTGGCCTACGACCTCATCGAGCGTGCGGGGCCGCAGGCGGGAGGCGAGCGGAGCCTGGCGCTGGAGCCTCTGTTCGGCGGCGTCGGCGAAGAGGCTCACCCGCGCGGGCCGCGGCTGGGGGGAGGACGGTCATCGAGATGGCGGGCCGGCCTCCCCGCGGGCGGGTGGCTGGTCGCGGGCGGGAGCCGGAACACCATGACGGGTTGGATCTTCGCACGTGGCGACTGCCCTGAGTCGGGCCCGAACCTCCGTTCTAGCCCGAGAGTTGGTAGCCGAATAGCGCGTCTCCGCTCCATGTGGCCGTCGAATCCTGGTTGATGATAAAGAATTCGAAGGCCGAACTCGCCGGGATCGTGGCGAGTTCGCCAGGCGCGCTACAGGTAGTGGCTCCTGAAGCGATGGTGCAACTGATCAATTGGATGCCCTCGCCTGTGGCCAGGCCAACCTGAAGGCCGCCGGCCGGCGCGGCAGTGGTGACGCTCGCCGAGAAATTGGCGGGCATCAGAGCAACCGCCGGGGACAGGGTTTGGAGCGACGGGCCGGCGGATGAGATGCCCGATGATGCGCCAATTTCCGAACGCATTGCAGGGACCGAAAAGCCGTTCGCCCGCCCGGTCATGTCGCTCTTAAACGTCGCACTGGCCGCCCCCTGGAAGCCTCGGACGCCTTGGTTGCCTTGGGCACCCGCCGCGCCCTGGAATCCTTGGTTGCCTTGGAATCCTTGGCTGCCTTGAGTGCCTTGCCCGCCTTGGGAGCCCTGGAATCCTTGGTTGCCTTGGAATCCTTGGTTGCCTTGGAATCCTTGGCTGCCTTGAGTGCCTTGCACGCCTTGGGAGCCCTGGGTGCCCTGGGCTCCCTGGAAACCCTGGGGCCCAGTGATCTGCGTGAGCACCTGGCCGGAGTCGGAGGCACAGAATTGGGGGCTGAAGGGCATGGCTTCGACACCGATGATCTGGCCGCCCTCGATACAGGCATAGAAGGTCTTGCTCGAAACAACGGGAGCCTTGGGCGCGCTGGCTCCCGCTCCGGCTTCGAGGCCCGTGGTCATGCCCGACGAAATCACAGCAGCGCCGATAGCCAGCGCGGCATGGCGTGCCCGCCTGCCGCGCGACGGAGGGGTGTATCGGCTCTTTCGATCGATCTTTCGGTATGCCGGCATCGTGAACCCGCCTCAGCCCGACAGCTGGTAGCCGAAGAGCACCGAACCACTCCACGTGGACCCCGTATCGTTGACGACAACGACGTTGTACGCAGTACTCGCCGGCATCGTTGCCGACCCCGAGGCGGCGGTACAGGTGGTAGCTCCAGCGGCGATGTCGCAGACGATCAGAGCGGTGCCGCCTCCCGCCGGCACCAGTGCAACAGACATTCCTGTGCCACCGGCCGGCGCGGCCACAGTGAGCCGCACCGAGAGATTGCTCGGCCTCACCGCAACCGCGGGCGACAGGGTGTCCGGGGCAAGGGCATCGGTGGAGAGCCCTGATGGTGCACCTCCACCCTCCAGGTCACTCCCAATGGAAAGTCCGTCGATCCTCCCCGTCATGTCGCTCTTGAACGTCGCACTGGCCGCCCCCTGGAAGCCCTGGTTGCCCTGGACGCCTTGGTTGCCTTGGGCTCCTTGGAAGCCCTGGAAGCCCTGGAAGCCCTGGCTGCCCTGGACGCCTTGGTTGCCTTGGGCTCCTTGGATGCCCTGGAAGCCCTGGCTGCCTTGGGCTCCTTGATTGCCCTGGGTGCCTTGCACGCCTTGGGTGCCCTGGACACCCTGACTGCCCTGGGCGCCTTGGAAACCTTGAGGCCCCGTGATCCGAGTGAGGACCTGGCCGGGGTCGGTGGCGCAGAACTGGGCGGTGAACGGCACGGCTTCGACGCCGATGATCTCGCCGCCCTCGATACAGGCGAAGAAGGTCTTAGTGGAAGGAACGGGAGCCTTAGGCGGACTGGCGCTGACGCCTTCTTCGACCCCCATAGTCAGGCCCGAAGAAATCACCACGGCACCGACGGCCAGCGCGGCGTGACGGGCGCGCCTCCCCCGAGATGGAGGGGCGTAGCGGCTCTTTGCGATGCGCCTCGCGTGTGCCGGCATCGTCCGCCTCCATTCGAAGAAGACGCCCTCGCGCCCTCTTCCTACCATGCGGCCGGGGTGAACCAGCCGTCGACGATGCTACAGCCCGTCCCGGTCGAACACGAGGACAAAGTCGCAGGTAGATGGCATCCTCTGTTGCAATCGACCGGGCGGCAACGGAGCCCTCGGATGTCCTCATTGCAGCACGAGTGAACCGAGCGACGACTAGAGGACAGACCGTCGAAACCGGCACATTTTCGCGGCCACCTTGCGTGTGAGATCCGCTCGGTGGGGTAAGAAGTGTGCAGCTGGCACTACCGCCTAGTTGCTCAAGGACCGGACCCCTCTGTTCCCCCTCCGTGGTCCGGTTCTTGCGCGTCCGGGGATATCCGTTCTCCTGGCGATCCTCTTCCCCTTCCCCGTCCCCTTCCCCTTCCCCAGGACTCAGTCGCCGAAGGCCATTCGTCGCAGGTGCTCGATCGCCTCTTCGGGCGAGGACATGTGCCCCGCCCCGGAGGTCACGACCGCCGTTGCCCCGGGCACGTTGGCGGCCAGCCAGTGCCCGTGCGCGGCCGGGACCAGCACGTCGTCGGCCCCGAAGCGGACCTCGACGGGGACGTTGATCTCACTCAGCTCGAAGCCCCACGGCCAGGTGAAGGCCAGGTCGTCGTCGATCCAACCCCAGACACCGTGGGCGAACATGTCAGCGGTCTCCTCGCGTATGACGGCCTGGATCCGCGGGTCACCGAGCACGGCCAGGTCGGCTTCGGGCAGATCGAAGCCCTCCAGGATTTTGCTGGGATCCTGGGCCACCCGGGCCTGCAGCTCGGCTGCTTCTCTCGGGAGCTCGGCGACCAGACGCTCCTCACCCTCGAGAGCCCACCCGAATTCCTTGACGTTCTCCGGGTCCATGCCGGCGAAGAAGTCGAGGTCATCGAGCCCGTAGGGCGCCACCCCCACGACACATTGGGCCCTCGTGACACGATCACCGAGCCGGGCCGCCACAGCGAGCACGTGGGGGCCGCCGCCCGACCCTCCCGTGGCCGCGAATTGGTCGAGTCCCAGCGCGTCGGCGATGGCGGCCACGTCCCCGACGCAGTCGACGACCCTCCGTCCCGGCTGACGATCCGACCAGCCGTACCCCGCCCGGTCATAGGTGATCAGGCGGATGCCCAACTCGACGAGTTTCTCCTCAGCGGGCGGCCGACCGAGCCGGCTGCCGGGCGTGCCGTGCAGGTCCATGACCGGCACTCCCCCGCGGTTGCCCCCACTGCGCGTAGGCCACCGAGCGACCGTCGTCCAGTTGCCCCGACTCGGGCATGGTGGCCCACCTCCTACTCGTCTGGTCTTTGACCCTATGGCATGCCGACGATCCGGCCGGCGCCGTGCAAGTCTCTGGGGGTGCACCCACGGGTTACCGATTCACTGACAGATGAAAGCGAGAGGACACATGCCGGCTCATCTATCTGCGACCTTTGACGTCACAAGTTGGGACGAAACGCCGTTTGAGGAGAGAGCGAGCCTGCCGCGACTGACCCGGGCGGTGGTCACCAAGGCGTACTCGGGCGATATCGAGGGAAGCTCGATCACGCAGTGGCTGATGGCCTACCGCGGCGATACGTCGGCGACGTTCGTGGGTTTGGAACGCATCACGGGCCATATCGGAAGCAAGGAGGGCACTCTGGTCGTCCAGCATGTCGGCACGTATGCCGACGGGGAGGCCAAGGCGAGCTTGTCCGTCGTTGAAGGAGCAAACTCCGATGGTCTGCAGTCAGCCACCGGTAGCGGAGACTTTCTGGCCAACCCGAGCGGTTCCGTTACCCTGAACCTCAGCTACGAGTGACGTCGTCTGCCTTCCCGAATTCTTCGCGATCTAAATCGGTACTGCGCCTCCGTCCTACTCTGAACCATCGGGGCCCGGGAGGACAGCTTGCCAATTCTTGAGTTAGAACCGGTCACCACGCACTTGTCTGTTCTCATTCAAGACGTTCCCGACAGCGCACTCGATCGCCCGACTCCCTGTAGCGATTATTGCGTCGGTGATCTTCTCGACCACGTCGCCGGCCTCACGATTGCCTTTGGTGGTGCCGCCGTAAAGGCCGACGGTGACTCAGCCACCATGGGCCCCATGGGTGACGCGTCCAATCTCGATCCGGACTGGCGAGGATCTATCCCCCAACGCCTCGAAGGTCTCTCAGAGGCCTGGCTCGACCCGAACGCATGGACGGGCATGACGCGGGTGGGAGGTCAAGAGCTTCCCGGAGAGGTCGCCGGCGTCGTCCTCTTCGGTGAGTTGGCCGTCCACGGATGGGACCTGGCGCGAGCGAGTGGCATGACGTTCGCACCAGATGCGGCGGGCGTGCCGACCCTGTTGGAGCTGGTCGGGAATTTCTTCGGGCCCGGACAAGAAGCGGCTCGGGGTACCGCGTTCGGACCTGCGGTTCCCGTGCCCGAGGATGCACCGATGTTCGATCGAGTGCTCGGACTCCTGGGCCGTGACCCGACCTGGTCCCCTCGCTTACCTCCTGGCCACTGACCTCCGACACCCGCCGATTCGTACAGCGTTGCCTTTCGGTGAGGTCGCGAGCACAACAAGGCGACCTGCGGTGTCGACTTGCGAACCGGGCGCTGGCGCCTCGCGACCCTCCGTACGGCGCATTCCTCGAGAGTGGCGCGGCCGAAACCGACCTGCAGCGCTGCTCGATTGCCGGTTGCGCAAGCAGCGATCATCGCCGGAGCCGGCTTCTGACGTTGGCGCAGGATGACCAGTCGCAAAAGCGGCTATCCATCCAAAGAAGAAACGACCCCTCACCACGGGGGACGTGGCAGGGGCCGTTTCTCTCTTGGGGATACTGATGTTTCGTACGGACTCATTGGCCGTGAGTGGGTACGCCCTTGGGTAACGGGCGATGCCCTCCGTACCTTGCGCTTGCTGGAGTTGGCAATGGGCGGTCGGGGGTCGAGCCGTCTCCGGCTGGCTGGGTGGCGGGGTGGGTTCGCTGGCCAACTCGCCTTGCCAGTCGAAATGCCCAGAGAGCCCAACGGCAACGCTCCCTCGGTAAGCCTTTTCGGGAGTGAGTCGAAACTTCGACCCACTCCCGAGTCGATCCCGGGCGGCGCGAGGGAGGGGGCCTCTGAACTGGGGTTTGCGGTGTGGAGGTCAGGGTCCAAATGCCGGCAGCGGGAGTGGGTTCAAAAATCCGACTCACTCCGGAATTCGATACCCGGTGCTCTCGGGAGAAGCCCGGCGCTCCGTCAAGCGAGGTCGGACAATTACATCTGAGCCAGCTACATCTCAGCCAACTACATCTCAGCCAACTACATCTCAGCCAGCGCCGGCACGACCTGCTCGCAGAGCTGCGCCACCCAGGCCGCCGGGTCCGGGCTGAGCGGCATGACCTCGACCAGCTCGACCCCCAGGGCGGCGTACTCCTCCATGCTGGTCAGGAAGGCGTCGATGTCACTCATGGGATCGGTCATGCCCAGGATGGTCTTGGTGATCGTGGCCGGATCGCGACCCTCGAGCTCACAGTGGCGCTCCAGCACCTCGAGCTTGTGCGCCACCTCAGCCGGATTCATCGCGAACAGGTTGCAGGCGTCGGCGTAGCGGGCGACCAACCGGAGGGTCTTGCGCTCACCGCTGCCGCCGATGAGGATCCGGGGCCGGGGCTGCTGGATCGGCCGGGGCGAGCAGATGGTCTCGGCCAACTGGTAGTGGCGGCCCTCGTACGGGCCGTCGTCGTCGCTCCACATCTGGCGGCAGATCTGGAGCGCCTCCTCCAGCCGCTCGAATCGCTCGCTCACCGGCGGGAACCGGACACCGAGGCCGAGGTGCTCGCGCTCGTACCAGGCCGCGCCGATGCCGAGCTGGGCCCGGCCGCCCGAGAGCACATCGACCGTGGTCACGATCTTGGCCAGCAGGCCGGGGTGGCGGTAGGTGACCCCGGTGACCAGGAGGCTGAGCGTCATGCGCTCGGTACGCCCGGCGAGATAGCCCAAGGACGTGTAGCCCTCGAGCATCGGCTCCTGCGCGGTGGCGAACGCCTCCATCTGGTACCAGTGGTCCATCAGGGTGAAAGTGGCGCAACCGCCCGCCTCGGCCACCACGGCGGTGGCTGCCAACGTCGCCCCCAGCGCCTCGGGGCCGCCGGGGAGAGTGAAGTTCGCGAAGTGAATGCCCAGTTTCATGAGCGTCACCCTATGGTGCCCGGCCTCCTCCCATCCCCGGCCGTCCACACCCCACGCGGCACCTTCCCTGTGCGCGCCCGCACCTCGGGCCGGTAGAACGGGGGCACTATGCGTGCACCCAGGAGCCTCGGGGCCGGCTCCGGAGCCACCTCCGGGGCCGCCACCCCACTGTGACGGTCGCCTTCGCCCTCTCCGGAGGCGGCAATCTCGGGCCGATGCAGGCCGGATCGATGCTCGGGCTCATGGAGGCCGGGATTGAGCCCGACCTCTACGTCGGCACCTCGGTGGGTGCGCTCAACGCGGCCTTCCTGGCCACCCGGCCCGGGGTCGAGGGGGCCAGGACACTGGTGGAAGCCTGGACGGCGTTGCGCCGCACCCACGCCTTCCGGGTCAACGTGGTGGCCATGATGGCCGGCTTCATCGGCTTCCGCGACCACCTCATCCGGACCGAGCGCTTCCGGGCGCTCATCCGCCGCTGGGTCGAGGTCGAGCGCATCGAGGACTCCCCCACCCCCTTCGGCGCTACGGCCACCGACGCGCTCAGCGGCGAGCCGGTGCTCCTGCGGGCGGGGGACGCGGTCGACGCCCTGGCCGCCAGCTCGGCCATACCGGGCATCTTTCCGCCGGTGCGCATTCAGGGCCAGTGGTTGGTCGACGGCAGCCTGTCGGCCGGCTGCCCCGTCCTCCAGGCCCAGGCCATGGGAGCCGACGAGGTGTACCTCATCACAACCGCCACCGCGCCGCGCCTGGCCCCGCCCCGCGGCACCGTGGCGCTGGCCATGAACTCGGTCTCGCTGATCACGGCCCGGGCCTCGCGCGAGCAACTGCTGGCGGCCCAACGGCAGGCACTCCGCACGGGGGGCCGCATCTACGTGGTGCCCTCGGCCGAGCCGGCCGCCCCGAGCCCCTTCGACTTCTCCAAGAGCGCCGCCCTGGCCGAAGCGGCCCACGCCTGCACCAAGGAATGGCTGGCCAACGCGCCCCAGCCGTTGGAGGGAACCCCGGCGCCCTCGGGCGAACGCCCTCGCTGAGCAACCACAGGACTCGTACCTCACGATGGGTACCGGCATGGGAGAAGTCCTGGCGATCCCCGTGGTCGCCTTGGTCGACTCCCTTCCCCGCCCGGCGGCCCCCTAGGACGAAGGAGTCGGTTCGGGCGCCGACGGCTCCGTCCCGAGCGCCTCGTCCGACGAATCCGACTCAACCACCACCGGCGCCGGCGGCGCCGGCGGCACCACCACCCGGATCCCCAACTCCGCCAACGCGACAGCCGGCAGCGCCGTCGGCGCCCCGGTCAAGAGATCGGCGCCGGACTGCGTCTTGGGATAGGCGATCACCTCGCGGATGTTCTCCTCGCCCGCCAACACCGCGGCCAGGCGGTCGATGCCGAAGGCGAAGCCGGCGTGCGGCGGCGCGCCGTAGCGGAAGGCGCCGAGCAGGAAGCCGAACCGGGCCTCGGCCTCCTCGACACTGATGCCCAGCGTGGCGAACACCCGCGACTGGATATCACTGCGATGGATACGCACACTTCCCGACCCGAGCTCCCACCCGTTGAGAACCAAGTCGTAGGCCTGCGAGCGCACGGCGGCCGGGTCGGTCTCCAGCAGGGACAGGTCTTCGGGGTAGGGCATGGTGAAGGGGTGGTGGGCCGGCTGGGGGTTCCCCGCCGCGTCGACCCCGTCGAACATGGGGAAGTCGACCACCCACACGTAGCGGTGCGGGCCCTCGCCGACGGGCGGCGACCCGAGGGTGGCCCGGATCGTGCCGAGCACGGTGCAGGCCGTCTTGTACTGGTCCGAGACGGCCAGGATGAGATCCCCTTCCGCCGCACCGGTCTTCTCCAGGATGACCGCCCGCTCGGTCTCCGACAGGAAGCGGTCGAGGGGCGAGTCCAGCGCCAACTTCCCCCCGCCGGCGCCCGCCTGGGCGTAGACCACCTTGAACCAGGCCAGGCCGGCGGCGCCGGCCCGCTTGGCCGAGTCGGTCAGCGCGTCGAGGCGCGAGCGGGTGAAGACCTCCGAACCGCTCGGGACGAGCAGGGCCTTGACCACCGGCGCCGAGAAGGCCCGCACCGCGGTGGTGGCGAACTCCTCGGTCAGGTCGATCAGCTCCATGCCGAAGCGCAGGTCGGGCTTGTCGGTGCCGTAGCGGTCCAGCGCCTCGCTCCAGGTCATGCGGGCGATGGGCGGCGGGCGCTCGCCGGTGGCGGCCTCGGCCGCATCGAGCACCGCCTCGGAGATGGAGGCCATGACGTCGTCCTGGCTGCCGAACGACATCTCCATGTCGAGCTGGACGAACTCGAACTGGCGGTCGGCCCGCAGGTCCTCGTCGCGCAGGCAGCGGGCGATCTGGTAATAGCGGTCGAAGCCGCCGACCATCAACAACTGCTTGGCCAGCTGCGGGCTCTGCGGCAGCGCGTAGAAGGACCCGTGGTGGAGCCGGCTGGGCACGGAGAATTCGCGTGAGCCCTCCGGGGTGGGCGCCCAGAGCAGCGGCGTCTCCACTTCGACAAAGCCCTGGCGGTCCATGGCGCCGCGGATGGCCGCGTTGACCCGGGCCCGGAGACGCAGGTTCCGCTGCATGCGGGGCCGCCGCAGGTCCACGTAGCGGTAGGTCAGGCGGACCGGCTCGTCGGACGCGTCACGGTCGTCGACCGGGAACGGCGGCGTCTCGGCCTCGTTGAGCACCTCGACGGTGCAGTCGCCGATCTCCACCTCGCCGGTATCGAGGCGGTCGTTGACCGTGCCCTCGGGTCGCCGGCGAACGGTGCCGGTGATGGCGAGCACCCACTCGCTGCGCACCTCGACGCTGTGGTCGATGACGCACTGGATCACCCCGGTGTGGTCGCGCAGGTCCACGAAGGCCAGGTGCTCGCCGTGCTCGCGGCGCCGGCCCACCCAGCCGCAGACCGTGACGGTGGCGCCGACGTCCGCGGCCCGCAGCACCCCGCAGAGGTGGGTGCGCAACGCGGTCGGGCGGTTCTCGGTCTGGTCGGGCTCGGTGTCGCTCATGGGGTGGGGTCGGATCCTTTTCGGGGTCGCATCGCTGGGTTCGGCTTGAGATGGTTCGGATCAATCGCTGCTGGCGTTGGCCACGAAGGCGTGCAGTTCGGCCACGATGTCGGCCCGGGCCACGCTCCGCTGGTCACCATCATCGCGGAGGGGGCGGAAGGTGATCGATTCGCTGGCCAGCTCCTTGGGCCCGATCAGCAGCGCCACCAGGGCGCCCGAGCGGTCGGCCGACTTCATCTGCGACTTCATGGAGCGGTCGTCGAAGCCCCGGTCCACCCGCAGCCCGGCCCGACGCAGCTCGGCCGTCAACAAAACAGCCGATTCGCCCCCGGCCGTGTCGACCACGTAGGCGTGCAGCGGGGACGGGCTGGTCGGGAAGACCCCCTCGGCGTCGCAGGCGATGAGCAGCCGCTCAACCCCGATCCCGAAGCCGATGCCCGGGGTCGGGTCGCCTCCCAGCATCTCGACCAGGCCGTCGTAGCGGCCGCCGCCGCCGATGGCGTTCTGCGCGGCGTCGATGGCGCCCGAGGCGAACTCGAACGTGGTCCGGGTGTAGTAGTCGAAACCGCGCACCAGGCGGTGGTCGATCTCGTAGGGCACCCCGACCGCCTCGAGGCCGGCCCGCACGCGGGTGAAGTGCGCCGCGCAGTCGTCGCACAGGTGATCGACGAAGTGCGGCGCCGCCTCCGTGGCGGCCCGGCACTCAGGCGTCTTGCAGTCGAGCACCCGCAGCGGGTTGTCGCGATAGCGCCCCGCGTGCGGATCGCACAGGTCAGCGACATGCTCGTCCAGGTAGGTGCGCAGCAGATCGAGGTAGCCCGGTCGGCAGGTGCCGTTCCCCATGGAGTTGAGCGTGAGCGTGAAGACGCGCAGCCCGACCGAGGTGAAGAAGTCGTGCGCCAGGGCGATGACCTCGACGTCGAGGTCGGCGTCGGCCGGCCCGAGGGCTTCGACGCCCAGCTGAAAGTGCTGGCGGTAGCGGCCCTGCTGGGGGTTCTCGTGGCGGAAGGTCGGCGCCACGTACCAGCTCTTCCAGGGCGGGATCGGGTGGTGCTGCACGAAGGCGCGCACGATGGGCGCCGTGCCCTCGGGTCGCAGCGCCATGACCTGCCCGTCGCGGTCGGCGAAGGTGTACATCTCCTTGCCCACCAGCTCGCTCTCCTCGCCCACGCCCCGGTGGAAGACGCCCACGTGCTCGAGGATCGGGGTCACCGCCAGGCCGTAGCCGGCCCCC
>DASXZJ010000045.1:0-51291 GCA_036502025.1 Acidimicrobiales bacterium | reverse complement strand
ACGTCGTACCCGTGCTTCCACTCGTAGTTGTCAACGCCGGTCCAGTGGAACAACCCCCGGATATCGATACCCCGGCCCAGGGCGCCGTTGACCACGGTGAGACCGTCGCGCAGGTACTGGGCCCGCGCCTCGTCATCGTCGGTCCCGATGCCGAACTCGGCCACCAGCAGCGGGGTGGTGGGCAGCGCCTCGGCCAGGCGAGTCAGCACGAGGTCCAGACCTTCGGCCCAGATGGCGTAGCCCAGCGGCGAAACGGGTTGCGCGGTCGGGTAGGGCACCATCCGGCCCGCCGCCACGCCGATGGTGGCGTAGTAGGAGAAGCCGATGAGGTCAAAGGAACCGGCCAGGTCGGGTCGTTCGATCGGATCCCGTCCCGGTAGGCGGAGCACGCCGTCGCGAAAGAGCCCGAGGCCGGCATCCCAGTGGACCGCTCGGAGTTCGTCCGCCTCGGCCCTGGTCTCGGGCAACTCGTCCAGGGCCACTTCACAGGAGAGCCCGAAGATGGAGGAGACGGGGACGCCGGTCTGCTTCAAGCGCACGGCCGCCTCCGCGGAGGCGAGCTGGATGGCCTCGGACGCCACCTCCCACTCACCCCGGTCGTTGCGGCCCGGGGGCCATCCTCGGCCGCGGTACGCCGCGGCGGCGTAGTAGTTCGTCTCGTTCACCGGCTGCCAGCCACCGACCAGATCACCGAACGTCTCCGCCATGAACTCGGTGTGGCGCAGCCAGTGCTCGGTTCGATTGCCCTCCACCAGGAAGCCGCCCGACCGGGCAAACCACTGAGGCAAGGTGAAGTGGTGCAGGCACACCCACAGGGTGATGCCCGCCTCCCGGGCGGCGGTGAGCACCTCCCTGTAGTGGGCGATGGCCGCCTCGTCGTAGTCACCCTCCTCCGGCTCGACTCGGGCCCACTCGATGGACAGGCGGTGGTGCGTCAGACCCAGTCCGGCGAAGAGCCCGAAGTCCTCGGCGAATCGGGACGCGAAACCGTTGCCATCACCCGACGAAGGTACGAAGCCCTGCTGCTCCCACTCCCACCAGTCCGAGGACGGTGCCGCTCCTTCGCACTGCGTCGACGAAGCTGCTGTCCCCCACATGAATCCATCAGGCCATTGCACCCTTGGAGTATTACTACCGTCGTTCGCAATGCGAATCGGTGTCTCCCGTGGCGATCGACGGCCTTGAGCCGGTAAATGGCCAGGTCAACCGCCACAGTTGTGACATTGGACTCTATTCGCCCTGTTCACCAGGCGGGAGAATTCCAAGGGTGAGGGTGAACCCGGTCCAACAACCCGTCGGTGCTCTGGCGCGTCGGGACGTCTCCCGCCCCCAGGACGGTTCACTCGGAGAACCCGGCGGGCCCGAGTCGGTCCTCCCCGTGGGCCCACGGTGGCGGTAATGCCCTCCTTCAACCGGGCCCCCAGCGTGGCGACCATGCCTCCCTTGACGGCCGAGGATCGTGAGCCGGGGTGGATCCCACTCGTCGGAGCAGTAGGAGCCGACGTCAGGGCGGAGGAGCGGACATCGCCGGTCTCGCCAAAGTTGCTGGCCTACGGCATCGCCCCCGTCGCCCTGGCCCTGATCCTTCCCTTGATGCATCTCGGCGTGATCGCGCATCGTCCCGCCTGGCTCTGGCTCGGCGTGTTCGTGGTGATGCCGATCACCAGCGCGGTGGTCGACCGCCTCTACGCCCGCAATCCGTCCCGACACCGGCTGCACGCCCGGATTGCCCAGAGCGCCGCCGCGGTGACCACGGTCATCTACCTGACGGGCTGGGGTCCGGTCCTCGTCCTGGCCTACGTGTTCGTAGCGCTCGAGAACATTGCCCGCGGGGGCTCGCGGGTGTGGAAAACCACCGCCCTCTGGAGCCTCCTGGGCGTCGCCATCGGTCAGTTGCTGATTTGGCAGCACCTTGCGCCCTCACGGCTTTCCACTACCAACGCCGACGTCCTGGCCCTGCTGGGCGCCTTCATGCTCTGCTTCGTCATACGGATGGCCGGCGCCGTCATGGACCAAAAGGAAGTGGCCGAACGCTCGATGCGGTTGAGTGAGGACCGCTTTCGGTCGTTGATCCAGAATTCCTCCGACGTCACCATCGTGGTCGATCAGGAAGGTTTCTTTAGCTACGTGAGCCCGGCGATCACGCCCCTACTCGGGTACGAGCCCGGTGAACTGGTCGCCACGCGGGCCACGGACCTGATCCACGAGGACGATGTGGCGGTCGTCAGCGAATCCCTGATGGCACTCTTCGGACGGTCCACCGACACCCCGGTCCTCCAGTTCCGGATGGTCGGCAAGGACGGCACCGTGAGCAACGTCGAGGCGGTGATCTCGGATCAGATCGACCGTCCCTCGGTCGGAGGTTACGTGGCCAACGTTCGCGACATCACCGAGCGCAAGGAGATTGAGGACTTCCTGGCCTTTCAGGCCATGCATGATTCGCTGACCGGGCTCGCCAATCGCCACCTGACCATCGATCGGGCGGACCAGATGCTCCTCCGGTCCAAGCGGAATGACTCCCTGTGCGCCCTCTTCTTCATCGACCTCGACAATTTCAAGGACACCAACGATTCGCTCGGCCACGAAGCCGGCGACTGCCTGCTCAGGGCAGTGGCGCAACGGTTCACCACCATCGTTCGCAGCAGTGACACCGTCGGGCGGATAGGCGGAGACGAGTTCGTGATCCTTACCGAAGACCCATCTCTCGCGCTGGGACCCCTGAAGATCGCCGAACGGATCCAGGAGGCGTTGCGGGAGCCGTTCCTGCTCGAAGACCATGGCGGATTGCCGATCAACGTCACCGCCAGCATCGGGGTCGCCATCGGAGACCGGGATTCGGCCCAGGATCTTCTTCGTGACGCCGACATCGCCCTCTACCAAGCCAAGGCGGCGGGCCGGAACTGCTGCGTCCTCTTCGAGCCGGCCATGCAATCGGCCGCGGTGGATCGCCTCGAGCTGAAGTCCGCCCTCTACTCGGCGCTGGCCAACGAACAGTTCTTCATCCTCTACCAGCCCATCGTCGAGCTCTCCACCCAGGAGGTGCGCGGCGTTGAAGCTCTGCTGCGCTGGCAACATCCGACCCGGGGCGTCATCTCACCCGATGAGTTCATTCCGACGCTCGAAGACAGCGGCCTCATCATCCCGGTCGGCCAGTGGGTCCTGGAGCAGGCGTGTGCGCAGGCGGCCCTCTGGGCCCGGTTGGATCTTCGGGTGACCATGTCGGTCAACGTCTCCATGCGCCAATTGGAATGTGACGAGTTCCTCGGTCACGTCGAGTCAGCTCTGGCCCACAGCCAGCTGGACCCTTCCCGGCTGGTCATCGAAGTCACCGAGTCGGCCTTGATGCACGACACCAGCGCCATCGTCGATCGCCTCCGACGCCTCAAGGAGATCGGCGTCATGATCGCCATCGACGACTTCGGAGCGGGACAGTCCTCCCTCACCTACCTGCGCCGGTTCCCCGTCGACCAGCTCAAGATCGACCGTTCCTTCGTGACGGCCATGGACAGCACGCGCGAGTCCGCCGCGCTCATTCACACGCTGGTTGCCCTGGGCAAGGCCATGGGGCTCCTGACGGTGGCCGAAGGTATCGAGGAATGCACGCAACTCTCCGAGCTCCGCAACGAGGACTGCGAGTACGGACAGGGCTTCTTGTTCTCCGTACCGCTGCCGCCAGAGGCCATCGAGCGGCTCTTGTGCCGGGCCGAGGTGGCGACAGTCGCCTGAGGGCGCTCAGGCGCGGTTGGCCCGGGACTCCACCGCCCGGGTCGCCTCCTTGAAGTCGTCGGTGGCCAGCTCACGCCCCAGGCCCTGGGCGATGCGGGCGCCGAGCTGGGGGTCGACGCTGGTCCAGTAGGCGATCACCCGGAGCTGGACCTCCTCGGTGACCCCGTCTCCGGCGTGGCCGACGATGTTGTTGACCAGATGGTCGCGATCGGTGTCGTCCATCACCTGGCGCACCAGAGTCCCGGCCTGTCCGAAGTCGTCGTCCTCGGCATGCCGCTCGTAGGCGTAGCGGCCGAGATCGCCCGGCGACACGGGCCAGGCAACTGTCCCGGCGCGCTCGGCGTCCGCCTCGGGACCCCCGTAGGAGTTGGGCGCGTAGACGGGCTGGGCCCCGGTGTGCCGGAAGGTCATGGCGGCGTCCTTGTTGTAGGAATGGACCTCGACCTTGGGGGCGTTGATCGGCAGCTGCTCGTAGTTGGGACCGATGCGGTGGAGATGCGTGTCGTGGTAGGAGAAGACGCGACCCATCAGCATCTTGTCGGGGCTGAGCCCGGTCCCGGGCACGAGGTTGGCCGGCGAGAAGCCGACCTGCTCCACCTCGGCGAAGAAGTTCTCGGGATTACGGTCGAGCACCATCCGCCCCACCTCAACGGGCTCGTAGTCCGAATGCGGCCACACCTTGGTGAGGTCGAAGGGGTTGAAGCGGTAGTCGGCCGCCTCGGCGAACGGCATGACCTGCATCTCCAGCCGCCACTCGGGGGCTTGGCCGGTGGCGATGGCCGCATTGAGGTCCCGGCGGTGGAAGTCAGGATCCTCGGCCGCCATGGCCCTGGCCTCGTCCGCCGTGAAGTTCTCGACCCCCTGCACCGTCTTGAAGTGGTACTTGACCCAGAAGCGGTCCCCCGCCGCGTTGACGGTCGAGTAGGTGTGGCTGCTGTACCCGTTCATGTTCCTGTAGGTCCGGGGCGTGCCCCGGTCCGACATCAGGACGGTCACCTGGTGCGCGCTCTCGGGGGACAGCGTCCAGAAGTCCCACTGCATGTTCTTGTCCCGCAGGCCGGTGTCGGGCTGGCGCTTCTGGGAGTGGATGAAGTCCGAGAACTTCGAGGCGTCGCGGACGAAGAAGACCGGCGTGTTGTTGCCCACCAGGTCGAAGTTCCCCTCGTCGGTGTAGAACTTCAGCGCGAAGCCGCGGGGATCACGATCGGTGTCGGCGTAGCCCTGCTCGCCCGCCACCGTCGAGAAGCGGGCGAACATCGGTGTACGGGTGCCGACGTTGGACAGGAAGCTGGCTCGGGTGAACCAGGTCACGTCCTCCGTGACCTCGAAGAACCCATGGGCCCCACTGCCCTTGGCATGGACGACCCGCTCGGGCACCCGCTCCCGGTTGAAGTGCTGCATCTTCTGGACCACGTAGTGGTCGTGGAGGGCGGTCGGCCCGGCCGGGCCCACCGTGAGCGAGTACTCGTCACTCTCCGCCGGAATCCCCGAATCGGTCGTCGTGGTTGGTGGTCGTGTCTGGCTCATGGTGTGCCTCCGGTGCCGCTGGTGCCGAACCTTGGGATACTGCCCAGCTTTGCCCCGGCCCATTCACGGCCCCGAGTTGCATCGGCCGGTGCCCATGCCGGGCCGCACCCGATTGGGTCGCGGGCGGCCCGTCGTGGCACGATCCGTTGGTGCGGGTGCATCGCAGCTTCGCCTTCGTCGACGTCACGGGCTTCACCGCCCTGACCGAGCACGAGGGGGACGAGCACGCGGTGGACGTGCTCACTGCCGTCCGGGCCCTCCTGCGTGACATCTGCGCCCGGCGAGGCGTGCGGATCGCCAAGTGGCTGGGCGACGGCGTCATGCTGGTGGGCGTCGATACCCCGCCCCTGCTGGCCACCATCCTCGAACTGCACCATGTGGTCTGTGTCGTCTCGGGCCCGGTGCAGACGGTGTCGATTCGCTCCGGCGTGTCGTCCGGCGAGGTCATCCTGATGGAGGGTGACGACTACATCGGGCATTGCGTCAACGTGGCCGCCCGGCTCTGTGACCTGGCCGGCGCCGGTGAGGCGCTCGCCACCCCCTCGGTGATGAGCAACCTGCCCCGGTGGGGGGTCGTCCTGGCCGAGCGCGACGTGGCGTTGCGCGGGGTGGAGAGGCCGGTGCCCACCTCGAGCATCGCCATGGCCACCGCGCCGTCTGACCACTCCCGTGATCCCATATGTGGTCTGCCCCTGACCCCGCTCACCGCCGAGGAGGCCGAGGACGTGGCCCAGGGCGTCGTCCTCTTCTGCTCGTCGGGGTGCCTCGACACCTGGCGGCGGCGCCCGCCGGACCCGAGCCTCGCGGGCGGGGCCCGGACCTAGGTCCTATTCGCCGTCGAAGAACCGGTCGTGGGTGGTGGGGTCGTTCGGGAGGTCCCACAGCTCGGTGATCCGGCCCTCGGCGTCGATACCGAGCACATGCACCTCGTCGACGTCGAGGGTGACGCCGTCGGGACGGCTGGCGGTCTCCCGCATGACGACCACGCCGTGGTGGTCGTCGGCGTACATGGCCGAGATGTCGAGCTTCTGGGTACCGCCCGTCAGCTCGAAGACCCCGATGAGATTGGCGCTGATTGCCTCGGTCCCGGTCCGGTCACCGCTCAGCGGGCCCGAACCGTTGAAATGGAACACGGCGTCGGGCGCGAGATCCTTGAGGGCCGCCGCCAGATCGCCGGCGGCGAACGCCGCGTAGGCGTCGCGTATCCGCTGCACGTTGGGATGCTCTGCCATGGGTACCTCCCTGCTCGGCCTGGTGGGAGCGATATTGGCACACCGCGGGCCGGCTTGCCGGGGGCGTTCAGGCCGCCTCAGCCGCGGTGGCGGCCGGCACCATTGCGGGCTCACCGCCGGGGAGTCCCCGCGGCAGTCCGACCAGGGCCAGGACGGCGCCGATCGCCGCGAAGAGGGCGGCGAACCAGAAGGCGATCGAGAAGCCGTGGTTGAGGGCGGCGCTGGCCGCCGAG
Source organism: Acidimicrobiales bacterium (assembly GCA_036502025.1). Classification (GTDB taxonomy): domain Bacteria; phylum Actinomycetota; class Acidimicrobiia; order Acidimicrobiales; family RAAP-2; genus Bog-473. The sequence continues at coordinate 44,573 of DASXZJ010000045.1, read as the reverse complement.
TGGCCGTGCGAGCCGACGTACCGCGTGGTGGCCGAGACGGCGATGGTGGAGAGCACGGCCACGCCGAGCGCCCCGCCGATCTGCTGGGTCGTGGTGATGAGGCCGGACGCCACCCCGGCCTCGTCGGGGGCCACCCCGCTCATGGCGCCGATCGTCACCGGCACGAAGGAGAGGCCCATACCCACCCCGGCCAGCAGGAAGCCGGGCAGCAGGGTGCCCACGTAGGAGCCCTGCGGCGAAATCCGGGTGAAGTAGATGAGGCCGCCCGCCGCCAGCACCATGCCGGTGGTCATCACCACCCGGACGCCCACTTTGGCCACCAGGGCTTGGGCCGCCCCGGCCGCCACGATGATCGCCCCGGCGATGGCCAGGTAGCCGATGCCCGTCTTGAGCGCCGAGTACCGGAGCACCTCCTGCATGTAGAGGGACAGGAAATAGAACATGGCGAAGATCGAGGCACCCAACGCCAGCGACACCAGGTTGGATGCGCTGAGACTTCGGTTGCCGAAGATGGCCAGGGGCACCAGCGGCGAGGCCGTTCGGCGTTCGATCAGGACGAACACCGCCATGATGACGACGGCCACGGCGAGGATCCCGACCGTCTTGGCCGACGCCCAGCCCCAGCTGGTGCTCTTGACCAGCCCGAAGACCATCAACACCAGGCTGCCGGTCAACGCGATGGCGCCGGGGATGTCGAAGCCGCGGCGCTCGTCCTCCGCCAGCGAGGGGGCGAGGATGAACACGCTGGCCAGGACGACCAGCGAGCCGATCGGCACGTTCACGTAGAAGATCCATTGCCACCCGACCTCCTGGGTGAGGATCCCGCCGAGCAGCACACCGAAGGCACCGCCCGCCCCGGCGATGGCGCCCCAGATGCTCAGGGCGGTGTTGCGCTCGCGGCCCTCCTCGAAGGTCACCGTGAGGATGGAGAGCGCGGCCGGGGAGAGGATGGCCGCGCCCAGCCCCTGCACGGCCCGCGAGGTGATGATCCAGCCGGTGCTCGAGGCCAGCCCGCAGAACAACGAGGCCACGGTGAAGAGGACCACCCCGACCACGAAGACGCGCCGGCGGCCCAGCTTGTCGGCCACCCGCCCGCCCAGCATCAAGAACCCGCCGAAGAAGAGCGCGTAGGCGTTCAGCACCCACAGCAGGTTCTGCTCGGAGAAGTGGAGGCCCCGCTGAATCGACGGCAGCGCCACGTTCACGATCGAGACGTCCAGGATGACCATGAACTGGGCCACACAGATGATGGCCAGGGCGAACCACTTACGGGAATCGGATTTCATCGCTTCTCCTCGAGATTGGATCGGCGGTCGCACCGCAGGCTCCTATTCAAGCCGGGCGTTGGGCCGGGCCGACCGGGGAATTCGGGGTTCCCGGCCCTACGACGAATCGCGGAGGCCCATTTCGACACCCTCGAGCGGAGAACTTCCACCTCAACGGGTGTTCACACCGGGGCGTGCCGGGCCAGGATGGCCGCGGTGTCCGCGCCCGGGGGCAGCGTCCCGAAGACGCCGGCTCCAGGGCCGGCCAGGCGCGCCGCGCAGAAGGCGTCAGCCACCGCCCGAGGCGCGAAGCGGACCAGCAGCGAGGCCTGGAACACCAGGGCCAACCGCTCCACCACCGAGCGGGCCCGGACCTCGAGGGTCTCGGGCCCGGCCACGTCGACGTGAAGGTCGTCGATCGCCCGGGCCAGCCGCGCGTCCCCCGTGTCGGCTCGGGCGACTTCGGACCAGTACGCCTCGATGGCCCGGGGCTCCCGCGTCAGGACGCGCAACACGTCGAGGCAGATGACGTTGCCCGAACCCTCCCACACCCCGTTGACCGGGCTCTGGCGCAGCAGGCGCGGCATCCCCGACTCCTCGACGAAGCCGTTGCCGCCCAGGCATTCGAGCGCTTCGGCGGCGTGCTGGGGGGCCCGCTTGCACGTGTAGTACTTGATGACGGGGGTCAGCAGCCGGCGGATGAGCGCCTCGTGCTCGTCGTCCGGTGGGGCGTCGTAGGCGCGGGCGAGGCGGAGGGCCGACACCGTGGCCGCCTCGGATTCGAGCGCCAGGTCGGCCAGCACGTTGGTCATCAGCGGCTGCTCGGCCAGCCGGGTGCCGAAGGCGGTCCGGTGGGTGGCGTGCCAGGTCGCCTGGCTCACGCCCTGGCGCATGATGGCGGCCGAACCGAGCACGCAGTCGAGCCGGGTGTGGTTCACCATCTCGATGATGGTGCGGATGCCGCCGCCCTCCTCGCCGATCAACCGGGCCGAGACCCCCGCCAATTCGATCTCACTCGAGGCGTTCGAGCGATCCCCCAACTTGTCCTTCAAGCGCTGGATCCGGATCGGATTGCGGGTCCCGTCGTCCCGCCAGCGCGGCGTAAGGAAGCAGCTGATGCCACCCGGCGCCTGCGCCAGCATCAAAAAGGCGTCGGACATCGGGGCCGAGCAGAACCACTTGTGGCCGGTCAGGGCGTAGTCCCCTCCCCCGGTCGCCTCGGCCCGGGTGGTGTTGGCCCGCACGTCGGAGCCATCCTGCTTCTCGGTCAGGGCCATGCCGCAGATCACCCCGGCCTTCTCGGCCACCGGGCGGTTGGCCGGGTCGTAGGAGGTCGAACCGATCTTCGGCTCCCAGGCTGCCGCCACCTCGGGCTGGTGGCGCAGGGCGGGCACCACGGCGTAGGTCATCGACACCGGGCAGATGTGGCCGGCGTCGACCTGGTACCAGACGATCACCTTGGCCGCCCGGGCCACGTGGGCCCCGGGGCGCGGCTCGGTCCAGGGCCCGGCGTGCAGCCCGTGGTTGATGGCCGACGTCATGAGCTGGTGGTAGGCGGGGTGGTACTCGACGACGTCGATCCGGTTCCCGTAGCGGTCGTGGGTGTGCAGCACGGGCTCGTGCTCGTTGGCCAGGCGCCCCAGCTCCTGGAACTCGGCCGAACCGGCCGCCCGGCCCAACTCGGCGAGCTCGGGGCGGGCCCACGACGCGCCCTCACGGTCGACCGCCTCGGACAGGGCGCGGTCCGCCCCGAAGACGTCGTAGCCCACCAGGGGTGGGGTCTGGTTGAAGACGTCGTGGGTGTCGAACGGCCCGGCCAATGGCATCCCTACAGGGCGGCGAGCACTTCCTCGGCCGAGCTGACCTTGAGCCCCGGGCCCGGCTCGACGGCCAACCAGGTCACCACGCCGTCGTCAATGATGGCGGCGTACCGCTGCGACCGCGCCCCGAGGCCGAAGCCACTGCCGTCCATGGCCAGTCCCATGGCCTCGGTGAACTCGCCGTTGCCGTCGGCCAGCATCACCACATTGCGCCCGACCTTCTGATCGTCGCCCCAGGCGCTCATGACGAAGGGGTCGTTGACCGACACGCAGACGATGGAGTCGGCCCCCTTGGCCTTGAGCTCGTCGACGCGCATGACGAAGCCCGGCAGGTGGTGGTCCGAGCAGGTCGGCGTGAAGGCGCCCGGGACGGCGAAGAGAACCACCTTGCCGTGGCCGAGGACCTCGTCCGAGGTGGTCGCCTCCGGTCCCGTCTCACCGTATGTGAACACCTTCACATCTGGGATCCGCTCCCCTGTCGCGATTGTCATTTGCCACTCCCCTGCCCGTCGATGGTCGGGCCCAGGTTGCCACATCGCCCCGGCACCCCCGAACGACGCCGGAGTTGTAACCTCCCTGCAACGTCACCCCGGGGTGGCGTGTGGGGTTGCTCGAGTATCGGGGGGTTTCATGACACACGCGTTCGATCGCCGCTCGTTCCTGGCCGGTGGAGTGGCACTGGGGGCCGGCGTCGCCCTCCTCGGGGCCGACGCCGAGGGGGCCGGCGCCTCGCTCACCAACGGCCCGGGCCGCAACGGCATCTCGAAGGCCAAGCCGAAGCGCGGCGGCTCCGTCGTCTTCGGCATGGACACCGAGGAGGGCGGGTTCGACCCGACCTCCGCCCGTTGGGACGAGGGCGGCTTCCTCTACGGCCGGACCGTGTTCGACCCCATCGCCATCGTCACCGCGGCGGGCAAGGTCGAGCCCTACCTGGCCCAGTCGATCACCTCCAACGCGGACTACACCTCTTTCGTCATCACGCTGCGGCCCAACATCGTCTTCCACGACGGCACCCCGCTGAACGCCGCCGCCCTGCTCCTCAACCTGCAGAAACAGGCGGCGTCCATCCTCACCGGGCCGGCCTTCCAGAACATCGCCTCCTCGCAGATCTCGGGCCCGCTGTCGGTGACGGTCAACATGAAGACGCCCTGGCAGCCCTTCCCCTACTACCTGGCCCAGGCCCAGACGGGGTACGTGGCGGCGCCCTCCATGCTCAACAGCAAGAACGGCACCACCAACCCGGTGGGCACGGGGCCCTTCGTCTTCGGCGAGTGGGTGCCCAACAGCCACTTCACCGCCACCGCCAACCCGCACTACTGGCGCAAGGGGCTGCCCTACTTGAGCTCCATCACCTTCAAGGCGATCCTCAACTCCAACTCCCGGGTCTCGGCCCTCGAGTCGGGCACCATCGACATCATGCACACCAACACGCCCCGGACGTTCGGCTCGTTCCGTGGCAACAAGAAGTGGGCCTACGTGGACAACTCGGGCTCCATCCTCGGCCAGCCCGACGTGAACTGCGTCATGCTCAACACGGACGCGGCGCCGTTCAACAACAAGAAATTGCGGACGGCCCTGGCCAAGGCGAGCAACTCGGCGCAGTACGCCAAGATCATCGACCTCAACATCAACCAGCCGATGTCGGGCCTGTTCCTCCCCGGTTCGCCGTACTACACCAAGACGAGCTACCCGAAGTACGACCCCAAGGGCGCCAAGAACCTGGTCGCGCAGATCCAGCGGGAGACCGGCCAGCCGGTCAGTTTCGCCCTGACCGCGACCAACGACCCCGACGTCGAGCGCGCCGCGCAGTTCCTCCAGCAGGAGTGGCAGCAGGCGGGGATGAAGGTGAGCATCACCATCAAGGAGCAGAACGACCTGATCAACGCCGCCCTGGCCGGCACCTACCAGGCCACGACCTGGCGCCAGTTCGGCGCGGTCACCCCGGACCTGAACTACGTGTGGTGGAGCGACACCACGGTCGGGCCCCCGCTGCCGCTCAACATGGCCCGCAACTCGGACCCGCGGATCCAGGCGGCCCTGGAAACCGGGCGCAGCTCGAGCAACCCGGCCGACCGGCTCAAGGCGTACCAGAAGATCAACCAGTACCTCGCCGACGACATCCCCTACATCTACGGCGACCGCTCGACCTGGGCCGTGGCCGCCAACCAGAAGGTCCAGAACTGGGCCAACCCCACCACGCCGGCCGGGTCAAAGGCCATCGGCCTCGACGCCGGCGTGATCTGGCCCACCCAGATCTGGACCGATTAGCGCATCTCGACGTCGTCGAGGTACTCGTCGCGCCAGTGCGTGAAGCGCTCCTCGGGTAGACGCAGGCAGTAGGTCGGGCGCAGCGCCTCGACGAAGCCTCGCTCGTGGCTCACCGCCACGATGGTGCCGGGCCACGACCCGAGCATGCCGCCCACCGCGGTGATGGACGAGGGGTCGAGATTGTTGGTCGGCTCGTCCAAGAGCAGGAGGTTGGCCTCGCCGGCCGACAGCATGGCCAGGCCGAGCTTGGCCCGCTCCCCGCCCGAGAGCGTGGCCGGCATCTGGTCAGCCGCCTTGGAGGGCAGGCCGAAGGAGCCCAGCAGGGCGCGCCGCTCGCGCTCGGTCGAGAGCACGGTGTCGCTCACGTTGGCCAGCGCGGTGAGCGAGGGGTCGATCTGCTCGTGCTCCTGGGCGAAGTAGCCCACCACCACGTTGGCCCCGAGCTCGATCACCCCGTTGGTCGGCTCCTGCACGCCGGCCAGGCAACGCAACAGGCTCGACTTCCCCGCGCCGTTCCGGCCGATGATCACGATGTGGTCGCCCCGCCCGGCGGCGAAGGTGATGTGGCTGAGCACCTCGTTGGACCCGTAGCGCACGGCGACCTTGGCGGCCTCCAGCGGCGTCACGCCCGAGCGCGGCGGCACCGGCAATCGGAACTTGCTGGCCTTGTCGCGCTGGTCGACCACGGTGCGGTTGCGCTCGATACGCTCGACCCGCCGGTCCAGCGACTTGGCGGTCCTGGCCCGCTTCTCCGTCTGGCCGCGCATGGAGTCGGCCAGCAGCGAGAGCCGCTTGATCTCGCGCTGCTCGAGCTCGGAGGCCCGCTCGCGCTGGGTGGCGTCGGCCTCGTGCTGCGCCTCGAACCGCGAGTAGTTGCCCTTCCACTCGGTCATCTTCTGGTTGGAGATGTGCAGCACCTTGGAGATCGAACGGTCCAGCAGCTTCAGGTCGTGGCTCACCACCAGGAGAGCGCCCGGGAACCGTTCGAGCTCATCGAGCAGCCAGCGCTTGGCGCTGCGGTCGAGGTGGTTGGTCGGCTCGTCGAGGATCATCAGCTCGGGCTCGAAGAAGAGCACGCGCATGAGGTCGACCCGGCGCCGTTGGCCGCCGGAGAGCGCCTCGATGTCCTCCAGGAGGAGCTCCTGGCGTAGGCCGAGGCCGTCAGCCAGACGGGCCATGACCGACTCGGCCTCGTAGCCACCGTTGCTCTGGAACTTCTCCTGCAGGTCGGTGAACAGCTCGATGTGCTCCTCGGAGGGATCGTCGGCCATGGCGTGGCGCGCCGTGCCCAGGGCGTCATCGAGCACGTCGAGGCCGCGGGCGGAGAGGATGTGGGAGAAGCCGGTCGGCTCGAGCCCGAGCCCGCCGGGGACCGGAGCCTGGGGCAGGAAGCCGAAGGAACCGAGGAGCCGGACGTTGCCCCGGTGGCGCAACTGGGGAGTGGGCTCGCCGACCAGGACCGAAATGAAGGAAGACTTCCCGGTCCCGTTGCGACCCACCAGGCCCACCTTCTCGCCGGCCCCGACCACGAAGGAGGCGTCGGACACCAGCGTCCGATCGCCAATTTCGATGGTGAGAGACGAGCCAACGATCACACCACAGTGTAAGGACCCGGGACGACCCCTCGATACACTCCGCTCATGCCCACGCTCGAACGCAAATGGTGGACGCTGATCGCCGTCTGCACGGCCATCTTCATGCTGCTGCTCGATATCACGGTGGTGAACGTGGCGCTGCCCGATATCCAGCGCTCGCTCCACTCCTCCTTCGCCGACCTGCAGTGGGTGGTCGACGCCTACTCGCTCACCCTGGCTGCCTTCCTGCTGACCGCCGGTGTCGTGGGCGACATGTACGGGCGGCGTGAGGTCTTCGCCATCGGCCTGGCCCTGTTCTCGGCCGCCTCGCTGGTCTGCGGGCTCTCGACCACCTCGCTCATGCTCAACCTGTCGCGCGCCGTGCAGGGCGTGGGCGGCGCCATCATGTTCGCCACCTCGCTCGCCCTCATCGCCGCGGCCTTCCAGGGCAAGGACCGCGGCACCGCCTTCGGGATCTTCGGGGCCATCACCGGCGGCGCGGTGGCCATCGGCCCCTTGGTGGGCGGCGCCATCACCAGCGGCATCGGCTGGCGCTGGATCTTCTTCGTCAACGTGCCCATCGGCGTGGTGGCCATCTTCATCACCCTGACCCGGATCGCCGAGTCGAGGGACCCCAGCACCAGGCGGGTCGACTGGGTCGGCTTCATCTCGTTCTCGGGCAGCCTCTTCGCGCTGGTCTTCGCGCTGGTGCGGGGCAACGACGAGGGCTGGTCCAGCACGATCATCGTCAGCCTCCTGCTCGGTTCGGCCGCGCTCATGGCCGTGTTCTTCGTCAACGAGAGCCGCAGCCAGGACCCCATGCTCGACCTCGGCCTGTTCAGGCGCCCGGCCTTCGTCGGTATCTCGCTGGTGGCCTTCTGCCTGGCGGCATCGATCTTCGCCATGTTCTTGTACCTGACGCTGTACATCCAGGACGATCTGGCCTACGGCCCCTTCGCCGCCGGCCTGCGCTTCCTCCCCCTGACCCTGCTCGCCTTCATGGTGGCCCCTTTCGCCGGACGCCTGACGGTGCGCATCCACTCGCGCTACCTCCTCGGCACGGGCATGGTGCTCATCGCGGGCGGCCTGCTGCTCATGGCGTTCACCCATCCCGACTCGTCGTGGACGGTGCTGTTGCCGGGCTTCATCGTGGGCGGGGCCGGGATCGGGATGGTCAATCCCGTGCTGGCGTCCGGTGCGATATCGGTGGTGGAACCGGAGAAGAGCGGGATGGCGTCGGGCTCGAACAACACGTTCCGCCAGGTGGGTATCGCCACCGGCATCGCCGTGCTGGGCGCCATCTTCCAGAGCCAGATCGTCAGCCACACCTCGGCCGCGCTCAGGGGCAGCGCCACCGGGCAGGCCGTGCTGCACCACGGCGGGACCCAGCTCAATGCCGCGCTGGCCGCCGGCGAGGTCCAGCAGACGGCGGCCGCCCTCCCGGCGGCGGCCCGCAACGCGCTGCTGCACGCCTACCACATCGGCTTCTCGGCCAGCCTGAACCACCTCATGATCATCAGCGCCGTGGTCGCCTTCGTCGGGGCGATCGGCGGCTACGTGCTGGTCCGCCAGCGCGACTTCGTCGTCCCGGCCGGACAGCGGGCGGCGGGTGCGGCGCCGGCCGGCGGCGCGCCGGGCGCCGGTCCGGGCGCCCCGATCGGGGCCGGCGCGGGGCATGCTTGAGCCGTTCACGCTCGAGGGGCGCTTCGTCCGGCTAGAGCCGCTCTCCGATGGGCACATCGCCCCCCTGGTCGCCGCGGCGGCCGAGGACCGGAGCACCTATCAGTGGGCCTACACGCCCGAGGGCACGGCGCAGATGACCGACTACGTCCGCGACGCCCTGGCCAAGGTGGCCGCCGGGGCCCACGTGGCCTTGGCCACGGTCCGGCTCGGTGGGGGCGGGGGCGAGGGTGGGGGCGATGAGGCAGATCAGGTGGTCGGATCCACCCGCTTCTGCGAGATCGCCTACTGGCAGTGGCCGCCCGGGGCGTCCCACCAGCGGCACGGGGCACCCGACGTCGTCGATATCGGGTTCACCTGGCTGGCGGGATCGGCCCAGCGCTCAGCGGTGAACACCGAGGCCAAGCTCCTGATGATGGAACATGCCTTCGAGGTCTGGGAGGTGCACCGGGTGGCCCTGCAGACCGACGTGCGCAACGCCCGGTCGCGGGCGGCCATCGAGCGGATCGGCGGCAAGCTCGACGGCATCATGCGGGCCGACCGGCCGGGCTCCGACGACACGGTGCGGACCTCGGCCCGCTTCTCCATCGTGGCCGACGAGTGGCCCGCCGTGAAGGAGCGCCTCACCGCCCGCCTGGACGCCGCCGGCGGCTAGTCGCGTCGGCGCGGCGGGGGCTCGCGCCCCGCCGTGATCGACCGGGCGACCTCCCTCGAAGCTGTGGTGCATGAGCAGCCCTGGGCGAGCCACCGCATCGAAGAAGCACCGATCGTCCAGTTGAGCGATGACTCGGCGGCCTCGGTCTATCGGGTGAAGGCTCAACGAGATGGTCAACCGGAGTTGGCCGGACTCATGACGAGCGGGTACGCCACGCGAACAGATCGCTGGCAACCGACCCCTTCACCATCAGACGCCGGTAGCGACGATGCCGTATTCTCGACCTTTGGCTCGCGCGCCAAATCGAGGACCTGGGACGGGGAATGGTGCCCCATGGCGGACTCCCGGCCCTGCGACCAGCCGGCGACGCGGAATAGCGGGCCGGACAGCCGTGTTGTTCGACGTATATGACATCACTTGCGGATCAAACGATTGCTGCTCTCCGTCGTCTGCACGACGAGTTGGGGGAATCTGTCCCCACCCTTACTCAGGCGCAGCTGACCGGACCATCTGGTGCCTCAGAGTGGACCGTCGCTCAGGTGTTGTCGCACCTCGGAAGCGGCTCCGAGATCGCACTGGCGAGCTATCACTCCGCGTTGGAGGGTACGCCCACCCCGGAACCAGAGTTCAATCAAAGCGTCTGGGACCGCTGGAATGCCATGAGTCCGGAGGACCAGGCCAGCAATTTTCTCGAGTCTGACGCGAAGCTGGTCGCGATCCTCGAGGCGTTGACGCCGGATCAGCGTGAGAACCTCCAGATCAAGCTGGGCTTCCTTCCGCAGCCGCTTGGCATCGCCACGATCGCTGGGATGCGCCTGAACGAGGTCGCCCTGCATAGTTGGGACGTGCGTGTTGCTGTCGATCCCACGGCCACGCTGAGCGAAGGAACGGCTGAAGTGCTGGCGGAACAGTTCTCCGGTTCGCTGAATTTCCTGCTGGGCTTCATCGGGAAGGCCGACGTACTGCCCCACGCCACCATCGTGGACGCACACGGGTTTGGACTGGTCATAGACGACACCGTGAGTCTCACGCCCACTGCAAATGACGCCACCGCCACCTTCGAGGGCCCGCTCGAAGCCCTCGTTCGGCTGATCGGTGGGCGGCTCAGGGAAACTGCGACACCCGATACCGTCAGCGTCGTCGGAGACGTCAGCCTCGACGATCTCCGACGGGTCTTTCCCGGATTCTGAGCTACGACTTCTGGGGAAGCAGGCCGCGTGGCCGGGCCCGGTCGCGGTTAGCTCGCACCTGCAGATCTGTCGCCCTGAGCCTGCGGCTCGAACACCACGCGCTATGAGCTGGGGACAAGGGCCGGTACGACGCGACGTCGATAAACGGCGCCACGTCGGTGGACGTCAGGCGCGGGCGAGGGTGGCCGAGATCTTGCGCCGGTGCAGATCGTGCACCGCCGCTTCGGCCTCTTCCTTGGGCCGGATGGCGGCCACCGCCTTGCCGGTCCGGTGGATCGTCCAGGCCAGCTGGTCGGCCCGCTCGACGGAGTGGTTGAAGATCTCCACGAAGGCCTGGATCACGGTCTGGAAGGTGGTGACGTCGTCATTCCACACGATGACCGCCCAGAGGTCCTCAGTGACGAAGAAGGCGTCGACCTCGGCGTCATCGATGGCCGGCTGCTCAATGGTGGAGGGGTGGTCGAAGATGAGTGTCATGGGCGTGGCCGGCGGGCATTTTTTCCCAGACCATTCTACTCCGCCGGGTTAACGTGCGGGCATGCGCGCCGCCGTCCTACGGGGCCCCCGCGATGTCCGCGTCGAGCAGGTGCCTGATGCCGTCCTTCCCGGACCCCGGGGGGTGATCGTCACCGTCGAGCGCACCGCCATCTGCGGATCCGATCTCCACCTCTTTCACGATGCACCGACGGGGCCCGGGATTCAGCTCGGCCACGAGGCGATCGGCACGGTGGCCGAGGTCGGACCCGAGGTGCGCACGCTCGCCGTCGGGGACCGGGTACTCGTCTCGGGTGTCATCGGGTGCGGCCTGTGCCGCCCCTGCCTGGCCGGCCAACCCAATGTGTGCTCGGCCAACCAGTCCGCCGCCTTCGGCACCATCCCCGGCTTGCCGGGTGGCCAGGCCGAGGCGATGGCGGTCCCCTTCGCCGATTCGTTCGCGCTGCCCATCCCGGCCGGCGTGGCCGACGAGGAGGCGGTGCTGCTCACCGACATCCTGCCCACGGGCTACGTCGGCGCCGTGCGCGCCGACATCGCGCCCGGTTCGGTCGTGGTCGTCGTCGGCCTGGGCCCGGTCGGCATCATGGCGCTGCAGTGCGCCACGCTCTTCGGACCGGCCCGGATCCTGGCCGTCGACATGGTGCCCGAGCGTCTGGCCCGGGCCGAGCGGCTGGGGGCCGAGGCGATCGACGCCCGCGTCGCGCCGGGATCGCACCAGGTGCTCGAAGCGACCGGGGGCCGCGGCGCCGACTCGGTCATCGAGGCGGTGGGGTCCGACGCCACCGTTCTTGATGCACTGTCCTGCGCCGCCGGCGGCGGCACGGTGTCGGTGGTGGGGGTCAACCTCTCCCTGGCCCTCCCGTTCCCCATGGGGCTGGTGTTCCTCAAGAGCCTCACGGTGCGCGCCGTCTTCGCGCCGGTCCCCGGCACGTGGCCCGCCCTGGTCCCGCTGGTGCAGTCCGGCCGCTTCACCCTGGCCGGGACGTTCACCCATCACATGGGCCTCAGCCAGGCGGCCGAGGCCTACGAGCTCTTCGACTCGCGCTCTGACGGCGTCTTGAAGGTCCTGTTGAACCCGAACGGCTGATCACCTTCGGGGTCATCGGGAGTGCGGTTCTTCACCCTGGGCCATTCGGCCGCCCCGAGCTCGGGCCGCGGGACGAACCACGGCGCCGGGGGCGGCACGACCAGCCGGGTGAGGGAATCCACGATCGGCTCGTAGTTGACCCGCCAACCTTGGAAGTGACGCCAGGAGTCCTCAAGGTCGCGCTCGACGGGGAAGTGGATCTCCTCGAGGCGCGCGTAGCCTTCGGCGAATTCGTCCCGGGTCAGCCGGGTACCCGAGGTGGGCAAGGGGTCGAGGTCGTAGGTGATGCGCAGGGCCCGGGCGATAGCGCGGAGGCAGCCCATCCCCATGGAGAGGCAGAGCCGGGCCTGGCGCGGCGCCTGGCTCGGGCTGACCGAGTGGTACAGGGCGGCGGCATCCATCATGGCGACCAGCCCGAGCAGCCAGCTGCGCGTCGAGACCGGGGAGCGAAACCAGATCAGCGCGGGGTAATTGCTGTGGCTCTCCGAGACCGCGGCGGCCCAGCGCTCCCAGTCCGCGAAGAGCGGTGGCAGCTCGTCCATGGTGTCGAGCGCGTAGTGCCGGGCCAGGATCTCGGGGCCCCACGCCGGGGTGCCCGACCGGATGGCCAGCAGACTCACCTCGGTCTCACGGGTGGCGAAGGCCGAGTACAGGGCGGGCAGGTAGGCGATCTCGAGGGCCACCACCAGGAACCCGACGCCGGCCGCGACGAACTCGATCGCCTTGCTCGCCGTGTGCGCGTCGGTGGCGACGCCGAGGGTGAACACCGACGATCCCGAGATGATGAAGGCCAGGTCGAGCGGCTGGCCGCTCTCCCACCAGATGATCAAGCCGAAGCCGAGCACGAGGAGCCCCAGCCAGAGGACGAAGAGGCCCACCATGGCGGCCGGGCCGACCAACGACATCACCCGGTCGCGGACCTCGTAGGTGGGCAGACGGGGCAGGAGCCGCTTGGCCGACACGCCGATCACCTTGGCGATCGTGCGCATGGCGCGCGACGAGGTCACCCGGGGGACGACCAACGCGGTGAACACGCTCGAGCCGGTGCTGACGACGACGAAGATGCCGCCGACCAGGGCAATGAAGCGAAGGGCGCCTTCCACCTCGTCATCCTGCCATGCGACCCCGGCGACCCTCCTGGCTCAGGGACTGGCTAGCGGATCGACGCCCACCGCTCGGCGGGCCGGCCCGTCGAGACGAGACCCCGGGGCACCGAGACCTCACGCGAGCGCAGCAACTCGGCCAGCCCCTTGGCTTGGCTGTCCAGCCGCAGGTTCGATGCCACCCCCCACCCCAGGATCCCGTGCACCACGAAGTTCACCGCCCACAGGTTCGGCAGGGGGTACCGGCTGACCTTGTAGGCCGACGCCTCGGGGAGCGCCTCTTTGAAGAGGTCAACGTCGAAGCTGTCCTGCAGCCAGCCGGCGACGTCGGGGGCGTCCGCCCACAGCCCGACGTTGGCGTCGCCCCCCTTGTCACCCGAGCGCCCGCCGATCAGGACCCAGAGCGGGACACTCACCCCGTCGGCCCCGGTCGGTGCCGGGTTGGGGGGCTCGTGGCGCCCGGCCACGGCCGAGCCCGTTGGTGTTTCGGCCGGCTGTGACCCCGTCACCCGAGGTGAGGCGGGAACGGGCGCCCCGTCGCAGAGAACCAGGGGCGTGACGACCCCGGCGTCGACCGTGGTGGGCCAGTACCGGGCCACCGTCTGCGCCCCCGATGGCGCCGAGGTGAAGAACGTCCCGGGGTAGCTGGCCAGACTCGTCTCGACCACTGCGCCGGAGAAGGACCGCCCTACCGCGGCCTCGTCCTCGCCCCGCACGGCCAGGCGTAGGAAGGCCAACCCACCACCACGCAGGTCACCCGAGAGGTCCTCGGCCACCTCGGCGAAGGACCCGCGCCCGCCGGGGATGCCGGCCCATACGGCGTCGGCCGCCAGGCGCGCCTTCTCGGCCGGACGTGACCCGGTGATGGCCATGGTCATGGAATTCCGCCAGCCCGCCTCCAGGTTGGCCGTGACCTTGAGCGTCGCCGGTGGTGTCTCCCCCTTCACCGAGTGGATGCGCACCCGGTCTGGGCCCTCCTGGTCCAGCGCGATCGTGTCGAACCGGGCCACCGCATCGGGACTGAGATAGCGCGGGCCGGCGATCTCGTAGAGGAGCTGTGCCGTCACCGTCCCCACCGTCAGCGCGCCACCGGTGCCCGGGTGCTTGGTGATCACCGCAGAGCCGTCGGAGCTGAGCTCGGCGATGGGGAAGCCGATGTGGTCGGCCCCCGGGATCTCGTCGAAGAAGGCGTAGTTGCCGCCGCAGCACTGGGCCCCGCACTCAATGACATGGCCCGCCACCACCGCGCCGGCGATGGCGTCGAGGTCGCCGTCCGCCCAGCCGAAGGCGTGGAGCGCGGGGCCGACCACCACGGAGGCGTCGGTCACCCGCCCGGTCACCACCACCTGGGCGCCGGCCGCCAAGGCGTCGGCGATGGGGCGTGCGCCGAGGTAGGCGTTGGCTGTCACCAGCGCCGCGTCGGCCGGGAGCGCCTCACCGGTGTCGAGGTTGGTGAAGGGCGTGCCCGACTTCTGCAGGTCGGGCACCCGGGCCGTGATGTCGTCACCGGACACCGACCCGACCCGGACCGTGAGCCCCTGCCGCCGGGCCAGCTCCCTGACCGCGTCGGCCAGGCCTTCGGGGTTGAGCCCGCCCGCGTTCGAGACGATGGTGATGCCCCGTTCCACGCAGGTCGGCAGCACCTCTTCCAGCTGGCGCAGGAACGACCGGGCGTACCCGCCGCTCCGCTGGCGCGTCTTGTGCAGGATGTACATGGTCAGCTCGGCCAGCCAGTCGCCCGTCAGCACGTCGATCGGACCGCCCTCGACCATTTCCCGCGCCGCCGAGAGGCGATCACCGAAGAAGCCACTGCAATTGGCGACCCGCAGGACGCCGGCCCCGTTGCTCACGCCGGCTCCACCACGACGAGGACGTCACCCACGTCGACCTGTTGCCCCGGAGCGCACCGGATCTCCGACACCGCGCCCGCCCCGCCCGCCCGCAACGTGTGCTCCATCTTCATGGCTTCGAGCACCACCAGCCCGTCGCCCTCGGCGACGGTGTCGCCCAGGGCCACCACTACCTTGGTGATGGCACCTGGCAAGGGGGCGCGGCACTCCCCCGCGGTCCCGCTCTGATCGTCAGGATCGTCCTCGGTCCGGCGAGAGAAACTCGACTGGCCCTCGGGCCCGTTGACCTCGGCCGAGTGGAGGTCGAGACGCACCCGGTAGCGCCGGCGCAGACCGCCGGCGGTCAGATCGACCATGCCGTCGTGGGTGACTCCCTGCCCCACCTCGACCCATCCATCCGCCGTGCGGACCGCGGCGGGACGGTCCGCGGTCGGCGCGTGAACCTCGATCGTCCCGGCCGCGTCGGTGAGGGCGTCGACGTGCAACGCCGTCCCGAGGTTGCGCCAGCCGGCGGCGGCGACGGGAACGAGGCTGCGCGCCGAGCGGATCTCGAGCAGCGCGAACGCCGCCGCGGCGGCGTGCCGGTACCGGACGTCGTCGTCGAGGGCGGCGTCACGCAGGTCGGGTCGATGGTCGAGATAGTCGATGCGCGCCTCACCGCCGTCGAACACCGGATCGCCGAGCACGGTGCCGACGAGATCGCGATTGGTCTCGAGGCCGTCCAGCTCGAGCGCGCGCACGGCCCGGGCCAGGCGGGCGATCGCCGCGCCGCGATCGACGCCGAGGGCCATGAGCTTGGCCACCAGCGAGTCGTAGGACGAGCTGACCGCACTCCCCGACTCGATGGCGGCGTCCACGCGCAGGCCGGGACCCTCGGGCCACCGCACATGGGTGGCGACGCCCGGCGTTGGTCGGTAGTCCTCGCGGGGCCGTTCGGCACACAGTCGAGCCTCCACGGCATGCCCCGACACGGCGACCTCGTCCTGGGTGAAGGGCAACGGGAGACCGGTCGCCACCGAGAGCTGCAGGCCCACCAGGTCGAGCCCGGTCACCAACTCGGTGACGCCGTGCTCCACCTGGAGCCTGGTGTTCATCTCGAGGAAGTAGAAGTCCTCCCCCTCGACCAGGAACTCGACCGTCCCCACCCCCTGGTAACCGACCGAGCGCGCCGCCACGATGGCGGCCTCCCACATGCGGCCCCGGGTCGCCGGGTCGACCAGCACCGCCGGTGCCTCCTCGATGACCTTCTGATGCCGACGCTGCACCGAGCACTCGCGGTCGAAGAGGTGGAGGACCGTGCCGTGCGCGTCCCCGATGACCTGGACCTCGATGTGACGGGGTGCCGCCAGGAAGCGCTCCAGGAAGACCTCGTCGGAACCGAAGGCCGACGCCGCCTCCCGGGCCGCCGACGTGACGGCGTCGCTGAGCGCGTCGGGGCCCTCGACGAGGCGCATGCCTCGACCGCCCCCACCCGCCGACGCCTTGACGAGCAGGGGGTACCCGACATCGGCGGCCGCCTCGGCCAGGCGGTCATCGGTGATACCGCCCTCGAACACCGCGCTCAGGAGCACCGGCACCCCGGCCGCCGCGACCGTTTCTTTCGCCCGCGCCTTGTGGCCCATGACCCGCATGGCGTGGGCCGACGGGCCGACCCAGACCAGCCCGGACCGTTGGCAGGCTTCGGCGAGCGCGGGGTCCTCCGACAAGAACCCGTAGCCGGGGTGCACCGCGTCAGCCCCGACGTCCAGCGCGGCGGCCACGATGGCGGCCGGGTCCAGATAGGTCTCAACCAGCGTCCGCCCGGGCAGGGCCACCGCCACGTCGGCTTCACCCACGTACGGTGACCCCGCATCATCGGCGGCGTAGACGGCCGCCGCTTCGAGACCGGCGTCGTGGGCGCCGCGGATGACCCGCCGGGCGATCTCGCCCCGGTTCGCCACCAGCACCCTGCTGAGGCGCGACGGCATCAGTGCCGGACCACGCCGAAGATCGCCGTTCCCTGGACCGCCGCCGAGTGCACCGCCGTCAGGGCAATGGCGAGCACGGTCCGGGTGTCGCGGGGATCGATGATCCCGTCGTCCCACAACCGACCGGTGGCGAACATGGCCGTCGACTCCTCCTCGATCTGCGCCTCGGTAGCCCGCCGGAGCTCATCGTCGGCCGCCTCGTCGAAGGCACGGCCGGCTGCGGCCGCGGCATTGCGGCGGACGATGGAAAGGACGCCGGCCAACTGCTTGGGTCCCATCACGGCGATGCGGTGGTTAGGCCAGGTGAAGACGAACCGCGGGTCGTAGGCGCGGCCGGCCATGGCGTAGTTGCCGGCCCCGTAGCTGGCGCCGACCATCAGGGTGAGGTGGGGCACGGTCGAGTTCGACACGGCATTGATGAGCTTCGCCCCGTCCTTGATGATGCCGCCCTGCTCGTAGCGCGTCCCGACCATGAACCCGGTGATGTTCTGCACGAAGAGGATGGGGGTGTTGCTGCGGTTGCAGAGTGCGATGAACTGGGCACCCTTCTGAGCTTCCTCGGAGAAGAGGATGCCGTTGTTGGCCACGATCCCGATGGGATAGCCACCGAGCGTGGCCCACCCGCATACCAGCAACGCGCCGTAGGACGCTTTGAATTCTTCGAACCGCGACCCGTCGAGAATGCGGGCCAGGATCTCGCGCACGTCGAAGGGCACCCGGATGTCGAGGGACGCGATGCCGAGCAGCTCCTCGGCCGGATAGAGCGGATCCTCGGCCGGTGCGGTCGGCCCCGGACCGAGCCTCTTCCACTGCAGGTGGGCCACGATGCCGCGAGCGATCCGGAGCGCGTCCGCCTCGTCACGAGCCAGGTAGTCGCACAGGCCCGAGGTGCGGGCGTGCATCAGCGCGCCTCCCAGCTCCTCCTCGTCGGCGTCCTCGCCGATCGCCATCTTGACCAGTGGCGGCCCGCCCAGGAAGACGCGGGCCCGGCCTTCGACCATCACCGTGTAGTCGCTCATGCCCGGGAGATAGGCGCCCCCGGCGGTCGAGGACCCGAAGACGACGCAGACGGTCGGTATCCCCTGCGCCGAGAGTTGCGTCAGCCGGCGGAATTGCTCGCCGCCCGGCACGAACACGTCAGCCTGGCGGGGCAGATCGGCGCCACCCGACTCGACCAGGATGACCAAAGGGAGCCGGTTGATCTCGGCCACGTCCATGGCCCGCAGCAGCTTCTTGATAGTGGTGGGGCTGGTCGTCCCGCCCCGCACGGTCGGGTCGTTGCCCACCACGAGGCACTGCGTGTGCGAGATCTCGGCCAGGGCGACGACCACGCCGCCGCCCAGGGGGTCCGCCGTCTCGAGCCCGGCCAGGGGGCAGAGCTCGAGGATCGGCGTGCCCGGGTCCACCAGAGCCTCGAGGCGCTCCCGAACCATCATCTTGTCCCGTGACCGGTGCCGCTCGACGTACTGGGGCCCTCCGCCGGCCAGCACCTGGTCGTGCAGCGACCGCACCTGGTCGCTCAGGGCCGCCATCGCCTCGGCGTTGGCCCTGAACTCCTGGCCCGAGGCCACCAACCGAGTGGTGATGGGGGTGCTCATGAGGAGGCGACGTCCCAACTCGGCGAGCGCTTGTTGAGGAAGGCGTCGATCCCCTCGGCCGCTTCCGCGCCGTCGAACAGTTCGGCCGACCGGGCGCGCGCCATTTCCAGTCCGGCCGCCCAGGTGAGCTCCGGGAGCTCCCTGAGCAACGCCTTGGTGGCGGCTACCGCACCGGGGGCCGACTTGAGGACGCCGGCGACGGCGGCGTCGACCCAGGCATCCAACGCGACCTCGTCCTCGGTCACCGCGCTGAGCAACCCGGCCCGGGCGGCATCCGCCGCGGTGAACGACTCGCCGGTCATCACATGGTGTGAGAGGAAGCGCCGCTCCATGATCCGCAGCCCGGGCACCAAGATCATGGCGGGGGCCACGCCCACCCGGACCTCGCTGAAGGCGAAGGTTGCGCCGACGGCCGCCACGGCCAGATCGGAGGCCGCCATCAGCCCGAGCCCCCCGGCCCTGGCGTGCCCGTTCACTCGGGCGATGACGGGCACCGGAGCCGACGCTAGGGCGGTCAGGATCTCCGCCATGCGTGAGGTGACCGTCCCGGTGGTTCCCGACAGATCGGCGCCCGAACAGAAGACCGTGCCGGTCCCGGTCAGGACGATGACGCGAACATCGGCGTCGGTCGTTGCATCATGCAATCCGGCACCCAACTCTTCGAGCAGCTGCGACGACAGGGCATTGCGATTGTGCGGCGAGTCCAGGGTCAGCGTGTGCACCGCTCCCTGTCGCTCCGAATGGACCATCTGACTCGTCACAAGAGCGCAGTGTAGGGGGGTAATCCCGGACCGGGAGATGGAAAAGGCCGGTGGTATCGTGCGTCGGTGAGAGAGACCGAGGAACACCAGATCTTTCGCAAGACCCTGCGTGACCTCTTCGAGCGGGAGATCGAACCTCACGTCGACGGCTGGGAGGCGGCCCGCACCTTTCCCGCGCACGAGCTCTTCCCGAAGTTGGGCGCCGTCGGACTTCTCGGACTCGAGTACGAGGAGGCCTACGGGGGCATGGCGGCCGACCACTCCTTCACCGTGATCGCCGGCGAGGAGATGGGCCGCATCAGCTGCGGCGGTGTGCCCATGGCCATGGCGGTGCAGATGTCGATGGCCACGCCGGCGCTGGCCCGCTACGGGTCACCCGAGCTCAAGGAGCAGTACCTGGCGCCCGCTATCCGCGGCGAAGTGGTGGCGTCCATTGCCGTCACCGAGGCTGACGCCGGCAGCGACGTGGCGGGCATCCGGACCCGGGCCATCCGTGACGGGGACGAGTGGATCATCAACGGCTCGAAGCTCTACATCACCAACGGCACGCAAGCCGACTGGCTCTGCCTCTTGGCCCGCACCTCCGACGACCCCGGGTATCAGGGGATGTCGATGATCGTGCTGCCGACATCGTTGGACGGGGTGGTGGTCTCCCGGAAGCTGGAGAAGTTGGGCATGTGGTCGAGCGACACGGCCGAGTTCTCCTTCACCGACGTCCGCGTGCCGCTGACCAACACCATCGGCGAGGTGGGACGAGGCTTCCAGCAGCAGATGGCCCAGTTCCAGGCGGAGCGGCTCATCACGGTCTACAAGCAGGTCGGATCCATCGCCCTGGCCCTCCAGCGCACCAAGGCGTACCTCGCCGAGCGGCGAGCCTTCGGCCAACCCCTGCTCGCCAACCAGCATCTGCAGTTCGTCCTGGCCGAGTTGAGCGCCCGCCACGACATGCTCACGCACTACGCGCGGGCCGCGGCGGACGCGGTGATCGCGGGTGAGGATGCCACGCGCTTCGCCACCATCGGCAAGCTGATGGGCTCACGCCTCCAGCGGGAAGTGGCCGACACGTGCCTGCAGTTCCACGGCGGCATCGGATACATGCAGGAACACTGGGCCTCCCGCTTCTACCGCGACACGCGACTCGACTCGATCGGCGCGGGGGCGGACGAGGTCATGCTTCGGATCCTGGCCCGCATGGACGGCTACTCGACCGAGTAAGTGCGGTGTGGGACCCCGGCCTCAGGGCTTGCGGGTGGCCACCTGCAGGACGCTCCCCCAATGTCGGCGCAGCAAGCCGTCAGGGCGCAGGGACAGCCGGCGCCTGATTTCGCTGAAGAGCCGCTCGCGCTCAGGGGTGGACATGGCGATGTGGCTGGAGAACGTGTTGATGAGAGCGATGTAGCTCTCGGCATCGTGAACGGTCTCCCAGTCGTACTGCCGCACCCGCACGTCGGTGAAGAGCCCCGTCGCCTCGATCTCGCGGCGGGCGTCGGGGAGCTGGCCGGGCCGGTAGCACGACGGCTCTTGGCCGGGGTGGGGATCGACTTCGTCGTAGGTCGGCTGGAGCTCGGCGAAGATCGGATCACCGCCCTCGGGGAAGACGTGGGTGGCCGCCCACAGGGCTAGCCGCCCCTGCGGGCGCAGCAGCTCATGGGCTTTGCCGTATCGGCGATCGGGATCGATCCAGTGCCAGGCGTTGGCGGCGAATACCAGGTCGAAACGCTCGCCCGGCGGCGGGACCCACGTCTCGAACGCGGCCCGGACCACCCGCACCCTGGGGTAGGCGGCCAGGTTGGCGGCGGCCCGGGCGGCCAGCTCGACCCCCAGCTCGAGGCACGTGAGCGTGTAGCCACGCCGGGCCAGCGGGAGCGTGGCCTTCCCCGACGCCGGGCCGATCTCCAGCAGGGACGACGAAGGCGAGAGCTCGGCCCACTCCGCCAGATCGTCGAACAGGCGGTCGGGATACTCGGGCCGTGCGCCCTGGTAGGCGGGCGCCACCGCGTCAAAGGTGGACCTCAGAAGATCACGGCGGTTGGCATCCTCGGGCACCCCCCGATCATGCCTGAGAGGTCGCTGAAAATTGGACTATCGGATGATGCGCTCACGATCAGGACACCCTACGGTGTGACGAGACGGCAGCCGTAGGAGGATTCTGAGTGCATATCGAGCCATCCAGAAGTTGACGGTCGGCTGGTGAACAACGAGATAGCCGTTCGTCGAACAATTGATGGTCCCGCTCGGGATCCAAGAAAGTAGGCGGGTCCTTTCATGGAGCATTTTCTGGCATCGTGGGGCTACCTCGCGGTCTTCGTCCTCAGCTTCATCTCGTCGATGGGAATCCCCGTCGGCGCCGAACTCGCCATCATCGGCGGCGGCGTGCTGGCCAGCAGCCACTACCACTCCATTGGTGCGGGCATCCATCACCCGCTCCACCTGTGGCTCGTCATCGTGGTGGCCACGGTGGCCGAGCTCATCGGATCGTTGGCCGGCTACCTCATCGGCGCCTTCGGTGGTCGCCCCCTGGTCGATCGGTGGGGCAAGTACGTGCTGCTCACGCACAAGGACCTCGACCGGGCCGAAGTATGGTTCGCCCGCCGGGGTGAACCGCTGGTCCTCTTCGGCCGGTTCATCCCTCTGCTCCGGTCGTTCGTGTCGTTGGCCGCCGGCCTGGCAGAGATGGCCGTCACCAAGTTCGTCGTCTTCACCTTCATCGGGTGCGCCGTGTGGTGCACCGCACTGGCCAGCCTCGGCTACAACCTCGCCAGCACCTACAGCCACGTCCAGAAGGACTTCAGCGACGTCGGCTACGTGGCGGCCGTGCTCGCGGTGATCGTGGTGATCATCGGCCTGGTCCATCGGCTCCGCGTCCTGCGCACCGAGCGTGCCACGGAGGGCAGCGGGGGAACCTGATCCGGACCTCGGGCGGCGGGCTCTAGGTGTGACGAAAGACCGCCTGGCCCCCGCCGGAGGCGAGCAGCTGCTGGTCACGCGTCCACACCCGCCCGTGCCACGACAACAGCCCGTCGCGGGCCACCGGGGAGTGGCCGTCGAGGAGCAACCAGTCGTGCGAGGTCCCCGAGCGGTGAAACGACACGTACAGGTCCAAGCTGGGGGCGATGAACGGGGGCTCGAGGTAGGCGTGAGGCCGGGAGCCGGCGGGCCAACTCATGACGTCGAGCACCACGAGCGTGCGGGCGGCATCGACCCACGGGTCGTCGAAGACCGCCGTCGGGACGCAGCGCACCCAGGTGCGCCAGACCGGCTCCAATGGGCCGGGAGGTGGCCAGTTCTCGACGTAGTCGATCGGCCTCTGGTCGAAGTTGCCCCAGAACGCGAACTGCGGCCGCACAGTGTCCGGCCAGATCTCCTGGGGGGACTTGAGATCGGCGGGGTCGGGGACCTCGGGCGGATGGAGGTCCTCGTGCGTCAGGCCGGCGACCTCACCTAGCGACCACACCATCGCCTGGAGGACCGGTCGCCCCTGCTGGCTCATCTCCACCCGCTGGGCCAGCACGGTCCGCCCCGAGCGCAACGGCGTCACGGTGAGGTCGACGGCGTCGAACTCGGCCACCGAGAGGTAGTGGCAGAAGAAGCTGGCGGGACGCTCGAACGGGCTCGCCGCCCCGGCGGCCCGTAAGGCGATGGCCGCGACGTAGCCGCCCTCGGGTCCCCAGATCTCCCAATCGGGGTGCACCATCGCGGAAAACCGCTGCACGCCGTCGGGACCCGGTCCGTCGAGCGGGGTGACGGCGGTCTGCTGACCGAGATCACCCACGGGCGCGCCACCGTTCGACGGTGAGCTCGGTGACCACGATCTCCTCGCCGTGCAGTTCACCGGTGGTGGTCATCCAACGGGTGAAGCCGAGGTGCTCCATCACCTTGCCCGAGGCCACGTTCTCCGGCTCGTAGATGCTGACCAACCGCGACAACCCGCCCTCGGTGAAGCCCCACTCGACTGCGGCCGCGCCTGCTTCGGTGGCCAGACCCCGGCCACGGTACGCACCGGCCAGCCGCCAACCCACCTCGACGGCCGGCAGGATCTCCGGAAGGAAGTGGGGCACGGCCAGGCCGGCCCAGCCGATCAACGTGCCGCTCTCGCGCTCGATCAGCGCCTCGATACCGACCCCGTCGCTCTCGTAACGCTCGATCGTGCGCACCAGGAAACCGGCCGTCTGCTCGGTCGTCATGCCGGCGCGCAACGGGTACCACCAGAACGACGGCTCGGCATGGATCGGCACCAGCCCGGGCAGGTCCTCGTAGACGAAGGGGCGCAGGATGAGGCGCTCCGTGGTGAGGGTGGGGATGCTCATGTCGGGCGCGCTAGGTGAGGGGAAGCCCCGGTGCATCGGCCAGGGAGGGGTCCCGGCCCGGCCGGGAGGCCGCCGCGTAGATCTGGCCCGGGCGGAACGAGCGGACCGCCCGGTCACCGGCGCGCCCGCCGACAACCTCGACCCACTCCTCTCCGGTTTCACGGTTGGTCACGTGGGCGACGAACGACCAGCTCGCCCCACGGAGGCGGGTGCCCTCGACCTGGACCGGATCACCCGGCCGCAGGCCGGCCCACCGCACGTTGCGCTGGAGGGCCGGCGGACTCACAACGCATTTTTAGTGCATGGCTCGGGGTGTCAGAACCTGGTCCTATCCTGGCCCAACATGGCGCTCGACCTCCCCCGCACGTTGACGCCGTCCAAGGTCTCCGCGTTCACCAACTGCCCGCTGGCCTTCCGGTTCACCGTGATGGAGCACCGGCCCGAGCCGCCCTCGCCCCACGCCGTGAAGGGCACGCTGGTGCACGCCGCCCTCGAACGGCTGTTCTGGTACCACGAGGCAGGCTCGCGGAACGAAGCCGCCGCGCACCATGAGTTGGAGCGGGCCTGGGCGGCCATGCAGTCCGATCCCGAGTTCACCGAGCTCAGGCTCTCGGAACGCGACGCCGAGGCCTTCCTGGCCGATGCCCGCTTCCTGATCGGCAACTACTTCCGGTTGGAGGATCCGAACGCGGTGCGGACGATTGGCGTCGAACTCGGCGTCGAGTACGAACATGACGGCATGCGCCTCCGCGGTATCATCGATCGACTCGACATCGGCCCTGATGGTGCGCTCACCGTGGTCGACTACAAGACGGGTCGAGCGCCCTCGGAACGCTACGAGCACGGCCGGATGGGCGGGGTGCAGACCTATGCCCTGCTCTGCGAGAAGATCCTCGGCCGTGCGCCGGCCGAGGTTCGCCTGCTGCACCTGCGCGATCCCCTGATGATTTCGGCGCGGCCGACCGAGCAGACCCTTCGCGGCCAGCAGCGGCGGACGACAGCCGTCTGGAGTGCCATTGAGCGCGCCTGTGCGAACGAAGACTTCCGGCCGCGGCCGGGACCCTTGTGCGACTACTGCAACTTCAAGCCCTCGTGCCCGGCCTTCGGAGCGGCGTGAACGAGACGATGGACGGCTTCGACCGGAGGATCGACGCCGCCTTCGAACCGTGGCGCGGCCGGCCCGGTCCCGACCGCGCCGCCGCCTTGCTCTCCAACCTGGCCGACTACGGGTTCATCTGGGTGGTGCTGGCGCTGTTCAAGGGCCGGCACCGGGGCCCGGACCGCCGGCGAGCGGTGGTGGCACTCGGGGCGGCGGGGGTCTCCTCGCTCATCGTGAGCCGGGTGGCCAAAGCGAGCGCGCGGCGAGAGCGCCCCGAACTGCACCTGGACGCTCGAGTTCGCACCCCGAGCAGCAGCAGTTTCCCGAGTGGCCACACGCTGGCGGCCTTCTGCACCGCGGTGGTCCTCTCCGAGAGCGAGGTCGAGACCGCGGCCTGCCTGGGCTTCGCCGGTGCGGTGGCCACCAGCCGGGTCCACCTCAAGGCCCATCATCCGAGTGACGTGGTGGGTGGGGCGTTGATCGGCTCTGTTCTCGGCGTCCTTCTCCGCCCGGCGGTGAACCTGCTCACGCCGGGCACCCGGGGCCGGTCCAAGAGGAGGCGGTCCGGCCGTCGGCGGAAGGGAATGGGACGGCAGGACTACCTGTTGAAGCAGTTATGAAACCGTTCGCCGTGACGTGGGACTACCGCTGCCCGTTCGCCCGCAACGCGCACGAACACATCGTGGCCGGGTTGGCCGACGGCGCCGACTGGGACGTCACCTTCCTGCCCTTCACCCTGAGCCAGGGCCACGTGCCCGAGGGCGGCACGCCCGTCTGGGACGACCCGGCGCGGGCCGCCGACCTGATGGCGCTCGCTGCCGGGGTGGTGGCGCGCGATCAGTACCCCGAACAGTTCGGGGCGGTGCACCTGGCGCTGTTCGCGGCGCGCCACGACGATGGCCTCGATCTGCGGGTGCCCGGCGTCCTGGCCGCCGTCCTGGACGGGGCGGGCGTGCCCGGGGAGAAGGTCCTGGCCGAGGTCGAGGGCGGTGCGCCGATCCAGGAGATCAGGCGCGCTTACGAGCAGGCGACCAGCGAGTGGAGCGTGTGGGGCGTGCCGACCTTCATCTCCGAGGGCCGGGCCGTCTTCGTGCGACTGATGAGCCGGCCGCGGGGCGACGCGGCGCTGGCGCGGCGCACGATCGATCGGGTGGTCGGTCTGATGGAGGACGAACCTGACCTCAACGAGTTCAAGTACACGACCCTGTCGAACTGACGCCCTCGCGCGCTCGGGCCATTTCGCTGATGAGGGCGAAGGTGCGGTCACGCTCCTCGGCCGTGCCGACGATGGAGGCAATGAAGTCGGTGGCGCCGGCGGCGGCCAACTTCTCGATGGACGCGGTGACCGCATCCTCGTCGCCCAGCAGGGCGATGTCGGCCGGGCTCCCCGCGCCCTCCTTGTCGAGCATCGCCTTGTAGGACGGCAGGTTCGGATATATCGCGAAGGCCTTGTTGATCCGCTCTTTGGCCGACTCGATGTCGGCGGTGACCGAGATGGGTAGGGAGGCCGCCACCCGGGGCGCCGGCCGTCCCGCCTTCTCGGCGGCCCGGGTGATGGTGGGTGCGATGTGGGACTCGATGGTCTGAGTGCCCGTCATCCAGGTGATGGTGCCATCGGCCACCCGCCCGGCCAGGTTGAGCATGGTGTCCCCCAGCGCGGCCACCAGCACGGGCGGGGCCTGCACGTCGGGCACTTCGAGGGCGGTGAACGCGTTGGCGGTGACACGGTCCCCCGTCACGTTGACCGTCTCGCCGTGGAGCAACGGCATCAGGGCCGCCAGGTACTCCTTCATGTAGCGGGCCGGCTTGTCGAAGCTGATGCCCCACATCCCCTCGACCACCACCTGGTGGGACAGACCGATGCCGAGGATCAGGCGGCCGTCGGTGGCCGACTGCACGGTCAGGGCCTGCTGGGCCAGCATCATCGGGTGGCGGGGGTAGACGGGAACCACCCCGGTGCCCAGCCCGATGCCCGGGACCTGGGCGCCGGCCGCCGCCAGCAGGGTCAGTGCGTCATGCCCGAAGATCTGCACGGCGAAGGCGTGGTCCAGGCCGGCGTCGGCGAACCGTCGGAGTTGGGCCACGGTCTCGGGCAGGGTCTTGTCGACGTCGATCAGGCTGCCGATCCGCAGGGACGTGGCCATGGTGTCTCTCGCCTCCTCGCCTAGTGTGCCGGTCGTGCCCGGCCTGTTCTCGATGAGGCTATCGACCTGAAGACCCACCAGGTCGGGGTGGTGGGTGCCGGGCAGCTGGCTCGGATGGCCGGCGAGGCCGCCAGCGCGTTGGGTCTGTCGATGGCCGTGCTGGCCGAGCGCCCCGACGATGCCGCCTGTGCCGTGGCGGCCGAGGTGGTGCTCGGCTCACCGCTGGTCGACCAGGACCTCCGCGCCCTCGCCGAGCGTTGTGACGTGCTCACCTTCGACCACGAGCAGGTCGATCTCCCCCTGCTGGAGGCACTGGTGGCCGACGGGGTGGTCGTCCGGCCCGGGATCGAGACCCTCGAGCTGGCAGTCGACAAGGCCCATATGCGCCGAGCCCTCGTCGAGGCAGGTGTGCCGGTACCCGCCCACCACATCGTCGACCTGAGCACCCCCGACTCCTGGGGGGCGGCGGTCGAGCAGGTGGGCGCCTTCGGGCGGGACCACGGCTGGCCGCTGGTCGTCAAGGCAGCCAGGGGTGGCTACGACGGCAAGGGCGTCTGGCCGGCCGACGCCGCCACCGACATCGAGCGGCTGGGTTCGGACCACCCGGGGGTCTACGTCGTCGAGGAGACGGTGCCCTTCGAGGCGGAGCTGGCCGTCATGGTGGCTCGACGGCCGTCCGGGGAGGTGGCGACCTGGCCGGCGGTGGAAACGGCCCAGGTGGGCGGAGTGTGCCGGGAGGTCCTCGTGCCGGGACGATTGCCTCCCGAGGTGCTGGATCAGGCCGCGGCTCTGGGCCGGCAGGTGGCCGAGATCGCCGGAGCCGTGGGCGTGATGGCGGTGGAGCTCTTCTGGGCCGGCGGGCGCCTGCTGGTCAACGAGATCGCGGCGCGGCCGCACAATTCGGGCCACTGGACCATTGAGGGCTCGGTGACCTCCCAGTTCGAGAATTACCTGCGTGCGGTGCTCGACCTGCCCCTCGGGGCCACCGCGACCTCCTACCCCGAGGTGGCCAGCGTCAATATTTTCGGCGGCCAGGCGGGCCAGGATCCGGTGGCCCAGCTGGCGCTCGGCCTGGCCACGCCAGGTGCCCACATTCACCTGTATGGCAAAGGGGCCAGGCCAGGACGCAAACTGGGGCACGTGACGGTCTGCGGGAACGACGCCGAGGTGGTCCGGGAACTGGCGTGGGCCGGCGCCCTGGCGCTGGGAACACCGCGCCCGGTCGGCCTCGAACTCCCCGCGGGAGTGGCGTGACCGCCGGCGGGCCGCTGGTAGCCGTGGTCATGGGGAGCTCCTCGGACCTCGGCGTGATGGACGACGCCGTCGAGGTCCTCACGCAGTTCGACGTGGAGCACGAAGTCCGGGTGGTATCGGCTCACCGCACACCCGACGACATGATCGCCTTCGGGCACACCGCGGCCGCGCGCGGGCTCAAGGTGATCATCGCCGGGGCCGGCGGGGCCGCCCATCTTCCCGGGATGCTGGCGTCGGTGACCACGCTGCCGGTGATCGGAGTACCGGTGGCCCTGTCCCACCTGGACGGGCTCGACTCCTTACTCTCCATCGTCCAGATGCCCCGGGGCGTGCCGGTGGCCACCATGGCGGTCAACGGGGCCCGGAACGCCGCTCTGTTGGCGGTACGCATTCTGGCGGTCGAGGACACCGGATTGACTGCCAGAATGGAGGAGTTCCAGCAACAGATCGCAGCCGCCGCCCGGTCACAGGACACCGAGGTGGCGAGAGGAGGAAAGGGGGACCATGAGTGAACCAACACTGGCGCAACAACTCGGGTACCCCGCCGACGCCAAGCTCCTCATCATCAACGCCGACGACCTGGGTTCCTGCCATTCCGCCAACGTGGGCGTGTTCGATTGCCTGGCCACGGGCGTGGTCACCAGCGCCACGCTCATGGTGCCGTGCCCCTGGGCCCGGGAGGCCAGCAGCCGCTACCGGGGCGAGGACATCGGCGTGCACCTCACGTTGAATGCCGAGTACGCGCTCTACCGATGGGGCCCGATCACCCACGCCCCCTCCCTGCTGGGCGGCGACGGCGGCTTCCCGCGAACGGTGGAGGACGTGTGGGACCACGCCGACCTTGACGAGGTGCGGCGCGAATGCCGGGCCCAAATCGAGCGGGCCATCCTGTGGGGCTTCGACGTGAGCCACATCGATGCGCACATGGGCACCCTGCAGCTCCGGCCGGAGTTCTTCGACGTCTACCTCGACATGGCCATCGAATTCAGCCTGCCGCTGCGTATGGTGAGCGCCCGGATGGACAAATACGTCGGTTTCCCGGCCCGCGCGGTGGCGAAGGACGCCGGTGCGGTCTTCTCCGACCACATGCGCTTCGTGCCCGGCGTGGGCTCGCGTCAGATGTTCGAGAAGGATCTGACGACCCTGCAACCCGGGGTGACCGAGATGCACCTTCACCCGGCGGTGGACAGCGCGGAATTACAGTCACTGGCCACCGACGACTGGGAAGCCCGGGTCGACGATTACCGGATGATCTGCGCCGAGAACTGGGTCGCCGAGGCGATTGCCGAGGCGGGGGCCACCCTCATCGGTTTCCGCCCCCTCCGCGAGTTGGCCCGTGCGCGAGGTTGATCTGATGTCGGAGACAACCATGCAGGGTGTCACTCTGCACACGAGGCAACGGGGCAAGAACACCGACATCTTCGAATTGGCGCTCACCTACGAAGGCATCGAGATCCGTCGCCCTGGCGAGCCCCCGCGTCACCTGAGCTGGGACCGGATCACCGAGTGGGAGATCGAGCAGCGTCGGGGCGGCGTGCTCCTCACCCTCCGCGGCGGTGGATCGGTCACCCCGTTGATCATTCCCCGATGGAAGGTCGACGACCTCGACATCGTCCTGCGGGAGGTGACTTCGCACATCGGCGAAACCGAGCCGCCCGAGTCCGAACCCGCTCGCCCGTGGGCCGAAGAGACGGTACCGGCGGTGACCCCGGCGCCCGAACCGGCTCGGGTAAAGGCGGCCGCACCGGTGATCGAGCCCGAGCGCGTCGTCGAGCCCGAACCGGGGGCGGGGGCCGAGCCCGAGCCCGAGCCGGTCGTCGAGCCGGTGGCGGTGGCCGAGCCCGAGCTCGTCGTGGAGCCCGAGCCCGCGCCCGAACCCCAACCTGAGCCGGTGGTTCAGCCCAAAGCGGTCGTCGGGCCCGAACGGGTGGTCAAGAAGCCCGAACGGGTGGTCGAGCCCGACCCGGTGCTCGATCCGGAGCTCGAAGCCGAGCTGAAACGTGAACTGGAGATCGAGGTCGAACTGGTGGCTGAGTCCGAGCCGGCCTTCGACGATGTGATCGCCCAGGTGTTCGACACGGCACCGACGCCGGCACCTGCGCCAGCACCGGCACCTGCACCTGCACCTGCACCTGTGGCCGAAACGAAACCCGAGCCTGAGGCCGAGACGCGCGCCGCCCCGGCCACGGCCAACGGCGGGGGCGGTGGTGACCTCCATTGGCCCGAACGCGATCCGTTGGCGCTACTGCCCGATCTGCACTGGCCTCACGAGAACGAGGCGGGAGCGGCGGCGGCGGCGGTGATCGACGCCGGCTTCATGGACAGGGGTGAGGGCACGTCGGTGTTGTCGGCCTCGGCGACGCTGGACCTCGAGGAGGGTTTCGTGCTGCCGACCGCGCCCACGGCGCCACCGACCTGGGCGCCTGAAGAGACGATCGCGGCCCCCGCGGTCAGCCCATCGACGGTCAAGGTTGCCGAGGCTCGGCCCGCCGTCGCCAGCGCCGTCGAAGATGCCCCCGAGCGTGCACCCCGGTCCGCCCGGCGCCGGCAGCCGCGACCCATCAGGCTTCGTCTGCCGGCGCGGTCGATGGCAACGATCCTGCTGCTCGGCGCCCTGGCGGTGGCCGTGGCCCTGGTGCTGGCCCAGAGTGCGGGGGCCATTCACCTCGGCTTCCTCGGCCCGGCGGCCTGACTAGCCGGTCCGTACCCCTGCGAAGAGGTCGTCCTCGGTCACCTCGGTCGGGCCGACGCGGCTTTGCACCAGACGGAACTCGTCGACCGGGTGGATGTCCCGGAGCACCTCGGGGGGCAGACCGAACCAGAACGGTGAGTTCGGGTCGACCTGGGTGGCATGCGCCTTGAGTGCCTTCCCCCGGACGTCCTGGAAGCCCTCGATGTCGATGGAAGTCGTGAACGCCTCGTCACGGGTGAGGCGCGCCAACCACTTCTCGTCGAAGGGCGACTCCCGCCCCAGCTCGATGAACTTGGCGTGGATCTGGCGGAAGCGCTCGGCCGGCCAGACCGAGTAGTAGAGCTTCAACGGCGCGAACGGGGCGCCCGCGTCGGGGAAGCGGTCGGGGTCGCCGGCGGCATCGAAGGCGATCACCGAGATCTCGTGCACCCGGAGATGGTCGGGGTGGGGGTACTCGGTCTGCTCCTCGGGGTAGGTCAGCAGGACCTGGGGGCGCTCCCGCCGGATGATCGTCACCAATCGCTCGACCGCCTCGTCGAGGGGGGCCTGAGCGAAGCTGTCCGGGCGGGCGTTGGCTTCCGAGTCGGGCATCCCCGAGTCGCGGTAGCCCAACATGACCGTCTCGTCGTACCCGATGATGTCGGTCGCCGCCTTGAGCTCAGCCATACGGACCCGCCCGATGTCCGCCCGGACGTCGGGGGTATCCATGGCCGGGTTGAGGATGTCACCCTCCTCGCCTCCGGTGCAGCACACCAGCACGGTGCGCACGCCCTCGGCGTGGTACCGGGCCACGGTCGAGGCGCCCTTGGAGGACTCGTCGTCCGGGTGGGCGTGCACGGAGAGCAGGCAGAGAGGGTCGGGCACCGCGGTGACCTTAGCGGTGGCAAGCGGAGGGCCGGCCGTTGCCCCCTGCCGCTCGCTGGGCCTTATGCTCGTCCCCATGGCAGGCACGTTCAAGCGGATCTTCGGGATCTTTCAGGCCAAGGCCAACAAGGTCCTGGACAAGGCGGAGGACCCTCGCGACACGCTCGACCTCTCGTACGAAAAGCAGCTGGAGCAGCTCCAGAAGGTGCGACGGGGCGTGGCGGATGTGGCCACGGCCCGCAAGCGGATCGAGCTGCAGGCTCAGGGGTTGCAGAAGCAGGCTGACAAGTTGCAGACCCAGGCCAAGGCCGCCCTGCAGCAGAACAACGAGGACCTGGCGCGAGAGGCTCTCTCCCGGCGGGCCGCCCTGGGCGAGCAGCTGGCCGAGCTCAAGACCCAGCACGACCAGATCACCGAGCAGGAGTCGAAGCTGGTCGACACCTCCCAGCAGCTGCAATCCCGGGTGGAGCAGTTCCGCACCAAGAAGGAGACGCTGAAGGCGAGTTACACGGCCGCCGAAGCCCAGACCAAGGTGGGCGAGGCCGTCTCGGGGATCTCGGACTCCATGGGCAACTCCGCCCAGGCCATGCAGCGCGCCCAGGACAAGATCGCCAGTATGCAAGCCCGGGCCGGAGCGATCGACGAACTCCTGGCCTCCGGAGCGCTCAACGACCTCAGCACACCGGTCGATGACATCCAGAAGGAGCTCGACAAGGTGACGTCCACCTCCCAGGTGGACAACGAGTTGGCCGCCTTGAAGGCCGAACTGGGGAGCGGCACGCCTGGGGCAGACGCGGCGGCATTGCCGGCCGCGGAACAGAGCGGGTCTGGAGGATCCACCACCTGATGGCAATCGCCCACAACATCAAGCCCGATCGGGGCCTGACCACCCGCATGCTGATGACGGGGTTCTTCTTGGTCGTCCTCTACGCCGTGCTCATCGGCGTGCTCTTCATCTTCATCAAGAGCCTGGTGGTCATCCTCGTCATCGGCTTCGGCCTGTTGTTCGCCCAGTACTACTTCAGCGACAAGATCGCCATGTTCTCCATGCACGCCAAGGAAGTCACGCCCGAGCAGGCGCCCGAATTGCACGGGGTGATCGACCGGCTCTGCGCCCTGGCGGACATGCCGAAGCCCAGAGTGGCCATCGCGAACACCGACGTACCAAATGCGTTCGCCACCGGCCGCAGCCCGAAGGCCGCGGTGGTGTGCGCCACTTCGGGCCTGATGCGTCGGCTGGACGAGCCCGAGATCGAGGCGGTGCTGGCCCATGAGATCTCGCACGTGGCGCACCGTGATGTGGCGGTGATGACCATCGCCAGCGGTCTCGGGATGATCGCCGGGCTCCTGACCCGCGTCATGTTCTATTCGGAGATCTTCGGCGGCGGCGGCCGCAACAACAATCAGAGCGGCAGCCAGTTGGCCTTGATCGAGTTCGGCATCATGCTGGTCTCGATCGTCGTGTACTTCATCAGCTTCCTGCTCACCATGGCGCTCTCCCGCTACCGCGAACTGGCAGCCGATCGATCGGGTGCCATCCTCATCGGCCGCCCCTCGCTGTTGGCGTCGGCGTTGGTCAAGATCAGCGGAGAGATGGGTCGGATCCCGACCAAGGACCTCCGCGCCGCCGAGCCATTCAACGCCTTCTTCTTCATGCCGGCCGTGGCCGCCCAGGGGGCCCAGGACCAGGGCGGCGGCGGCTTCACCTTCGGCGGCCTCTTCCGCACCCACCCCACCCTGGAGCGCCGCCTGGCCCAGCTGGACGAGCTGGAGCACCAGCTCAACCAGGCCGGCTGATCCTCAGCGCTCGCTCCTGACGGTGGGTCTCTTCGACACGCTCCTCGGTCGCACCAAGCCGGTCAAGGCCAATCTCGACGCCCTCTTCGCCCTGCCCACGGCGGCGCTGACCATGCAGAGCGCCGGCGGGTTGGTCACCTCCGGGCACGCCGGAGTGTGCTGGAAGCCGCCGTCGGGTCAGGAGTCGGGAGACCTGCAGACCCAGGTGGCCCAGCTGGTCGGCGAGGGATTCACGCAGACGCAGGACTCCTTCGGCTACGGCTGGCTCCTGCTCAGCGAGCCCGAGCTCGACGACCTGGTCACCAAGGCGCACATGGCCAACACCACGCTGAGCGAAGCCGGCTGGGGAGCGCAGCTCTTGTGCTCGGTGTTCGGATTCGTACCGGGCCCCGGCGCCGCCAGCGACGCCAAGCCGTTCTCGCTCGTCTACCTCTTCAAACGGGGGACCTTCTACCCGTTCGCCCCCATCGACAATCAGAAGGAGCGGCGGGACACCGAACTCGAGCTCCGCATCCGTTCCATGCTCGGCGTCGACCTCCCCGTCGAGTCCGACCTGGCGCGCTGGTTCCCCATGTGGGACCTCCCCGTCAAGTGACGATCGACCGCCTGATCGCGCTCGAGGGCGCGGTGAACTTCCGCGACCTGGGCGGGTATGCCACCACGGACGGCCAACGGACGCGCTGGCGGGTGCTGTTCCGGGCCGATGGCCTGAGCGAGTTGACCGAACCGGACCGGGCGGTGCTGCGCCAGCTCGGGATCCGGACCGTGGTGGACCTGCGCTCGGGCTACGAGGTCGAGCAGAGCCGCTTCAACGTCGAGGCCCACCCGGTGGAGTTTCACCACTTCCCGTTCATCGACCAACTCCCCGACGTCGAGGAGTGGGACCGCCGACCCGGCCTGCTCGGGTCGCAGTACACCGAGATGCTCGACGACGCCATGCCCCAGATCGTCGGCGCGCTCGAGGTCCTGGCCGGCCCGGAAGCCCGCCCGGCGGTCTTCCACTGCACGGCGGGTAAGGACCGCACCGGCCTGCTGTCGGCCCTCGTGCTGTCCCTGCTCGGCGTGCCCGAGGAGACGGTGGTGGCTGACTACGCCTTGAGCGGCGCGGCCATGGAGCGGCTGCGAGCCAAGCTCATCCTCAAGTACCCCGACGGCAAGGACGTCATCGCCGACATCAGCGAGGTCTTCTCGGCCGATCCCGACAACATGGTCAGGTTGTTCGCCCACTTGCACGAGCGCTACGGCTCAGTGGCCGGTTACGCCGAACGCGCTGGCGTCTCGGTCCAGGTCGTGACGCGGCTGCGGGCGGCGCTGCTGGAGCCGGCCACTTAACCGTTCAGCGAAGCGGTCGCAGGCGGTCGATGGCCGCCGCCAGGGCGAGGTCGAGCACCGTGAGCCCGCCCGCGCTATGCGTCGACAGCACGAGGGTGACGGTGTTCCACCTGATATCGATGTCGGGATGGTGATTGGCCGCCTCGGCGGCCGCACCGACGGCGTTGACGAATT
Source organism: Acidimicrobiales bacterium (assembly GCA_036502025.1). Lineage (GTDB taxonomy): Bacteria > Actinomycetota > Acidimicrobiia > Acidimicrobiales > RAAP-2 > Bog-473. Next base: position 9,597 of record DASXZJ010000045.1, on the reverse strand, counting down.
CCAGGGCGGCGGCGAAATCGTGCAGCTTCACCGTCGTGCGCAGCTCGTCGTCCACGCGCTCCCAGCCGATCTGCTGGTCCGCCAGCGCGGTGTCGACCTCACTCGGCGAAAGGAGGTCGGGACTCATGGGTGCGTCATGTCCTCGGGGCGCACCGCGGCGTCGAACTCCGCACCGGTCATGAAACCGAGGGCGATGACCGACTCGCGCAACGTGATGCCCTCCTTTTGCGCCTTCTTGGCGACCTCGGCCGCCTTGTCGTACCCGATGATCGGGGTGAGGGCGGTGACCAGCATGAGCGACTCATCCAGATGTCGCTGGATCTGCGCGTAGTTCGGCTGCAGCCCGCGCACGCAGAACTCGGTAAAACCGCGGCAGGCATCGGTCAGCAGCGATATGGACTGCATGACGTTGTAGATGATGACCGGCTTGCAGACGTTGAGCTCGAGGTTGCCCCGGCTGCCCGCCATGGCCACCGCGGCGTCGTTGCCGAGAACCTGGATCCCCACCATGATCATCGCCTCGCTCTGGGTCGGGTTGACCTTGCCCGGCATGATGGAGGAGCCCGGCTCGTTCTCGGGCAGCGCCAACTCGCCCAGGCCGCTGCGAGGTCCCGATCCGAGCCACCGCAGGTCGTCGGCCACCTTCATCAGCGACACGGCCAGGGTGCGCAGCGCCCCGTGCGTGAAGACCAGGGCGTCGTGTGCCGCCAGGGCGGCGAACTTGTTGGGGGCGGTGACGAAGGGCAGGCCGGTCATCTCGGCGATGGCGGCGGCGACCCGCTCCCCGAACTCGGGATGGGTGTTCAATCCGGTGCCGACCGCCGTGCCCCCGGCGGCCAGCTCGTAGAGGCCGGGCAGGGTGACCTCGATGCGCTCGAGGTCGGCGTTCAGCTGGGCCACGTAGCCCGAGAACTCCTGGCCCAAGGTGAGCGGAACGGCGTCCATGAGATGGGTCCGGCCGATTTTGGTCACTCCGGCGTAGGTGACCTCTTTCTCATTGAGGGCGTCGCGCAGGACCCGGACCGAGGGGAGCAGCCGGTGGGTGATCTCCTCGACGGCCGCGATGTGCATGGCGGTCGGGAAGGTGTCGTTGGAGGACTGCGACATGTTGACGTCGTCGTTGGGGTGGATCGGCTTCTTCGACCCCATTGCGCCGCCGCTCAGCTCGATGGCCCGGTTGGAGATGACCTCGTTGGCGTTCATGTTCGTCTGGGTGCCGCTCCCGGTCTGCCAGATGTGCAGCGGGAAGTGATCGTCGAGCTGCCCGTCGGCCACCTCGGCCGCGGCGCGCTCGATCAGGTCGGCCAGGGCGGGGTCGAGCTTGCCCAGATCACGGTTGACCTTGGCCGAAGCTCCCTTGAGGATCCCGAAGGCTCGGATGAGCGGCGTGGGCATCGTCTCGTCGCCGATGTCGAAGTGGTGCAGCGAGCGTGCCGTCTGCGCGCCCCAGTACCGGTCGGTGGGGACTTCGATCTCCCCCATGCTGTCGCTCTCCATGCGGTAAGTGGCCACGGCAGCCAGTTTATGGCCGGCGCGCGTCGAGACCCAGTTGAAGGGCCTGACGTGCCGCCGCGATGTCCTCGGCCCGGGCGCCCCCTCCGTCACCGGGTACCTCGAGGATGGCCGGCAGCCGCACCAGGTCGGGGTGGCTGATCAGCGTGCCCAGGGCGAGCGCACCGATGGTGCCCTCGCCGATGTTCTCGTGGCGATCGCGATTGGCGCCCAGCTCGACCTTGGAGTCGTTGAGGTGGAGGCAGCGCAAGCGTGCCAGCCCGATCACGGCGTCGAAGTCGGCCACGAGGGCGTCAGCCTCCTCCACCGACGTAAAGCTGAGCCCCGAGGCCCACAGATGCTGGGTGTCGAGACAGACGCCCAACTCGGCCGCTCGACCGGAACCGGCGGCGTCGAGCAGCGCGGCCAACTCGTCGAAGCTGCGGCCCACGGTGCCCCCGGTACCGGCGGCGTTCTCCAGCAGGATCGGGCAGGTCCGGGCGGGTTGGGTGTCGAGCGCGGCCAGCAACCCGTCGACCACCTGGGCGACGCAGCCGGCGAAGCCAGTCCCCTTGTGGCTGCCGACGTGCAACACGAGGCCGTGCGCGCCCATCCCGGTGGCAACGGCCAGATTGTCGACCAGGCAGGCCTGCGAGCGGCGTCGGAGCTCGGGCTCGTCCGCCGCCAGATTGATCAGGTAGGTGGCGTGACAGAAGGTCTCGGTGATCTCGGGGTGGTTCGCCTGGGCGGCGCGGTAGCCGGCGAGGACCTCTTCGTCGTACTGGGTCGGTTTCCACGCCCGGGGGCTCTGGGTGAAGACTTGCACGACCTCGGCCCCGAGGCGCGCGCCGTGCTCGAGCGCCGGCACGAGTTTTCCGCCCGCGCGGACATGCGCGCCGATGGTCACGGGTATGAACGTAGTGGCTGTCCTATTACGTTCGAATCTGAGTCCCGGAAGATCACAAGACAAGACTGACAAAGAACACTGACAAAAGGAGGCCCATTGCCATGCCCGACATCCTCTCCCCCAAGGCCCGCGAGCTCATCGACCGACCGGTCCTGGCCTCGTTGACCACGCTCAACGCCAACGGCTCGCCGCAGGTCACGCCGATCTGGGTCGACCTCGACGGGGACGATCTGCTCTTCAACACCGCTGAGGGCCGTGTCAAGGCGCGGAACCTGCATCGCGACCCCCGCGTCGCCGTCTCGGTGATCGATCCCGAGGATCCTTACAACGTGGTGGCTCTCCGCGGCTCGGTGGCCGACATCACGACCGACGGCGCCGATGCGCATATCGACTCCCTGGCCAAGAAGTACCTGGGCGTGGACACCTATCCGATGCGCTCCGAGGGTGAGGTCCGCATCAAGGTCCGGGTGCGCACCGACCACATCGCCATGCAGGGCGGCTGAGGCCCCCAGGGCAGGCGCCCGGGAATCCCCCCGACCCCCTCTCGGAGTTGTCTAGGCTGCAAAGAAGTTACGCAATAGGCCAAATTTCCTATTTCGGACCGCCAGAAGTTGCCGTTTGACCAGTTCCACTAGGCAGCGTGCTGGGAATCCCGACGCGGAAAGCATCACTGGGGTTGCCAGCCAATCGAGAGGAAGCCAACAGCTCAATGATTAGATCGCGGATCAAGCAGTCACTTTTGGCGGGCATCATGACCGCTGCCACGGTGGCGGGTACATCGTTCTTCATCGCCGCACCGGCGGGTGCAGTGGTCGACCCCGACACCGGGGCCGGGAGCGCCTTCGGCATCCAGGCGCAGCTGGCCGGGGGCAACCTCCTCGGACCGACGCCAACGGTGTCCTCGAACAGCGGCCAAACGCTGCAGAGCACCGACGTCAGCATCCCGCTCGGCTCGCTTGTCACGGCCAATGCACTCGTGGCGTCGACTTCGGCCACCAACTTCGGCACCCCGGATGAATCGGTCTCCGCCTCGGCAGGAACGGCGGGCACACCGTCGAACCCCGCCACCATCTCGGTGGTCGGCGTCGACCTCCTCAACGCGCTCGACATCAAGGCGCTCACCACGACATGCACCTCGACGGCGGACGGCTCGATCGCCTCGACCTCGATCATCGACATCAACGGGACCGCGTTCTCGCCGTCGGTCGGAGAGGGACTCCCGGCCAACCCGCTGCTCAGCATCAGGGCCAACGTGCAGACCAGGCTCGATCGGCCGTCCATCGACGGCACCAGCGTCCAGGTCATCGGACTGCAGGTCACCGTGCTGGCCACCGCGGTGGTGGTCAACATCGCCGAGTCCAACTGTGCCGCTACGGGTGGCGATATCGAGGCACCCCCGGTTGTGACCGCGGTCAGCCCCAGTAGCGGCCTCCCGGTGGGCGGCACGCACGTGACGATCTCGGGACGCAACTTCCGGCCCACCTCGACCGTGCTGTTCGGGACCACTCCCGCCACCAACGTCACCTTCGTCAACACCAGCACCATGACGGCCACCAGCCCTCCGGGCACCGGCACCGTCGACGTGCGGGTCACCAATACGTTCGGTGAGAGCGCCGCCAATCCGCCCGCCGACCAGTTCACCTACCAGGCTCCGACGCCCATCATCAGTGCGACAGGCGTCTCACCGCTCTTCGGGCCCACGGCTGGGGGAACGCTCGTCACCATCCTCGGCTCCAACTTCAACTCGCCGGCGAACGTCACCTTCGGGGGCAGCACCGTCACCGGCAACGTGGTCTCGGCCAATGAGATCACCGCGGTGACGCCGCCGCATGCCGCCGGAGCCGTGAGTGTGACCGTCACCAATGTGGGCGGTGGCAGCGCGACGGCAGCCCAGCAGTTCACCTTCGTACCCATCCCGATCATCAATCCGGCCCCCACGGGCATCAACCCGACCAGTGGGCCGACAACCGGTGGCACGCTGGTCACCATCACCGGCAGCGGCTTCGACACCAATCCGGGTGATCCGACGACCGTCGTCTTCGACACGACGCCGGGCACGGCGGTGACCGTGGTCAACTCGACCACCATCACGGTGGTGTCGCCGCCACACGTCGTCGCCTCAGTGCCGGTCACCCTCGCTGACGACGGCGGCGTGGCCACGGCGGCTCAGCTCTTCACCTACACCAACCAGACGGTCACCGTGAGCGGGATCAACCCGGCCTTCGGACCGACCACTGGTGGCACCTCGGTGACCATCACCGGGACCGGCTTCGGCACCGGCTCCACCGTCACCTTCGGTGGGCTCCCGGGCACCGTGACGACCATCACCTCGACGCAGATCGTCGTGACCGACCCGGCCCACGCGGCCGGCCCGGTTGACACCATCGTCACCACCCCGGGTGTCGGCACCAGCCAGCCCGTCGTCCAGGACGTCTTCACCTACGTCGGCACGCCGGTCATCAACGCCGACGGGATCAGCCCGCTCAGCGGTCCGACCTCGGGTGGCACGACGGTGACCATCACCGGAAGCGGCTTCGCCCCGGGTGACCCGACCTCCGTCGACTTCGGCACGGGCCCGTCGGACACCAACTTGGCGACCAACGTGGACGTGGTCAGCACCACCGAGATCACCGCCGTCTCGCCGCCCCACGCGGCCGGACCGGTGTTCGTCGCGGTCATCGACACAGGCGGATCGGCCATCGCGACGCAGCAGTTCACCTACGTGCCGGCGCCGACGATCATCGGCATCAGCCCGACCAGTGGCCCCCAATCGGGCGGTGAGACCGTCATCATCGGCGGCACCAACCTCTGCGGATCGACAGCGGTGACCTTCGGTCCCAACAACGCGCCGATCCAGAGCATCAGTGCGGACTGCACCACCATCAAGGTGACCGAGCCCGCCGGCACCGGCACCGTCCCGGTGGTAGTGACCACGCCGGTTGGCCCTGTCACGTCGCCGATCAACTTCACCTACATCTCGCCCGGGTACTGGGAAGCCGCCTCCGACGGTGGCGTCTTCTCCTTCGGTGGCGCGCAGTTCTACGGGTCGACCGGCAACATCCGGCTGAACCAGCCGATCGTGGCCATGGCCGACACGCCGGACCACGGTGGGTACTGGCTCTTCGCGGCCGACGGCGGCGTGTTCTCCTTCGGTGACGCACCGTTCCTCGGATCGGTGCCGGGCGTGCTCGTGCCCCAGCACCGTGTCCTCAACGGACCGATCGTGGCGGCCGAGGCCAGCCCCAGCGGTAACGGCTACCGCCTGTTCGCCACCGACGGCGGCGTGTTCGACTTCGGGGACGCCCTGTTCGTGGGCTCGCTGCCGGGGATCCACGTGGTACCCGAGCAGCCCATCACGGCTGCCGTCTCGGCCCCGATCGGCCAGGGCTACTGGCTCTCGGCGGCTGACGGTGGGATCTTCTCCTTCGGTGCGGCCAACAACGAGGGCTCGGGGGCGGGGCAGTTCCTCGGCCACGTGTCCGCCATGGCCTGCACGCCCGACGGCCTCGGCTACTGGGAGTTCCTCGCCAGCGGTCCGGTGGCGCACTTCGGTGACGCCCCGGCCAACCTGGGTGGCGCTCAGAGTCCGTCGGCGCCCATCGTGTTCGGGCAGAGCACGTCCACCGGCGACGGCTACTGGGAGTTCGGTTCCGACGGAGCGGTCTACTCCTTCGGTGATGCACCGAACTTCGGGTCTCTCGAATCGCTGAGACTCAATGCGCCGATCACCGCGGCCATTGCCTTCGGGTCCAATCCCATTACCTAAGCCTTAGACGAGGCCCCGTCCGGTAGATGCCTTGCGCATCGCCGGGCGGGGCTTTTGTCGTTGAGGGCCTAGGGTGACGTCCGATGTCCCGGCCCCGCAGCCCGATCCGCCTCGCCCGCGTGCCCTGGCGCGGCGCGTCCCAGGCGGCCGCGGCAGAGGGCCCGCCGTCGGTGGCCGACGTGGTGCGCCTGATCTACCCCCCGGAAGTGGCGGCGGCGGTACTGGCCCAACTCGGTAACGACCGCCCGCTGTCGGGCCTGAGCGAGTTACGGCGCCTCATGGCCCCGTTCGACCGCCAGACCTTCCCAACCGCGGTACGGGTGAACTTCGGCGGGGACGATGTGGTCGAATGCGAGGTTGACGGGGTGCGCCTCGCCCTCGATACGGCCGACACGTCGGTCTCACGCACCCTCATCGACACCCTCACCTACGAGGCCCACGTCACCGCGGTATTCCGTCGCTACCTCCGGCCGGGGATGACGGTAGTCGACGTCGGGGCCAACGTCGGCTACTTCAGCGCGCTGGCCGCCCAGCTCGTCGGACCGGAGGGCCACGTGCTGGCGCTGGAACCGAACTCCGAGAATTGCCGCCTCATCCTCCTCACCGCACTGGCCAACCACGCCGACAACATCGACGTGCTGCCCCTCGCCGCCTCGGACCGGCGGGGATGGAACTACTTCTCGGCCCATGTGGGCTCCAACGGCGGCTTCATCGCCTCGGCCCGCGGCGATCTCCTCGACGGCCGGGGCACCGTGGTGGCCTCCTTCCCGCTCGACGATCTGGTGGAGGGTCCGGTCCACTTCATCAAGCTCGACGTCGAAGGAGCCGAGGGCCTGGTGCTGGCCGGCGCCAAGCGCTTACTCGAACGGGACCGCCCTATCGTGGTGAGCGAACTCAGCATCGAGATGCTCGAACGAGTGTCGGGCACCACGGTGAAGGACTACGTCGGCGCCTTCGTCGAGCTCGGCTACCGCTGCCACGTGCTGCACCCCGAATCCGAAGAGGTCACCGAAGTGACCGACGTGGCGCGCTACCTCGACGAGTGGACCGACATCTTCCGTCTCGAAGAACTGCTCTTCCTGCCTCCTCCAGGCACGCCAAATGGGTGAGCCGGACTCGACCTGACCGGGGAGCCTGGATGGCGAAGGACGGTTGTGCGGTTCTTGCGGCCCTAGCCCCTCCGGAACCAGGGGGGCAGGCCCCACTTGTCTTTCGCGCCGTCAAAGTGGGACATCTTGATGGCGCGCGCTGAAGCGACCGCCGGTGGCTGGTTCCCGGACAGTGCCGCGCTGGCTACGAACGGTCAGCACGGGTGTAATGAAGGCCGATCGCGCCGTCTTCCAAGATGGTGGCCTGGGTCAGGCCCCAGGCCGAGGTCGGTAGTCCCTTGGCGAATAGGCGGAGGCCGCCGCCCAAGAGCACAGGAACCACAGCGAAACGCAGGTCGTCGATCAGTCCGGCCACCAGCAGCGCCTGGATGATGCTCGCGCTGTTGATCACGAGGATGTCCCGCCCGGGAGCGCCCTGCAAAGCCTTGACTTCTGATTCCAGGTCACGGACGATCCGCGAGTTCTCCCATCCCGCCTCCTGAAGGGTACGGGAGACCACCACCTTCTCGACGGTGTTCAAGAACACGCCCAGATCACGGGTGCGCGGATCGGTGGCCGGGTCAGCGGTGATCCCCGGCCAGACCGAAAAGAATCCCTCATAGTTCGTGCGGCCCACCACGACCGTCGATGCACCACGCCAGATCCCCTCGAAGTGCGCCGCCGAGGATTCCCTCCGGACATGCTCATACAGCCAGGTGTCCTGCGCGGGGCCTCCCGGCCCGCTGGTGTAGCCGTCCATCGAGATCGTGACCCACGCGACGACCCGTCGCTCTTGTTGAGACACTTCAGTCCTCCTGTGTCGGTTCTGCACCTCTGGGTAAGACGTCGTTACCGCTGGATAATCATCGCCAGCCGACAACTTTTTCTCGTACTCACCGGTCGCCCAGTTCCAGGCCCGAAACAGGGAGGCTGACTCCCACAGACTGCCGGGACAGGGGCTCATCCTAGGGCGGGACTGCATTTGAACGGCCCTAGTCGGCCTTATAATGGTCAAGCTGCGATTCTGCAGCCCACAGTTCAGCGGTCTGGTTGACTTGCCGCCGTGAAGCGATTCGCTGATGTATCGGCTACCAGGCTGGGTGTGACGCTTGCGGTTTTGCAATTCGTCTTGGGGGTGGCCTCCATAGTCGTTCTCACCGTTTTCGTGATCCGACACGGGGAGCGCGCCGATGAGACAGGCTTCGTAGCCCTCGGCTTGACAGCGGCCAACTTCGCCCTGCTCGTCGTCAGGTACGGCATTCTCAGGCGCCGGCCGGAACGGCCAAAACCGAACTGACCCTCGCGGAATCGACAGGCCAGGTCCCGCCGAAGCAACACCGAAGTCGCAGAGTCCATGACTGTCCCAGTTCGGGACGGTGAGACGGTTCGGCACCAGGGGGCAGGTTTGTCGAACCGCCTCCCCCAAGTTGGAGTCATGATCTATGAAGGTCGATGGGAGGTTCTGACGTGTTTCGCAAGGTCGTACTTGTCTCAGCACTCTGCTGTCTGCCTGTGGCTGCGAGCTGTGGGGATCATGGAGTGTCGACGGGCACGATCAGAGGGGTCTTCGAAGAGATCGGTGGACCATCAAACCTTGGACCACGGCCGCTACCCGGAAAAGTGACGCTAACCAGCTCCACCGGAAAGCACATCTCCTTGGACGTCGGGAAGAGTGGCCGAGTCACCTCCCACATTTCTCCGGGCACGTATACGGCCACTGGGTACAGTCCCGATGTACACAACGGACAAGGGGAAATGGCCTGTCAGGGCCTCTCACCCGTTGTCGTTCATGCAGGCAGGAGTGTTCGGATGACCGTGGCCTGCCAGGTGCCTTGATCGAAGGCGTCGGTCATGTTGGCGGGTGCCCCCCATCCGCCGGGATGGTGGGTCAGCTCTGGTGCATGATCGGCACTTCGAGGTCGTAGACAACAAGCCTGTTCGTCTCGGGGCTCATGACACCGGTTGATGGCGGCCCCAATCGGGAGCGCGAGAGTAATTCGAAAGCTCTCGACCAGACCGCCGAGCCGGCAACACGGGTCCGGGAAGCGGCGGCGGGGATGACGGCAGCGCAAGCCTGGAAGGGACAGCAGGTCGCAAAAGGCTGGCACAAGCTTGTTGACGCGCTACGCAAAGTGAGGCCTCCATCACAGTGACCCAATCGTCGGGCCTGAGACTGTCGTATCACCCGGAGCGTCTGGTCGCCCTTCGATAGTGACTGGCCATCAGCAACCCGACGCTCGGGCGGCGCCCCGGCCGGGAATCGAACCCGGAGCATCCGCTTAGTCAGGGCAGAGCTGTCGTCCAGACCCAGGGCGCTAAAAGGCAAGCTACCGGAGGGCTGTGAC
>DASXZJ010000044.1:0-30514 GCA_036502025.1 Acidimicrobiales bacterium | reverse complement strand
CGGCGGGGAAGAACGGATCCGGATCGAACACTGGGAAGTGGCCGCCGGTGCCGGCGTTGCCGCGGCGCGCAGCGTGCTGGCCGGCCGGGATGAGGCCCCGTCCTTCACCCCCATCCCGTACTTCTGGTCCGATCAATACGGCGTCCGGTTCCAGGTGCTCGGGAACCCGGGCGGGACCGACGAGGTCGAGATCGTCGACGGCTCGCTCGCCGACGGCAAGTTCGTGGCGCTGTTCGGCCGGGCCGATCGCTTGCGCGCCGTGATGGCGATCGGGAAGCCGCGCCAGCTCATGGGGTTCCGCCCGTTGCTTGAAGCCGGAAGCAGCTGGGACGCCGCGCTGGCTCACGCCGCGGGATAGATCACCGGGCCAGGAGCGCGTCCAGCGTCTGGAGGTTTCCGCCGGTCACCTCAATCACCTTGTTCCGGCTCGACGCTCCGGTCAACGCGCGGATGTCGGCCCGCCGTACCTCGAAGGCCTCGGCCAGGGCCTCGACCACGGCGGCGTTGGCCCGCCCGTCCATAGCCGGCGCGATGACCCGCATGACGAGCACCGGCGGGTCGCCGTCCCCGTAGCGGCCGCCTACGTGCGTCCGGCTCGACCCCGGACGGACACGAACGTTCACCCGCATCGAGAAGATCTCCTAGAAGGAGAGGCCGGAGAGCTCGGGAATGGTGGCCTCTGCCTTGGACCGGGCGGCCAACCAGCGGTCTCGCGAACGCGCCCTCGTGGCATCGTCCAGGCGCGGTTCGACCACCCGGCGCGCCGTGAAGGTCTCGGCCAGGTCGTCGGGCGACGCGTAGGTGCCGATGGCCAGACCGGCCAGCAGGCCGGCGCCGAGGGTGGTCGCCTCGAGCACCGGTGAGATCTCGACGGGACGTCCGATGGCGTCGGCCAGCGCGGTGACGAACACCTCGTTGTCGGACATGCCGCCGTCGATGCGCAGGGCGCCGATCGGGTAGCCGCTGTCCACCTCGGCCGCCTCGACCAGATCGGCGCCGCGGTGCGCCACCCCCTCGAGAACCGCCCGGACCAGTTCGGGACGACCCGAACCTCTGGTCAGGCCGACGAGGGCACCCCGGGCGCCGAAGTCCCAGACCGGGGTCCCCATACCGAGCAGCGCGGGGACGAACCAGACGTCTCCCGTTGTCTCGCACCGGGCTGCCACCGCGGCGGACTCCTCGGACGTCTGGAGTAGCCCCAGGTCGTCGCGTAACCACTCCACACAGGTGCCGGCCGAGAGCATGACGGCCTCCACCCCCCAGGTGGCCAGCCCGTTGACCCGATAGGCCACGATCGGGAAGGTGCCCCCCTTGCCCTGGCCGGCATGGAACGGGGTGCCGGTGGGGCCGGTGCACTGGTCGAGCATGCCCCCGGTGCCGAAGGTCGCCTTGGCCAGCCCGGGTCGGGTGCAGCCCTGCCCGACCAGGGACGCTTGCTGGTCGCCGGCGATCCCACAGATCACCGGCGCACCCGGGAGCGCGTGGCAGGGGCCGACGGCGCCGGAGGAGTCGACGATGCGGGGCATCACGGCGGTCGGGATGCGCAGGCGCTCGAGCAAGGGTTCATCCCAGGTGATCGACGAGGCGTCGATGAGCGCGGTGACCGCCGCGTTGGTGGCGTCGGTGACGTGGAGCGCGTCGCGCCCCGACGCCGCGCCGCCCGAGATGATCCAGGCGACCCAGGAATCCACGGTGCCGAAGCAGAGCTCGCCGGCGTTGGCTCGGGCCCGGTCGGGATCGACGGCGTCGAGGATGGACATCAACTTGGTGGCTGACGCGTTGGGCGCCAGACGGATGCCTTCGGCCTGTAGCTCCAGGCAGGTGCCGACCGTGCGCAGGTCTTGCCAGCCCAGGCCCGGCGCGACCGGATGGCCGGTGGCCCGTTCCCACACGATGGTCGACGCCCGCTGGTTGGCGATTCCGACGGCGTCCACCGCTCCGGCATCCGCCAGCGCGGCGAGCGCCACGCGCAGCACGGCGTCGGCCATCAACTGGGCGTCGAACTCGACCAGGCCGGGAGCGGGGGATTCGGGGAGGACCGGTGCGTGGTGGGCGTGCTCCACCGTGGCGTCCGGCCGCACGACGGCGGCGCGCACGCCCGAGGTCCCGACGTCGACGACCAGCACGCTGCCGCCCGTCGCGCTCATGACCAGGGCGAGGGTCCGAAGGGGGAGGGGAGGCCGAGCTTGCCCGGGTTGAGGATCCCGGCGGGGTCGAAGCTGGCCTTGAGGCCGACCAGGACCTCGAAGCCCGAGCCCAGCGCGGCGGGCAGGAAGCGGGACCGGTTGAGGCCGATGCCGTGGTGATGGCTGATGGCGGCGCCATGGGCCATGGTGGCGTTGGTCACCGTGTCCCAGGCCTCCCGGTAGAAGTGCTGGCGCCACCCGTCGTCGCCCTCGGGGCCGCGGCCGGCGAAGGTGAAATAGAGGCAGGCGCCGTCGGTGTAGGCGTGGGATTGGTGCGCCGAGGCCGCCAGCGTTCCCTCGATCGCCTTGAGCGAGGTCACCACCTCGTTGAAGAGTCCGGGCAGCGCGGCCCACGGTCCGGAGATCTCGGCCGTGTCGACCACGATGCCGGCCCGCCACAGGGGGGCGAGCGCCGACACGTCGTTGCGGTGCCCCAACCAGCGCTCGACCAGGGCGACATCGAGGGGCTGGGCGCCCGCTCGGCTGGTGCACTCGTCGTCGACGACGGACAGGGTGGCGGCCAGGAGGGCGGGGTCGGTCTCGTCGAGCACGATGAGCACATTGGTGTCGGGCTGTTCGAAGTTCCGGGCCGACTCCGCCTCGTCGTAGAGGCGGAGGACAGCCGGGGTGGCGCCCCGGCGCAGGATCTTGCGGCATGCCTCGAGGCCGGCGGCGAAGCTGGCGAAGCCGAAGGCCCGTCGTTCCTGGGCCGGCGGCTGCGGGTGGACCCGGAAGCGCGCTTGGGTGATCACCCCGAGCGTGCCCTCGCTGCCCACGAAGAGCTGGGTGAGATTGGGTCCCGTGGCGGCCCGCGGCCCGTGCCCCTCGGTGTGCACGATGCGCCCGTCGGCCAGCACCACCTCGAGTCCGAGCACCATGTCCTCGATCTTCCCGTAGCGCGTGGAGTACTGGCCGGCGCCGCGGCAGGCCAGCCAACCACCGACCGTCGAGAGGTCCATCGACTGGGGCCAGTGGCCCAGCGTGTAGCCGGTGCCGACCTGGCCGAGCGCCACCTCGAGGTCGGGTCCGAACGTCCCGGCGCGCACGTCGGCGGTCAACGACGTCTCGTCGACCACGACGGGGCCGACCAGCGCGGTCATGTCGAGGGCGACGCCGCCGTGCACCGGGATCGATCCCCCGCACACGCCGCTGCGGCCGGCAATGGGGGTGACCGGCACCACGGCCTGGTGGCAGGCCGCCAGTACCGCAGCCACCTGCGCGGTATCCGCCGGGCGGACCACGACGGCCGGCCGCTGGGGCACCGCACCCTCGGCCGCCCAGGCGATGGCCAACGGCCACCAGTCCCTGCCGGCCTCGGCGCGGGCCGCGTCGTCGGCCAGAACTTCGGCGCCACTGGCCCGCAGCCGGTCCATGAGGGCGGTGCTGAGTGCGACCGTGGCTCCGTCGAGCCGATCGCGAACCGCCCCCGGGTCGGCGTCGATTGGCGTGACGGGGGTGGGGACGGTCACCCCAGGTCCAGTCCTGCGGTGAGGAGCTCCTTGCCGAAGGCCTCGATGAACCCGTTGGCCTGCTCGGTGGCCTCCTGCTCGGTCCAGCCCATATCGGGTGCGATGAGGGTGGCGGCCGCGTGGGCGGCGGCCATGGTCGGCTGGGCCAGCTGGATCACCGCCCTCGTCCGGCGAGCCAGGACGTCTTCGAGCGTCTGGGCCATCTCCTCCCGGGCGGCGTAGACCAGTTCGGCGCCCGTGTAGGGGAGGCCGGGGATCACCGGCGTGAGGAGCTCGGGTCGCCCGTCGGCCACGGCGCGCACCTGCGCGGACTCGGTGCCGTAGCGGCCGATGAGGTGGGAGAGGGGATGGGCGCGGGCCACGGGGTCCGTGGCGGCCGTCGTGGCCCCGATGAGCTGGAGCGTCTTGGTGAGGCAAGGTCGTTGCTTGGGCGATTCGCCGAGACCGTGCAACACGGCGTCGACGGTGTCCTGGGCCATTTTGCGGTAGGTCGTGAGCTTGCCCCCGGTGACGGTCACCACGCCGTGCTCCGAGGTGCGCACAGTGTGCCGGCGGGAGAGGTCCGAGGTGCGCTCCGAGACGTGGCCGCCCTTGTCGGACGGGGCGAGCAGCGGGCGTAGCCCGGCCCAGACGCCGGTCACGTCGGCCCGGGTCAGGTGTGAGGTGGTCACGTTGTTGGCCGCATCGAGGAGGTAGTCGACGTCCTCAGGGGTGCAGGCGGGGTCATCGAGCGGGCCCTGGTAGTCGGTGTCGGTGGTGCCGAGATACACGAGCTCTGTCTCGGGCCACGAGACCACGAAGATGGACCGCCGATCTTGGGGGACCGGGATGACCGCCGCGATGTCGCAGGGCAGGCGATCCGCCGGCACGGTGACGTGGACGCCCTTGGCCGGCCGGATCGAATGGGGATGGCTCCCCTCGTCCATGGCGCGGACGTCGTCGGCCCAGACGCCGGTGGCGTTGACCACCACCCGGGCCGTGACCGCGAACTCGGAGGTCGCGTCGGAGGGGTCCGGCCGGAGGATGGCCCCGTTGGCCTTGCCGTCGGGGCCAGTGGTCGTGCGCACGACCGTCGTGTAGTTGGCCACCACGGCGCCGTACTCGAGGGCCGCCGTGCGGGCCAGGGTGAGGGTAAGGCGGGCGTCGTCGGCTCGGGCGTCGAAGTAGAGGAATCCGGCCACGAGATGCTCGGTGTTGAGGGTGGGGAGGTGAGCCAGCGCCTGCTCCTTGTTCACCCGCTTGTGCCGGGCCCCGATGCGCAATCCCCCGGTCAGGTCGTAGAGCCAGAGTGCGGTGGAGTAGGAGCGGGCCACCGTCTTGGAGACCACGCCGTCCCGGCCGAAGAGCGGGATCAGGAAGGGCAGGGGAGCGACGAGGTGCGGCGCGTTCTTGAGGAGGCGCTGGCGTTCGGCCAGGTTCTCGTACACCAGCCGGAACTCGCGCTGCTGCAGGTAGCGCAGCCCACCGTGGACCATCTTGGACGACTTGGAGGACGTCCCCGAGGCGAAGTCGCTCTTCTCGACGAGAGCGGTCTTGAGCCCGCGGCTGGCCGCGTCGAGGGCCACCCCTGCCCCCGTGATGCCGCCACCGATGACGAGGACGTCGAACTCCTCATCGGCCAGGCGGCGCAGGGAGTCCAGGCGACGAAACCGGTGCATCGGCCCAGCCTGCCACATGGCGCGCGGGGGACTTCTGGGGCCACCGGCGCCCTCATCGGGGGTGGGTGGCGGACGGGCGCAAGAGCTCGGCGGCCAGGCCAGCCAGGTCGACCAGGGCGCGCACCACCTCGTCGATCGCCTCGTCGTCAATGGGGACGAGCCGCTCGCCGAAGGGCCCGATGCCGCGCAAGCCGGGGGGTAACTCAACCTGGACGCCCTTCTCGGAAGGCAGGTTCACCGGGTTCTGCGGATGGAAACCCAGCCGAAGTCGCTCGTCGGCGACGTGGAATCCGGGAAAGCGCTCGGCCAGGAGCTGCCTCGCGGCCTCTACCAACCGCGCGTTGCCCCCACCGACGATGACGCCGGTGAGGGGCCCTGTCTGGGTGCCGCGCCGGGCCGGTCCGTAAGGGTCGATCACCGGGCCCACCACGGGATCCACCCACAGGGTGAAGCTGTCTCTCCCGAAGCCGTGCACCGAGATGGCGATCTCGACGTGGTCCAGGAACTGGCGGAACACGGGGGACAGGTCGGGATCGTGCAGCCGCGACGTGATGTGCACCCGGAGGTCGACGGGCTGGACGATGGCATAGAAGGACGCCCCGGCCCGCGCGGCCGCCCGACGGGCGATCAGATCGGTCCCCCGGTCCTGGGAGCCACCGTGCAGCGCCATGAATCCGACGGCGGAGCGGATGGCGCACTCCTCCTCGACCCCGGGGAGGCGCAAAAGTTCCGCGAGGTCCACGGCCTCAGGATGACATGTGGGACGTCATCGGTTCCGGCGGGTTATCGGGGCAGCGACACGGGTGTTAACTGGAGATCGGTGGCTCGTGTCTGATGCATCCGAGGTCCCTTCGTCCCAAGTGACGCTTCGCGCGCTGGAGGATGCCATCAGGACATCCTGGTGCATCGAGACCTGCGATCCGACTGACGTGCCGGTCTGGTCGACGGCCAACCCGGCTCGGGGTCAGTGTGCCGCCACCGCTCTCGTCGTCCATGACCTGCTCGGTGGCGAGTTGTTGGAAGCCGAGGTGCATTTCACCGATGGCTCACGACAGGGCTTCCACTACTGGAACCGCCTGGCTGGTCTCGACCTGGACCTGACCGTGGCCCAGTTCGCCACCAACGAGATCATTCAGGCGCCCCACCTGATCAACCGTTCGCCGGGTGCGCCGTGGCTCGCCCACGACCAGTACCTCACTCTCCGGGCCCGGGTGTACGCCGCCATGGGCCTCGATGAGCCCGCGGCGTCGGATGTCGCGGCCGGTCCGATCGACTGAGTGTGATCTGCGCCTGGTTTTAGAGATCGAGAATGAAGCGAAGCGCCCGATCGATTGCCTCCATCGATTCAGCCGAAGCTCGTCCTAGGAGGCCGCGCAAGCGACGCGTTGAGATCATCCGAACTTGATCGCACCGAGCGTACGAATCGTGATCCAGACCAGTCGTTCCGGGCGACAGTCCCACGTGGCTCCGCAATCCGTACTCCCTCGACGTAATCGGGACTGCTCCCACCAGCGCACCCGGACCATTGTTGATGAGGTCGGCCGAGACGATGAGTCCCGGGCGAACCAGAGCCGGCTCGTGCCCGACAGCCGCGCCAAGGTCCACTTCATAGATCTCGGTCCTCCAGATCAAGCCAATGGGTCCCATTCAAGGTGCTCGGCCATCAGGGCTTCCCGCTCCTTGGGGTCGAGAAGGCGGTAATCGTCGTTGAGACCCCGCATGAATTCCTGTCGATCCAATGCGTCGAGCGCGGTGTGCACAACTTCAATCACCGTGGTTTGTCGGCTCTTGGCCAGGGCCGAAAGTCGCTCGGAGTCTGGGCGGCGCACTCGGACGGTGGTGGTGTCGGTGGAAGCCATGCACCCAGTGTAGACGAAATGTAGATCTGCGGACGCGTCCAACGGTGTGCCCGTACATCGAAATTCGGCCGGGTAGCTGAGTAGATTGGCCAGGCTGCCGGGTACCGCCCGGCGAGCCGGAAGAGAAGAGGTCCCATGAGCGAGACCACCCCTGATCCGGACGCGGGGCCTGGCGAGTCCGGACCGCAGCCGGCCTACGCCCCCCCGCCGGCGCCGCCCCCGTACGCCTCGGCGCCCCTGCCCCCGCCGGCACCGCCCGCGTATGCCTCGGCACCCCCGCCCCCTCCGGGCAGCTACGGGGGGCCCCCGGTGCAGGTCCCGCCCGGGATGTACTACGACCCGGGGAGCGGCGTGGTCCTGCCCGACGGGGTGGTACTCGCCCCCGTCGGCCGACGCGTCGGCGCCTGGTTCCTCAGTTTCCTGCTCTTCATCATCACGCTGGGCATCGGGTGGGTGATCTGGGGCGCCATCCTGTGGGGCCGTGGGCAGAGCCCGGCTTTCTCGGTTCTCAAGATGCGCTGTTGGCGTTCCTCGACCAACCGCCCGGCCACGTTCTGGTGGATGGTCCTGCGCGACTTCGTCGGCGGGATCGTCGAAGGCCTCTCGATCATCATCGGCGTCGCCTCACTGGTCGTCATGCTGGCCACCAAGCAACGCATGTGCATCCACGACTTCATCGGCGGAACCGTCGTCCTCTACGACCCCGACAACGTCCTGGCCGGCCCGCCCCGCGCCGTGCGGTAACGCTCCACCGGCCCGTCTCCGGGCGAGCTCGATGAGGAGGACGAGGCGACCCGGCGGCCCCCTCTTTGACAACGATTGTAGAAAACCCGCTAAGGTGGCTCTCGATGCAGTCTCCCGATGCGCTCACCGACCTCTTCCGGGCCAACGGGCGCAAAATCACGGCCCAGCGCCAATGCATCTTCCGGGCCCTCGAAGGTGATGTCACCCATCCCTCCGCCGAGCGGGTCTACGAGAAGGTGCGCACCGAGATGCCCAACGTCTCGCTCAAGACCGTCTACCAGACGCTGCACGACCTGGCCGAGCTGGGGCAGATCAGCGCCCTGGACCTGGGGACCGGCGCCGCCCGCTTCGACCCCAACGTCGAAGCGTCCCACCACCACCTGGTGTGCCGGTCCTGCGGCAAGGTCCGCGACGTGAACGCCGACTTCCCCGGGCTCGAGGTCCCTGCCGGGGCGGCCCAGGGGTTCGACGTGTCCAGCGCCGAGGTGATCTTCCGGGGGCAGTGCGACGAGTGTCGGGCCGCGCCGCAGCCATGAGACCACCACCAACCACCAGAACAAGAGAGAAAGGCAACCAACCGCCATGCCAGCACTGAAGGGCTCCCAGACCGAGGCCAACCTGAAGGAAGCGTTCGCCGGCGAGAGCCAGGCCAACCGCCGCTACCTGTACTTCGCCCAGAAGGCCGACGTCGAGGGCTACCCCGACGTGGCCGCCCTGTTCCGCTCCGTGGCCGAGGGCGAGACGGGTCACGCCTTCGGGCACTTCGACTTCCTGCGCGAGGTGGGCGACCCGGTGACCGGCGTGCCGGTGGGCGCCACCGAGGACAACCTCAAGTCGGCCATTGAGGGCGAGACCTACGAGTACACCGAGATGTACCCCGGCTTCGCCAAGACGGCGCGCGACGAGGGGTTCGAGGAGATCGGCGAATGGCTCGAGACACTGGCCAAGGCCGAGAAGTCCCATGCCGGCCGCTTCACCCAGGGGCTCGAGTCCGTCTCCTGACCGCGGCCGCATGACCGCTGTCTACGACCCCACCGATCCGCAGTACTTCGACCCGGGGGCCCTCGACCTCGAGTTGGAGCGCGTCTTCGACCTGTGCCACGGCTGCCGGCTCTGCTTCAACCTGTGCCCGTCGTTCCCGACCCTGTTCAGCTTCATTGACGCCAAGGACGGCGATGTCTCGGCGCTGACCGGGACCGAGCGCGACCAGGTCGTCGACGAGTGTTACCAGTGCAAGCTCTGCTACGTGAAGTGCCCCTACGTGCCACCGCACGAGTGGAAGCTCGATTTCCCGCGCCTCATGAGCCGGGTGCACGCCGTGCGCCAGAAGGAGGGTCGGCCCATCAAGGCGCGGCTGACCGATCAGGTCCTCGGGCGCACCGACGCGCTGGGCCGGGTGTCGGTGGTCGCGGCGCCCGTGGTGAACCGGGCCATCGGGACGCCGGGGTCCCGCACCCGCACCGTGATGGAGAAGACGGTCGGGATCGCGTCCGAGCGGCTCCTGCCCCCCTACGCCCGCCAGCGCTTCACCACCTGGTTCTCCAAGCGATCCCGGCCGGCCGCCGCGCCGAAGGAGCTCGGAGCCGTCTCGGTGTTCCCCACCTGCTTCGTCGAGTACATGGACCCGGCCGTCGGCCGCGCTCTGGTGGGGGTCTACGAGCACAACGGGATCGAGTGCACGCTGCCGGAGGGGACGAAGTGCTGCGGCGCGCCCTGGCTGCACTCGGGCAACCTCGAGCAGTTCGACGCCGCGGCGCGGCGCAATGTCGCCGCGCTGGCGACCGGGGTGCGGGCCGGGCGCGACGTGGTGGTGGCCCAGCCGACCTGTGCCTACGTCATCAAGCGGGACTATCCCGTCTACGTCGGGGGTGAGGACGCCGAGCTGGTGGCGGCCCACACCTACGACCCGGCCGAGTACCTCATGAAGCGCCAGCGCGACGGTGGTGACCCGTTCGCGTTGCGCGACGGGTTCCCCGGGCGCGACGACGGGCGCCTGCCCGGCACCGTGACCTATCACGTGGCCTGCCACCTCCAGGCGCAGAACGCCGGCCTGAAGAGCCGTGATCTCCTCAAGGTGGCCGGGGTGAAGTGCGCTCTGGTGCAGCGCTGTTCGGGTATCGACGGGACGTGGGGCTATCGAGCCGAGCACTACGAGATGGCGCGCCAGGTGGCCCAGCCGATGGCCCGGGAGATCACGGCGGCCGGCAACGAGGTGGTGTGCGGCGACTGCCATCTGGCCAACGGCGCCATCCTCCAGGAGACCGGGACGCGCCCGCGGCACCCCATGGAGCTGATGGCCCTGGCCTACGGGCTCGACCATGACTGAGGCGCTGACGCTGGACGACGTGCTGGACCTGCGGGCCTACGAACGGGTGCGCGAGGAGTATCGAGCGGCGGTCATGGCCCGCAAGCGCCACCGCCGGGTGGCGCTGGGTCCGATCATGACGCTGGTCTTCGAGAGCGTCGACACCGTGCGCTTCCAGATCCAGGAGATGGCCCGGGTGGAGAAGATCCTGAGCGACGAGGCCATCCAGGTCGAGCTGGACATCTACAACCGCCTGCTGCCCCAGGTGGGCGAGCTCTCGGCCACCCTCTTCATAGAGCTGACCAGCGAGGCCGCCCTGCGGGAGTGGCTGCCGCGCCTGGTCGGTATTGAGCGGGCGCTCGGGGTGGACGTCGACGGGGAGGTGGTCCACAGCACCCCCGAGGCCGAGCACGGGGCGGCGCTGACCCGGGGCACGGTGACGCCGGCGGTGCACTACCTCCGCTTCGGGCTCTCATCGGCCCAGGTGGCGGCCTTCGCCGGGGCCGGCGAGGTGGCCCTGGTGGCCGCCCACCCCGCGTACGAGGCCCGGACCCTGTTGACACCCGAGGGGCGCGAGGAGCTCCTGGGGGACCTGCGTGGCACAACAAAGCCGCTTCCGCTCGGCTGACCTGGGGGAAACTCTGCGTTGCCCTTTACAGGCCCACCGGCGGTAAGCCATACTCTTCGTTCGCCGGAATTCGGTGCCGGCGCCGTCGGATTCACCTCGACTGTGCCCCCGACCAGGGCGAATACTGCCCATATCCGACTTTGCGAGGAAGTGTTTCCCATGAGTGCCACCACGTGGCGCAAGCTGGCCGCCTGCCGGGGCCTCGATGTCGAGGCGTTCTACCCGATTTCAGAGGACGAGGCCGATGCGGCCGAAGCCAAGGCTATTTGCGCCGAATGCCCGGTTCGTCAGGCCTGCCTCGAGCATGCCCTGACCCACCGCGAGCGTGAGGGCGTATGGGGCGGCACGACCGAGCGGGAGCGCCGGCGCATCGTCCGGCAGCGGCGTAAGTCAGCCTAGGTTCCTGGGCGAGGCCTGGGTGGCCGCGCCGAGCGTGCAGGGTGAGGGGTTCCAGGGCTCGGGCTGCGTGTTGGTGTAGACGTCCGAGGGGATCGTCGTCGTGGTGGTCGACTCGCCCGGCACGGTCGGGGTGCTCGTCGTGGTGGTGGTCGTGGTGCTGACCGTCAGCTCGGAGCCGGCCACCAGCAGGGCGACCGTGTTGCCGGTCAGGCTGGGGTCGGGCACGTAGCTGATCGGTCCACCCAGCGCCGCCCCCAGGGTGTGCGCCGCCTCCAACCCGGTGGCGCTGTACCAGATCTGCGACGGGCTGCCGGCGGCGATCGGGGACGGCGCGTTGCCGATCTGGACGACGTTGAACCCGTCGGCGGTGAGCGCGCCGGCCGTGGTGTGCGCGATGCCCCCGAGCTGGGAGGCGTTGAACACCTCGACGGCCACCTGGTTGTGGGCCAGTGTCGGGACGACCTTGGCCGGCTTGGGTTTGGGCAGGCCGATCTGGTTGAAGGCGGCGATCATCTGGGCGGCGTAGGGCTTGGCCTCCAACAGGACGGCGGCCCCACCGTCGGTGGTGTAGCTGGTGGTGGGCAGCGTCTCGGTGATCAGGTGCGAGGAGGCCAGCCCCCGGAACTCGGTGGCCAGGTGGAAGAGGTCACCCTGGGTCATGGTGTCGTCGATGGTCAGGTTGCCGACGGCGGCCGAGATGAAGCCGTTGATGGCCAGCGGGTTGGTGATCGAGCTGTTCACCTTGGCCAGCACGGCCCGGAAGAAGGCGTCCTGGCGCTGAATCCGGCTGAAGTCCGAGAGCCCGTCGGACTCCCAGTAGCCGCGGGAGTTCTTGTATTCGAGATGGCGGCTCCGCACCAGCTCGAGCGCCGTGGTGCCGTTGACCACCTGGCAGCCCGGCGTGGTGATGTCGAGACCGGTATAGGTGTCCTTCACCTCGGTCGGGAAGTCCATGGTGACGCCCCCCAGGGCGTTGACCATCCCCGAGAAGCCGGGAAAGCCGACCGACACGTAGTGGTTGATGGGGATGTGCAGCACCTGCTCAATGGTCTGGACCAGGAGGTCGGGGCCCGAATTGAAGGCCGCGTTGATCCGGTTGTAGCCCGAGATGTCGCTCTGGTTGGCCGGGATGTCGATCCAGAGGTCACGCGGGATCGACAGGATGGTCACCGACTTGGTCGCCGGGACGAAGCGGGCCACCATGGTCACGTCGCTGCGCTGACCGCCCTGCGCGGTCGAGCTGCCGAAGGCCTTCTCCTGGGTGGAGTTGTCGACGAAGGCCCGCGAGTCGGACCCGACCAGGAGGACGTTGAACGGCTTGCCGGGGGGCGCCTCCTTGGCCAGATGCTTGGCGTGGACCTTCTTGATCTGGTCGAAGCGATAGGTGGCGTAGAGGTAGAGGCCACCACCGAGCGCGGCCGCGAGGATGACCAGGGAGAGCAGCGAGTAGAGGATCCGGCGGCGCCAGCGGTGACGGTGGCGCTCCTCCTTCTTCCGCTCTTTACGCAGCTCAGCCTGTAGATCCGCCCGCGACTGCGGTGACTCTTCGGAGGTCAAGGGTCAGAAATTACATTGTGGGGACGTCCGGTAGCCTTCGCCGGTGGATTTTGAACTCAGCGAAGAACTGTCGGCGCTGCAGAGTTCGGTGCGGCGGCTGGCGCAGGACAAGGTCAAGCCCCGCGCCCGGGCCATCGACAAATCCGGGGAGTACCCCCAGGACCTCTTCGTCGCCTTCCGGGACGCCGGCCTGCTCGGACTGTGCATCCCGACCGAGTTCGGCGGCTCCGGGGCCGGGATCCTGGGCCTGGCCATCGCCATCGAAGAGGTGGCCAAGTACTCCAACACCGCCGCCCTGATGCTGCTGCTGACCCGCCTCCCGACCGGGCCCGTCCTGATCGCCGGCACCGAGAAGCAGAAGGCGAAGTACCTGCCCGGAATCGCCGAGGGCGCCCAGCGCTGCGGCTTCGGGCTCTCGGAAGCCCAGGCGGGGAGCGACGTCATGGGCATGCGCACCCGGGGCGTGCCCGACGAGGGGAGTGACGGCGGCTGGGTGCTCAACGGCACCAAGTGCTGGATGTCGGGGGTCAAAGAAGCCGATTGGTACACCGTCTTCGCCAAGACGAGCGACCCGGCGAGCCGCGCCCACGACTCCATCAGCGCCTTCATCGTGGAGCGCCAGTGGGACGGGGTGGAGGTGGGTCGCACCGACCACAAGATGGGCGTGCGGGGCGTCGACACGGGCGAGCTCGTGCTCACCGACGTGCACGTGCCGGCCGAGAACGTCATCGGCGAGATCGGGGGTTTCCGCCTGGCCATGCTCGGCCTCAACGCCATGCGGCCCATCGTGGCCGCCCGCGGCATCGGCCTGGCCGAAGGGGCCCTGATGTACGCCACCGAGTACGTCGCCCAGCGCCAGGCCTTCGGAAAGACCATCGCCGACTTCCAGGGCATCCAGTGGGAGATCGCCAAGTGCGCGGTCGACATCGAGGCGGCCCGCCTGCTGACCTACCGGGCGGCCGCGCTGGCTGACGCCGGCAAGTTCACCAAGGAGTACGTGCCGTACCTCTCCATGGCCAAGTACCACGCCACCGAGCTGGCCGTGCGGGCCTCGTCACTGGCCGTCCAGCTGCTGGGGGCGGCCGGCTACATGGAGGAGCACCCGACCGAGCAGTGGTACCGCGACGCCAAGCAGCTGACCATCGTCGAAGGCACCTCACAGGTGCAGCTCGGCCTGATCGCCCGGGGCGTCCTGGACCGTGACCTGTGGTGGGACTGACCGAGTCTCTCGCCTGGCCCGACGTCCTGGGCCGCCTGACCCGGGGCCAGTCGCTCAGCGCGGCGGAGGCCGAGGCCACGCTGGGCATGGTGCTCGAGGGGGCGGCGACCCCGGCCCAGATCGGCGCGTTCCTGACCCTCCTGCACGCCAAGGGGGAGACCATCGAGGAGGTGACCGGCCTGGCCCGGGCCATGCTGGCGGCCTCGGTCCCGGTGGTGCTCGAGGCCGGCGACGAGGTGGTCATCGACCTGGTGGGCACCGGCGGCGACCGCCTGCGCAGCATCAACGTGACCACGCTGTCCGCGCTGGTGGTGGCCGGCTGCGGGGTGAAGGTCTGCAAGCACGGCAACCGCGCCGCGTCCTCCGCGGTGGGGACGGCCGACGTCCTCGAAGCGCTCGGGGTGGCCATCGAGATCGGCCCCGAGGGGGTGGCCCGGTGCGTGGCCGAGGCCGGCATGGGGTTCTGCTTCGCCCAGCGCTTCCACCCGGCCATGCGCTTCATCGGGCCGGTGCGCAAGGAGCTGGGCGTGCCGACCGTCTTCAACTTCCTCGGCCCGCTCATCAACCCGGCCCGGGTGGCCTACCAGTTCGTCGGGGTCAGCGACCCCGCCATGGCGCCGCTGATGGCCAACGTGCTCGGGATGACGGGCAGCCAGAAGGCCATGATCTTCTTCGCCGACGACGGGCTGGACGAGCTCAGCGTCACCTCCCCTTCGAGCGTGCTCGAGCTCAACGGCGACGGGGCCGGGTCCTATGACCTGGGCGAGTGGCGGGTCGATCCCACCGCGCTCGGCTTCCCGCGGGCCACCATGGAGGACCTACGCGGCGGCGACGCCGCCTTCAACGCGGGCGTCATCCGCTCGGTGCTGGGGGGCGAGCGCAGCGCGCGGCGCGACATCGCGGTGCTCAACGCGGCGGCGGCCCTGATGGTGGCCGGCCGGGTGCCGGGACTGGCGGCGGGGATCGAGCTGGCGGCCGAGGCCATCGACGGCGGCGGGGCGGCGGCGGTGCTCGATGCCCTGGTGACTACGTCGCAAGCAGTGCGGCGCCTCGAGCAGGGCTGATCCGCCAGGCGCGCCCGGGGGCGTGCATCACCGGGCGCAGGGCCGGCGAGCCCTCCTCGCACAGCGCGATGACGCACCCGCCGAAACCGCCCCCGGTCATGCGGGCCCCGTAGACGCCCGGGGTGCGGACGAGCGCCTCGACCAGCTCGTCGACGACCGGGAGCGAGACCCGGTAATCCTCGGCCAGGCTGCGGTGGCCGTCGGTCAGCACGGCGCCGACGCCGGCCAGGTTGCCCCGGGCCAGGAGACGCTCGACCTCGCGCACCCGGGCGCACTCGGTGATGACGTGGCGCGCCCGCCGACGCAGGACCGGCTCGGCCAGCGCGCTCAGGTCGCCCAGGTCGCAGCGGCCCAGCGGGCGGCCGATGTGGTTGGCGGCCAGCTCGCACTCGGCCCGCCTGGTGGCGTAGGGCGAGCCGCCGAGGGTCCGGGTGGTCCCGCTGTGCACGATCACGAAGGCGGCGGCGGGGGGGATGGCGACCTGACGCTGCTCCAGCGTGGAGAAGTCGATATGGAGCGCGTGGCCCTCCTGCGCGCCGATGATGGTGAGCGGATCGAGCAGGCCGACGGGCGAGCCGGCCACCGCTTCGGCGGCCTGGCACAGCTTGGCCAGCGCCACCGGCTCGTCGGTGCAGCCGAGGGCGAGGAGCACGGCGACCGAGAAGGCCGCGCTCGAGGAGAGGCCGGCCCCGACCGGGACCGTGCTGGTCACCTTCATGGTGCCGCCGGTGGTCGGGTTGGCCAGGGAGACGAGGGCGGCCGCCAGGGCGGCTTGAGGCGGAGCCGACGCGGTGTCCGCCAGAGGGATCTCCCAGGACTCGCCGAACCCCTCGCTGTGCAGCCCGATGAGGAAGCTGTCGGGGTCGGGATCGAAGATGGCCTCGGTGGCCAGGTCGATGGCCATGGGCAGCGAGAGGCCGGCGTTGTAGTCGGTGTGATCACCGATCAGGGTGACCCTTCCGGGTGCTCGGGCGCGGCGCACGGTCCCAGCTTGACCCCTCCGGGCCTCCCGGGTCACGATCCTCCGATGCCAGAGACCACCCGGAGCGGGCCGCTCAGCGGAATCAAGATCATCGAGCTGGCGGGGATCGGCCCCTCGCCCTACACCAACATGATGCTGGCCGACGCCGGCGCCCAGGTGATCCGGCTCGAGCGGGCGGCCCCGGGGGCGGCCGAGCGGGCGGCCGCGTTGAAGGGTCCCTACTGGGACCTGCTCAACCGGAGCCGGCCCTCGGTGGGCATCGACCTCAAGAACCCCGACGCCCTCGAGCTCGTCCTCGGACTGGTCGAGCAGGCCGACGGGCTGACCGAGGGCTTCCGCCCCGGCGTGACCGAGCGGATGGGGTTGGGGCCCGAGGCGTGCTGGGCCCGGAACCAGGCGCTGGTCTACGGGCGCATGACCGGCTGGGGGCAGGACGGCCCGATGGCCCAGGCGGCCGGGCACGACATCGACTACATCGGTCTCGGCGGGGCGCTGTGGTCGATCGGTCGGTCCGACGCGCCGCCGGTGCCGCCGCTGAACCTGGTCGGTGACTTCGGCGGCGGCGGGCTGCTGCTGGCCTTCGGCATGGTGGCCGCCATCCTCGAGGCGAAGCGCTCGGGGTTGGGCCAGGTGGTCGACGCCGCCATGGTCGACGGGGCGGCGTCGCTGATGACGATGATGTACTCGTTCCACACCTTCGGCATCTGGAACGAGGAGCGCGGCGCCAACATGCTCGATACGGGCGCGCCGTTCTACGAGGTCTACGAGACGGCGGACGGCAAGTACTTCGCGGTCGGGGGTATCGAGGCCAAGTTCTACGCCGAGCTTCTCGACGGCATGGGGCTGACCGGTGACCCCGACCTGCCCGGGCAGATGGAGCGCGACCAGTGGCCGGCCATGAAGGCGCGCTTCGCCGCGGTGTTCAAGACCAAGACCCGGGACGAGTGGACGGCCATCTTCGACGGTACCGACGCCTGCGCCGTCCCGGTCCTCTCGCCGTGGGAGGCCCACGAGCACCCGCACAACGCGGCCCGCTCCACCTTCGTCGAGGTCGACGGCGTGGTGCAGCCGGCGCCGGCGCCCCGTTTCTCGCGCACCCCCTCGGCGGTCAACCGGCCGCCGTCGCCCCCCGGGGCGGACACCGACTCGGGGTTGGCTGAATGGGGGGTTGACGAGGGGACGATCGCCAAGCTCCGGGAGTCGGGCGCGCTGAGCTAGGCGGCGGTCCCATGGATGCCGTTGGCTTTCGCCGGGCCCGCCCCGATGACGGCGCCGCGGTGGCGGGGGTGTTCGGCGCCGCACGTGGCGAGATGTCGTACCTGCCGGTGCGGCACGGCGCGGCCGAGGAGCTGGAGTTCTTCTCCGGGCGCGTCCTGCCCTCGAGTTGGGTGACCGTGGCGGAGGGGGACGGCACCGTCGTCGGGTTCGCGGCGGTCAAGGAGGGCTGGCTCGATCACCTCTACCTGAGCCCGGCGTGGCAGGGGCGCGGTATCGGCGGTTCTCTGCTGGCTCGGGCCATGGGCGATCACCCGACGGGGCTCTCGCTGTGGGTCTTCGAGGCGAACCACCGGGCCCGGGCGTTCTACGGGCGGGCGGGGTTCGTCGAGGTCGAGCGCACCGATGGGCGGGGCAACGAGGAAAGGGTGCCCGACGTGCGCATGCGCTGGGCGGGGGCCCGAGGTAACCGGGGCCGGTCAGCTCAGAGTTGAACCACCGGGCAGGTGATGGTGCGGGTGATGCCGTCGATCGGCTGCACCTGGCCGACCACGAGGCGACCGAGGTCGTCCATGGAGCCGGCCTGCGTCCGGGCGATCACGTCGTAGGGGCCGGTCACGTCCTCGGCCAGGACGACGCCGTCGATCTGGCCCACCCGCTGGGCGACCCCGGCGGCCTGGCCCACCTCCGTCTGGATCAGCACGTACGCATGCACGGTCATGGCACACCGTACATTGGCGGGGTGCCGATTGGATCGAGGATCGAGCAGTTCAAGGACATGGCGCGCCAGGCACGCGACGACCTGTTCGATCAGGCCAATCCCATCGGGCGGCTCTCGCTGGTGCAGATCGCCATGCTGGCCGGTGACACGCTGGTGACCATCTCGTTGGCCGGGTCGCTCTTCTTCTCCATCTCACCGACCGAGGCCAAGAGCAAGGTCTTCTACTACCTGCTGTTCACCCTGGCGCCCTTCGCCATCGTCTCGCCGCTGCTCGGCCCCCTGATCGACCGCAGCCGCAACGCCCGGCGGGCCATGGTCGTGATCTCGGCGCTGGGCCGGGCCGCCATCTGCCCCTTCATGGCCCTGCACGTGCACAGCCTCCTGCTCTTCCCTTGCGCCTTCGCCGTCCTGGTGCTCTCCAAGCTGTACCTGGTGACCCGGGGCGCCCTGGTGCCCGAGGTCGCCGCCCTGAGCGCGCCCGATTCGTCGGGCCGCCAGGCGGGCTACGCCACCCTCAACGCCCGGTTGACGCTGTTGGGCACGGTGGCCGGCTTCGTGGTCGGCTTGCCCGCGGCCGGCATCCTCAAGCTGGGCGGCGCGGCCAGCGTGCTGTGGATCGACGCGTTCGTCTTCCTCGGCGCGGCCGTCGCCGGCTACCGGCTGCCGACCATCGGCAACCGCAGCGCGACGGCGCGCGAGTTCGGGGCCGTGCCGGAGGAAGAGGTGGAGGCGCCGGCCGACCCCCGCGACGCCGACCTGGCCCGGCTGCAGCCGGTGGCGCATCCCGAGGTCCTCCTCGGGCTCTCGGCCATGTCGATCATCCGGGGGTTACAGGGCTTCCAGATCTTCCTGCTGGCGTTCGGGCTGCGCCGGCTCAACGTCGGGCTGTATATCTACGGGCTGGCGCTCGGGGCGAGCGGCGCCGGCGCCATCGTGGGGCTGCTGCTGATCGGTCGCCTCCGGAACCGCATGACCGAGCAGCAGCTGCTCCTGCTCTCACTATGGTTGATCGGCGCCTCGTCGCTCGGCGTGGCCATCTGGGGCACGCTCTTCGCGCAGGTGATCCTGGCCTTCACCGTCGGGGTCGCCGGGGCGGTGGGGCAGCCCTCCTTCGACGCCATGACCCAGCGCTACATCCCCCCGGCGGCCCAGGGACGGGCCTTCGCGCGCCTGGCCACCCGCCAGCAGCTGATATGGGTGCTCGGGTCGATGATCCCGGTCATCATCAATTTCCGGCTGCCGCAGGGTGACGCGGTGATGGCGATCGTGGCCGGGTTGGGCGGCCTCTTCTACGTTTCGGGTCGCCGGGCCCTCCGGGCGCCGCGCCCGGCGGCGCGGCCGCGGCCGGCGCCGCCGTAGGCGGGGTAGCGGCTAGCCCAGGCGGCGTTCGAGGGTGTCGACGGCGTCGGAGAGCGCCGCGGGCAGGCGGTCGCCGAACTGGGCGAAGTACTCCCGGATGGGAGGCACCTCGGCCCGCCACTCCTCGGGGTCGACGTGCAGGAGCTCGGCCATGTCCTCGGTGGTCACGTCGAGCCCCTCGATGTCGATGGCCTCGGGGGTCGGGATCCAGCCGATGGGGGAGTCCTCCGCCTCGGCCTTGCCGGTGACGCGATTGAAGACCCACTCCAGAACCCGGGAGTTGTCGCCGTAGCCGGGCCAGAGCCACTTGCCCTCGGCGTCCTTGCGGAACCAGTTGACGTAGAAGATCTTGGGCAGGAGCTCGCGGTCCGGTGCTGCCGCGCCGACATCCAGCCAGTGAGCGAAGTAGTCAGCCATGTTGTAGCCGCAGAACGGCAGCATGGCGAAGGGGTCGCGGCGCAGGTTGCCGACGGCCCCGGCGGCGGCGGCGGTCGTCTCCGACGCCATGATCGAACCGAGGAACACGCCGTGGTCCCAGTCGGTCGACTGGAAGACCAGCGGCACCACCGAGGCGCGGCGGCCGCCGAAGAGGATGGCCGAGATCGGCACCCCGCGGGGATCCTCCCACTCGGGGGCGATGGCCGGGTCCTGGCTGGCCGGGGTGGTGAAGCGGGCGTTGGGATGGGCGGCGGTCGTCTCCGAAGCCGGCGTCCAGTCCTGGCCCTTCCAGTCGGTGAGGTGGGCGGGCTTCTCGTCGGTCATGCCCTCCCACCACACGTCGCCGTCGTCGGTGAGCGCGGTGTTGGTGAAGATGCAGTTGCCGTCCAACGTGAGCATGGCGTTGGGGTTGGTGTGCATGTTGGTGCCCGGGGCGACGCCGAAGAACCCGGCCTCGGGGTTGATGGCGTAGAGGCGGCCGTCGTCGCCGAACTTCATCCAGCAGATGTCGTCACCCACCGTCTCGACCTTCCAGCCCTCGAGGGACGGGATGAGCATGGCCAGGTTCGTCTTGCCGCAGGCCGACGGGAAGGCGCCGGTGACGTAACGCGTCTCGCCCTCGGGCGAGGTGAGTTTGAGGATGAGCATGTGCTCGGCCAGCCAGCCGTCGTCACGAGCCATGACCGAGGCGATCCGCAAGGCGAAGCACTTCTTGCCCAGGAGGGCGTTGCCGCCGTAGCCCGACCCGTACGACATGATCTCGCGGGTCTCGGGGAAGTGGACGATGTACTTGTTCTCGGCGTCACAGGGCCAGGGGTCGTCGGCCTGGCCGGCATCGAGCGGGGCGCCCACCGAGTGGAGACAGGGGACGAACTCCCCGTCCGCGCCGAGGACTTCGAGCGCGCCGGTGCCCATGCGGGTCATGATCCGCATGGAGACGGCGACGTAGGGCGAGTCGGTGATCTCGACACCGATGTGGGCGATGTCCGAACCGAGGGGCCCCATGGAGAAGGGCACCACGTACATGGTGCGACCGCGCATGCAGCCGTCGAACAGGCCGCGGAGGAAGTCGCGCATCTCGGCCGGGTCACGCCAGTTGTTGGTAGGGCCGGCGTCGATCTCCTGCTCCGAGCAGATGAAGGTCCGGTCTTCCACCCGGGCCACGTCGCCGGGGTCCGAGTGGGCCCAGTAGCTGTTGGGGCGCTTGGCGTCGGCCAGCTTGGTGAAGGTGCCGGCGTCGACCAGGGATTGGCACAGGCGGTCGTACTCGTCGGCCGATCCGTCGCACCACTCGACGCGGTCGGGCTTGGTCAGCGCAGCGACCTCCTCGACCCAGGCGAGGAGTTTGGCGTTCGTGGTGGGAGGCATGGTTGGGGGTGTCTGCTCCTTCGTCCGGCCGATGACTGCGGCGTCCAATGCTAGGCATGTGCCGTGGGTTCTCCCAAACCTGGGCACACACAACATCTCGTCGAAGACGAGACGTTGGAGCGTATCCGGAGCGCGCTCGGAAATGGAATTCTAGCGGCGGGGCGACGCGATGACGCGGCGGTGCTCGACCTACCGGACGGCGGGAACCTGGTCGTCTCGGTCGACAGCACGGTGGAGGGCGTCCACGTCGATCTGGCGGTGTGCCAGCCCGCTGACGTGGGGTGGAAGGCGCTGATGGGTGCGCTGAGCGATCTGGCCGCCATGGGGGCCCGGCCTCTGGGCGCGCTGGTGGCGCTGTGCGTGCCCCCAGGGAGCGGCACCGGCGACCTGGCCGTCGGGGTGATGGAGGGGGTGGCTGAGGCATCGAGGGCGAGCGGGTGCCCGGTCCTCGGCGGGGACGTCTCGTCGGCGCCCACCCTGGTGGTGTCGGTGACGGTGCTCGGCACCGTCGACGACGGCCAGCCCGTGTCGCGGGACGGGGCCCGGCCCGGCGATCTGGTGCTGGTGACCGGACCCTGTGGAGGATCGGCGGCCGGCCTGCGGGTGCTGCGGTCGGCCGGCGGCACTGGAGAAGTGGACGCTTCGCGGGCGGCGGCCTACCGGCGGCCGGTGGCCCGCCTGGCCGAGGGGATGGCGGCTCGCGCCGCGGGGGCGCGGGCCTTGATGGACGTCTCCGACGGCCTGGCGCTGGATCTGCATCGGCTCGCCACTGCATCTGGGGTTGGGTTCGCGCTGGACGACGTGCCTGTGGGGGAGGGCGCGACGCTCGACGAGGCGCTCGCGGGTGGTGAGGACTACGAGCTCATCGTGGTGGTGGCGCCCGACGTACTCGACGGTATGGCGAGGGAGTTTGCGCAGGCGGGACTGCGGCCTCCGCTCCCCATGGGCGTGATGACCTACGATGTGGCACAACGGGAGTTCAAAGGGCGGCCGCTGCCGCCGGTGGGGTGGCAGCATCTACTGGGGTGACAGAAGAAATTGCTGGCAACCGCAGGAAAGGCGTGTGTGAGGCGTTTCCCTTGGTGTGTCCAGCGGCGGAGGACGGCGAGGGTCTCTTGGCGACGATCGATTTCCGACGGTCAACAGCAGGGGTCTGCTCTCGGAATGAGAGGAAAGCTATGAAGAAGGCAGGGGCATTTTCCCTCGGGCTCGGCGGCGTGTTGGCCGCGGCATTGAGCCTTCCTGCGTTGGCGTTCGCCGCCCCGGCCGGGGCCGCTTCGACCGGCTATCCGCCACCGACACTGCCGGCGTCCTGCTCGTCGACGGGCGGCGTCCTGATTGTCAACGACACCGGGTCCGAGAGCATCACCCTGAACGCGCCCGGCTCGTACAAGCCCGGCACGACGGTGAACGTCATCTACAACGGCGTCACGATGACCAGCGTCACCGTGCCCGCCAGTGGCGTCATCACGCTCACCTTCACCACCGACCCCGGCCCGGAGATCTCCGTCGACGGATCCCCGCTGCAGCCGGCCAGCTTCGGGACGAACACCATTGACGCCAACGGGGTCGACTCCACCGGCGGCGCCGACGGCACGCTGTCCTGCCCCTTCCTCATCACGCTTGACCCGGGCGGTCACGCCGTGACCACGACGACGACCACGGCCCCCCCCGGCGTGACCACCACCACCGGCGTGACGACGACCACCGGCGTGACCACGACCACTAGCGGTGGCGTGACCGCCGGCGGCACCACGGGCGGCAGCGGCGGCGGCACCTCGGGCCCCGGCGGCACGATCGCGGGCGGCGGCGCGGGATCCGGTGGGGGCATCGCCTCCTCCAGCGCTCCGGCGACCTCCTCCTCGGGCGCGCTGGCCTTCACCGGTGCCGACCTCGAGGCGCTGATCATCGGCGGACTGGTCCTGTTGGCCCTGGGGGCCACGATCGTCATCTACGCCCGCCGCCGGGCCGCTCGACCACTCACTTCCTGATCCGCCCCAGGGTCAGAGCTGATCAGCCTCCGGGCGGTTCGTCCGGAGCACGCAGCGGTAGTGGAATTTCGGAATAGGTCCACCTCGGCTCGTGTGAGCCGCGCACACAGCAACTGACCGCACTGGAGTTGGCCGCCGGGCTTCGTACCCGGTGCGCTTCTCGCGCTGACGCCATCGACCGCCAGCGCGGCTACTTCGGATCCTCTCGGCCGGACCATCCCGCAGACGGTGCGACGCCCGTCCATAGCTTCGAGATCAGAGATCCACTGTCTTCATCGGTGTTTCTACTCCGCAATGGCGGGTACACAGAATGCAACCGTCGGAGAGCGACGGGTACCAAACACAAAAGGAGAAACAGTGGGACTTGTCTTGGTTGTCTTGCTGCTTGCCCTCCTCTTGGGAGGCATCGGCTTCGCGGCTCATTTCATATGGATCATCGCGGCAGTTGTTCTCGTGTTCTGGCTCTTCGGCTTCGCCATGAACAGTGGGCGTACGGAGGGACGTCGGGGGTGGTACCGGTGGTAACCCAGGCCGGGCAGAGGACGGCCAAGGCGACTCGCGTGGTGACTGCAAAGAGAAGTGCGGTTTCGCGCCCAAAGGCGATGCCGCCGCGACGGAAGAGCTCAGCCACTACTGACGCCATCGCCTATCTCAAAGGCGACCACCGGCAGGTGGAGAAGGTCTTCAAAGCTTACGAAAAAGCAGGTGAAAGGGCATTTCGGACAAAGCGCAAGCTAGTCGACGAGATGATTTCCGAACTGTCGCAGCACGCCGCTGTCGAGGAGCAGTTCTTCTACCCGGCCGCTCGGCGCGAGGTTCCCGAGACCACCGATGACGTCCTCGAGTCAATGGAAGAGCACCACATCGTCAAATGGATTCTCTCCGAGCTGATCCAGTTGAAGGCCGACGATGAGCGGTTCGACCCCAAGGTGACCGTCCTCATCGAAAACGTTCGCCACCACGTACAAGAAGAGGAGCAGGACCTCTTTCCACAAGTGCGGGCGAACATGGCGCGGAAGGATTTGGTCGAGTTGGGCGCGAGACTTCAGGAAGCCAAGCGCGTCGCCCCCACTCGGCCGCACCCGCGTTCGCCCGATGAGCCTCCGGCCAACTTGATCATCGGTGCCGTAGCCGGTGCGGTCGACCGGGCCCGAGCAGCGGTCAAAGCCCGATAGCGCTCCGGTGAGCGCGGGGGAGCGCGGCAAGGAACCCGCACGGGGCGGCGCAGACGCACTCGTTGACGCGGCTGAGTACCCGCTCTACGTCGTCACGGCGGGCGTAGGGGACGAGCTCAGCGGATGTCTGGCCGGCTTCGTCACGCAATCGAGCATCAAGCCCGTGCGCTTCCTGGTCTGTGTATCAAAGGTCAATCACACCTTCAGAATCGCCGAGCGGTGTAAAGGGCTGGCTCTGCATCTTCTCGGTTCGGACCAGATTGATCTGGCCGCGCTCTTCGGCGAGACGACCGGCGATACGTTGGCCAAGTTCGAGCATGTGAATTGGTCGAAGGGGGTGACGGGAGCGCCGTTACTGAACGACTGCGCGGCTTGGGTCGAGGGACCCATCCTCAACCGGATGAGCGCGGGTGATCATGAGGCCTTCCTGATCTCCGGCGAAGGCGGGGCATCGGGCCGCCACCAAGGTCGGCTCATGCTCTCTGACGCCGACGGTCTTGAACCTGGCCATCCGGCATAGCTGCGCCGGGACAACTGGTGGCTTGGGATCCGTTGGCGCAACGGAGCGGGAAGCGCGTGAAGGGCAACCGAAGCTCAGCTCACCTCGCGGCCAGGTGGTCCTGGGCCTGCGTGAGGAGCGCGCCCGCCCGTTCAGCGCCAGCATGCAGGTAGGGACCCGCCAACTTGACGCCCTTCGCCACCTCGTCGACGGCAAAATCTTCCGCCACATTCAGCGCCTGCGCGCCGGCCCGGGTCATCTCGGTGAGTGCTTGGCGGGCCGGCCCCGAGCATTGCGAGTTCCGCTTCGAAGCTCGTGATCCACGGCGCCCGTGCTGCCTCAGCCGCCATCCGATTGAGGGAGCTCCTTCCGTGTCGACGGCGGCCAGGATCAGGCCACCCAGAAGCCCCAGATTCTTGAGGAAATGAACGCGCTGCTGCGCGCGATCCTCCTCGTCGAGTTCCTCCCAGAAACGGTGGCCGGCGTAGGTCGTCGGGATGATCGACCCGATCAGCGCCAGCGCGGCGAGGCGACGGAATTTCCCCAGGGACAGGAGAACCGCGCCAGCGACCTGCACCCCGCCGTTCAGCCTGACCAGCAAGGCCGTATCGTCTGGGATCGCCCCGATGGTCTCCGAGAGCGGGCGGGTGACGTGCTCGGCTGCCTTCACCTTCGTCTCGGGATGGCGCAGCGCATCCAGCCCGCCGGAGATGAACATGGACGCCAAAAGGGGTCGGGCCAATCGCCTCGAAGTGCTCATGGCCAATCTGTACCCGAGCGAGGCGCAAAGATGCATCGACGTTGGTCCGTGTGAAGTTTGCCTCCGGCGGAGCAAGGGTAGTCACTCGCAACGCGACAGAAGGGTGGAGATCCATGAAAGACACCACCAAGCCCAACGAGGCCACCAACCAGGCAGACGAAGCGGACGCGGGGCGAGAGCACACTCCGGATCGAGCTCCCTCGGCTGAAGAAGAGGGCGCGGCAGAGCGGGGTCGGGCCCTCACCGAGGATCCCGAATCGGTGGCCGCGCACTACGAGGAAATGATGGAAGTGGGAGCCGACGTCAAAGGAGAGGGCGAAGTCAAGTAGAGCATGGCGCGGAGCCCGGCTAGGTCGATCCCTCCGCCGGGCCAGCCTTGTCTGGTCAGCGGCCGGGTAGCCGTGCCAACGCGCGCCGTTTGCGACGTTCGCTCGGCTCGCGTCTCAAATCGCTCGCCAATGGAGCTGCTCAGGAGCCTCTAGTTGATTGTGCGTCATCAACTTGGTCCCGGGGCAAGGTCCCGGGTAGGGGCGCCGCCGGATGAGGCCGGTCGGTGGATTTCGGAACTGGATAGCTGTCCACTATCCGTGGGTTAACGTCGTCAGATTCTCCTGGGGACGCCTCTATGCCGGATCGCGGTGGCTCATCGGCGTCAATCAGTTCCTGGCGCACCACATCTTCAGTCAGCTCGCCGTTCTCAAGCTTGAGTACTGCAATGCGATGCGAATCAGCCCAATCCCTTTTGGTCATCCTCAGCCTCCTTCAAGCGGAAAACGTCCCTAGTTCCAAGTTGTTCAGCGTGCTGGTAAGGGCTGCCGGGGGCAACGAGGTAGTAACGGAAGCCGAGCAGTACGTTCGGTCCCACCTCGTCAACGTGTACCGGCTGGCGCCGGTCGAGAACCATCGTTTGAAATGGATGCATCCGAGCTGGTCAGCCTGACACTCCAGGGCGGAGAGGGAGTCACGGTCGAGAACATCCAACAGTCACAGAACGCACGTTCCGCCGAGGCTGAGAGTTGGGGGGTCTCAGAGGACGTCGCGCTCCACTCTTTCGTTGGCGCCATCGGAGGGGCAATCAGCGGGCCGCGGTCAGGTGCACGGATGTCTAACTACCCCATGCTCCGCGGAGTATGCGTCGGAGGGTGCAGATCCTTGACCGACAGACAGGTGACAGAAGTCGGGTATCGGCGCCGTCGGAAGGAAGCACCTACCGCGTGCCGATCGTTTCAGCCGTGGTCCGGCTGGGAAGGACTCAGGACCAGGGCTGCAACTTCCAAGGAGGCGACACCATGTCCGAGATAGGCGCTTTTCTCTCGAGTGAGGAACATGGGCCGCGTGATCTGCTGGCCCAAGCGAAGTTGGCCGAGGTAGCTGGCATGCACTCGATCTTCATTTCGGATCACTTTCACCCGTGGACGGACCGCCAAGGCGAAAGCCCATTCGTCTGGAGCGTGATCGGGGCGATCAGCGCGGCGACGAAGCATCGGGTCACCACCGGTGTGACGTGTCCGACGGTTCGCATCCACCCGGCCATCCTGGCTCAGGCGGCGGCCACGTCACAGTTGCTGCTCGACGGGCGGTTTGTTTTCGGTGTGGGCTCGGGGGAAGCCCTCAACGAGCACATCCTCGGGCACCGGTGGCCGGGAGTCGAGACTCGGCTTGAAATGTTGGAAGAGGCCGTCACGGTGATCCGGGAGCTCTGGAAGGGTGGGCTCGTAAATCACCACGGGAGGTACTACACCGTGGAGAACGCC
This sequence comes from Acidimicrobiales bacterium, assembly GCA_036502025.1. Classification (GTDB taxonomy): domain Bacteria; phylum Actinomycetota; class Acidimicrobiia; order Acidimicrobiales; family RAAP-2; genus Bog-473. The sequence goes on along the minus strand of DASXZJ010000044.1, from coordinate 3,164 downwards.
CGGCTTTATTCGGTGCCCCCCTCGCCGCCTCCGATGGCAGTGTCGGGGTTCGGCCCGAAGGCAGCCCGTGTGGCGGCGGAGATTGGAGACGGGTTTATCACGGTCACACCCGACAAGGAGATGCTGCAGACGTATCGAGAGCATGGGGGAACAGGCCCGGCACTGGCTGCTGTCAAGGTCTGCTGGGATCGCGATGAGAGCCAGGCGCGCAAGCTGGCCTATGAGTTGTGGCCGACCACCTGCCTCAGCGGGCAACTGAGTCAGGAACTGCCGATGCCCGCACACTTCGAAGCGGCCGCCGAGATCGTGACGGAGGACATGGTGGCCGATGTCATCGCGTGCGGTCCCGATCCCGAGCGTCATCTGCGCGCCATCTCTGAGTACCTCGAAGCCGGATTCGATGAGGTCTATGTCAATCAGATCGGGCCTGACCAGGCGGGATTCTTCGACTTCTACGCCAAGGAGCTGGTTCCCCGGCTCGGTTAGGCCGGTAGACCCGTCGTGGTGCAACGGATGCAGTTCTCTTTGGCACAAGGCAAGGCCACGTACCTTGGCTCAGCCCCTCGAGCGATCGGGACGTAGTAGGGCGCTGACGCGCTGACGCGTCACGCCAAAGAGGCGAGCTATCTCTGTGAGCTGGGTTCCTTCATCGCGGAGCGCGCGAGCCAGGGCACGCCGGAGGGCCCCGTTCGCACGACTGAGGTCCGAGGCAATCCGTGCCACAATCGACAAGGGATTCGGTGAGTCGGCCGCAGAGATGACCCTGCTCCATGACCAGCCGCGTTTTCTTTGCTCCTTCATGGCTGAAATGTCAGCATCAATTGCGTGAAGTTGGTTCGCTCCCTCGGTGGCGGTCTCGGAGAGGCTTGTGAGGGCGTGGAGAGCAGGGTCGTTCGTCATAGGGGCGTCGATATCTTCAGCCCCTTGACCGCTTACGGCTTTCTTCATGTTACGGATAATCCCCAGTTGGGCCTGGTTCTAACCCTGGACGCAGAGGTTATCGGCGCGTCCGAGGATTCTCGGTCCGGTTGACGATCTCCTTCGCGAGATCAAGGACCTTGCGGTTCTCTCGTTGAGAGGCTCGACGAAGGATCTCAAAGGCGTCGTCCGCACTCAGCCCTTCCCGTGCCATCAGTACTCCAATGGCTTGATCGATGATGCCGCGTGTCGACAGCGAGTCTTCGAGATTTTTCCGGAGGGCTTCGGTGTGCCAAAAAGCTCGAACGTTCGCCAGAGTTAGCGAGGCATGCTCGGCGAAAATCGCTCCGGTTTCCTCGTCCCGTTCGTCGAAACCCGATTCAGACGACGAATAGAGGTTCAAGGCTCCGATTCCGTCGCCCCTCACCACTAGGGGAAATGACAGGGTCGAACGGATCCCTTCGGCGGCGGCTTCGCGGGAAAACTCAGGCCAGCGCGGATCGGTGTCCGTCGCCTCGATACGAGTCACCACCTGGAACCGGTATGAGTCCAGGCATGGCCCTCGGTTGTGCCGGTACTGGATGGCGTCGATCCGCGCCGCAGCCCGGCTTGTGGCAACTGCAGTTGTTGGACCCTCCCGCTCGAGCAGTGTGATACCTGCCATCGAGCAGCCCCTCAGGCCAGAGCATGCGAGATCGACGATTCGCTGCAGCGCCTCTGTGAATGACGGCGCTCCCATACCGGCGGGTGACGGTGCCGCATCCGGCTGGTCTGATTCTGGTTCGGTCATGGCGCTTCCGGCGGCGGCTCGGAAGCTGCACCCCGGAGCGGGGTGTCGGCGCTAAGCCCGATTGGAGGTTACGGGCTGCATCCGCGCGCAACCCCTTGTTTCCCTGAAGGTTTCGAGTAGTGCCCGCCCCCGCTCTCCATCCTGATCGATGTGTGGCTCGGCACACCTGGCGGACGAGATTGCTGACGAAAGTTAGGAATCGAGCCATGAGGGGAATAAATTGCGCGGTGGCACGAGTGGAAGAAACAGAGTGGGCGTGAAGGGGCCACAGTTGGGAGATGGACAGACTTCTCTCGATGTCCTTGAACGTGAGGACATCGAACTCGAGAAACTCTTCGGGCAACTCAACGCCAACCGCCATGTGACGGTAGAAGAGCGAGCCGAATATGGCGATATGGCAAAAACGCTCGTCCGCCGTGTGGCGACACGGGAGTCTGCGCTGGTAGATGTGACGGGCGCCTTGGCGAATATACCCGCCCTCAGGGCCATGTCTGAGCGCCTGCGGAGGGCAACACACGATCGCCGCGAGGCCATCGATCGCGTTGAGAAGATGTCCCGCGGTGTGCAGGGAATCAATCTGAATGCTGGCCAGGACTTCGATGTCGAACTTGGCGTTCTGATGCGGATCGTCGGATCGGAAATTGAGTGGGAGCTTGGGCAGGCGATACCGACTATGAAGCGGGCCCTGGCGGAAAGCGAAGACACCGCCTCATTCAAGTCTGAGCGGCATGTGACCCAACATGCGCCGACGAATCTCGATCCGAGTGGCCCGCGCTGGTTGGAACAAGCGCCGATCATTTCCCGTCTCATCACGTTGTACGACCACCTGAGGGATTTCCCCAAGGCTTCTCGACACTAAGTCGCCGGTGTCCTGTAACCACCTTTCGAGCAGAAACTGTCCGGACCGCGGTACCCCCGGTGATGGGTTTTCCATACTGATAGGTACGTTCTGGCCGTGCAAAAGACATCTATTGCAACAGAACTTGCTCATGCCTAAGGTGGGCGCTGGCCGGGTTAGAGAGCAGCCCGATGGGTGCTGTTTTTTGCGTTGCAGTTCCCGCCGCTGACGATCCTCTTCGAAAAGCAGGAGGTGGCCGATGGCACTGGTCCTCACACGCAACGAGCTTTTGGCGACGGAAATCCGCACGGCTGAACCGTCACATGCCCTGGTAATGCTTGAGGGCGAGCTCGACCTGTCGACGTCGCCACAACTCTATGAAGAGTTTGCGGCGTTGGCCAGAGACGGGATCAAACATGTGGCCCTGAACCTGGCGGAACTCAAGTTCATGGATTCGAGCGGTCTTTCGGCGATTATCGCCGAGCACAAGCGAGCCGAGGCGATGGGCGGAGAACTCATCATCTTCTCCCCTCGGGCAAAAGTCCGAAGGCTCTTTGAGTTGACGGGATTGGATGAGTATCTGAACATCCGACCCCGCTTGAGGTCCTATTGACCTTG
>DASXZJ010000043.1:0-37857 GCA_036502025.1 Acidimicrobiales bacterium | reverse complement strand
GCCCGGCCGCCGGTGAGCGGCGATCCTTCGGGATTCTTCGGGCACCCTGCTGGCATCGGGGTCGACGTGATCGAGATCGTCGGAGCGGTGCCTACGGGGTAGCCCGGGTCGCCGTCAGGTTGGGTCGGGATATGGCCGCCGCGAAAGCGCGACCTGAACCGCCTCAGGTGTCGGAGCGACCTGGACCATTTCTCCTGACGCGTCATGGCCTCGAAAGGCGTCGTGGATCTCGATGGCCAAGAGGGCGCGGTGCGTCGCGCTCGGCGCCGGCCCGGATGGCGACACGAGGTCGGGATGCTCGGCCAGAAAACTGGCGGCAGCGCGAATCGAGAGATGCTCGGTCTGGTCCGTCTGGTCCGCATAGCTGAAGCTCCAGCGTTTCGTCTGTTGGGCGATGACGCCCGGCGCTCCGTCGGACGCGTCGATCCCGGCCGCCGGAAAGATCCGGCAGTCGTACGTGCGGCAGGTCTTCGGTCGGTGCTCGTAAATTGAGCACCCGGCCTCGGTCAGCATCGGGCAGCGCCCTTGTTCGTCGTAACCCAGGAGGACATGGCCGTCGGGAAGCCGGGGTGCCGGGAACACCAGCTCGTCGGGAATATGCGAGAGGGTGTCGACTTCCTCCGGGCCGATGTGGACGAACTGGGACGACCGGCAGCAGGCCGTGCACCCCCCGCACGGGACGTCGGAGTCCCGCTCGCCTCTCAGGGCCGCCTGGATGCCGGCCACCCACGTGGAGAAGGGGCCGGCGTCGAGCGGGTCGTCGTCGGTCACGGGCGAGCTCGGAGGGTGCGCTTCACGGCGGCCCTGGTGGTCGGCATCTCGAATGCTACGAGCTGACGCAAGAAAGCACCCATAATCGAGCCCGTGGAGAGGATTTCGTGTGGAAAACCTCCCCGGTGGGCAGAGAAGTGCCACGGTAACGACATCGGAGATTTCGTCTGGCCGCCCCGGGAGATGGTCTCGTGACAACGCAGCACACACCCGAACCTACGAGAAGCTGGCAGGGGCTGACGGGCCGATGACGGGTGAGTCCCCCTACGGATCTGCGCTGGCGCTCGATGCGTTCTCCCGGCACTCCGAAGAGCGAGCGCCGGCGCCTGAACTGGTCCAGCTCATTGGGCCTGACGGGGCGCGGACCGACAGTCCCGAGTTCTGGCCGTGGGTCGCCGATGTCGATGGCGACCGATTGCGGTCGCTCTACCAGGACCTGGTGGTGGTCCGCCGGATCGACACCGAGGCGACGGCCCTCCAACGGCAGGGCGAACTGGCGCTGTGGGCCCCTCTTCTGGGCCAGGAAGCGGCTCAGATCGGTTCGGCGAGGGCGCTGCACGACGATGATTTCGTGTTCGGCAGCTACCGCGAGCACGCCGTGGCGTACTGCCGTGGGATCGATCCCGTCATGCTGCTGCGACTTTGGCGCGGTTCTACCCTGTCGGGTTGGGATCCCTTCGAGTTCGGCATGGCCACACCGGCCATCATCGTGGGCGCACAGGCCCTTCACGCCACCGGATACGCCATCGGCATTCAGCACGATGGCGCCACCAGCGCCTCCATGGCCTACTTCGGCGACGGCGCCACCAGTCAAGGTGACATCTCCGAGGCGCTGGAGATCGCGGCGAGCTTTCAAGCGCCCGTGGTCTTCTTCTGCCAGAACAACCAATGGGCCATCTCCGAACCGGTGGGTCTGCAGGCCCACTCCACCATCACCCAGCGGGGTGAAGGGTTCGGAGTCCCCAGCATCCAGGTCGATGGCAATGATGTACTCGCCGTGCTGGCCGCCACACGCCTGGCCCTCGAACGGGCGCATTCGGGACAGGGGCCGACTCTCATCGAGGCCGTGACCTATCGCATGGGCCCGCACACCACGTCAGATGATCCGTCGAGGTATCGGACCGCGGCCGAGGAGGACCTCTGGCGGGCCAAGGATCCGCTGGCCCGCGTCAGGGCCTTGCTCGAACGTGAGTCCCTCGTCAGTGATGAGCACCTGGCGCATATCGACGACGAGGCCAACCGGATGGCGGCTGCGCTTCGGCTCGGGTGCCTCCACACCGTGGAAGCACCACCGATGTCGCTCCTCGACGAGGTGTACGAAGAGGACCATCCCCTCATCGAGGAAGAACGAGCTCAGTTCGCCGAGTACCTCGCGAGATCGGAGGACTCGTGACCCCCCTGGCCTTGGGCAAGGCACTCAATGCCGGTCTACGGCGCGCCTTGGAAGCCGACCCCAAGGTCATCCTCATGGGTGAGGACATCGGCAAGCTCGGAGGTGTCTTCCGGGTCACCGAGGGACTGCAGAAAGATTTCGGCGAGCACCGGGTCATGGACATGCCGTTGGCTGAGTCGGGCATCGTCGGGACCGCGGTCGGCCTGGCCATGCGGGGCTACCGCCCCGTCTGTGAGATCCAGTTCGACGGCTTCATCTACCCGGCCTTTGACCAGATCGTGTCCCAGGTGGCGAAGCTGCACTACCGCACCAAGGGTCGCGTCAAGATGCCGCTGACCATCCGGGTGCCCTACGGCGGCGGCATCGGCGCCGTCGAGCACCATTCGGAGTCGCCCGAGGCGTACTTCGCCCACACCGCCGGACTACGGGTGGTCACCTGCAGCAACGCGGCGGACGGCTATCAGATGATCCAACAGGCGGTGGCTTCGGACGACCCGGTGATCTTCTTCGAGCCCAAGCGTCGGTACTGGGAGAGGGGCGACGTGGACCAGGATGCCGATCCCTCGTTGCCATTGCACCGGGCCAGGACGGTGGTCGACGGTGGGGACATCACCATCGCCACGTACGGGCCACTGGCCGCCATCGCGGTGGTGGCGGCTGGGGTGGCGGCGGAGGAAGGCGTCTCTCTCGAGGTCATCGATCTGCGCTCGCTCTCACCGATTGACTTCGACACTATTGAAGCCTCGGTGCGCCGGACCGGTCGCCTGGTGGTGGTGCACGAAGCCTCGGTGTTTCTGGGTCTCGGAGCCGAGATTGCGGCTCGCATCACGGAGCGGTGCTTCTACCACCTCGAAGCCCCCGTGTTGCGGGTGGGTGGATTCGCCACTCCCTACCCTCCGGCGAAACTGGAGGAGCATTTCCTTCCCGACGTCGACCGCATCTTGGACGCGGTGGACCGGTCGCTCGCCATATGACCGATCGGAGGACCTTCGAGCTCCCCGATCTGGGAGAAGGCCTGATCGAGGCCGAACTGGTCCGCTGGCACGTGGCCACCGGGGATGAGATCGTGCTCAACCAGACCCTGGCCGAGGTCGAAACCGAGAAGGCGGTGGTGGAACTCCCCTCGCCGTTCGCAGGTCAGGTGGCCGAGCTGTTGGTGGAGGAGGGGACCACCGTCGCGGTGGGTGCTCCCATCATCTCCATCACGGTGGCGGCCGGGACAGAGATGGCATCGGGTGGCGAGCGGACCGCCATGCTGGTGGGCTACGGACCCTCGCACGCCGCTCCGAGCCGCCGGCATCGCGCCACGTCGAAGAAATCGAGCGACGTGGAGGCCCCGGTGATGGCCAAGCCACCGGTGCGGTACCTGGCTCGCCAACTGGGTGTCGATCTGGCCGACGTTCAGGGCAGCGGTGACGACGGACTGATCACCCGCGAGGATGTCCTGGCGCGCACCGGCGGCAGCGGGCCCCCGGTCGCCGTGGCTCCCGAGATGGGGGGAGAACGGGAGACGCGCACGCCGATCAAGGGGGTCCGCAAGCTCACGGCCCAGGCGATGGTGCAGAGCGCCTTCACGGCGCCGCACGTTACCGAGTTCGTGACGATCGATATCACGCCGACCATGGAGCTGCTGGAACGGCTGCGGAGCAATGTGGTGTTCGAGAAAGTACGCCTCACCCCGCTCGCCCTGTTGGCCCGGGCGACCCTGCTCGCGCTGCGCGATAACCCGAGCCTCAACTCGAGCTGGGACGAAGCCCGTGGGGAAATCGTCACCAAGCACTACGTCAACCTCGGGATCGCCGCGGCAACGCCGCGGGGTCTCATGGTGCCCAACATCAAGGAGGCTCACCGCCTCGGTCTGCGCGAGCTGGCCGTCGCTTTGTCCGAGCTCACCGAGGCCGCCAAGGAGGGGAAGTGCGGACCGGCGGTGCTGGAGGGCGGCACCATCACCATCACCAACATTGGCGTCTTCGGGATCGATGCCGGGACGCCGATCCTCAACCCCGGTGAGGCCGCCATTCTCTGTTTCGGGGCGGTTCGACGCCGGCCCTGGGAGTACGAGGGCGGCATCGCCCTGCGTTCGGTGACGACCCTGGGCCTCTCGTTCGATCACCGACTCGTCGACGGCGAGCAGGGTTCTCGTTTCCTGGCCGACGTGGCCCGCACCCTCTCGGATCCGACCTACCTCATCGCGTTGAGTTAGGTGACAGCCGCACCGTTCGACGCCGACACCACGTAGCCCGTCCCGTCGAACAAGTTGACACCCTCGCCGGTGGTTTGGCCGGCTTGTTCACCAGTGTGGGTGTAAAGCGGGTGACCGGCGTAGGTCACCTGCAGGGTTCCGCTGGGTAGACGGATCGTGCCCAGCAACGACTGGCTCGGACCACCTCGGGCCACACCGGCGCCGGTGGTGGTGAGCGGCGTCCAGATGAAGGTGCACGGGAACACACAATTCGACTGCGTCGTCGAATCGCCGGTCAGGAGGTAGAGGATCTGACCGCTGGACGTCGCCAGGACGAAGCCCAGGTTGGTCTGGGTGGCTTCGACCAGAACCGAGCCGGGCAGCGTGGTCGTCGTCGTGGTCGTCGGTGGCGGGGGAGAAGTGGTGGTCGTCGGGCTGTCGGTGGTCGGGGTCGTGGTCGCCGACGGCGGGGCCGTGGTCGTCGACGTTGATGGGGACTTCTTGGTCGGAGGCTTGGTGGTCGAGGTGGACTTGGTGGTCGAGGTGCTTCGTGACGTCGTCGTGGTGGTCGACGGCGCGGGTGCCGTCGTGGTGGTCGAATCGGGAGGAGGCGAAGGAGCCGGGTTGAGCACGGAGTGGAGGTGCGCGGTCGAGGCGGCGGGTGGAGGCGCCGAGTTACCACAGGCCGCCAGGACCACCGCCACCGCCAGGGTCCCGGCGCTGCCGACCAGCCACCGAATCGGGCGGTTCTGGATTCTCACCGCGATGCGTTCCTCCTGTGCCGTTCCCCGGGTGGCCACCACACGTTCGCGTGCGGGCGAGTGATCGTGTGAGATGGTCCCGACTCGGTTCTCATGGTCAGACAATGTCCCAGCACGTTAGCTTGCCCGTATTCCAGCAGGTGTCCCTGGTCTGCGCACGTTACGGGCGTCCTCGGTAGTATCGCCGACAATGCCGGGGGGCCTGCTGGTCAGTGGCGTCAAGGGCGTGGCCTTCCCCCTCTGTCGCGGTGGGAACGCGCTAGCCAGGAGGCGCCTGACCCGTGGTGGGTGACCTGCTCGATATCGGTGGCAGCCAAGGGCTCATCGTCCAAGAGCTCAGCGTCCGGTTCGGCGGACTCCTCGCCCTTGACGGCGTCTCGATGTCCGCCGTCAAGGGCGAGATCGTCGGCGTCATCGGACCGAACGGGGCGGGCAAGACCACGCTGTTCAACGTCATCTCCGGCTTCGTGCGAGCCATCGGGGGATCGGTCACCTTCAACGGGAAAGCCCTTACGCATCATCGTCCCCATGACCTCACCAAACTGGGGATCGCCCGGACCCTGCAAGGCGTCGGCCTCTGCGCGGGCTTGACCGTCCTTGAGAACGTCATGGTGGGTGCGCAGAACGGGGTGCGGAGTGACCTGGGCTCGGCGTTCCTCGGTCTCTGGCGCTCCAGCCGGGAGGAACGCCAGGTGGCGGCGCGGGCCCGCGCGCTGCTCGACGAATTCGGTGTCGGTGGGTACGCCCGTCACTACCCGTCGATGTTGCCCTATGCCATCCAGAAGCGCACCGCCCTGGCGCGGGCCCTCATGGCCGAGCCGGGACTGCTCCTCTTGGACGAGCCGGCCAGCGGGCTCTCCAACGAAGAGATGAGCGATCTCGGCGCGCTGCTCCGACATCTGAGCAATCGCATGGGTATCCTCCTGGTCGAGCACCACATGGATCTGGTCATGTCGGTCTGTGATCGGTTGGTCGTCCTGAATTTCGGCCAGGTCATCGCGGACGGAACGCCCGAGGTCGTCCGCGCCATTCCCGCCGTGGCCACGGCGTACCTCGGCGAGGTGGTCGATCAGACCGTCGCGGAAGCAGCCCGGCATGCTTGAGGTCAACGATCTCACCGTGTCCTACGGTGCGGTGCAAGCCCTGCGCTCGGTGTCCTTCACTGCGCAACCCGGTGGGATCACCTCGATTCTGGGTGCCAACGGCGCCGGCAAGACGACGTTGCTCCGGACCATGTCCGGATTGGTCAGGCCACGTTCGGGCTCCGTGCGGTTCGGAGGGGACGAGCTACTCGGCCGCGCGGTCGAAAGCATTGCGCGCCGCGGGGTGGCGCACGTGCCCGAGGGGCGAGGCATCATCGAGGAGTTGACCGTGGAGGAGAACCTCCGCCTGGCCACCCTCTGGTGCATCGGGCGGCGTGACCGTCAGAAGGCCATCGAGGACACCTACGAATTATTCCCGCAACTGGGCCCGCTGCACCACCGCCATGCCTCCACGCTCTCGGGGGGCGAGCGCCAGATGTTGGTCATCGGGCGGGCGTTGATCTCACGGCCCAAGCTTCTTCTGTTGGACGAGCCGTCGTTGGGGCTGGCGCCCCTGATCACCGCGCAGCTGATGGCGCTGCTGCTGGAGCAGACCACCGGGACCGAGATGACCGTCGTGCTGGTCGAGCAGAACGCCCGCAGTGCGCTGTCGGTCTCGCAGTCGGCCATTGTGCTCAACCTCGGAGAGGTGGTGGTGTCTGATTCGGCCGACGTGGTGGCGGCGGACAGCGACCTGCGACACCACTACTTGGGGTTCTAGTGAGCCTCTTCATCAACATCACGCTCGACGGGATCGTAAACGGGATGATCTTCGCCGCCCTGGCTCTCTCCCTCGTCCTGATCTTCCGGGCCACCAAAATCATCAACTTCGCCCAGGGCGCCATGGGCATGATGACCACCTTCATCGCCTCCAGCCTCCTCAACAAGGGCATTGGGTACTGGTGGGCCTTCGTGATGGTGCTGGCCATCGGTTTCGTCTTCGGTGCCGCGGTCGAAAGGGTGCTGATCCGTCCCCTGCAGGGCAAGTCCGAGCTGAATCCGGTCATCGTGACCATCGGCCTGCTCGTGGTCCTCGAGGGTTTGGCCGGTGCCATCTACGGCAACTCCAGCCGCGGCTTCCCCGCCGCCTTCTCCCAGAGTGGGCTCACGGTGGGTCATACCAAGATCGCCTTCTCGCACTTCGACGTGTACATCCTGGTGGCCGTGGTGGTCCTCATGCTGGCCACCCTCGCCCTCTTCCGGGCGACCTCCCTCGGCCTGCGCATGCGCGCCTCGGCCTTCGCCGGCGAGATCTCGAGACTGCTCGGCGTACGGGTGGGCTTGATCCTGACCCTGGGGTGGGCCCTCGCTGGTGTGGCGGGCGCCCTGGCCGGCTTCCTGGTCGCGCCCACCAGCTCCTTCGGTCCCTACTTCATGGACCTCAACTTGGTCTACGCCTTCACCGCCGCGGTCATCGGGGGCCTGGAGAGCCCCGTGGGTGCCCTGATCGGCGGACTGGTCACCGGCCTGTGCATCTCCTACGTCGGGGGCTACTTGGGCTCGGGGCTCCAACCGCTGGGCGCCCTGGCTCTCCTCATGGTGGCGCTCATGGCTCGCCCCGAAGGGATCTTCTCCCGGCCGGCGGCCCGGCGGGTGTGATATGGCCGTAACCGACACCGCGCCCGCGGCCCTGGGTCAGCCCGAGCACGGCGACTGGCGGCGCAACCTGCGGCTGCCCACCCAGCCGCTCGTCCGGCATCTGATCCTCGCTCTCGTTGGCGCGGCCATCCTCTACTTGTTGACGTCGTCGGTCAGCCCGTACAACGACTTCGAGATCGGCGAGATCGCGCTTTACGTGATCGCGCTGGCCGGCCTGAGCCTGTTGACCGGGGTCAACGGGCAGATCTCGCTCGGCCACGGCGCTTTCATGGCGGTCGGGGCTTACACCGTCGCCCTCCTGATGACGCACACCGAGCTCAACTTCATCGTCGAGCTCCTCGCCGCGGTGGGCGTCGCGGCGGTCATGGGGTTGATCATCGGCATCCCGGCCACCCGGCTCAAAGGCCCGTACCTGGCCGGCATGACCCTTCTGCTGGCCCTGGCCCTCCCTCCCATCGCCGACAAGTGGAGCGACACGTTCGGCGGGGATCAAGGCCTCACCACGATCGTCCCCACCGCCCCGGGGACGCTCAATCCCGAAGAGTGGTTGAGTTGGATCCAGATCATCGGCGCCCTGGTGACGCTGGTGCTGCTGGCCAACCTGCTCTCGAGTCGTTTCGGCCGGTCCTTCCGGGCCGTGCGCGATGACGAGGTAGCGGCCTCGCTCGCCGGGATCCATGTGGCGCGCACCAAGGTGCTGGCCTTCGTGATCAGCGCGGCGTGCGCCGGCCTGGCCGGGGCGTTTCTCGGCCTCTCGACCGGCGTGGTGAATACCGGCGAATTCCCCCTCACACTGTCCATCCAGCTACTGGCGGCCATGGTGTTGGGGGGGACCGGCAGCCTGATGGGCATGTGGTGGGGCGCCGTCCTCTTGGTCTACCTCCCGCAGTGGTCGACGTCGCTGTCGGGTGACTTCAGCCTGGGGAACGGCGTCAGCGCGTACCTCGCCACCATCATTTTCGGGCTGGTGCTCATCGTCGCCATGATCGTGGCGCCAACGGGTATCCAGGGTGGTCTCCGTTGGGGCTGGCACCGCATTACGAGCATGGTGCCGCGACTTGGTCTAGGAAATACACCATGAACAAAGGAGAAGTGATGAGACATAGCAATCACACTTTTAAAGCCCGATGGGCCCGTGTGCTGGCCGCGGGCGGAATGGGTACCGTGTTGGCCACCACGATGCTGACGGGTTCGGCCACGGCCGCGTCGACGCCAGGGGTGACGTCGAACAGCATCACGATCGGCGCCACGGTGCCGTTGACCGGCCCGGCTGCGCCGGGGTACGACGAGATCGCACCGGCGGCGAATGCCGTCTTCAGTTGGGTCAACGCCCACGGCGGGGTCTACGGCCGCAAGATCCATTACAACTACGTCGACGACGGCTACAACCCGGCCAATACCGCCACCCTCACCCGCAAGCTCGTGCTCCAGGACAACATCTTCGCCGACGTCGGCTCGCTCGGTACCCCGACACAGGCGGCAGTTCAATCCTTCCTGAACTCGCAGAAAGTGCCGCAACTCTTCATCGAGTCAGGGTGCAACTGCTGGTCTGACCCGAAGTACCCCGAGAGCCTGGGCTGGCAGCCGCCGTACACGGTCGACGGCAAGATCCTGGGGGCCTACATCAAGGCGAACTTCGCCGGCGAGAAGATCGGCTACCTCTCCCAGGACGACGAGTTCGGGCAGGACGTGGTCAAGGGTCTCGACATGGAGCTCGCCTCTTCGTCGGTGGTGTCGCGCCAGACCTATGACGCCGCCACGTTGGCCGGACCGCTGTCCAACCAGATGGCAGCCTTGAAGGCCGCCGGAGCGCAGGTGGTCGTGCTGGCCACCATCCCGGCCGCCACGGCCCTGGCCATGTTGCCGGCCGCGGCCATCGGGTTCCAGCCCCAGTATGTCGTCGACAGCGTCGGTGCTGACGCGCCGACCGTCGGGCCGCTGCTGTCCGGGTTCACCCAGAAGGGCGGCGGCACCGCGGCGCAGGCGCAAGCGGCGACGGGTCTGCTCAATGGCGTGATCACGACGTCCTACTTCGCACCCGAAGCCGACACGTCGAACGCGTGGGTCAAGGTCGAGAAGAAGCTGCTGGCCGACTACGCCCCCAGCCTCTACGCCAAGTACGGCCTCGACGGCAATACGCAGTACGGGATCGCCTTGGGCTACACGTTCATCCAGGCGCTGAAGGCCGCCGGGAAGAACCTCACCCGGGCCGGACTCATCTCGGCCATCGCCAAGTCGGGCAAGAAGTTCGTCACGCCAGGCTTCGTCCCGCTGTCGTACTCGAGCTCGGTGCACTTCGGGTTCGAAGGCGAAGCGGTGTACAAGCTGAGCAGCACGGCGCCACCGGCCGTGACGCCGACGGGCAGCTGGATCGGTGCCACCCCGGTCAGCTTCGTGGAGGTGACCAACCCCGGAGCCGGGCCGGTCAAGCCTTACAAGGGTAAGACCTCGGTGCCGCCCAAGAAGCTGGTGTCTACCTCCTAACCGCGACCCTGATGTGGCTGAGAGCGGAGGCGGATGCCTCCGCTCTCAGCACGTCGGTGAGCCGCTTGAAGGGCGCCCGGTGGTGGGTCTGGGCTCAACTCGTGCTCTGGCGCGCTGCACTGGGGCACAATGGAACGAGGGTGATATCCCACCGCTCTCGAGACCACGACAACTGAACGAAGCAGAAGAGGAGAGCACCATGCCCCAGAAGTCCCCCCAGAAACCCGCGGGCAAGAAACCCGGTAAGTCCCTCAAGGAAAAGCGCGAGGCCAAGCGGGAGAAGAAGGAGCAGCGCACCGGCCTCGGACGGTGATCGGGCCCGGCGCCGCAGGTCCTGCCGGCTAACCTCGAGCCGCATTGATGGCGGCGGCCACCTCGACCGCGGCGTCGTCGGTCACCACCAGGCGGGCGTAGTCGGCGTCCCCCAGATCGACCACGACGGCCGGGCCCTTCCCGTGCACGGCGGCGAAGTCCTTGCCGAAGCCACCACGCCGGGTCCCGACCGCGATCACCTGGGGGATGCCCGTGCCCGGGGCGCGGATGCCCCGGAGGTGCGGCCACGGGTCGTCGACCGCCTCGGCGCGTTGCACCGAGGCCAGGGGTACCCGGACGTCGCCATGGAACGCTTCGGCCTTCTCGACCGCGCTCAGGTCGACGACCAGTTCGTTGCCCTCGACGCGCAGTTGGGCCATGCGGGCGAGCTTACGGTCGCCCGGTAGCCTTCGCCCCTATGTGGCCTCCGCCGGCGCTCGGCACCTGGGTCATCGACCTCGACGGTGTGATCTGGCTGGCCGGTGAGCCCATCGACGGCGTCGATGTCGCCGTGGCCGACCTGCGGGCCGCCGGCGTCCGCGTCCTCTTCGCCACCAACAACTCGGCGCCCACCCGGGCCGAGTATCACGAGCGGATGACCCGGTGCCGCATCCCCACCGAGGATGCCGATCTCCTGAGTTCGGCCGATGTGGTGGCCGAGATGCTGCCGGTGGGCTCGACCGCGCTGGTGCTGGCGGAGGCCGGGGTCCGCGAGGCCCTGGTCCGCCGCGGCGTGACCATGGTCGACGGAGGTCATGCCGACGCCGTCGTCGTCGGGTGGACCCGGAGCTTCACCTTCGACGCCGTCGCGCTGGCCGCCCGCACGGTGCGCCAGGGGGCCCGCTTCATCGGCACCAACGAGGATCCGACCCACCCGACGCCCGACGGGCTGCTCCCGGGTACCGGCGCCCTCCTGGCTGCGGTGGCCACGGCCGCCGAGACCCGGCCCGAGGTGGCCGGCAAGCCCCATCTCCCGACCGCCGAGGCGGTCCGGTCCCGGGCCTCCGACCTCCGGGTCATGGTGGGGGACCGCCCGGCCACCGACGGCATCCTGGCCGAGCAGCTGGGCATCCCGTTCGCCCTGGTGCTCTCGGGCGTGACCGATGCGGCGCACGTGCCCACCGACCCCGAGCCCGCCACGGTGGCCAAGGATCTGGCGACGCTCGTGCAAACAACCCTCGAACAACGGGCAAATTAGTGCTTGCTATCAGCTAGCACTTGAGATACTCTTGCATCCATGGCAAGTAACGAACGAATCAAGAAGTACGTGGAAGCCGGCACTGTCTTCGGTCAGGTCACCCGAGCCCGCGCGGAGGAAATCGTGCGAGAATTGGTGAGCGCCGGGGATATCCAGCGCGGACAGGCACAGGAGTGGGTGGACAACTTGGTTGATCGCAGCCGCAAGACCAGTGAGCAGGTCCTCGAACTGATTCGCCACGAGGTGGCGTCGCAACTCAAGAAGATCGACGCTTCGTCGCTGGAGGCCATCGCCGACCGCGTGGCCGACGTGCTCAAGCGCTCGGCCGAGGCCGGGCGGGCGGCCACTCACGACGCCACCAGGCAGGCCGGCAAGACAGCCAAGGCTGCCCGCGCCGCGGCCAAGAAGGTGACGCCGTCGGGACGGCCCAAGAAGAAGGCCCCGGCCAAGAAGGCCCCGGCCAAGAAGAAGGCTGCCGCCAAGAAGGCCCCGGCCAAGAAGGCCAGCCCGGGTCGGTCAGGCAGCTGACTCGGGGGGCCCGCCGGCGGCTCGATACCGAGCTCGTACGGCGAGGCCTCATATCCAGCCGGCCCGAGGCCCGCGCCGCCATCGCGGCCGGCCAGGTGATCGTGGCCGGCTCGCCGGCCGACAAGGCGGCCCGCCTGGTGGCGCCGGACGAGGCCATCGTGGTCCTGGGACCCCCGGCCCGCTTCGTGAGCCGGGGCGGCGAGAAGCTCGACGCCGCCCTGCGCACCTTCAACGTCGGTGTCGACGGTCGCCGCGTCCTCGATGCCGGGGCCTCGACCGGCGGCTTCACCGACTGCCTCCTGCAGCGGGGCGCCCGCCACGTCTACGCCGTCGACGTTGGCCACGGGCAGCTCGATCAGCGCCTGCGCCACGACCCCCGGGTCACCGTCCTCGAGCGGCTCAACGCGCGCACGCTGACCGCGGCGGTCGTCCGGGAGCGGGACCCCGCCTTCGAGCCCTGCCAGCTGGTGACGGCCGACCTCTCCTTCATCTCGCTGACCACGGTCGCCCCCGCGCTCTGCGGCTCCATCGGCACCGATGACGCCGACCTGGTGCTCTTGGTCAAGCCCCAGTTCGAGGCGGGCCGGCCCGCCGTCTCGAAGGGCCGGGGCGTGGTCCGGGACCCCGCGGTGTGGCACAGCTCGCTGGCGAAGGTCACGTCCGCCCTTCAGGCCGCCGGAACCGGCATCATGGGGGCGATGGTTTCGCCCCTGACCGGCCCCGCCGGCAATGTCGAGTTTCTGCTGCACACCCGCAAGGCCACCCCGGGTCTGGGGGTGGCGGCGGTCGGTCGCCTCCTCACCGAGCTGACAGAAGAAGCAGCAGGCCCTCCCGACGCGGCCGCCTCGGCGGCGGACTGAAGCGGGCCGGCGCCCCATGTCGACGGTGACCTTTCTCGTGCATCCCCAGCGCCCCGACGCGCTGGCGCTGGCGCACGATACGGCGGACTGGCTCTCCTCGCGCCACGACACCACCCGCATCCTGCGGTTCAGCGCGCCCGACGTGGTCACCGAGGACGGGATCGAGTGCGACGTCAACGCGGTCGACCTCAAGGGCACCGACGTGGCGGTCAGCCTGGGCGGGGACGGCACCTTCCTGCGGGTGGTGCGGCTGGCCTGGTCCAACGACGTGCCCGTGCTGGGCGTCAACTTCGGGCGGGTCGGCTACCTGCCCGACCTGGTGCCCGATCAGCTCCGGGTCGCCCTGAACCGCTTGTTCGACGGCAAGGCGGTTATCGAATCCCGCTGCGCCCTCGAGGCGGCCATCTCCTCCCCGTCGGCTGAAGCCAGCGGGTCAGCGGACAGTACGGCCGGCCCCGGCGACCGTTCATCCGGTCATGGCGAGTTCCCGTACCTGGCTCTCAACGAGGTCGTGCTGGAGAAGACGGTCTTCGGCCACACCGTCCGCCTGGCCACCTCTATCGACGGGGAGGCTGTCCTGACGTACTCCGCCGATGGGCTCCTCATCGCGTCGCCGACCGGGTCGACCGCGTACAACCTCTCGGCGGGCGGACCGATTCTGGCTCCGACCTTGCGCGCCATGGTCGTCACCCCCGTCGCGCCGCACCTCTCGCTGGACCGCAGCCTGGTCCTGACCGAGGACCAGGTCGTCTCGGTGGTGATCGCCGACGACAAGGCGGCGGCGGTGGTGATCGACGGCCAGGAGATCGGGCGGTTCGAATCCGGGACCACGGTGACCTGCCGCGTGGCCAACCGGCCGGTCCGGGTGGTGCGCAACGACCCCCAGGGCTTCGGCGGGACGATCAGGGTGCGACTGCTGGCCGACCGGGACCGCTAGGGCCGCGTGCAGACCGGGCCAGGCGCATGCTGACCGAGTTGCGGGTGCGCGACCTCGGGGTGATCGAGGACCTCTCCCTGGCCTTCACCGGGGGGATGACCGTGCTGACCGGCGAGACCGGCGCCGGCAAGACCCTGGTGGTCGAGGCGCTCCAGCTCGTGCTGGGTGGCCGGGCCAACCCGAGCATGGTGCGGGCCGGCGCCGCCGAGGCCATGGTCGAGGCGCGCTTCGTGACCGAGCGCGAAGGGGAGGAGACCGAGGTCGTCGTCGCCCGCGCCGTGCCGGCCGAGGGCCGGTCGCGGGCCTGGATCGACGGGCGCATGTCGCCGGTGGGCGCCCTGGCCGATGTCACCGCCGATCTGGTGGAGATCCACGGACAGCACGAGCACCAGTCGCTGGTGACCCCGGCCGCGCAACGGGCCGTCCTCGACGCCTACGCGGGCACCGATCTCACGGCGGTCAACCGGCTGCGCTCGGTGGTCCGCGAGCTGGCCGCCTCGTTGGCCGACCTGGGCGGCGACGAGCAGCAGCGGGCCCGCGAGGCCGACGTACTGCGCTACCAGGTCGACGAGATCGCGGCGGCCCGTCTCTCGAGTCCCGACGAGGACGGGACGCTGCGGGCCGAGGAGGAGCGGCTGGCCGACGCGTCGTCGTACCGCGAGGCCGCGGCCCAGGCGCTCGAGCTCCTGGATCCGGCCTCGGCGTCGGGGCGCGACGACGAGGGCGACGGGGTCCTGGGCGGGCTCGGTCAGGCGGCGGGCGTGCTGGGGGGTCGGGAGGCGTTCGAGGAGTATCGAGCGCGGATCGTGGCGACGACGGTCGAGCTGTCCGACGTGGCCCGGGCCTTGCGCGACGTCATGGAGACGTGGGAGGACGACCCGGCCCGCCTGGGCGAGGTGCAGGAGCGCCGCCGGCGGCTGGGCGAGTTGCGGCGCAAGTACGGCGAGGATCTCTCCGAGGTGCTGGCCTTCGGCCAACGGGCCGCGGCCCGCCTGAACGAACTGGACAACGCCGAGGAAGTGGCGGCCCGCCTGGAGGCCGAGCGGGCGTCGACCACCGAGGAGCTGGCGGTGGCCGAGGCCGCGGTGCGCACCGTGCGGGGCGAGGCGGCCGAACGCTTCGGCGCCCTGGTGGGGGAGCGACTGGCCGACCTGGCCATGGCCGGGGCCCGGGTCGAAGTCCGGATCGCCCGCGGGGGCACGGGCGATCCGATCGAGGTTGCCCTCGGGGCCAACGTGGGCGAGGCGGTGCTGCCCCTGGCCAAGGCGGCCTCGGGTGGGGAGCTGGCCCGGGCCATGCTGGCCATCCGGCTGGTGGCCATGGGCGGGCCCCAGACCATGGTCTTCGACGAGGTGGATGCCGGCGTCGGCGGGGCGGCCGCGCTGTCGCTCGGGAACGCGTTGCGCGAGGTGTCGCGCTCGCGCCAGGTCCTGGTGGTCACCCACCTGGCCCAGGTGGCCGCCAAGGCCGACCAGCAGATCAGCGTGCAGAAGCAGGAGGTGGCCGGGCGAACGGTGACCACGGCCTCCGTGGTGGCGGCCGAGGAGCGGGTGATCGAGCTGTCCCGGATGCTCTCGGGCCACCCCGACAGCGACGCGGCCCGGGCCCACGCCCGCGAGCTCCTCGGGGCTTCGACGTAGGCGCCCCGGCGGTCATGGCCTGAAGTACCAGGGTGTGCGGGGCAACCGTCGGCGGTGGCGCTTCTGGCTCGATTGACCGACGGACTCGTTGGAAGCGACCGGAGCAATCCACCACGACGCCGCCCTCCGTCGATTATCGTGGAAGGGTGCACCGATCATTTGACGTGACCTTCGGCGCCCAGCGGGCGGCGTGAGCAAGTTCATCTTCGTCACCGGCGGCGTTTCCAGCTCGCTGGGTAAAGGCCTCACCGCCTCCTCGCTCGGTCGACTCCTCAAGTGTCGTGGCCTACGGGTCACCATGTGCAAGCTCGATCCCTACATCAACGTCGACCCCGGGACGATGAACCCCGGCGAGCACGGCGAGGTGTTCGTCACCGAGGACGGCGGCGAGACCGATCTCGACCTCGGGCACTACGAGCGCTTCATCGACGAGAATCTCAACAAGCGGTCCAACACGACGACCGGGTGGATCTACCGCTCGGTGATCGAGAAGGAGCGGCGGGGCGACTTCCTCGGTCGCACCGTGCAGGTCATCCCGCATGTAACCGACGAAATCAAGACCAGAGTGCGCCAGCTGGCCGACGAGGACGTCGACATCGTCATCGTCGAGATCGGCGGCACGGTGGGTGACATCGAGATCGTCCCCTTCGTCGAGGCCATCCGGCAGTTCCGCCGGGACGTTGGTCGTGACAATGTCTGCTACATCCACCTGACCCTGGTGCCCTACCTGGTCACCGGGGAGCAGAAGACCAAGCCCACCCAGCACTCGGTGACCGAGCTACGCAGTCGCGGTATCCAGCCCGACGTGATCGTCTGCCGCAGTGACAAGCCGATCGACGAGGGGCTGAAGCGGAAGATCTCGCGGCTCTGCGACGTGCCGATGGAAGCGGTGGTCTCGGCCGTGGACGCGCCGAGCATCTACGAGATCCCGCTCGTGCTGCACGAGCAGGGGCTCGACGCCTACGTGTGCGCCACGTTGGGGATCGACGAGTCGGCCTACCCGATGGTCACCCTCGACCGCTGGGAGAACCTGGTCCAGCGGGTGGAGTCCCTGACCCGACGGGTCCGGATCGGCATCGTCGGCAAGTACGTCAACATGCCCGACGCCTACATGTCGGTGGTCGAGGCGCTCCGCTCGGGGGGCTTCCACCACGGCACCGAGGTCGAGTTGGACTGGATCGACGCGGAAGTGGTCCCGGACCTGCTTGGCTCGGATCGCTTCCGCAGCCTCGATGCCATCGTCATTCCCGGGGGCTTCGGTGTGCGCGGCGTCGAGGGCATGGTGGCCGCGGCCGGGTACGCCCGCGACAACGCCATCCCCTGCCTCGGGCTGTGCCTCGGGCTCCAGGTGATGGTGATCGCGGTGGCCCGTGACTGGGCCGGCCTGGACCGGGCCAACTCCCGCGAGTTCGACTCCCTCACGCCGCACCCGGTCATCGACCTCATGCCCGATCAGGCCGACGTGACCGACAAGGGCGGCACCATGCGGCTCGGGTCGTACCAGGCCACCCTGCTGCCCGAGTCCAAGGTGGCGCAGGCCTACGGCACCCTCGGGGTGACCGAGCGGCACCGTCACCGCTTCGAGTTCAACAACAAGTACCGGGCCCGACTCGAGGCCGTGGGCCTGGTCTGCTCGGGCAGCTCCCCCGACGGCCGGCTGGTCGAGTTCGTCGAGCTGAGCGAGCATCCGTTCTGGGTGGGCACCCAGGCCCACCCGGAGTTCAAGAGCCGCCCCGATCGCCCACATCCGCTTTTCCGGGAACTGGTGGCGGCGGCGCTGGACCGGGCCGAGGGCCGCGAGCCCCACCTGCTCGATCTCGATACCGTTCCCTGAGCCCGGTGCCCTCCTTTCGATGGGTCTCGGAGGAGGAGGTCTTCCGGGGCTATCTCTTCTCGGTGGCCGAGGTGGTCCTGGCCGACCCCGACGGACGGACGTTCGAGCGCTCCGTCGTCCACCATCCCGGTGCGGTGACCATCGTCCCGGTGGACGAGGACCGACGGGTCACGCTGGTCCGTCAGTACCGGGCCTCGGTCGATGACATGGTGCTCGAGACACCGGCCGGCACCCGGGACGTCTCGGGCGAGTCGCTCGAGTCGACGGCCCGCCGGGAGCTGGCCGAGGAGGCGGGGCTCGCAGCGCGCGCCATGGTCGAGTTGATGGGGACGTACAACTCGCCGGGCTACAGCGACCAGCGCACCACCATCTTCCTGGCCACCGGCCTCACCCCGGTGCCGACCAACCCGGTCGGCGTGGAGGAGGGCTTCATGACCATTGAGACCATCGCCCTCCATGACCTCGATGCGCTGGTGGCCGACGGCACGCTGGTGGATGCCACCACCATCATCGGCCTCTACCTCGCCCGCGCCCATCTGGACACGTGACCGTGACGACGCCGCTCCCGGTCAGCGCCGAGGAGTACCTGTCGTGGCTGGAGGTCGAGCGCGGCCGCTCGCCGCGCACCCTGTCGTCGTACCGCCGGGACCTGGTGGCCTATCAGGCGTTCATCGGATCGGGGACCCTCGAGGGAGCCAGTTCGGGGGATGTGGCGGCCTACGTGGCCGCGTTGCGGCGGGTCCGCAGCGCGTCGACCGTGGCCCGGTCACTCTCGACCCTGCGGGGCTTCTACCGCTTCCTGGTCGAGGAGGGACGGTCGTCCGCCGATCCGACCGCCGATCTCCCCGGCGTCGCGGTGGCCGACCTGCTGCCCAAGGCCCTGAGCGAGGAGGAGACGGACCGTTTGCTCGGCGCCGTGGTGGGCACCGGCCCGGCCATCCTGCGGGACCGGGCTCTCCTCGAGGTGCTCTACGGGACCGGGGCCCGGGTCAGCGAGGTCACCGGTCTCAACCTCGGCGACGTGGCCGAGGCTCTCGACACCGACGCCCTGCCGCTCATCCGGGTCTACGGGAAGGGGTCCAAGGAGCGGGTGGTGCCGCTCGGGCGCCTGGCCCGTGAAGCCCTGGGCCAGTGGCTCTCGGGCGAGGGGAGGGGCCTGATGGTGCCGGCCAAGTGGAAGCGTCGGAGCGACGCCGACGCCGTCTTCCTCAACGTCCGGGGGGGCCGCCTGTCCCGGGTGGGAGCGTTCGGGGTGGTCAAGAAGTACGCCGGCCGGGTCGGGCTGGGCGAGCGGGTCAGCCCCCATGTGCTCCGGCACTCCTGTGCCACCCACATGCTGGCCCGGGGCGCCGACATACGGGTGGTCCAGGAACTCCTGGGCCACGCCTCCATCGCCACCACCCAGCGCTACACCAAGGTCTCGCCCGAGCACCTGCGGCGGGCCTACGAGGCGGCCCACCCCCGCGCGGGAACAAAGGCACGAGGGGACCACGTAGCATGAGCCCATGCCGAACGAGGCCCCCACGGCCGAATCCGCCGATGTCGACTACGCCGCTCTCCTAGCCACCGAACAGCGCGTCCTCCAGGCCCAGCTCAAGGAGCTCGGCTACGGGGACGAGGGCAGCGGCCTGAACTACGACGCCAACTTCGCCGATTCGAGCCAGGTCACGGCCGAGCGCGGTGAGGCGGAGCGCCTGGCCACCGAACTGCGCGAGGCCCTCGACGAGGTCGACGCCGCCCTGGCCCGCCTGGGCGACGGCACCTACGGCGCGTGCGAGGTGTGCGGGAAGCCGATCGGCGCGGCCCGGCTGGAGGCCATGCCGGCCGCCCGGCGCTGCATCGCCGACGCCGCCAAGCCGTAGGTGTCCTACCCGGGCGCGACCGGATCGGGTCGCCGTCCCATGGACCGGCGGACCAAGCAGACCCTGTGGGTGGTCGGAGGGCTGGTGGTCCTCGTCGCCCTGGTGCGCTCGCACCACATCTCGACCGACAACATCATCTTCTTCTGCGTCATCGTCCCCTCCATCATCCTTCACGAGGTTTCCCACGGGTGGGTGGCCAAAGCCTTCGGTGACGACACCGCGCAACGGCAGGGGCGCCTCACGCTCAACCCCATCGTCCACGTCGACCCGGTGGGCACGCTCATCGTCCCGGCGCTGCTGGCGCTGGGGGGTTTCGGCGTATTCGGCTGGGCCAAGCCGGTGCCGGTCAACCTGGGCCGTCTCCGCAGTCCCCGCAATCAAGGCGTCCTGGTCTCGCTGGCCGGCCCGGCGACCAACGCCCTGCTGGCCGTCATCGGCGCGTTCATCTTCATCGTGGCCTTCCGCACGTCGTTCAACACCGATACCCTCAGCGGCTTCACGCCGTCGCTGGCGGCGCGGCTCTTCCTGTTCTTCGGGCTGGCCAACATCGGGCTCATGGCCTTCAACTTGGTACCCATCCCGCCGCTCGACGGCTCGGTGGTGTTCGAGCGCGCGCTGCCCAAGCGCTACTGGCCCACCTACCTGCGCATCAGGCCCTACACCATGCCGATCATCCTCGGCTTGGTGATCCTGAACTTCTACCTCAACCCCGGCCCGCTCACGTGGGCCATCGACCACCTCTACAACTGGTGGCTCGGCGTGCTGGGGGCCGACGTCCGTTTCGCCTGAGTCCGGTTCGCTTGGCGGTCCAGATCGCCTGGTGCCTTTTGGCCGGGCGCGCGTCGGCCCGGCTGCCGCAGCCGACTCAGCCGGTAGGGGGCAGCAGTCCCACGGCATCGGCGGCTCTGGCGTAGGTGAGGGAGGCCACGGCGTGGGCCTTGGCCGCGCCGGCGGCGAGGACGGCGGTCACGTGGGCCGGGTCGCGCTCGAGAGCGGCCCGGCGCTCGCGCACGGGGCGGAGGAGTTCGCTCAGCGCCTCGGCCACGTCCTTCTTGAGGTCCCCGTAGCGGGCGTAGCCCCGGGCGGCCTCCTGGGGCGTGCGGTCGGTCGCCCCGGCCAGCAGGTCGAGCAGATTGGCCAAGCCGGGCTTGGCCACCCGGTCGTAGCGGACCTCGCCGTCGGTGTCGGTGACCGCCTTGCGGACCTTGCGGGTGATCTCTTCGGGCGTATCGAGCAACCCGATGGTGCCGAGGGGGGAGTCGACCGATTTGGACATCTTGCGTTCGGGGTACTGGAGGTCCATGACCCGGGCGGCCGCGCCGGGGATGGCCGCCTCGGGCACGGTGAACGTCTCGCCGTAGCGGTTGTTGAACCGGATGGCCAGCTCCCGGGCCAGCTCGAGGTGCTGGCGCTGGTCGTCGCCCACCGGGACCGCGTCGGCGGCGTAGAGCAGGATGTCGGCCGCCATCAGCACCGGGTACGTGTAGAGCCCGGCCCGGACGGTCTCGTGGCGGGCCGACTTCTCCTTGTACTGGGTCATGCGGTTGAGCTCGCCCATGGTGGCGCTGCACTCCAGCAACCAGGTCAGGCGGGTGTGCTCGGGCACGTGGCTCTGGACGAAGATCGTGCAGCGGTCGGGGTCGAGGCCGACGGCGAGCAGGTTGAGGGCGGCATCGAGCGAGTTGGCCCGGAGCACGGCCGGCTCGATGGGCTCGGTCAGCGCGTGCAGATCGACCACGCAGTAGTAGGCGTCGTTCTGGTCTTGGAAGGTCACCCAGTGCTTGAGGGCGCCCAGGTAGTTGCCGAGGGTGAAGTTGCCCGAGGGCGCGATACCCGAGAGGACCCTGCCCGTGGTCGTGCTCATGGGCCGCCATGGTAGGCCGGGGCGCGTTGGGGTCTTGGCGTGGTCGGTGCCGGGGTGGTCCGGGGTCGTCCGGGTGTATGTGCTGGTGGGTGGGGGGTGTGCTGGGGGTGCACGGACGGGGTGGGGGCGTTCGGTAACGTCGGAGCGTGACCTACGCGGTCTCCACCCCTGTCTTCGAAGGTCCCATCGACCTGTTGCTGCATCTGGTGTCGTCACATGAGGTCGATGTGCTCGACATCCCGCTGCTGCCCGTGGTCGATGGGTTCGTGCGCGTCCTCACCGAGCAGCGCCATTCCATCGATTTCAACCAGCTCTCGGAGTTCCTGCTGGTCGCCTCCATCCTGGTGGAGCTCAAGTCGCAGCGGCTCCTGCCCGGTCGGGAGAGCACCGAGGACGATGACGAGCTTGTCGGCTGGGAGGAGCGGGACCTCCTGTTGGCCCGGCTGCTCGAGTGCCGGGCCTACTCGGCCGCGGCGGATGTCTTCGTCGCCCTGGCGGAGCAGGCCAGCCGGTCGATCCCCCGTGAGGTGGGTCTTGACGACAGCTTCGTGGTGCACGCGCCCGATCTCCTGGCCGGGATCACGCCCGAGGATCTGGCCCGGGCCTACCTGCGGGGCTCGGCCGAGCGGCCCGTGCCCCGGGTCGACCTCTCCCACGTCACCGTGGACACCGTGTCGGTGTCCGAGGCGGTGGCCGACCTGATGGCGGTGCCGGAGGCCTTCCGGGCCACCTCGTTCCGGATGCTGGTCGAGGGGTGCCGGACCCGCATTGAGGTGATCGTTCGCTTCCTGGCCCTGCTCGAGTTGTGCAAGATGGGCCGGGTCACGCTGGGCCAGGGGCACACGTTCGGCGACCTGCGGATTTCGTGGATGGCGGACGACGGGTTCGGGGCGCCGGCCGGGGCCGGGGTGACCAGCGGCCGGGGGTTGGGCGAAATGGCCGGTATCGAGATCGACGACTACGAGGGATGAGGTTGGGAGTGGGTTTGGGAGCGGGTTGGCGCAATGGAGAGTGACGAGCTGGGTCGGGCCGTGGAGGCCGTGCTCCTGGTGGCGGTCGAACCGATCGCCCCGAGCCTGCTGGCCGAGTTGCTCGAGGAGCCCGTCGAGCGGGTGGAGGAGGCCCTGCAGTCCCTGGCCGATCAGTACGTGGAGTCGGGACGGGGCTTCGTGCTGGCCCGGATCGCCGGCGGGGCCCGCCTGCAGACCCACCCGGACCAGGCGGCCTACGTGGAGCGGTTCGCCAACCGGGACGTCTCGCACCGCCTGTCGACCGCCGCGCTGGAGACACTGGCCATCGTGGCCTACCGCCAACCGGTGTCCCGGGGCCAGATCTCCTCGTTGCGCGGGGTCAACGTCGACGGCGTGACGCGGCTGCTGGAGCAGCGGGGCTACATCGAGGTGGTGGGCCGGGCCGATGGGCCGGGACAACCGGTGCTGTTCGGCACCACGGATCTGTTCCTGGAGCGCCTCGGGCTCGATTCGCTGGCGCAGCTGCCGCCGGTCGAGGACTTCCTCCCCGGACCCGAGGTGGCAGGGGAGTTCGAGCTGGCCCTGCAGAGCGCCTTGGGGGTCGACGTCGAAGTCGAAATGGGATCCGACGACGCCTGAGGTCGCCCGGGGTGATGGCGAACGCTTGCAGAAGGTGCTGGCCCGCGCCGGGCTGGGGTCACGCCGGGTCTGTGAGGACCTGATCGCTCGGGGCCGGGTGACGGTGGACGGGGCGGTCGCCATCCTCGGACGGCGCATCGACGTCACCACGGCGCGGGTCGAGGTCGACGGGATCCTCCTTCCCGTCGCGCCCGACCTCGTCTACTACCTGTTGAACAAACCCGAAGGGGTCGTCACCACGGCGTCAGATCCCCAGGGCCGACCGACGGTGATGGAGCTGGTGCCAGCCGAGCCCCGCGTGTTCCCGGTCGGTCGCCTCGACCAGGCCACCGAGGGGTTGCTGATCCTGACCAATGACGGCGCGCTGGCGCAGCTGCTGGCCCATCCCTCCCACGGCGTCGACAAGGAGTACGTGGCCGAGGTCGAGGGGGGTACGCCGGCGCCCGGCGGTCTACGGCAGTTGCGACAGGGGATCGAGCTCGACGATGGCCGGACCGCTCCCGCTGAGGTGGGCGTGCTGGCACCGGGGGTGCTGCGCCTGGTCATTCACGAGGGGAGGAACCGCCAGGTTCGCCGGATGTGCGATGCGGTGGGCCACCCGGTGCGCCGGCTGGTCCGGACCCGGATCGGGCCGCTGCGCGACACCGGCTTGGCCCCGGGGCGCTGGCGGGACCTCACCCCGGCCGAGGTGCAGGCGCTGGCCGGAGCGGCTGGGCCGTCGTCGAGGGGGTGCTGAGCGCGGTTGGTGGGGTCGGGCGGTCTCGGGCGGTCCGAGCCTTCCGACATGTGTCTGGGGTAGCGAGTCGGAATTTCGACTCGCTCGGCCACGTAGGTGGGGGGTGAGACACGACACGGCCATTTAGTTGCGAATTCCGACTCACCGCCGAATTGAAGTTCCGGGAGACGGTCGTCCGCCGTCGGAACGTCGAGTTCCTCTCACCGGGGCCGATCCACCCGGGCGCAGCGACCCGGTCCCCGACCGAGTCCTCGGGGCGCCGGACCGGCGGCAGTAGCATGACCGGCCATGTCTGGGGAGCCCGTGGTGAGAGGTCTGCGCGGGGCGACCACCGTCGAGGCGGACACGGTCGAGCAGGTCACGCAGCGCTCCCAGGAGCTCATGCGCCGGATCATGGAGCGCAACGAGCTGGTCGAGGACGACATCATCAGCGCCGTCTTCACCGCCACCGGCGACATCACCAGCATCTTCCCGGCCACGGCCGTCCGGGAGATCGGCTTCGGGGCCGTGCCGCTCCTGTGCGCCGCCGAGATCGCCGTCCCGGGCTCCATGCCCCTGTGCATCCGGGTCCTGCTCCATGTCCACACCACCAGGTCCAGGGACGAGATCCACCACGTCTACCTCCACGGTGCCCAAGGGCTCCGCGATGACCTCCCGGACTGACGCGGGGGCGCGCCCGCGGGCGCTCGTCGTGGGGACCGGTCTGATCGGCGGCTCCATCGCCCTCGCCCTGCGCCAGCGCGGCTGGCACGTTTCGGGCCTCGACGCCGACGCCGAGCACCAGGCTGAGGCCCTGGCCTCGGGTGCCATCGACGCCGTGGGGGACGACCTCACGGCCGAGGTGGTCTTCGTGGCCACGCCGGCCACCGCGGTGGCCCAGGAGGTCCGACGGATCCTCGACACCCCGGGCCGGCGCGACGACGCCGTGGTGACCGACGTGAGCGGCGTGAAGACCGCCATCGTGGAGGCGGCCGACCACCCACGCTTCATCGGCGGGCACCCCATGGCCGGCTCGGAGCAGGTGGGCCTACGCGGGGCCGATCCGCACCTCTTCGAGGGGGCCGTCTGGGTCCTCACCCCAACCGCCTCGACCGACTTGAGCGCCTTCACCAGCCTCCAAGCGGTGGTGGTCGGGCTCGGGGCCGATGTGCTGGTGCTCTCCGCCCCCGACCACGACCGGCTGGTGGCGGTGGTCTCCCACGTGCCGCACCTGGTGGCCGCCACCCTGATGAACGCCGCCGCCACCGGCGCCGAGCAGGACGGTGCCCTGCTGCGCCTGGCGGCCGGCGGCTTCCGGGACATGACCCGGGTGGCCGCCGGGCATCCGGGCATCTGGCCCGACATCTGCTCGGAGAACGCCGGGCCCATCGTGGCCGCCCTCGACGCGCTGGTGGCCGAGCTGTCGGTCATGCGCGACCGGGTGGCCGGCCACGACCGCGACGCCCTCTTCGGGGTCCTGCAGCGGGCCAGCGCGGCCCGGCGCAACCTGCCGGCCCGCATCGTGCGCCCCGACGACCTCTCCGAACTCCGGATCCCGGTGCCCGATCGTCAGGGCGTCCTGGCCGAGATCACCTCCCTGGCCGCGGACGCGGGCATCAGCATCTACGACATCGAGATCGCCCACTCGGCCGAGGGCCCGAGGGGAGTGCTGATCCTGGTGGTCGACAGCGGCGAGGCGGCGCGCCTGGCCGAGGCGGTCGAGGGCCGCGGCTACCGCACCCGGGCCGAACAACTCTCGTGAGCGGTCCGGTCCCGCTGCCCCGCATCCTGGTCGTCGACGGAGGCGCCGCCTGCCGCGGCACGGTGCGGACCCCCGGTGAGAAGTCGATCTCGCACCGCGCCGTGCTGCTCGCCGCCCTGGCCGAGGGCACGTCGGTGGTCCACGGCCTCTCCGATGGGGCCGACGTCGCCGCCTCCTTGGCCGCCGTCGAGGCCATGGGCGTCGGAGTCGAGCGCCGCCCCGACGGCAGCGTGGCCCTGCACGGGGGCCGGAGCCGGTTGCACCAGGCGGACGGGCCACTCGACTGCGGCAACTCGGGCACCTCCATGCGCCTGCTGGCCGGGCTGGTCGCCTCGCTGCCGTGGGAGACCGAGCTGACCGGCGACGACTCTTTGTCGGGGAGACCCATGGACCGGGTGGCGGAGCCACTCCAGCTCATGGGGGCGGCCGTGCGGGGCGTCGGCGAGCGGTGCCTGCCCCCGCTGCACCTCAAGGGCGACGGCCTGCGCGGGATCGACTGGACGAGCAAGGTGGTCAGCGCCCAGGTGAAGTCGGCCATCCTGCTGGCCGGCCTGGCCGCCGAGGGACCGACCGTGGTGCGCGAGGCCGTCACCACCCGAACGCACACCGAGGAGATGCTGGCCGAAGCCGGCGCCGAGGTGACCGTCGAACCCTGGGGCGAGGGCCGGGTCGTCACCGTCCGGGCGTCGACGTTGCATGCGGTCGAGCGGACCGTCCCCGGCGACCCGTCGGCCGCGGCCTTCTTCGTGGTGGCCGGCTGCGTGGTGCCCGGCAGTGCGGTTGAGGTGGCGGACGTCTACGACGGCCCGGCTCGCCTGGGCTTCGTGACCGTGCTGCAGCGGATGGGGGCCGCCGTGGTGGTCACGCCGGGGCCGGATCGCACCGCCACCATCTCGGCCACCTTCTCGCCCGCACCGCTCCACGCGACGACCGTGCCGGCCACCGAGATCCCCTCGCTCGACGAGATCCCCGCCCTCGCCGTGGCGGCGTCCGTCGCCGTCGGCACCACCGTCTTCACCGAGGTGGGCGAACTACGGATCAAGGAGGTCGACCGGCTGGCGGCGGTGGTCCGGCTGGTGCAGGCCTTCGGGGCCGCCGCCACCGTCGAAGGCGACACGCTGTCCATCACCGGGGTGGGCGGGCCGCTGCGGGCGGCCCGCCTCGACAGCGGCGGCGACCACCGCATGGCCATGGCGGGCGCCGTCGCCGCCCTGGCGGCGGCGCCGGGGGAGCACAGCCTGCTCACCGGGTTCGCCGCCGCCGGGACCAGCTACCCCGCCTTCGCCGATGACCTGGCCGCCCTGACCGGGGCCGGGACCAGAGCCCTCATCGTGGCCATCGACGGGCCGGCGGGCGCCGGCAAGTCGACCGTCTCGCGGGCCGTGGCCGACCGCCTCGGGGTCGAGCGACTCGATACGGGCGCCATGTACCGCGCCGTGGCCGCCCTGGCCCTCGAGCGTGGCGTGGCCCCCGACGACCATGTGGGGGTGGCCGCCCTGGCCGCCGACGCGGTGATCGAG
This sequence comes from Acidimicrobiales bacterium, assembly GCA_036502025.1. Classification (GTDB taxonomy): domain Bacteria; phylum Actinomycetota; class Acidimicrobiia; order Acidimicrobiales; family RAAP-2; genus Bog-473. The sequence continues at coordinate 10,943 of DASXZJ010000043.1, read as the reverse complement.
CCCGGCCCCGGGGTCCTGATCGACGGCCTCGATGTCACCGACGTCATCCGCTCGCCCGAGGTGGGCCGGGCCGTCTCCCTGGTGGCCGCCAACGCCGAGGTGCGCCGGCATCTGGTCACGCGCCAACGGGCCTGGGCGCGCACCCACGGCGGGGGCGTGGTCGAGGGTCGGGACATCGGCAGCGTGGTCTTCCCCGACGCCGCCGTGAAGGTCTACCTGACCGCCTCGCCCGAGGAGCGGGCCCGCCGCCGGCACGACGAGACCCCCGACGGGGTGGCCCGCCGTGACCGTCTCGACTCCACCCGGGCGGCGTCGCCCCTGATGGCGGCCCCCGACGCCCACCTCCTCGATACGACCGGGCGCACCGTGCAAGATGTGGTCGAGGAGGTCCTTTCGTGGCTCTAGACACACCGAATCCCACCCCGGAGGCACCTCCACCCACACCGGCGCCGGCGGCGGCCGCGGCGGCGGCCCCCGGCCGCCACCAGGAGTTCGCGGTCGAGCCCCGCCGCACCGTCCTGTACCGGATCTTCCGCGGCGTCTTCAACGCCGTCATGCGGCTCTGGTTCCGGCCCAAGGTGGCCGGCCGGGAGCACATCCCGGCCACCGGGCCGGTCATCCTGGCCCCCGTCCACCGCTCGTTTGCCGACTTCGGCTTCGCCTCGTTCTGCACCAGGCGCAAGCTCTTCTTCATGACCAAGGACTCCATGTGGGAGAACAAGCTGCTCGGCCGCTGGCTGCTCTACGTCGGCGCGTTCCCCGTCCACCGCGAGTCGGCGGACCGCGAGGCCCTGCAGCGGGCCGAGGAGGTGCTCCAGCGCGGCCAGGTCCTGGTGCTGTTCCCCGAGGGCACCCGCCGGGCCGGCCCCACCATCGAGAACCTGATGGAGGGGGCGGCGTTCCTCTCGGCCCGCACCGGTGCGCCCATCGTGCCCATTGGCATCGGCGCCTCCGACCTGGCCATGCCCAAGGGGCAGGCCATACCCCGGCCGTACACCATCGAAGTGGTCATCGGCCCCGCCCTGGCGCCTCCGGCCCGTACCGGGGGCGGGCGCGTCTCGCGCTCGTCGGTGCACGCCGCCACCGGGGAACTGGTCGGGCAGCTTCAGGCCGTCTACGACGAGGCGAAGGCCAAGACCGGGCGCTACTGAGCCTGAGCCTGAGCCTGCGCTGGGTGGCCGCTGGGAGTGTACGTTGACCGAATGCCGATGTTCTTGGACCGCCACGACGTCCCGGGAGTGACGCCCGAAGAGTTGGCCGACGCGCACAAGCTCGATGTGGCGATCCAGGACCAGCATGGAGTGCAATACCTCACCTACTGGTTCGAGCCCGACAACGGCTCGGTGTTCTGCCTGGCCGAAGGGCCGAGCAAACAAGCCATCGAGACGGTGCACCGGGAATCACATGGCCTGTTGGCCAGCACCATTTTGGAGCTTGACGGCTTCGTGCCGTTGAACAACTTCTTCGGGGCCCGGCCCGATCACCCCGTCGGCACGGCGTACACGGCGCCGGCCTTGCGGGCGATCGTCTTCACCGATGTGTGCGGGTCGGTGGCCCAGACGCAAGAGCTCGGCGATGACGGTCATATGCAGCTCCTCACCGAGCACAACGAGATTGTCCGGAGCGCACTCGTCACCCACGACGGTCGTGAGGTCAAGCACACCGGCGACGGCATCATGGCCGCCTTCACCTCGGTCGTGTCGGCCGTCGACTTCGCGGTGGGCGTGCAACGTCGACTCCACGAACGCAATCAGCAGGCCGCCGTACCGTTCGAAGTGAGCATCGGCATCAGTGCCGGCGAGCCGGTCACTGACGACCACGACGACCTCTTCGGCGCCGCGGTGCAACTGGCCGCTCGGCTCTGCGCCGCCGCTCCTTCCGGCGACATCGCGGTGTCCGTGGCCGTCCGCGAGCTGTGCATGGGCAAGCCGTTTCGCTTTGACGACCTGGGCGAACTCCTGCTCAAGGGAATGCCCGAACCCACTCGAACCTACGCGGTGTCCTGGCGCCAATAGGTACACGCGAGGCGTCACGCGCCGAGCCCACGCACGTCATGAGGAGCCCCCTATGCCAGATACCACCTTCCTGACCGACCGAATCGAGGTGACCCGGCCCATCCCGGCGCCGCCCGCCGCCATCTTCGACATCTTGCGTAGCCCGGCCGGCCATGTGGCCATCGACGCCTCTGGGATGTTGCAGGACTTCACGGGCGAGCCCGCGGCAAAGGTGGGTGACACCTTCGTCATCCACATGGATCGCGAGTCGCTCAACGACGTCCCGCTCGGCAAGTACGACGTGACCGTGCACATCACCGTCTTCGCGCGCGACGAGGAGATCGCGTGGGATCTCGGGCCCGATATCCCCGTCCCGCACTTCTATGGCTACCGCCTGGACGCCGCCGACGACGGGATCACCAACGTGACGTCCTACTACGACTGGTCGAAGGTGACCGGCGACCTCAAGGGGCGCTTCCCGATCGTGCCCGAGTCCGCCCTGCGCGCCACCCTGGGCATCCTGGAGCGAACGGTCAAGCGGGGCTTGTGACGCGGTAGCCGACCCCGGGGACCGGGCTCCACGGGGTCGGGTCAGGCGAGGAAGGCCTCGATGACCGGCGCCAGCAGGGTGCTGCGGGCCATTGCCATGTGCGTGGTGCCCGGCAGTACGGCCAGTTGACCCTGCGGCAGGAGCCGCGTCGCCTCGGCGGCGTTCTCGACCCCGATGAAGTCGGTGTCGCCGACCAGGATCAGCACCGGGAGCGGGACGCCTCGTAGCTGGTCGTCGGTCCAGCCGGTGAACGACTGCACCAGTCCGCTCGTCCTGGCCGCCATCACCTCGAAGGCGCCCGGGTCGGGTGCCGTGGCGGCATAGGCGTCGCGCATCGCCTGGAAGTCGTCCGGGGTGGGCAGCAGGGCGGGGTCCAGCTCGCCGGGACGATCGTTGCGGTGATCGGCCGAGGCCAGGACGGCCCGGCGGACGCGCTCGGGGTACGAGATCACCAGCTCGTAGCCGGTGAGCCCACCGAGGCTGAAGCCGAACACGTCGGCCCGCCCGATCCCGAGGTGGTCGAGCAGGGCGACCACGTCGGCCGCGAAGTCCGGGAAGGTCGGGGGGCGGTCGACGTCGGCGGTGCGACCATGGCCCTGGAGTTCGACCGCGATCACCCGATGGTGCTCGGCCAACGCCGGCAGGGCGACACCGAAGTTCAGCTGGATCGTCATCAGTCCGCCGTGCAGGATCACCAGCGGCAGGCCCTCGCCGTGCTCCTCGTAGTACAGGTGCAGCCCGTTGACATCTGCGTATGGCATGCCGTTACCGACGACCCGGCCGTCGGTAACTCATCGCGACGGGACACCGGCCCGCCCCGATGTCATGGAGCGCCCCGGTCCCAGCTCAGGGGTGCGGTGTCTCCCGCCGCTCCCGCCACCAGGTGCCCAGCACGACCCGGCCGTAGCGGAAGCCGAAGAGGTAGTTCTTGCCCTTCTTGGTGGTGCCCGAGGCCCGGGGCAGCCACAGCGTCGGGCGCTCGGTGACCCGCCAGCCCCGCTTCATGCAGACGATCAGCAGCTCGGCCGTCTGGTACTGGGACTGGGTCAGCTTGTGCACCACGTCCTCGAGCATCGCCACCCGCAGGGCTCGATACCCATTTGACGTATCGGTCAGCTTGGTCCCGCCCATGGTGCTCATGACGGCGGAGAAGAAGCGCACGCCCAGCTTGCGGAAGCGGTCGGTGGTGGTGTCCCGGCCCAGCCGGCGGGAGGCCACCACGAAGTCGGCCTCGTCGTCGACCAGCGGCTGGAGCATGACGGGGATCTCGGCTGGGTCGTTCTGGCCGTCGGCATCGAGCGTGACCACGAACTGGGCGCCCAGTTCCACGCAGAGGGCGTAGCCCACCCGCAGGGCGTAGCCGTGGCCCAGGTTCTCGGTCAGGACGAAGGTGATGGCGCCCGAGTCGAGCGAGACCTGGTCGGTGCGGTCGCGGCCGCCGTCGACCACGACCAGGGTGGTGACAGCCAGCCCGCAGGCCTCGGCCGGCATGGCGGCGAGCACGGCGCCGATGTTGGCCTCCTCCTCGTAGGCGCAGATGAGCCCGACGGCGGGGCAGAGCTTGAGGTCGGGATAGCGGGCGTCGAAGGCCTGGCGCGACCGGGCGATGACCCGCCGCGCCTTCTGCGGATCGGTCTTGATGCTCGCGCTCGAGGTGGGCGCGGCGGGGGATTCGCTCAAGAGGCGTGCAGGGAGCCGAAGACCTGGCGCACCATGGGCTCGAAGTGCGAGAGCGGCTTGGTGGGGTAGTCGGGGTCGAAGCTGGTCTGGTCCCAGTCGTCGGCGAACTGCTCGGCCAGGGCGTACCAGGGCGCACCGGCGTGCTGGTCCCGCGCGTTGGGGTCCTGCCCCAGGTACTCGTAGTAGTGGCGCCCCTGGAAGTCCTGGTGGGCCAGGATCATGTGGAAGGTCTCGTCGCTCACGTAGGGGCGCAGGATCTCGGCCGCGATCCTGGGATGGTTGAAGACCGAGACGGCCTTGCCGATGTCGTGGCACAGGGACGCCACCACGACCTCGGTCGAGGCCCCGGCCTCCTCGGCCCTGGTGGCGGTCTGGAGGGAGTGCACCAGCTGGTCGACGGCGAAGCCGTCGGTGATCTCCTCGAGGGAGGCCAGCAGGCCCAGCACGCGGTCGGCCACCCGGGGCTGGTGCTCCATCGTCTCGACCACGATCTCCTGCCACTGCGCCGCGGTCGACTCATCCATGCGGGTAAAGGTCGTCACCGCCCCATCATCGCGCCGAACCAGCTCAGGAGGCCAACATGGCCAGGACGTCGGCGGCCGAGACGGCCCGGTCCTCGGCGGCCGGGTCCGCCCGCTGGGCCTCGGGGCGCCCGGCCAGAAAGCCCAGCGTGCCGCCCACCGCCCGCAGCAGCTCGCGCAGCTCGGGCGGGGGCGGGAAGTACTCGTCCTCGGTGGTCACCGTCACCTCGGTCACCCCGTCGCGCGGGGCCAGCCGGGCGATGACCTCCTCGACCAGCGCCTCGGGGGCGGAGGCCCCCGCCGTGACCCCGACCGTGCCCGACAGGTCGTCGGGCAGCTCGTCGGCCTCGTTGATCCGGAGCACCCGGGGGCAGCCCGAGGCCAGGGCCACCTTCTGGAGGGCCACCGTGTTCGACGAGTTGGCCGAGCCGATGACGACGACGGCGTCGGCCTCGCTGGCGATCGACTTGAGGGCGGCCTGGCGGTTGGTGGTGGCGAAGCAGAGGTCGCTGCGGTTGGGCATCCAGAGGTCGGGGAAGCGGCGCCGGGCCGACTCCATCAGGCCGCGCCACTCGTCGTGGCTGAGGGTGGTCTGGGCCAGGAGGGCCACCGGCGACCCCTCCGCGCCGAGGTCATTCAGGGTGTCGAGGTCCTCCTCATGCTCGACCAGACGCACGGAGTCCGGCGCGACCGCCATGGTGCCCACGGCCTCCTCGTGGCCGGCGTGGCCGACGTACAGCACGGTGTAGCCCTTGCGACTGCGCACCTTCAGCTCGTGGTGCACCTTGGTGACGAGGGGGCAGACGGCGTCGACGACCACCCCGCCCTGGGCCCGGGCGGCGATGACCACGTCGGGCGCCGAGCCGTGGGCGCTGAGCATGAGGGGGGCACCGGGAGGGACCTCGCCGACATCATCGACGAACACGACCCCCTGGTCGCGGAAGCGATCCACCACGTGACGGTTGTGCACGATCTCGTGGTAGCAGTAGACCGGCGGCTCGAAGACCCGCACCATCCAGGCCAGCGCCTTGATGGCCTTCTCCACGCCGGCGCAGAACCCCCGGGGCTCGGCCAGCAGGACCCGCTCGACGTCGGACACCCCTCCCACGCTACCGGGAGTCTGCGAAACTCCCTTTCGTGCCTACCTTTCGCCTCACCGCGCCGAACCTGGCCTGGGTGCCCACGGCGCCCGTGGTCCTCACCAACGTGGTCAAGGTCAACGCCACCCCGGCGCAGCTGTTCGACCGGCTCTCCGACCTGGGTTCGTGGTCGGACTGGTGCGTCGGCATGCGCCGGGTGCGGGTGGACGGCCCGGCGGCCGGGGTGGGGGCCGTGCGCACCGTGTGGGTCGGCCCAACCCGGGTGCAGGAGCGCTTCTTGGAGTGGGTGCCGGGGGAGCGGCTGACCTTCGCCCTGGTGGGGTCCAACGTGCCTGGGCTGACCTCAATGGTGGAGGACTGGGCCATGGCGCCCGATCCTGAGGCGCCGGGGCGGAGTGTGATGACGGTGACGATCGGTATCGAGCCGAGCGGGGTGCTGAGGCGCTTTCCCAAACTGCTCCATGGCCTCATGTCCAAGATGACCAAGAAGGGCCAGGACGGGATCGTGACCCTGTTCCCTTGAGGGGGGTGGGCGGGGCCCGGGCCGGGAGCCCGGGCCGGGACGCCGGCCGGGACCCCGGGCCGGGACGCCGGCCGGGACGCCGGGAGAAGGGCAGTAGCCTGGGGCGATGTCCGCTCCCACGGTGACTTCGGTCACCGAGGCGTCGCCGGCAGCCCGGGCCGGCCTGGCCGTGGGTGACGAGCTCCTCTCCTTGAACGGGCAGGAGCCGCGCGACGTCATCGATTTCCAGCAGCTCTGCGACGCCGACGACCTCAGCGTGATGGTCAGGCGCGCCTCCTCGGCCCTGCCCCGCCTGGTCAAGATCGAGAAGTCGCCGGGCGAGCCCTTCGGGGTCGAGGTCTCCTCGGCCGTCTTCGACCGCATCCGCACCTGCGACAACCACTGCGCCTTCTGCTTCATCTACCAGCTGCCCAAGGGCATGCGGAAGTCGCTCTACCTGAAGGACGACGACTACCGGCTCTCGTTCCTCTACGGGAACTTCACCACCCTCACCCGATTCACCGAGCTCGATGCCGAGCGCATCCTCACCGAGCGCCTCGGCCCCCTCTTCGTCTCCATCCACAGCACCGACCCCGACCTCCGGGCCCACATGCTGCGCAACCCCAAGGGGGCCACCAGCCTGCGTTGGCTGCAGGTGCTCCTCGACGGCGGCATCGAGGTCCACGGCCAGGTCGTGGTCTGCCCCGGCGTCAACGACGGGGCGGCGCTGGAGGACACGCTGGCCGGCATCCTCGATGAGTACCCCAAGCTGGCCACGGTCGGCGTCGTCCCCCTCGGCCTCAGCCGGTTCTCCAATGAGGCCGAGATGCGCGCCCACACGACGGCGGAGGCGGCGTTCGTCGTCGACACGGTGGCCGAGTGGCAAACCATCTACAAGAGGGTGCTCGGGCGGCGGCTGGCCTACGTGGCCGACGAGTACTACCTCCTGGCCGGGCGGGACTTTCCGGCGGCGCGGGCCTACGACGAGTTCCCCCAGCACGAGAACGGCATCGGCATGGCCCGGGCCTTCGTGGACGCCTTCGCCCGCCCCGCCGCCGGCGGCCCCGGCGGGGTGCGTCACGGCTTCTTCGCCTCGGTCGACGCGGCGCCGGCCGAGGGGTATCGAGCGCCCCGCCTGCCCGTGGTCCCGGTGCTCGAGGGCGGGGGCGACCGCCGTCCGGTCATCGTGCTGACCGGCACCTACGGGGCCCGCATCCTCGGGCCGCTGGTGGCCGGGCACGCCCGGGACGACGTCTCGGTGCGCGGGGTGCCCAACGACTTCTTCGGCGGCAACATCGGCGTGGCCGGCCTGCTCACCGGTGAGGACGTGGCCCGGGCCCTGGCCGCCTTTGACTTTCCGGCGGCGAGCCCGACCGGCGGCCCCTCGGCCACCCGCTTTCTCCTGCCCGACGCCTGCCTCAACGAGGGCCGCTTCCTCGACGGCCTGACCCTGGCCGACCTGCCGCTCGCCGTCGAGGTCGTCCCGACCGACGGGGCCTCGCTGCGCGCCGCGCTCGACGGCACCTCCTTCCGGTCGGCGGGCGCGGCATGACCGACCTAACGGTCCCGATCACGGGGGAACAGGTTGACGCCGAGTCCGAATCCGAGTCGCCCTCCGAGTCGCCGCGGGCCGGGCGCACCGGCCTGCCCATGGTCGTGGTGGCCGGGCGACCCAACGTGGGCAAGTCGTCCTTGGTGAACCGGATCGTGGGCGAGCGGGCGGCCGTGGTCGAGGAGGAGCCCGGGGTGACCCGTGACCGCAAGGTGCTCACCGCCGAGTGGGTCGGGGTGCCGTTCTCCATCATGGACACCGGGGGCTGGTTGGCCGGGGGCGACACGCTCAGTGCCAAGGTGAGCGGCCAGGCCGAGCGCGCCCTTTCCGAGGCCGACGTGATTCTCCTGGTGGTCGATGTCACCACCGGGGTCACCGACGAGGACTTGGCCGCGGCCAAGCTCATCCGCCGGGCGGGTCCCCCGGTGCGGCTGGTGGTCAACAAGGTCGATGACACCAATCGGGAGGCCGCCGCGTGGGAGTTCGTGTCGCTCGGGGTCGGCGATCCCTTTCCGGTCAGTTCGCTGCACGGCCGGGGGACCGGTGACCTCCTCGACGCGCTGGTCGACCTGCTGCCGCCGCCGCCGCTGCCGACCGCGGCGCAGGAGGCCGCCGCCGAGGCCGCGGCGCGCACCGGACCGGGGGGCACGCCGCGGGTGGCCATCATCGGGCGACCCAACGTGGGCAAGTCGACGCTGTTCAACAAGCTCCTGGGCGAGGAGCGCTCCATCGTGCACGACATGCCGGGCACGACCCGCGACGCCATCGACACCGTCGTCGAGACGCCCGACGGTCCCGTCTGCTTCATCGATACGGCCGGCCTTCGCCGCCCCGCCCGCACCGAGCGCGGCACCGAGCACCACGCTGTCCTGCGGGCGCTGCGGGCGCTCGAGCGGGCCGACATCGCCATGCTGGTGATCGACGCCACCATCGGCGCCTCGCACCAGGACCAGCGCCTGGCCGAGCGCATCGGCGTCTCGGGCTGCCCGGCCATCGTGGTGCTCAACAAGTGGGACAAAGTCGCAGTCGACGACCGCGACGACGTGCTGGCGGGGGTGGGGGATCGGCTGGCCTTCCTCGGCTCGGCCCCGGTGCTCAAGCTCTCGGCCCTCTCGGGCAAGGGCGTGCACCGCATCCTGCCTGCGTTGCGCGACTCGGTGGAGTCCTATCACCAGCGGGTCCCGACCGGCTCCCTCAACCGGGCCGTCCAGGAGCTCCAGCTGCGCCAGTCGGCCCCCCGGGCGAAGATCCGCTACATCGTGCAGGGGGCCATCGACCCGCCGACCTTCACCCTCTTCACCAACGGGCGGCTGCCCCAGACCTACCTCCGCTACATCGAGCGCGGACTGCGCGAGAAGTTCGAGTTCGGTGCCACCCCGATGAAGCTGCGGGTGCGCATAGGCGGCAAGTAGTGGTGGGGCGCCGTGCCTTGCTCGTATTCGTGTGCGTTGGCCGGGGCGCGTAGTGGCCTGGTGCGAGGAATGCGACGACCTGGTCGAGGACGAGGACCTCGGCGAGGAGGGTGAGTGCCCCACCTGCGGCACGATCCTGGCCGAGCAGGAGCGCGGCCCCGTGCCCTGGTACTTCAAGGCCTTTCTGGTGGCCGCCGTGGTGTACCTCGGCTACCGGGGCTACCAGGGCGTGACGTGGGTCATCGGGCACGCGTGAGTTGTGCCGCGCCGCGGCGGCGCGGTTAGCGTCGCCGTTTATGGCGATTTACGAGCTGGCCGGCGTCGCACCCCGCATCGACCCCGAGGCCTACGTCCATCCCGACGCCGTGGTCATCGGCGACGTCTCCATCGGGGCCGAGTCCAGCATCTGGCCCGGGGCGGTGCTGCGGGGCGACTACGGGATGATCACGGTCGGTGCCCGCACCTCGGTGCAGGACGGCACGGTGATCCACGCTGGACCGGGGTTCCCGACCATCATCGGCAACGGGTGCGTGATCGGCCACCTGGCCCACCTGGAAGGCTGCATCCTCGAAGACGACTCCCTGGTCGGCTCGGGCTCGGTCGTGCTGCACCACGCGGTCGTGCGCAGCGGGGCCACGGTGGGGGCCAACGCCGTCGTCCCCAACAAGATGATCGTCCCGGCCGGCGCGCTGGCCCTCGGCGTGCCCGCGGTGATCCGGGAGGGCAAGTCGGACCAGGCCATCATCGCGCTCTCGGCGGCCGAGTACGTGGCCAACGCCAAGCGCTTCGCGGCGTCGTTACGCCGGTTGGACTGAGCGCGTGTAGCTGAGGTTCCGTCGTGGGCCGGCGACCGGGATGCTGGCCGCCGGCCGCCTCACCACCTCAGTTCCTCTTGAACACGTCCTGGCCGAACGGCGCCATGCCCGTGGTGGCCGCGTAACCCAGATGCCCCTTCCCATCGGCACCACCGGTGGTCAGGCCGAGCAGATCCTCGTAACTGCGCAAAGCGGAGTAGTGGTTGTAGGTGCCGGTCGTGTCGGTGGTCCCCGCGGCGACGTACTTGGGATTGAGTAGGAGGGCGCCGATCTGCCCGCCACCGGGAGCCGTGTCGGCCGCCAGCCCGGCATTCCCGGGTGCGTGGGTGTTGGGGCCGGGGAGCTCGTTGCAGCACGACGCGGCGTAGGTGGGGTCGGATTGGTCCACGTCGGCCTCGTCGAAGGTGATGACGACCAGGGTGTCGCCGTGCTTGTAAGCGGGGGAGTTCAGGATCAACGGCATCCAGGCGCGGAGGAACTGGTCGGCTCCCGTCAGCCCGCCGGCATGGCCGCCGGTGCTGTTGGGCCCCGCGCACGTCCCGTCGTGCCCGTCGCTGCAGAGGTTGGGCGTGATGAAGGCGAATCTGGGTGTGGTCTTCTCGCTCTTCAGATCCTTGGCCAGATGCCCGGCCGGGGACGGCGTGCCGTTGGCGGCCAGGGTGCCCAGCGGCACCACGTTGGCGTCGCACTCCGCGGGGTCGTCGATGATGGAGTGGAACCAGACGAACGGGTTGTGGCGGCTGGTGTACTGGTCGGTCGCCGTGGCGACCTCGGCGGTGTCGGTGGCCCCGATGGCCGGGTGGCCGCAGTCGGTGCC
>DASXZJ010000042.1:0-10972 GCA_036502025.1 Acidimicrobiales bacterium | reverse complement strand
GACCTTGTAGACGTCCTTGGGGGCGATCATGTCGGCCTCAGCCGGACTGAACGGCGCGGCGAGCACCGAGAACCCAAGGTCGTGCGGCTCGAGGTACTCCTCGACGTGCTCGTCGAGGTCCTCCTCATCGACCGGCTCGCGAGAGAGAAGGTCCGAGATGGTGAACCGAGGGCGCAGGTGTAGGGCGGTCGAGACCTCCCCGAACTGGAGGTCGAGGTCGACCAGGCAGACTCGCTGACCGGTCTGTGCGGCCAGGTAACAAGCCAAGTTGACCGCGTAGAAGGTCTTGCCGCACCCTCCGCTCGACGACGCCACGGTGAAGACGTCGGCAAACTGGGGCCGGTCCACCACCATGCTGTGCGCGACCACGGGCAAGGTCGGACCACTATCCGATTGCGAGCGGTCGGCCACGTCGAAAGCGCGCTGGAGCGCCGCTGAAAGCTGGCGCTTGCTGGTCGGGTACTCGACCAGCTCCACGGCTCCCGTTCGAACGATGTCGCTGAGCGACGCTTTCGGGCGGGGCCCCAAGGCCAGCACCGTCACCGGATGCGACCCTTCGGCCCGGAGCTGGGCCAGGCGGGCCATGCCGGCGTGGCTGTCGAACAGCGGGCCGGCGATCAGAACGTCGAACGGCCCTTGTTCGTGAACTTCGTCCAGCACATCGATCACGTTGGTGCTCGTGACGACCTGGTACCCCGGGCCCAGCGAGGCTTGCACGGCCCGGCTGAGAGCCGGGGACCGCGAGATGACCAGTATCCGACGGGAGATCATGGTGCGGTGGTGGTCTGTCCGGTGCCGATGCACGTCCCGACCGGGACCGGGGTCGCGCCATTCTGGGTCTGGGCGACGTAGAGGGACTCATTCAGCGTCATGAAGGTGATCAGCCGTGTCTGCGTCGGGTTGACCGCCAGGAGGAGGGTCAGAGACGGCGGGATCGTCCGACCTCCCGCGGCCGGGTGGTTACCGAGTGCGGGCACGGTGTCCGACACGTCGAGGACCTCGACGTTGGACATCAGCAGTTCCGTGCACGGCAACGGCAGGTTGTTCAGACCGGCGGACGACGCGGTAGACCCGCCCACCGAGACCTTCGTGATGTTGGCGTAGACGTCTACGTTGCTCCCAGGCTGCAGGTAACCGGCCAGGCCCGCCACTCCCGCCGCAGTGACGGTCACGCCGTCCATACCCTTGGGAAGAGAGATTGAGGTGGCACTGGCGGTGAGCTCTGTCGATTGGATCGCGTCGCCCTTCTTCACCGCGGTGGTGAGAACCTGGTCGGTTAGACCCTGCAGGTTGGGGAGGTCGGTGGTTGCGTACTTCTTCTGAGGGATGAGCTGGACCGCTACCCGACCGGTGGCTACCAGGTTCTGTCCAGTCGTCCCCGCCGGCAGGTTGGCCGTGGCGACCACCACCGGCGTGTTCACCGGGGCAGCGGTCAACGGCGTCCCGCTGCCCTTTGTTCCGGACTCCACCGTGGCGAAGGCGATGGCACCGCCTGCAATGAACAGTACGAGCCCGATGACGACCAGAATCAGCGTCTGACGTTTCACAGAAACTTCCCCTCTCCGCACAGCAGTCCCGCCTGGATGCGACGCAGCCATCCGATCCTCGCTATGCCCTCATGGTTGGCGACCAGACGTTCGGCAGTGCGTGCCGATATCCCCCAGGTCGTCAGCCCGTTCCCTTTTCTTGGAGCGTAAGACCCAACTAGGTCGAGGTACATAGGCCCTTCGGACCATTCTCCTGCGGAACGTCCCTGGTGCCCTGCCCAAATGAGCCGAATTGCCTATGTACGGCCCTATCGGCGCAGCCCAGAATCTCCTTGGGACGGATCGGAGCGGAAGCAATGGCATTGCTCCGCAACAGATACCGAGAGGGGGGTCCACTTTGGGACCGACAAAGAGTTCAGACCAACGGCGCCAGCGACGCGATAACGAGGACGGCGCGGAGATGATCGAGTTCGCCTTCGTCGTTATTCTGTTGGTAGCGCTTGTCTATGGCATCGTGTCGGTAGGTATTTCGCTGGCGGCCAAGTCCTCGATCACCCAAGCCGCCGAGGACGGGGCGCGTGCGGGCATTGTCGCGACTGGGTCGTCCGTTGCCAGTTCAGCGCAGTCCCAAGCACTTGGTGATTTGGGCTGGATGGTGGGGACTGTCACCTGTGCTTCGGCAAACATCTCGTGTCAGAACAGCGCGGGTGCGACGTGTCCGCTGACTTCGAAGCTATGCGTCAATGCTTATACAACTTCCGGATCCACTACGAATCTGACCGTTCTGGTTACCTACAACTACAAGCAATTTCCAATCTTTCCCACTGGGCCGGGCCTCGGAATTCTCGATCCCGCCAACATCGCGTCGAGCGCCACTCTTCAAGTCTCGACCCCAACTTCGTAGGTGGAGACCATGAACATCAATAATCGGTTAGTCAGCGGTCGAGCTCGCGACGAGCGTGGAGCGACACTTATTCTCGTCGGACTCAGCATGGTAATACTGATCGCAGCTTGTGCGTTGGCTGTCGATGTTGGCAGAGTGGTCGTTGCAAACAGGTCGTTACAGACGGTGGCCGATGCGGGAGCGCTCGATGCGGCGCGATATGTAAATATCGCTGGAGCGGACCTCACCGCTCAGGCGGAGCGTGGAGCAACGGAAAACAGCTCCTCTGCCACGGTCACCGCTGTTGGCGGAATATGGAACGGTGCAGGCTTCACTCCTGGTGCCACTCCCTTCAATGCAGTCAAGGTGATTGCGGCAACTACCCAGGGTCATCTTTTTGCAGGGGGGAGTTCAGCGCTGAGCCGTATGGCCATCGCCTCCGTAAATCCCGAAGCAGGATTCTCGATCGGGACGTTCCTGGCCTCGCTCTCGACCCAGCAGTCGGCGGTATTGAATTTGCTCCTTGGGAATCTCGGCACATCCGTAAGCTTGACGGCGGTCGGCTACACAGGCCTTGCGAATACGAATGTGACCGTTCAGCAATTGATCGACGCGTCCAGTGGTCTACTCACTCCATCGAACGTCCTAACAACGTCCCTGACTGGCACACAGTGGGTTTCATTTCTGAATGCTGCTGTGACTTCTCAGGCCGCGTCGCTCACTTGCGGCGGTTCTTCGCCGCCGTACCCCTGCACGGCCGAAGCCAACCTGACGACATTGAGCCATTCCGTCAATGCGTCGACATCAGCCAGACTTTGTGACATCGTGTCAATCAATGGTTCATCCTGCACGGGCGGTCCCATTTCGCAAAATGCGCTTTCCGCCAGTCTCAACGTGCTGCAAACTCTTACGACTGACGTTTATGCCGCCACCGGCACAACGGCGCTTAACGTCAACACTGCGCTCAACCTTGGAGTGGCCAGCGCAAGCCTAGTGCTGTCATTGATACACATTCCCGAGATTGCGTACGGACCAATCGGCACCACCGCAACAACCGGACAGGTTAACGCTGACTTGCAAATCAAACTACTGGGCAGCCTAGAGGCGCTCGATATTCAAATCACCGCCGCCGACGGAACCGCAACGTTGTCCGGGATTACCTGCTCAAGCAACACCATGACTTCAACTCAAATCACCGCCAGCACGACTGCGGTTACGTTGCCCGTCACATTGTTGGGGTTGCCGATTGCGACTGCAGTTACCGGTGTAAACAACGCGTCGCTCAACTATGCGGGTTCGGTAGTTCCACCGACGACCGCCACTGTCGCGGCTCGGACAAATCCGCAAACCGTTGGAACTGATAGTCCATCATTGAGCTTTACTGGGTTGAACTTGGTCAACAGCCTTCTCGTCGGCCCACTGCTCAATTCGGTATTGGCTCCCATTCTTGGACCTACGCTCCAGGCTCTGGGCGTTTCCCTAGCTGGTGCTGACGTAGCGGACCTAAGTACGAACTGTGGATCGGTTTCACTGGTCAAATGAGTTCAGGCCTCGCTCTAGTTAGCGGCGTCGCCATAGGGATGGCGGCCGGCGCCGCCCTGGTGCCGGTGACAAGGCGGGAGCTCGCCGCCGCCGTGGCGCGCTCAAGCGACACCGCAGACGAAACCGCACCATCGGTCGTGCCCTGGCACCGCCTTGCCTTGGTGCTTGCCTCCGGCATGCTGCCGGGCCTTGTGCTGGCCCGGGCCGGCTGGTCGGTCATCGCTCTGCCACCGTTGTTCCTGCTCCTCGGATTGGTGCCCCTGGCGTACTGCGACCTGACGCAGCTCCTCCTCCCCAAGACGATGGTGCACGCCACCACCGCGCTGGTGGCGGTCAACCTCCTGGTGGCGACGGCCGCGACCGGCCAGTGGCACCGGGGCATCGCCGCGGTGCTGTGCGCCCTCGGCCTCTTCGCGGTGCTCCTGGCCATCAACATGGTGAATCCGGCCTGGATCGCGTTCGGCGACGTCCGGTTAGCGCCTGCCATCGGGCTCGGACTGGCCTGGATCAGCCCGCTGGCGTTGCTGCAGGGATTCTTCCTGGCCAACCTCTTGGCGGCCGTCGTGGGCCTGGTCCTGATGATCGGGAACCGGGCGGGCCGAAAGACCGTCCTGCCTTTCGGCCTCTTTCTGGCCCTGGCGTCTGCGGTGGTCGTCTTCGCCTGGAGCTAACCGCTCGTCAGTCGACGGTGACCAGAGATCCGATGGTCATGTAGGGCCAGATGACCGAAGCCGCGGTGTAAGGCAGCTCGACGCAGCCAAGACTCTGTGGGTCCCCGTAGGAGGCCCGGGGCATGTAGTGCAGGGCATCGCCGCCATTGAAGTAGGCCACGAACTGCACGGGATCGGCGTAGGTGCTTCCGTTCGGGTTGGTGCCCCGCATGATCTGGTTGCGGTAGCGGAGATACACCGGGAACGTGCCTTGGGCGGTCGGGGTCCCCGAACCACCGGTGTTGGCCGACGTCATCTCCACCACCGCTCCGTTGTGCCAGACGATGAGGGATTCCGGATTGCTCTCATTTGCCACCGCGTAGGAGTAGCCGTTGGGGTTGGCGAGAGGGCCATTCGGGTTGGCCGCCGCGGCCTGGAGCGCGTTCATCTCCGCCCCGGAGATGACGCCGTCGGTCGGCAGACCAGCCACCGACTCGAAGGCCATGATGGCGCCGCGGGCCATGGCGTCGTACACACCAGGGTCCCACTGGGCCTGCAGCGGTGCCGGCGGTGCCCATTTCCACGAGAAGCCCAGCGGGGTCCAGCTGAGCGGCAGGTAGCCGAGGCCGGCCAGCACCTCTTCCTGCCCGAGCACCGTGTTGAGCGGGCTGGTCGAGCCGAAGGCGATCCAGTACCCGCCCGGCCGCGCCGCCATCCCGACCACGGGCGCAGTCAGCGGGGCACCGGAACCCGATCCGTAGAAGGGGGCGTCCCCGAAACTGAAGATGCCACCGTCCGAAGCGACCATCCGGTAGCCGCCACCATCGGATGAGGCCGAAAGGCCCACCACGGGTTGGGCCAGGTGGGTCCCCCCCATGCTCCCGTGGAAGGCGGCGTCACCGAAGCTGAAGACGCCGCCGTCCGCGGCAACGAGCCAGTAACCGTTCCCCGACGGGGTGGCGGCCATACCGTCAACGGGCTGGTTGAGACGGGTGCCGCCCATGCTGCCATGGAAGGCCGCGTCGCCGAAGCTGAACACGCCGCCGTCGGACGCCACCAGCCAGTACCCGTTCCCGCTCGGTGTCGGCGCCATGCCGACGATCGGCTTGTTCAGGATCATGGCCCCGGTCGATCCGTGGAAGGCTGCGTCGCCGAAGCTGAAGATGCCGCCGTCGGCGCCCACGAGCCAGTAGCCGTTCCCGGATGGGGTGGCGGCCATGCCGATGATGGGTGCGTTGAGCGACGAGCCCATGTCGCCGAAGCTGGTGGCATCGCCCTCCGTGAGAACCTGCCCGCTGGCCGTGGCGACCCAATAGCCGTTCCCGGATGGGGTGGACGCGATGGCCGTCACGGGACCGGCAAGTCCGGCGGCGTCGCCGGCCACCGACGCGGCCGAGCCGTAGCCCAGCACGGTGTTCGGTGTGCCCACCGGAGCCGCTGCTGCCGGGGTGCCACCTCCGCCGGCAACCAGGGTCAGACCGGAGAGGAGCAGGCCTCCAGCGAGGGCGGCGCCGGCCTGCCGTATGCGCACTCGAGGGTTCATCATCGTGCTCCTGGGGGACAGGGGATTATGGTGCAACCAACCACGTGGCCAGGGACGATAGTCCCGCTTCACCTCCCGTGGCAGGCGGCCGGCCGCTAGGTGGGCTTCAGGCGGCGACGACCCTGACGTTCCGGGCCTCTTCGCCCTTACGCCCGGGGGCGATGGTGAACTCGACCGTGGAGCCTTCAGCCAGGCCACGGCGCTCATCGCCTTCGATGTTGGTGTGGTGGACAAAGAGGTCCGCACCGCCGTCGCGGGCCAAAAAGCCGTAGCCGCGGGCACCGTTGAAGAACTTCACGGTCCCGGTCAGGGTGCTCGGGCCGGGCTTGGCCGAGGACTTGGGCTTGGCGGCCTTCTTCGGCTCGGACGCGATCTGCATCGGCGAGGAGAACGGGGCTTCGAACCCCGTCTCGAATCCGAGCGCCCGCTGGACGGCCTGCATCTCCTTGCGCTGCTCGTCGCTCACCAGGGTCACCACGGTGCCCGTGCGCCCGGCGCGCCCGGTGCGCCCGGAGCGGTGCACGTAGTCGGTGTGGTCGGGCGGCGGGTCGAAGTGGACCACGCAGGGCACGTCATCGATGTGGATGCCTCTGGCCACGACGTCGGTGGCCACCAGGGCGTCGGCCTTCCCCCGGGCGAACGAGTCCAGGGCCTTCTCGCGCTGGCCCTGCGTCCGGTCGCCGTGCATGGGAACGGCCCGCACACCTTGGGCCTGGAGCTGGCGGACGACGCGGTCGGCCCCCCGCTTGGTCCGGCAGAACACGAAGGCCTGGCCGTGATCGGTGATCACCTTGGCCGTGATGGCGACCCGCTCGGCACGATCGACCTTCCAGAAGTGATGGGTGACGTCGCTCTTCTCGTCCTCGTCGGCTTCGATGTTGACCCGGACCGGATCGTGCTGGTAGTTCCGGATGATCGACTCGACCTCGCGCCCGATGGTGGCCGAGAACAGCAGGACCTGGCGGCTCGACGAGGTCTGATCCATGATCCGCCGGACCGTGGGCAGGAACCCCATGTCGGACATGCGGTCGGCCTCGTCGAGCACAACCGTCGTCACGTCATTCAGCATGACGTCGCCGCGCTCGATCAGGTCCTCCAGGCGGCCAGGGCAAGCCACGACCACGTTGACGCCCTTGTGGAGCGCCCGGACCTGGTCGCGGTACCCGGTGCCGCCGAAGATGGAGACGATGCGCTGGCTCTCGCGGCCCATCAGCGAGCCGAGAACCGCGTGCACCTGCGAAGCCAACTCGCGGGTCGGCACGAGGATCAGGGCACGGGGCCGCCGCGGTCGTGACTGCGTCAGGTTGGCCACGATGGGCATACCGAAGGCAAGGGTCTTGCCCGAGCCGGTGGGGGCCTTGCCGCAGATGTCGCGGCCAGCCAGGGCGGCCGGAATCGTGGCCGATTGGATGGGGAGAGGGCTGGTGATGCCCAATTTGGAAAGGCGCGCGTTGATGTCCGCGGACACGCCGAGGTCGGTGAAGGAAGAAATGACGAAACTCCAGTCGAGTGATCAACGGCCTACTCGAACTAGATTTCGAACGGGCCCCACTGAACGAATCGCTCAGCGGCAACACCAACGATAGCAGAGAACCTGCGCGACCATACATTCGGGCGCACCACATCGCTCCCGGGCGGGCCAGAGACGGCGAAAGTATCCCGGCACCCGTACTGGACCGACGAAACGGTCAGCGGTGTCGGCGCCCGCTATCCCGGGCTGGACATGTCGCCCTGGCGCGCCGCCCTGACCGGCTGACCTCCTAGGCCCGGTGGGGTGAACCCGGCGCCACTTTGGGCCACGGCATCTCTCGCTCGGCCACCAGGGCCAGATCCAGCAGGAGCTGTTCACGGTGATGACCGGCCAGGACCTGAAGGCCCACGGGAAGGTCGTCGACCAGGCCGGCGGGGACGCTCATGGCCGGACTGCCATTGAGGTTCGACGGCGCGGTCAGCGCGGCCTGGTTCATGATGGCCCGAACGAACCCGATCTCCTCGATGAGATCGGCCCCGGGAATGGTGGAGGGCGGAGGGCCCTCCGCAACGAAGGCGACGTCGGGATTGGTTGAGCACATGACGAAGTCGGCCTGGCTGAAGAGGTCGGCCATGGCCTCGTTGAGCTGGCGGCGGTACGACTCGATCGACGCGGCGAGCTCGAGCGTGTAGCGCTCCACGGCTCGCTCCAGCCCCTTGTACATCGCCGGCGACAGCTGGCTGATCCGGTCCGGATAGGCGGCACCCAGATCCGCGATGAACGAGGGCTGGTTGGCCATGGCCCACTGCCCACGCAACGGCGGGAGGGTCGGGGTGACGGCGACCGTCCGGAGTCCCGCCGCTTCGGCCAGGTGCTCGGCGCGGGCGGTCACCAGATCGGCCACCTCGTCCCGCACGCGGGCAATGCCCAGCTCGGGCAGGATCGCCACCGTCTTACCCTCGAGGTCGTGGCGGCCCAGCCCGGCCTCCCATCCGCCGACCGCCGGCAGGCTGAGCGGGTCCCGCGGATCGAAGCCGTTGCAGGCGTCGAAGTAGCGGGCGGTGTCCCGCACCGAGCGGGTCAGGCAACCCAGGGCGGTTGTCCTCGGCGTGTTGCTGGCACGGGGACCCTTGGGGATGCGGCCGTAGGTGGCTTTCAGGCCGAACAGCCCGGTGAAGCCGGCCGGGATCCGGATGGAACCCCCGCCGTCGCTGCCGGTGGCGATGGGCAGGAGGCCGCCGGAGACGGCCGCCGCCGTGCCGCCGGAGGACCCGCCCGGTGTCACGGCCTGGTTCCACGGATTGCGCGTCGTCCCGTGCAGCTCGGTCGAGGTGCAGTTGAGCCCGCCGAACTCGCTGGCCGTCGTCTGCACGGCCAGGACCGCACCGGTGGCGCGGAGTCGGGTGACCGAGGTGGCCTCATAGTCGGAGATCCGGTCCTTGAAGATCATGGAGGCGTCGGTGAAGGGCCAGCCTTTGACGCGCTCGAGTTCCTTCACCCCGAAGGGCACCCCCCCGAAGGGCAGGGCGACGTCGGCGTTCCGGGCTGCGTCGCGGGCCCGGTCGAAGTCGGTATGGCTGGCCACATTGAGAGGAGAGCTCTCGAGGGCATCGATGCACGCCTCGAGCGCCTCGAGCGGGGAGAGATCCTTGGCCCGAAAGGCCTCCACCAGGCTGCAGGCGTCGTCCATCCACGGCGTGCTCATGGACGCCGAACGTACTCCGCCGGACCCGCTCCCGCTCAGTTGCTCGAACCGCCCGGAGCGTCGGGCCACCCGCTCGATACGATCGTCGAATGGACACGGCGCATTTGACGACGCCCGCGCTGGTCGTCCAGCAGAGCCTGCTGCAGCGCAACCTGGCCACCATGGCCGAGGCGCTACCGGGCGCTCGGCTGCGCCCCCACGTGAAGGCTCACAAGTGCACCGCCCTGGCGGCCCGCCAAGCTGACTTGGGCCACGCCGCCTTCACCTGCGCCACCATGACCGAGATGGAGGGTATGGCGCAGGCCGGGCTCGACGCCGACCTCCTCCTGGCCAACGAGGTGGTCGACGCCACGCGTCTCGGCGCGCTCGTACGCACCGGCTCCCGGGTGACGATGGCGGTGGACTCCGAGGAAACTGTCGCCGCCGCCGTGTCGGCGGGTGTGCCCGAGGTGCTGATCGACGTCAACGTCGGACTGCCCCGCTGCGGCTGCCGACCCGAAGATGCCGGGCGGTTGGCCGACCATGCCCGGCGTATGGGTCTGAGCGTCCGCGGGGTGATGGGCTACGAGGGGCACATCGTCGGACTGGAGCAGCGGGCTCGGCGCACCGAGATGCTGGCGGTATCGATGGAGGTGCTCATGTCGGCCCACCGCGACGTGGGCGGGGAGATCATCTCAGCCGGGGGCACCGGCACCTACGACCTGAACCATTGGGCCACCGAGATCCAGGCCGGGTCCTACGCCCTCATGGACACTGCCTACGGCAAGCTGGGCCTACCGTTTGCCCAGGCGCTGTCGGTGCTGGCCACGGTGATCTCCGTCTCGGCCGAGTGGGCGGTGGCCGACTGCGGGCTCAAGGCCCTGGGGATGGACCACGGTGATCCCTCTGTCGAAGGCGCCACGGTCTTGTTCTGCTCCGACGAACACCTGACCTTCGTCCCGGAGAACCTTGTCCGGGTGGGCGACCGGATTCACGTCATCCCAGCGCACGTCGACCCGACCGTGGCCTACCACGAGCGCATCCATCTGGTCGAGGGAGAAGAGGTGCTGGAGAACTGGGCCGTCGACCTGCGCGGCTGGTGAGCCGTGGCTAACTCACCGCCACCGACGTCCGGCGGTGCCGCTGGTACTCGAGGTCGCTTCGCACCAGCCAGAGCCCGGCCAGGTTGTCGCCGACGATCACGCGTTGAGGTGTTGCTCCCAGTCGGCCGGAACCCGACCAGCTGGACCGGGGACCGGTTGCTCCAAGGGGTGGTGTTCCGGTCCGGCCAGCTCGGGACCGTCCAGAAACTCTTCGCTCTGGTAGTCCCAGAACCAATTCTCACCAGGCTCGAAACTGCGAATTAGGGGATGGCCGGAAGCCTGGACATGCTTCGTGGCGTGCTGCATCGGCGAGGTGTCGCAACAGCCGATGTGTCCGCACTCAGCGCAGCGGCGGAGATGGAGCCACCAGCCGTCAGCTTTCAGACACTCCACACAACCGGTCCCGCTCGGTGGAACCGCTGGATCAATGTGAGCTTCAGACATCCTTCAGCCTCCTCTGGCCATCGTGGGGGGAACGGTCGGGATTCAGGCTACGGGGGGAGGCGGATCGGCGATGGCAAGGCCCGTCGCCTGCAGGCGGTCGAAGACCAGACGGACGGCCATGGAGCCCTCCCCTATCGCCGTGGCCACCCGCTTGATCGATCGGCT
>DASXZJ010000041.1:0-45763 GCA_036502025.1 Acidimicrobiales bacterium | reverse complement strand
ACCACAAAGATCCCGAAGAGGACGGCGAAGGCGGCCATGTCCGAGGCCAGGAGGATGCGGAACGTGAGCGCCATGGCACCTGCCAGGGTAGAGCGTAGGGCCGGCTCCCCGGTACGAGGCGAGTTGAAGCCGGTCGGGGCTGGACCAGAGGGGAGAGTCCGTTTTCGAACTTGTTGCTGGCCTCAATCGTCCCAAGTGGGACGGTTGACGACCTCAACAAATCGCGGATGGCGATGCTTGCGCACATCCGGTGTGTCACATCCGACCGCGACCATTCACAGATGGTTCTTGTCGCCCCATCTCGGCCCCCCGTCCGACGCCGCGGGTCCGCGACCGGGTGGGGCCCTGCGGCCGGGATCGTCCCGTCACCGGCGCGCCACGAAGTCCTGGCTCTCTTGCGCCAGGGGGCGGGACAGCGGCCAAGGTTCGACCCCGGTCTGGCAGGAGGCCTACGCGCCTGGCTGGAGGACGCCGCCGGCTCGTTGGTGGCCGCCCGCGGGGAGGGCGCGCCGGCGCTCTTCCTCGGACCCCGCGAGCTGCTGTCGGGGTCACCGCGACTGCCGGTGTCGTCGTCCGACGCCTACCCCGCAGAGCTCGTCACGTCAGCGCTGGTGCACGCGCTCTTCCGCCAGATCGTGATGACCGGATCGGCGGGCGACCCCCTCGCCGACGCGCTCGACGCCCTGAGCGTCCATCCCGGCCGCCAGGAGATGGTGCGGCACGTGCGCGCCCAGCCCGAGCCGGCACGAGCCGCGCTGCGGGCGGCCCTGACCACCCACGTGACCCACCTGCTCGACCTCACGCCGCGCTTCGCGCCGGCGTGGCTACCCCGGACCGACGACCGCGTCGCCATCCCCCTGGCCGGGGGGCGGGTGGTGCTGCGGGGCACCTTCGATCTCCTGGTCGGCGCGCCGTTGCCCGGGACGGCGACCCTGTGCGCGCTCGGGCTGACCACCGGCGGGCGGTGGGCGGAGGCCCGCACGGCCCTGCACTATCTCGCCCTCCTGGAGACGTTGCGCAGCGGGACCCCGCCGTTCCGCCTCGCTCTGCTCCATTCGTTGGCCGGCCGGTACGGCGTCGAGGACGTGCTCGAGGAGCATCTCCGAGCGATGGTGGGCCACCTGGTGGCGCAGTTGTCCACGCTCCCCTTCGGGGATGCCGATGGCTGATCGGTGGCCCGGGTGGCACCTGACCGGGACCCTCTTGGCCCCGGTGACACCGGACCCCTCGGTGCCGGGTGCGGTGAAGCGGATCCCCGAGACGCTGGCGTCCCTGGCGGTGCCGCGGCCGGGGAGCGGTGCCTTGCGCCTGACCGACCACGACGTGCGGATGGCGTTGAACCCGTCCTCGGCGCCGGCCGTCGACACGCCGTTCTCGTGGTCCGCCCGGACGGCCCGGCGGGCCCTCGGCCTGGCCGCGGTACGCGCCCTGGTGAGCGGGGAGGTGCGCTCACCCACCGACGGGGTCCGGGTCGCCCTCGCTCGCGCCACGAGGGTGAACGAGGGACAGCGACCGACCTCGACCATGGACCGTTGGTTGGCCGGCCTCACCCCGGCGGCCCGGGCGGCGGTGACCGCCGAGGCGGTGACCTGGGCCACCCGGCTCTCGGGCGCCCTGGACTGGACCGCCTTCGAGACGCCACCGACCATCGGCCGCGACCACTGGTGGGACAGCCCCCATTCCTCCCTGCTCGCCCTGCGCAGCCGGGCCGAGGTGCGGGCCATCAGTACCGACGCCCACGGCCAGGCCGTCTCGGTGCACCTGGTCCTGCTCGGAGGCCGCCGCCGGCCCAGTGCCCGGGCCGAGCTCAGCGTGGTGGCACTCGTCGAGGCGCTGCGGACCAGGGATCCTCTGGGACCAGGGCGGGTGGTGGGCTGGTGGCCGGACTCGGGGCATCTGGTGAGCGTCGGGGTGGACCGATGCACGCTCGAGGCCGGCGTGGCCGCCGTGGCCCGCACCCTCGGTGCGGAGGGCCCCGCGCCGGCCACCCCCGTGCCCCACCAGGGCGGCATCAGGGCTGCGGCATGAACCTTGCCTGACCTCGCCTAGCCTTGTCTGCCCCATGCAGAAGCGCGAAGACATCAGGAATGTGGCCATCGTGGCCCACGTCGACCACGGCAAGACAACGCTGGTCGACGCCATGCTGCGCCAGACCGGCGCGTTCGGTGCCCACCAGGAGGTAACCGACCGGGTCATGGACTCCGGCGACCTCGAGCGGGAGAAGGGCATCACGATCCTGGCCAAGAACACCGCCGTGCGCTGGGGCGGCGTGAAGATGAACGTCGTCGACACCCCCGGCCACGCCGACTTCGGCGGCGAGGTCGAGCGGGGCCTGAACATGGTCGACGGCGTGCTGCTCCTGGTCGACGCGTCCGAGGGGCCCTTGCCCCAGACCCGCTTCGTGCTCCGCAAGGCGCTCGAAGCGCGGCTGCCGGTGGTCCTGGTGATCAACAAGGTCGACCGTGCCGACGCCCGCATTGAAGAAGTCGTGCACCAGGTCGAGGAGCTCTTCTTGGACCTCGACGCCGACGAGCACCAGATCTCCTTCCCCATCCTCTACTCCAACGCCCGGGCCGGCTGGGTCAGCACCGAACGCGGCGTCGAGGGGAAGGATGTCAGCCCCCTGTTCCAGGCCATCATCGACCACGTACCGGCGCCGCAGTTCGAAGAGGGCGCCCCGACCCAGGCCCTCGTCTGCAACCTGAGCGCGTCGCCGTACGTGGGCCGGTTGGCCATCTGCCGCGTGCACAACGGTGAGCTCACCAAGGGCGAGACGATCGCCTGGTGCAAGCTCGACGGCACGGTCGAGAAGTCGAAGATCACCGAGATGTACGTGACCGAGTCCCTCGAGCAGGTGCCGGCGGACTCGGCCGGGCCGGGCGAGATCGTCTCGGTGGCGGGCTTGGCCGAGGTGACCATCGGCGAGACCCTGGCCGACGCCGACAACCCCATCGCGCTGCCGGCCATCACCGTCGACGAGCCCAGCCTGGCCATGACCATCGGCATCAACACCTCGCCCCTGTCGGGCGGCGACGGGACCAAGCTCACGGCGCGCCTGCTGAAGAACCGCCTGGACTCCGAGCTGGTCGGCAACGTGGCCATCCGGGTGGCGCCGACCGAGCGACCCGACACCTGGGAGGTCCTCGGCCGCGGTGAGCTCCAGCTGGCCGTGCTGGTCGAGACCATGCGCCGCGAGGGTTTCGAGCTGACCGTGGGCAAGCCGCAGGTGGTCACCCGCGAGGAGGACGGCAAGGTCCTCGAACCGGTCGAGTTGGTCTCCATTGACGTGCCCGACGACTACATGGGCGTGGTCACCCAGCTGCTGGCCCTGCGCAAGGGGACCATGACCGAAATGGTGAACCACGGGACCGGTTGGGTCCGCCTGGACTACCGGGTCCCCGCCCGGGGGCTGATCGGGTTCCGCACCGAGTTCATGACCGAGACCAGGGGCACCGGCGTCCTGCACCACATCTTCGACGGCTGGGAACCGTGGCACGGCGAGCTCAAGACGCGGCGCAACGGCTCCATGGTGGCCGACCGCCGCGGGGTGACGACGACGTTCGCGCTGATGAACCTGCAGGAGCGGGGCACCATGATCGTGGGCCCGGGCGAGGACGTCTACGAGGGCATGGTCATCGGCGAGAACGCCCGCCAGGAGGAGATGGACGTCAACCCGACCAAGGAGAAGAAGCTCAACAACATCCGCTCGTCGACCGCCGAGGAGTTCGAGCGGCTGACGCCGGTCATGAACTTCTCCCTGGAACACGCGCTGGAGTTCATCTCCGAGGACGAGTGTGTCGAGGTGACACCCAAGGTGGTTCGCCTGCGCAAGGTGGTGCTCGACCAGGCCATCCGGGGCCGGGCCAGGAGCCGCACCCGCGACCAGAACGCCTCAGCGGGGTAGCCGGCGAGGGCTCACCTAGCATGAGCCCGTTGGAGGGATGGCAGAGCGGACAAATGCGCAGCTCTTGAAAAGCTGTGAGGTGCAAGCCTCCGTGGGTTCGAATCCCACTCCCTCCGCTGGTGCGGTATCAGCAGTGTCAGCCAGCTGCTCGCAAGCCTTGAGCGGACTCCGTCGTGGTCACGGTTTGCGCGAGCTCCACGAAAGCGATGAAGCGCAGGCCCTGGCTTCTCCCCCGAGCGCCGCCGAACTGCTCAAGCTCGTCGATCACGTGATCCGCTCTGCCAAAGCCGGCCTCGACGCAGGTACGTGACCGTCGATCTTGTCGTCCTAGCGCTAGAAAGAAGTTGTAATGCCTGCGCAAGGAGGCTTCCCATGAGCGAGATCCGAATCGTGCGGGATTACTCGCACCCGCCCGCCAGGGTCTGGCGCGCCGTGACCGATCCCGAGCTGGTCTCCCGCTGGACAGTGACCGGGAGGGGAGGTCGACCGGTCGGCTTCAGGCCGACGGTGGGGACGACGTTCCAAATCATCGGCAAGCCGCTTCCCGGTTGGCGGGGCATTGTCTACGGCGAGGTGCTCGAAGTCCACGAACCCGATCTCCTTCGCTATTCCTGGCGAGGCGAGGAAAACGGCGCGGCCACCACCGTCACCTATCGGATCGAGCCGCAGCCCGACGGCACCCGCTTCGTCTTTGAGCACACCGGCTTCACCGGGATCGGGGGGTTCTTCATGGCCAAGATCCTCGGCGCAGTTCGAACGAAGATGCTCAAGGTCGGGCTCCCAGCCGTGCTCGCCGACATGGCAAAGGACGCCGGACGCGATGCCATCACCGACACGCCCTAATCGGTCCGTTGCACTTGACCTCCCCGCTGACAGTCATCAGTGTGTGGGCGTGCCTATCCACGCTCCTCTGACGATTGGCTGACCGACCCGTGGGCGTGCTCGATGGAGTGAAGGTCATCGAAGCGGGACTGCTGGTGCAGGGTCCCCAGGCCTCGCTGACCATGCTCGAGTGGGGTGCCGATGTCATAAAGGGTCGAACTCCCTGGTTTCGGTGACCAGAGCCGGTGGTTACCCATCAGCCGGGAGGACCGACGCTCGGCCTTCTTCACGGCGTACAACCGGGGCAAGCGAAGCGTCACGGTCGATCTGCGTGTGCCCGCCGGTCGCGAAGTCTTCCTGCGATTTATTGAGCGAGCCGACGTCGTGATCACGAACTTCAAGCCCGGGACCATGGAGAGTTGGGGCCTGGGCTACGCCGACGCGGCGGCACGCAACGGGCGCATCGTCTACGCCATGGGGTCCTCATTCGGTCCGGAGGGTCCTGACGCCGGCCGCGAAGGCGCCGACCTCAGCGCGCAAGCGGCCGGTGGCCTCATCAGCACGACGGGGGGCCGGGGGGCCGAGCCGAGTTCGATTGGCGCCACGGTGGCCGACCACATCGCCGGCCAGAACCTTCTCGCCGGGATCCTCGGCGCGCTCTACGCACGCGAGAGGACGGGCCAGGGTCAGCTGATCGAAACCTCGCTGCTGGGGGGCCAGATCTGGGCCCAGGCCGGCGAGTACACCCGGTACCTCATGTCCGGGTCGGTCTCGGGTCCGAGCGGCCACGGCCACCCGATGATCCCGGGCATCTACGGCATCTTTTCGACCGCTGACGGCTGGATCGCCATCGTGGGCGTCGCCGGCCCGGCCCGCGATGTCTTCTACCGGACCATCGGTCGGCCTGATCTGATTGCGCAGTTCGATCAACTCCTGTACTTCGAAGATGACCGGGCCGCGCTATGGCCCATCCTCGACGAGGTCTTCGCTCAGAAGCCCACGGCCGAATGGTGTCGCGTGCTGGGGGAGGCCGGCCTGCGCTTCGCCCCGGTACGCGATCACGCCGAGGTGGCGGCGGATCCCGGTGTCCGCGCCAACGGGTACATCACCCGGGTGGCCGGAGCCGGCGAGGGCGCGGTGCCGCAAGAGATCGTGCGGCCCCCGGTTCGCTTCGCTGGCCGGGACACGCCGGCTGTGGTCGAGGTCCCCGAGCTGGGTCAGCACACCGAAGAGGTCCTGCTGGAGAACGGCTTCTCCTGGGAAGACATCGGGGCGCTGGCCGCGGACGGTGCCATTTAGCCCTGGTCGGTGGGGACGCCATTCGGCTGGCCATCGGGCTGTGGGACCGGCATCGGCCCCTCTCTTGTAGGAGACTGCAAGAGGGTCCTTGGTCAGGGGACTGAGGGCCAACCGAAGAACCTGAAACTGGGGGTAGGTATGTCGGTCGATGTCCGCACCCGGCTCCACAAGGAGGTCCGCTCGCTCGAGCGCGACGAGATGCTCAACGCCCTTCTGCCCAACGCGGTGGCCGGGCACGGCGACCTCGCCGGCCGGGGATGCTCATATCTGGAACTCCCGCCACTCGGTCTCGAGGTGGAAGGTCGTGGGCTCACTCTCACCGCCGACTCGGGCGGACTGGCGCTCCGCTCGGGGACCGAATCGGCGGGAGTGGTCGCCACACTGGCGGCCGACGCACTTTCGGAACTACTTCAGGACCGGCAGTCCACCATGGGGTTGGCCATGACCTCACGGGTCAAGATCACCGCCGGCGACATCAACGACTGGATCGGCTGGGAGCCGGTCCTGCGCGCCCTCCTCGACGGGCGCAAGGTGCATGAGGCAGGTGATATCACCTTCGTCGACCTCGACGGCGGCGACCTCGACCTCGGCCATGTGTTCAACGTGGGCGACGATCCGGCGCCGATGGCGCACTTCCTCGAGCAGGCCGGATTCCTCCACCTTCGGGCGGTCTTCGACGAGACCGAGATGGCGGCGCTCGCTGCCGACGTCGACGAGTGGCTGGCCCGGGCCACCCCGGACGACGGTGAGTCATGGTGGGCCACTGACGAGGCGGGCGTGGATCATGCGGTGCGCGTGCTCTTCTTCTACGAGAAGTCCGAAGTGTTGCGCTCGCTGCTGGTCAACGAGCGCTACCGCATGATCGGCGATCTCACCGGTGAGGGCCATATCCACACCGGCGGGGGGGAAGGCCTCACCAAACCGCTGGGGATCGTGCGCGGCCTCTCCGACCTGCCGTGGCACAAGGATTGCGGACAAGGGGGGCATTCCTATTCGTGTAGCGGCCTCACCACGGGGATCTCGGTGACCGGAGCTGATCGGATGAGCGGCGCCCTCGGCGTCATCCCGGGCAGCCACCGCGCCAACACCATGGCCACGGGGCGGGACCGCCGGCTGGACCTGCAACCGATCATGATCGAGACCGAGACGGGCGACGTGACCGTGCACTGCTCGGACACGCTCCACCGGGCCCACCCGCCCGTCGACCGGCCCCGGAAGGTCGTCTACTCGAGCTTCGCGCTGCCCTTGCGGCCGGGCGACGAGGTCAACACCGACCCGCGCGGACGCGAGAGGCGCGGGCAGCTGAGCGACGTCCAGTCACGTATCGAGGCCGCCGACAACGAGGACAGCCCCACTCGCTACCGGGCCGGTCCGGGGCGCTAGCAAGAGGAACTCAGTCCAGCCCTTTGCGCCCCACCAGATGAAAGACGCGACTGAGCTGGCGGTAGGGGTCCCGCCGGCTGGCTTCGAGTTCCACCGCGGCCGTCGCCGCCCGCTGTTCCGTATCGCCCGGATCCAGTTCGGCTCCACTGAACTCGAGCCAGTCGACAAAGAGCCATACGCCGTACCAGCGCTCCGGCTCCACGCCCTGGGCCCCCAGGAGCTCGCTGAGCTCCTCCACCGTCTCGGCGCGGCCCGGCACGCCCAACACCCCGATCTCGGTTCTGGCGTCGAACGACGCCAGCGCGTCGTCCCAGCGCCGCTCCAGAGCCGGGCGCACGGCGCTCGCCTTGGCGTTCCCCGTCATGATCGAGACCACACCTCCGGGGGCAGCGCACCGACACAGCTGGTCGACCAGGGGCTCCGACCGCTCGAGGTACCCGAGCACGCCATGACACAACACGGCGGCGAAGCGCCGACCACCCATCGCCTCTTCCGCGTTCTCGCCGTCCCCCTGCAGCAGCGTTACCCGTCGCTGGGCCTCGGCGGACATCCGCTGCAGTCGCTCTCGGGCCTTGGCCAACATGGCCGGGGACGAGTCGAGCACCGTCACGTCGTAGCCGGCCTGGGCCAGCGGAAACGACTGATGACCCGCACCGCCACCGACATCCAACACCGTGGCCGGTGGCTGGGGCAGATGTTCGAGCAGCTGCTGGTGCAGCACGTAGGTGCGCACGTACCCCTTGACCGAGGCATACGCCTCGTCAGCAAACTTGTCAGCCAGGCTGCGGCTGGCCCAGGTGTCATCGCTCACCGCACCAAGATACGGCGCCCACCGGTCGTTGGACGGATGCTCTCTTGGAATCTGCGTCGATGTCGCTCCAGACGCTGCAAGGCATGCTCGACGAGTCGCGTCGCAACGGATCCCCGTTCACGAACTCGCTCGAGGGCGAGGTGCAGAGCGCCGTTCAACTCGAGCAATTCGTCAACGCGACGCGCAACGTCACGTTGGCGGTGGTACGGCGCGGTGGCCTGCCTCATGCCGCACCGGTCATCGGCGGCTGCATCGATGCGCCACAGGGTTGGGATGGCTTCATCTACCTACTGCACCCGCGGCGCCTCTTCGCCTGGTAGCCCGGGTACGGTCCGGCGCCCGTCAGGGACTCGCGGCGACACCCTTGAGGAAGAGCTCGATGGCCCGAGCGAGTCGCACCCGGAGCGGCTCTTCGCTGCCCCCCCAATAGCGACCCAACCAGTTGAGCGTGGTGAGCAACATGGTCGCGGTGAATATCTCGGCCAACTGCACCGGGTCGTGATCGGCGTCTATCTCGCCGCGCCGTTGCCCTTGATGGAGCAGCTCGGTCAACAGTCGGTAGGTCGTCTTCTGCTGTTCTTCCATCGCCCCGGCGGCACCGAAAAAGGCAGGGGTGCGAGTCACCACCGTCGCCAGGAACTCTCGATCGGCGGTGAAGCTGTCAGCCCAAAGCTCGACCACTTCCAACAGGCGCTCGCGCGTGGTCCGCGCGGTGTCGGCGAGTTCGAACTCCAACAGAGCGTGATAGGCGGCGACCATCTCGGCCGCCGTCGTCTCGAGGACCGCCTGCTTGCTGGCGAAGTAGTTGAAAAAGGTCTTCTCGCTGATGCCGACGATCTCGATGACGTCCTGGACGCGCGTTTCGTCGAACCCCCGCTCGTGGAACAGGCGCAGCGCGGTTTCCCGGATCTCCTGGCGGAGCTTGTCCTTTTGCTCCTGCCGGCGTCCCAATGGGCTCTCCTGACAATCGTACAGTCACTGTAGACATTTCCGTCTGAATGGCTAATACTTACAGTAGCTGTACGAAAGGGGAGACATGGTCACCACGATGGCGGAACGAGCCGAGGAACGCTCGCTCCAGGTTCCACATACGTCGAGCCTGGTCAGGAGAGTCGGGCGCCTGGCCTTCGGGCTGGCCCTGGCCGGGCTGAGCGCCCTCCTCGGCACCTGGGCCTTTCCGCCTTACGGGGCCTGGCCCCTCATCTTTGTGGCCTGGGTGCCCATGCTGGTGGCCCAACACTGGATCCTCTCCCGACGCTGGGCCTGGGTGGCGGTCGGCATCGGTATCGGGGGCTACTACGCCGGCTACCTACGGGGCGTGATCGACCCCAGCTTTGCCTGGTGGGTGCTCTGCATCCCGATTGTCGTGGCCGTCGCCGCCGGCCTCGGCGCCATCCGCGATCGGCCGCGGCAGGAGGCGACGGGCTACGTGCATTTCGTCTTGGGGTTCCCGCTGCTGTGGACGGCGGCCGAGTTCCTGCGTGGCTTTGCCCCGGGCAGCGGCACGCAGGGCTACGTGGCCTACGCGCTGTTTCGCGAGCCGTGGTTGCTGCAACCGGTGAGCGTGCTGGGTATCAACGTGCTCAACCTGCTCATCCTGGTCGTCAACTGGACCATCGCCTTGGGCGTCCTGGCGTGCCTTCAGCGCCGGCGACCCCGCACACCGAAACCGTTCTCGGGCCGGGTCGTGGCTGTCTCGGGACTCCTCTGCGCCCTGGCGGGTGGCACATGGCTGGGCGCCAGCCTCCTCATGTTCCAACCGGACCCGGCCAAGGTGGTCGTGGCGGCCATGCAGCCCGGAATCCACACTCCGGGTGCCATCGACCTGAGCCGTGACATCGCGCAGACCCGGGTGGCGGCCTCTGAGGGGGCACGGCTGGTGGTATGGCAGGAGGGAACGCTCGGGGCCGACCCGCACCACACCCCGATCGGCGCCGAGCTCTCACAGCTCGCTCGGCAGAGCCACGTCTACCTGGTGGTCGGGTACCGGTTCGTGACGGCGCGGGGCCAGCACAACGACGCCACGGTGATCTCTCCCTCCGGCACCTACCTGGGTGTCTACGGGAAGCAGCACCCGGCGCTCATGTTCGCCGACGATCAGACCAGCGTCGACGCCGGGACCATGCCCGTGTACCAGACACCCTTCGGACGGGTGGCGACCATGATCTGTTTCGACGCCGACTACACCGACACGGCGCGTAGTGCGGCCCGCCACGGGGCGCAGATTCTGGCCGTGCCCTCACAGGACCCGCCCGGAGACGCCAGCAAGCACTACGGGCTGCTCGTCTTCCGGGCCATAGAGAACCGGCTCACTATCGTTAAAGGTGAATTCTCCTACGACTCACTCGTCATCGACCCTTACGGGCGGATCCTGGCCAGCGCGATCACTCCGCAGGGCGCGCGGGCTTCCGTCGTGGCCCGGGTCCCCGTGGGCAGCGGAAGTACGCCACTCGTCGTGCTCGGTGATCTCTGGGGCTGGCTCCTCGTCGCGGGTGCCGTCCTCATGATGGTGCTGGTCCACGTCAAGACCCGGCGGCATCAGCGATCGGGCGCCGTGGTAGCGGATCGCTAGGGTTCCTCGACCTGCTCCATGAACTCGAGCCGGATGCCCCCCGGGGCCTCGACGAAGGCGATGCGCCTCGTACCGAACGAGCCCGAGACGGTGCGGGGGCCCCACAGCACCTCGTGACGAGCCAGTTCCCCGTCGAGGTCGTCGACGAAGAGGGCCGGGTGTAGGAAGCCTTCGGGCGGCAGCTCGGTGGCGTCCTCGTAAATGGCCCTGGTGAAGAGGGTGAGGTTCAGCACGCCGAGGGTCACGTCGGCTCGACGACCGTTCTCCCAGGTCACAGGCTCGCTCACCGTCGCCCCCGCCGCCACGTACCAGGCGCACGCCGCTTCGAGATCCACGACCTTGAGCGCCAGGTTGGCCATGCCGGTGACACCCATCGGTCAGTGCAGCGGCGTGCCGTACAGCGAGCCCAGGTCCTCGGCGATCAGCTCGAGCCTGACCCCGTCGGGGTCGGCGAAGTAGAGCGAGATCTCGCTCTCGATCTGGCACGCCACCCCTGCTTCGTCCAGCTTGGCGCGCGCCGCGTCCCACACCGGTCGATCCACCGAGATGGCGATGTGGTGCAAGCCGCCCAGGACCTCGGCGTACGCCCCGAGGCCGAGACCGGGGAAGTCGAAGAAGGCCAGCGTGTTGTCGTGACCGATATCGAAGAAGAGATGGGTCGAGCCCTTGTAGTCGCGGTTCTCGAAGAGCTCGACCAACGGGAAGCCGAGCAGACCTTGATAGAAGCGGATGGTGCGCTCGACGTCGCTGCACAGGAGGGCCACGTGATGGACGCCGCGGGCGCTCGAGTGGGGGCGGGTCGACGGCGCGCCCAGGTACTGCGCGCGCCAGCGCTCCCGCTCACGCTCACGCTCACGCTCACGGGCTTCCAGATCGATCGTCACGCCGCGCCCACCTCCAACCCGAGCAGCCAGGCCGCGTTGGCGCCGAGGAGGTTCGACCTCTCCGCGTCGCTCAAGCCGTGCGCCGCCCGGTCGGCTGCACCCCGCGGGTCCGCCACCCCTTCGGCGTGGGGCCAGTCGCTGCCCACCATGAAGGTCGAAGGGCCGACCGATTTCACCAGGCGGTTGGGCATCTCGTAGGGCAGCGCGGCCACCCGCACCTGGCGGAGGAAGTACTCCGACGGGCGCTCGGCCAGCGGGTGGAGAGGACCGCCGTGCCGCTCGGCGAAGAAGTCGGTGGCCCCGTCCAGGTGGAGGAGGAAGCTGGGCACCCACCCCGCCGTGAGCTCGACCACCCCGAGGCGAAGATCCGGGAAACGTTCGAGGGTGCCGTTGAGGATGAGATTGGTCAGGGCAACGGCCGGCGCCAACCACAAGAAGATGGAGTCGAGCAGGAGACCCCCGTCCTCGGTCTCGCCGACGTGCCAGGCCGGGTCCAGCGGGCTCTCGAAGCCCGAGACGTGGAAGACCGGCGCCACCCCGTGGTCACTGCAGGCGGCCCACACCGGGTCGAAGTCCGGATGGGAGAGCGCCTTGCCGTCGACCGGGGCTGGGGCGATCATGGCCAGCCGCACGCCCTGCTGGGCCACCCGCCCGATCTCCTCGACCGCCCAGGCCGGGTCGTGCAGCAGAAGGTGGGCCACCCCGAAGAGCCGGCCGGCTCCGTCATGGCAGACGTCGGCCATGTAGCGGTTGTAGGCGCGGG
The DNA here is from genome assembly GCA_036502025.1 of Acidimicrobiales bacterium. Classification (GTDB taxonomy): domain Bacteria; phylum Actinomycetota; class Acidimicrobiia; order Acidimicrobiales; family RAAP-2; genus Bog-473. The sequence continues at coordinate 33,325 of DASXZJ010000041.1, read as the reverse complement.
CGTTGGACCGTTGCGCGCCGCGGTCCTCCGCCAGCATCTTCTCCCACAGGAGCCCGTAGTTCGGGAACAGGACCGCGCCGTCGAAGCCGAATTCGTCCAGCAACTTCAACCGCGCCGCCGCGTCGCCATACGTCGCCGGGACGAGCTCCTCGAAGCTGGCCGACGGACGTTCGCCCTGCAGTCGGCGGAGCCGGGACTCTCCCAGTGCCGCGCCCTGCTCGGGGAGGGGCACCTCGATCGGCGTGAGGGGGCGGCCGCGCCAGGTGAGCCAGGGCCAGCCGGACTCGTCGTCCTCGATGGCCAGGGCGTCGGACCGGGCGGACGGGTCGATGTGCTCGGTCCAGGTGTGGCGGGACTCGAAGAGATGCTGGTCGACGTCGATGCTCTGCAGCGCCATGAACCCTCCCACGCGCACAGTACCAGTGGCCGCTCGTAGTGTCCCTGGGGTGGACGGCGGGACCAAGGACGGGCTGTGGGCGCCTCACCGGCGCTCCCTCACCATCGGCCTGGTCCTGACCATCACCTTCATCGCGTCCGAGGCCCTGGCGGTGGTCACCGTGATGCCGCTCGTCGCGCGCGATCTGGCGGGCCTCTCGCTCTACGGCTGGGTCTTCAGCGCCTTCATGCTGGCCAGCCTGGTGGGCATCGTGGTGGCGGGCCGTGACGCCGACCGCCACGGACCGGCCCGCCCCTACGTCGCCGGTCTGGTGCTCTTCGCCGCCGGCCTGGTCGTCTCCGGCCTGGCCCCGTCGATGCCCGTGCTCGTGGTGGGCCGCTCGCTCCAGGGGCTCGGGGCCGGCGCCGTGCCCGCGGTGGCCTACGTCGCCATCGGGCGGAGCCTGCCGGCCTCGATGCAGGCCCGCATGATGGCCGTCCTCTCCACCGCCTGGGTGGTGCCCGGCATCGTCGGGCCGGGCCTGGCCGCCGCCATCGCCCATGTCTTCAACTGGCGCTGGGTCTTCCTGGGCGTGGTGCCCCTGGTGGCGGTCGCCGGACCGCTGGCCTTGCCCTCCCTGGTCGCGTTGGGCCGCCCGGTCTCTTCCTCTCCGCCCTCGTCTCGCACAACGTGATCGCCGGGGTCGGGCTGGCCGCGGCCGGCGCGGTGATCGGGGTCCCCTCCCTGCGCCGCCTCCTCCCCGAGCACACGCTGCGGGCCGCCTCGGGCCTCCCGGCCACCATCCTCTCGCGCGGCCTGCTGACGTTCGCCTTCTTCGGCGCCGACGCCTACGTCACGCTGACCATCACCACGGTCCGGCACCACAGCACGCTCCTGGCCGGCGCCGTGGTCACCGTCTCCACCCTGGCCTGGACGGCGGGCTCGTGGATACAGGCCCGGCTGAACGACCGCTGGGAGGGCAAGCGCCTGGTCCGGTCGGGCTTGGTCTGCATTTTCGCCGGCACGGCCGGCATGGCGTTGCAGCTACGTCACGGCGTCCCGGTGGCCGAGGGCTTCGTCGCCTGGACCGTGGCCGGGCTCGGGATGGGGCTGTCGTACGCCCCCATTTCGCTCATGATGCTGCGCGCCGCCCCGCCGGGCCGCGAGGGGTGGGCCTCGGCCTCCCTCAACCTGGCCGACGTGCTCGGCACGGCGCTGGGCGTCGGCGTCGGTGGTGCCGCCGTCGCCGCGGTGGCCCACACCGCCCACCCGGTCTCCACCGGTGTGGTGGTCGCCTTCGCCGCGGCCGGCCTGGCCGCGGTGGCCGCCCTCCTCGTCTCGCACCGGCTGCCGCGCACGCTCGCACTCGCCCGCGCCCGCGCCGGCGCCGGCGCCGGCGCGCCCGGACTCAGCCGATAGACGAGCGCAGACCGAGCAGCCACTCGTCGGCCGCCTGCCAGGCGGCGTCGGCCTGGCGCCTCCTGTCTGCCCCGTGCTCGCCCGCGGCTGGATACGAGCCGAGGAACTTCACGCCCGCCAGGCTCGCGTGCAGGTCACGCAGGCAGTCGGCGATGACCTCGTCACCCAGGTGACCGGTCAGGTCGATCACGAAGCAGTAGTCGCCCAGGCCCTGCTTGGTCGGGCGCGACTCGAGCTTGGTCAGGTTGATGTTGCGCGCCGCGAACTGGCCGAGGATGCCGTGCAGGCTCCCGGGGTGGTCGGCGTGCTGGAAGCACACGATGCTCGTCTTGTCGTGGCCCGAGGCCTTGGGCACGTGGGTGCGCGCCACGGCGACGAACCGGGTCTGGTTCTCGGGATGGTCCTCCACGTCCTCGGCCAGGATGCTCAGGCCGTAGCGCTCGGCCGCCAGCCGGGGTGCGATGGCCGCCCCATCGGCCGACCCGGACTCCCCCAGCACCCGGGCCGCGTCCGCCGTGGAATTGGCCGCCACCTGCTCGGCCTCGGGCAACCGGTCGGCCAGGAACTTCTGGCACTGGGCCAGGGCATGGGGGTAGGAGGCCACGCTCCGCACCTCGCCCAGAGCGGTGCCCGGCCGGGCCATCAGATGGAGGTGGATGTCCATCACCACCTCGCGCTGGATGAAGAGGTCGACGTCGAAGATGAGGCCGTCGATGGTGGCGCTCACCGTGCCCTCGATGGCGTTCTCCATGGGCACGAAACCCAGGTCGACGTCGCCCCGGGCCACCGATTCGAGCACGGCGGCGATGGTGCCGAGCGGGCGCAGGTCGGCCGACGCCAGGTCGGCCTGGGTGAGGAGCGCCTCCTGGGTGAAGGTGGCCGCCGGCCCGAAGTAGGCGACCGAGGTCGCAGGAGGGTTCACACCCGGGCAGGATAGTGAACGAGATGGACCCCACCTCCCTCCGCACGCTGGTCGAACAGGTCGCCTCGGGCGACTGCACGCCTGACGACGCCGTGCGCCAGCTGCGGCGGCTGCCCTACGCCGACCTGGGGTTCGCCCGCATCGACCATCACCGCGACCTGCGCCAGGGCATGCCCGAGGCCGTCTACGGGCCCGGCAAGACCCCCGAACACTGCGCCGCCATCGTCGAGGAGCTGCTCGCCGCCACCCCGGGCCCGGTCCTCCTGACCCGGGCCACGGGCGATCAGGTCAAGGCCGTGGCCGCGGCGGCTGAGGCGCTCGGCTTCGGCGCGGGCGAGGTCACCGAGACCGGGACCACTCTGACCATGACGTTCCGCCCGGCGGCGCACCGCCCCGGCGCTGTCCTCATCGTCACGGCGGGGACCGCCGATCTCCCCGTCGCCAACGAGTGCCTCTCGGTGCTCGGCGCCCTGGGCTTCTCGCCCACGCTTCTGGTCGACTGCGGCGTGGCCGGTCTGCACCGGTTGCTGGCCGAGGTCGACACCCTGGCCGCCGCCGATGCGGTCGTGGTGATCGCCGGCATGGAGGGCGCCCTGGCCAGTGTGGTCGGTGGCCTCACCCCCGCTCCGGTGGTGGCGGTGCCCACCAGCACGGGCTACGGCGCCGCCTTCGAGGGGCTGACGGCGCTGCTGGCCATGCTGGCCGCCTGCGCCTCGGGCCTCACGGTGGTCGGCATCGACAACGGGTACGGCGCCGCCTGCGCCATCGCCCGGTTGCTGCCGTGAGCACAGCTGCCGTGAACACGACCGAGACCGTCGCCTGGTTCCACTGCTTCGCCGGCATCGCCGGGGACATGGCGCTGGGCTCGCTCATCGATGCGGGGGCCGACGTCGACGAGGTCCGCGGTCTTCTGGGCCGGCTCCCCCTCCCGGACTGGGAGCTCGGACTGGAGGAGTCGCTCCGCGGCGGGGTGGCCTGCACCCGGGCCCTGGTGCGCGGCACCGACGACGTGGTGGTGCGCACGCACGGGCACATCGCCGCCATGATCGCCGGCGCCGGCCTACCGGCCCGGGTGACCGAGCGGTCGCTGGCCGTCTTCCACCTCCTGGCCGAGGTGGAATCCACGCTGCACCGCCGGGCCATCGACCAGGTGCACTTCCACGAAGTGGGGGGCCACGACGCGGTCATCGACATCGTCGGCACGGTGTCCGCCCTCGAGGTGCTGGGCGTCGACGACGTCACCGCGTCCGCGGTGGCCACCGGCACCGGCACGGTGCGCTCGGCCCACGGCCGGCTCCCCAATCCCTCGCCCGCCGCCGTCCGCCTGCTCGAGGGGGTCCCCACCTACGGGCGGGACACCTCGGTGGAGCTGACCACGCCGACCGGGGCCGCGTTGCTGGCCGGCCTGTCCTCGTCGTTCGGGCCCATGCCGGCCATGACGGTGACCACCTCGGGCTTCGGGGGCGGTGCAGCCGAGATGGACGAGTTGCCCAACTGCACCCAGGTGGTCATCGGGCGACGCCACCTCGAGGCCGTCGGACCCGGGCAACCGGCGCTCGTGCTGGAGGCCAACCTCGATGACGTGACCGGCGAGCAGCTCGGGTACGCCGTCTCGGCCGCCCTCGACGGGGGCGCCTTCGACGCCTGGGTGAGCTCGGTCACCATGAAGAAGGGCCGGCCGGGGCACGTCCTCCACGTCCTCACCGACACCGCCCATCTCGAGGCCCTGCGCCACATCATCCAGAGCGCCACCGGCACCTTCGGGGTCCGGGCCACGCACCTCGAGCGCTGGCCGGCGGCCCGCATCCTCGATCAGGTGACGGTCGACGGCATGGTGGTGCGCATGAAAGTGGGCGGTGGGCGGGCCAAGCCCGAGTTCGAGGACATCGCGGGCATCGCCCGCAAGACCGGCGCCGGCCTGCAGGAAGTGGCCTCCCGGGCCGAGGAGGCCTGGCGGCAGGCCCAACGACCCTCGCGGGGCGAGGCGCCCCTCGGGGACGACAAGTCGCCCGCCTGATGACCGAGGGGATGTTCGCCTACGACCAGGCGATGACCGACCTGGTGGTCGAGTACTGCCGGGAGCGGTTGGCCCTCGACCCGGTGCCGCTGGACTTCGGCGGCCAGATCGACTCGCTGCCCGCCGCGCTCGACGGCCTGATGCGCCCGGAGGGGAACGAGGCGGCCGACGTGTTGCGCCTCTTCGTCGATACTCTGGCCACCGCCGTCGTCTCCTGCGACAGCCCGCGCTTCCTCTCCTTCATCCCGGCCGCGCCCACCAAGGCCGCACTGCTGTTCGACATGTTCGTCTCCTGCTCGTCCCTGCAGGGCACCTCCTGGTTGGAGGCGGCCGGCGTCGTGGTGGCCGAGAACCAGGCGCTCGAGGTCATCGCCAACCAGGCGGGCTTCCCGGCCGGCTCCGGTGGGTGTTTCGTGGCCGGCGGCTCGGCCGGCAACCTCTCCGCGCTGGTGGTGGCTCGCGACACCGCCGCCTTCCGCCGCGGCAGGCCCGCCCCGGCGCGCCCGCTGATCGCGGTGAGCGACGATGCCCACTCCTCGGTGGGCAAGGCGCTGCACGTGATCGGCGTCGAGGCCCTGATTGTGCCGACCGAGGATCACCGACTGACCGGGGCCGCCCTGCGCGCCGCCTTGGGACACGATTCACGGGCCGACGACGTCGTCGGCGTGGTGGCCACGGCCGGGACGACCAACGCCGGCATCGTGGACGATCTCGACGGGGTGGCCGACGTCGCCCAGGAGCACTCGCTCTGGCTCCACATCGACGGTGCCTACGGCGGGGCCGCCCTCTTCGCCCCGTCCGTCCGGGACAAGTTCGTGGGCTTCGGCCGGGCCGACTCGTTCATCGTCGACCCCCACAAGTGGCTCTTCGCCCCCTTCGACTGCGCCGCCCTGCTGTACCGGCAACCCAACCTGGCCAAGGCCGTGCACACCCAGGACGCGTCGTATCTCGAGATCCTGCACACCGAGAACCCCGAGGAGTGGAACCCGAGCGACTACGCCTATCACTTGACGCGGCGGGCCCGGGGGTTGCCCATCTGGTTCTCCATGGCGGTCAACGGTCTGGACGCCTACCGCGACGCGGTCGAGGCCGGACTGGCCATTGCCCAGCGAGCCGCCCGGGAGATCACGCTCACCCCCCAGACCGAGCTCGTGCGCCAACCCGAGCTCTCAGTGGTCCTCTTCCGCCGACCCGGGTGGACCAAGCCCGACTATGACGCCTGGTCGGCCAAGCTCCTGGCGGACCAGACCGGGTTCGTCACCCCGACCACTTGGGAGGGTGAGACGGTGGCCCGCTTCGCCTTCCTCCACCCCGACACCACCATCGAGATGGTGCAGGAGATCCTCGCCACCATGGCGTGAGCCGGCCCGGATGGGGAAGCACCGGCGTCGGTCCGGTGTTGCACTAACCGTGATCCCCCTGTCAGTGCTCGACCTGGCCACGGTGGCGACGGGATCGAACCCGGCCCAGGCGCTCGCCGAGACGACGAGGCTGGCGAGGGCGGCCGAGGATCTCGGCTACCGCCGCTTATGGGTGGCCGAACACCACGGCATGCCGGCCGTGGCCAGCTCGGCTCCCGCCGTCCTGATCGCCCACCTGGCCAACGCCACCTCGACGATCCGCGTCGGCTCGGGCGGGGTCATGCTGCCCAACCACGCCCCGCTCGTCGTGGCGGAGCAGTTCGGCACGCTCGAGGCGCTGCACCCGGGCCGGATCGACCTCGGCCTGGGCCGGGCGCCCGGCACCGATCAGATGACCGCCCGGGCGCTGCGGCGTACCCGGGACCTGGGCGCCGACGGGTTCCCCGATGATGTGGTCGAGCTCATCAACTACCTGGCTGCGGGCGAGGGGCCACCCACCCATCCCTCGGCCAACCCGGGCCGCGGCTACCTCCCTGAGGTGTGGCTGCTCGGGTCCTCGCTCTTCAGCGCCCAGCTGGCCGGCCTGCTCGGCCTGCCGTTCTCCTTCGCCTACCACTTCAGCCCCGCCTTGCTGGATCCGGCACTCGAGACCTACCGGTCCAACTTCCGACCCTCGTTCCTCCTCGAGGAGCCCCGGGCCATGGTCGCCGTCTCGGTGATCTGCGCCCCGAGCGAGGACGAGGCCCGGTGGCTCGCCGGGTCGTCGGCCCTCAGCATCCTGCAGCTGCGCACAGGCCGCCTGGGACTGTTGCCCTCCCCCGACGAAGCCGCGGCCTATTCCTTTTCAGCGGCCGAGTTGGCCATCGTCGAAGAGGCCATGGCCACACACCTGGTCGGGGATCCCGAATCGGTCGGGCAGGGTCTCTCGCAGCTGCAGCACCGCACCGGGGCCGACGAGATCATGCTCTCCACCAGGGCCCATTCCTACGAGGCCCGCGTCCGCTCCCTCACCCTGATCGCCCGGACCTGGGGCTTTGCCCCGCCGGCTTGAGCTGAGCTCCGAGCTCGGCTCGACCGGACCGGACTCAACGCCGGCTACCGCGTCCCGGTAGTGAAATTCCAGAGTGAGTCGAGATTTCGACCCACTCCGAATCCCCCCTTAGGGAGAGAGACCGAGAAGCCCGTGACCTGGAATTTTAGGGCGAGACGTCAGCGGCGAGGGGCCCATTTCGGGAGTGGGTTCAAAATTCCGACGCACTCGCAATAACACCCATCGGGATGCCCTCATGAAGCCTCAGCCGGCCATGCGGCTGCGCAGGGTGGCCATGCCTTCACCCGACAGGCCGTCCAACCCGGCGGAGCGGCCGGTCACCATCATCAGAACCGACAGACCCGGACCCGTGACCTCTGGCCCGTCGCCGTGGGTCCAGTCGATGTCGGACGCCACCAGGCGCAGCCCGGCGACGCGCTTCTTCGCCCCCACCGGGAAGTTGGCGGCCTTGTACATGTCGAGGCAGGTGACCAGAGCCTCGGGGTCGGGCGTGTGCGAGATACCCAATGGCCGGCGGATGTCCTCGCTGTGCACCAGCACCTCACCGAGCATGGTCTTGGCCGGCCCGGGCGGCTTGTTGGTCGTGGTGGTCCGGGCCCGGATCCGCTCGATGATCTCAGCCGAGGGCCGAGCGCCGGTGGCCCTGGCCTGGCGGTCCATCATGGTGTTGAAGCGGAAGCCGTTGGCGAGCATCCCCTTCATGAAGGCGCCCGGCGACTGCTCCCCGGACATCACGATATGACCGGCGGTCATCTGCACCGTCCACCCACCGCAGAGCGAAGGGGCGGCCCATTGCTCCGGTGTGAGCGTGGCCAGCGTGTCGGCGATGGCGCCCCGCTCGGCATGAATCTGGTTCCAGGTCGTGGTGTCGCTCATTTGTCGGCTCCTTGGGGTTCGCCTTTGCCCGACCTCGGGCATCTCTCACTACACCGACGAACGGCCATTGCCAAAATAGACACCGCCGTTGAGGGTCACGGTGACCGCCGGCCCTCTAGCAACGGGTCGGTGGGGCGCCTGACCGTCTCCCCGGCCAGCTGCCGCCGGCGCCACGCCACCCCCGAGAGCGCCTCGAGCACGATTCGGTTGCCCAGATAGGCGGTTACTTCGGCCTGGTCATAGGGCGGGGACACCTCCACCACGTCGACCCCGGCCAGGGGGAGCTCCATGGCCAGGCGGCGGACGGCGTCGAGCAGCTGTCGACTCTGCAGTCCCCCTGGCTCGGGGGTGCCGGTGCCTGGGGCCATGCCGGGATCGACCACGTCCACGTCGACCGAGAGGAAAACGGCGTCGCAATCATCGAGGGCGATGGCGGACGCTTCGGTCAGCACGGCATCGAGACCCCTTTCGACGACCTCGGTCATCTCGAAGCTCCGCATCCCCTGCTCCCCCATCCAGGCCAAGGTCTCGGGCTCGGGCCAATAGCCGCGCAGGCCGATCTGCAGGAAGCGGTCACCCCGGGTGGCACCGGACTCGATCAGGCGGCGCATCGGGGTGCCGTGCCCGTGCAGTGAGCCGAAATGGCTGTCCCCGGTGTCGGCGTGCGCGTCGAAGTGGATGACCGAGACCCGCCCCCAGCCGACGTGCCGGGCTACTCCGGTCACGTCGGGCAGTGCGATGGTGTGGTCGCCGCCGAGGATGACCGGCAGGGCTCCACTCGCGGCCACCTGCGCCACCGCCTCCTCCAGCCGGGCCAGCGATTCGGTGGTCTCCCCCGAGAGCATCGTGACGTCACCGACGTCGACCACACCCAGCTCGACCAAGGGGTCCACGTCGAGCGCTAAGTGCGGCCGACTCCCGTCATGGGGCAGGTAGTCGGTGAGACGGATGGCTTGGGGCCCGAAACGGCAACCCGGCCGGTGCGATGTACCCCCGTCGAAGGGTGCGCCGATGATGACGGCACCGGCCCCGGCGTAGCTGGAGGGATCGCTCAGGTCGGCCGCCGGCACGCCGACGAAGGTGGCGTCCGGCCCGTACATGTTGCTCTGCCTCACGATGGGCGACCTTACGACGCCGCCACCTCGCTGCGCTCCCAGGCCCGGCGGAGCACGAGCACCATGGTCTCGACGTCCTGTGCCCCAGGCACGGCCCACTTCCCGTTGATGATGAAGTGGGGCACGCCGGTGATCCCCAGCTCCTGGGCAGCTGCCTCGTCGGACCGCACCGCCTCGGCGTAGGCCCCAGCCAGGCCACCGGGTCCGCCCAGGACCTCGTCGACCACTTCGGCCGCCATCGCGGCCGAGCTCGCCACCTCACGCAGGACCTCGTGGTCCGAGAGGAGCTTGCCCTCGGTGAAGTAGGCCGCGAAAAGCGCCTTCACTACCGCTTCTTCGACCGAAGTCCCCCGGGCCGCCTGGGCCAACCGGTGGGCGTCGAACGTGCTCCCCAGCTGGATCCGCTCGAATCGGAACTCCATGCCGACCTCGGCCCCGAACGCGGTCAGGCGCTCGTGGCCGGCTCGGACCTGTTCGGGACCCATGCCGTACTTGGCGGCCAGCACCTCTTCCATACTCTGGGGCCGCTTGGCCGGGGCGCGCGGGTCCAACTCGAACGAACGGTGAACCACGTTGATCGCCGAGCCGTGCTCGAACTCTCGGCGCGCCGCATCCAAGCGGTAGATCCCCAGGGCACACCAGGGGCAGGCGAAGTCGGACCAGAGCTCAATCTGCACGCCAACCAGCCTAATGAGCCTGTCCCAGAGAACGACCTACCACCTACGTCCAGGCCTGCTCGGGCACCAATGACCCCGCGGCGAGACCGGGGGCCTCGACCCGGCCGACATCGGTCGCGCCCCTGGCCCGGCACCACGCGCCTCACCCTGTCAGAGGCGCGTGGTGCGAACCTCGATTTAAGAGCCGGCCATTCCGATCACCGGCTGGTTCAGGACGAAGTTGCCGGTCGAGCCGCGGAACGGGGCGTTCCCATAGGCGAAGACCCCGCCGTCGGAAGCCACGAACCAGTAGCCCCCGCCGTTGGCCGTCGGCTCCATACCGACGACCGGCCTGTTCAGCACGAGGTTGCCGGTCGAACCGTAGAACGGAGCATTGAAGCTGAAGACACCACCGTCCCGGCCGAGCAACCAGTAGCCGCCGGTGGCCGGATCAACCGCCATGCCCACGATGGGGGCGTTCAGGCGGAGACCCGAAACGTCGCCCCGGTTCACCCCGTCACCGACCATCACGTAGACATGACCGTCGGCACCGACGAGGTACATGCCCCCGCCGTCGGGCGTGACCGCCCCACCCACGATGTTGTTGACGTGGAAGCCGAAGATGGGCAGGTCGCCGTACTGGGGAGCGTTGAAGGCCCAGACCGAACCGTCCGATCCGATGAGCCAGTACCCACCCGTCACCGGGTCGGCCACCATGCCCACGATGTTGTTGACCGAGTCGCCCATGCCCGGGACAGACCCGAAGTTCTGGGCATCGCCGAAGTTGAAGATGCCGCCGTCTCTCGCCACCAGCCAGTACCCGCCTCCATCAGCGGTCTGGGCCATACCCACGATCGGCGCGGCCAAGTTGATGTTGCCGGTCGAGCCGAAGAAGGGCTTGTTGAACGAGAAGATGCCGCCGTCACGGGCCGCCAGCCAATAGCCTCCGGTCAACGGTGGCGGGGGCGGGGGCGGCGGTGCCGACCCCTGGTAGGTGAAGACGCCCAGGTTGGACGAGCCCGCCGCCGTCATAACGGTAACTCCGACCGTCCCCGCGGCACCTGCCGGGGTGACCGCAGTGAGCTCCGTGGAGGACAAGACAGTGACCCCGGTGGCCACCCCCGAGCCGACAACGACCGAAGTCACTCCGGTGAAGCCACTGCCCGTGATGGTGAGCGTGGTACCGCCGGCCGTGGGGCCGGTGGCGGGGCTGACCGAGGTGATCACCGGCACCGTATTTTGGCCGACATACGAGTAGTGGTCAGCGGCACTGGGTGCCGATGCTCCGTTAGGAGTCGTGACGGTGATGTCGACGGTCCCTGCGTTCTCCGCCGGAGCGGTGGCGGTGATCTGGGTGTCGGTGACCGTACTGGCCGCTGCCGTCGAGCCGAAGGTGACCAAGGTTGCACCCGAGAAGTGCATCCCGGTGATGACAACCGAGTTCCCACCAGCGGTCGAGCCGGACGCCGGAGAGACGCCGGTCACCACCGGGGTGACCGACGGTGAGAAGTAGGTGAACGCATTGGCGGGAGCAATGGCCGAGGTCCCCCCCGCCGTGACCACGCGCACGTTGACGGGTCCGACCGCGCCGGCCGGGCTCTCCGCCAGGATCCGGGTGTCATTGGTGACCGAGAACGCGGTGGCTGCAGTCGATCCGAAATCGACCGCTGTGGCGCCACTCAAGCCGGTCCCGGTCACCACGACCGCGGTGCCGCCCGTGGTGGGTCCGGATACCGGGCTGATCGAGGTGACGACCGGCGCCGCCGGCGCGACATAGGTGAATACGTCGGCCTGGGTAATGGCGGACGTCCCGCCCGGTGTGGTGACCGTCACATTGACCGCGCCGGTCCCGGCTGGGGCCACCGCAATGATCTCGGTCGCCGAATCGATCGCGTAGCCGGGCGATGGGGTGGCCCCGAACAGCGGCGCAGATGCATTCGAGAAGTTGGTCCCGGTGATCGTCACGACGGTGCCCCCGGCAGCCGTGCCCGTCGTAGGTGTGATCGACGTGATGGTGGGCGCTGAGCTAGCCACATAGGTGAAGTCATCGGCCGAAGTGGTTGCTGACGTCCCGTTCGGTGTCGTCACGGTCACATCGACCGTGCCTGTCCCCGCCGGGCTGGTAGCGGTGATCGAAGTGGCCGAGTTGACGGTCACTCCCGTGGCGACTCCTGACCCGAAGTGGACCGCGGTGGCGCCAGTGAAGTTCGTACCGGTGATCGTCACCGACGTACCCCCGGTGGTCGGACCCGACGTGGGGCTCAACCCGGTCACCGTGGGCACCGAACTCGTGCCGGTGTAGGTGAAAATGTCGGCAGCACCGGTGGCCGAAGTTCCGCTCGGCGTCGTCACGGTGACATCGACCCCACCGACAACCCCCGCCGGACTAGTCGCGGTGATCGAAGTGGCCGAATTGACGGTCACTCCCGTGGCGACTCCTGACCCAAAGTGGACCGCGGTGGCGCCCGTAAGGTTCGTCCCGGTGATCGTCACCGAGGTACCCCCGGCGGCCGGGCCCGACGTGGGGCTCAACCCGGTCACGGTCGGCGAGCCACTCACCGTGGTGTAGGTGAAGACGTCGGCGGCGCCCGTGGCCGAGGTTCCGCTAGGTGTGGTGACCTTCACGTCGACCGGACCAACGGCACCCGGGGGGCTGACCGCAGTGATCTGGGTGGCCGAGTTGACGCCGACCCCTTCAGCCGCGACTGACCCGAACGTGACTGCCGTGGCGCCCGTGAAGTTCGTCCCGGTAATCGTCACCACCGTCCCGCCGGCAGTCGAGCCCGACGTGGGGCTCAGCCCAGTCACGGTCGGCGCCGGGGTCGCGACGTAAGTGTACGCGTCAGCCGCGCTGGTGGCGGAGGTACCGCTCGGTGTGGTGACCGTCACATCGACAGCACCGACGCTCCCGGCCGGTACGACCGCGATGACCTGGGTGGCCGAGGCGACGACGAAATTGGGGGAGGCGTTCGCACCGAAGTGGACCGAGGTAGTACCAATGAAGTTGGTCCCGGTGATAGTGACCGCGTTTCCCCCCGCCGACACGCCCGACGACGGGCTCACACTCGACACCGTGGGCGCCGGAGCCGACACCACCGCGATGGGGGTACCGGTCAACTGGGCCAGCGTCGGTACCGTCGTGGTGGTCACGGCGGCCAGAAGACAGCCATTGCCGTTCAGGCCGACAGCGTTGAACGGCGTCCAGGTGCCCCCCGAGAAGAAGGCGAAGTTGCTCGCCGCTCCCTCATTGCAGATCTGGATGTTGAGGAAACTGAAGTTGGTGCCGGCTCCGAGGGCGGTGTCGTAATAGGCGCCTGTGCCAGATGGGAAAGCGACCCCGGTCGGATTGGACCCGTATGTGGCCACAGTGATGGCCCCAGGTCCGTTACCCGTCGCCGTTATGTTCCCCTGCGCGGCCGTCACGTTGCCCGACAGGGCGGCCGCACTGTTCGAACCAGTACTGCCCACCGGCGGGGCCGGAGGCACAACGTTGACGGTGAGGGTGGTGGAGCCGCTGGATTCCCCGAAGACCTGGGTGTTTGGAATGTAGACGGCGGTGATCGAGTCGACCCCGGCAGGGGCGACGGTCGAGGTGCAGCTTGCCGTGCCGGTCACCGAGAGGGCCATTGCGCCACAGACCGGCACGTCGCCGTCGGTCCAAAAGACGTCTCCGGTGGGGACGCCGATCCCAGGGCTCGTGGTGACCGTGGCCCCGTAGGTAACCGTGGCCCCGAAATTGACGGTCGAAGGGCTCACCGATGCAGTCGTAGTGGTCGTGGCAGCTGCCGCCTCCGCTATCGCAATCGGTGTAACCGTGGCGCCCACACAGACGAGTAAGCCCGCCAGTCCCGTCATCCACGTCCGACGGCTCATCTTCATCTGACCAACCTCCCATAGGGCGGGCAAGTCGCCGCCACTGTCATGTCACGCGATGTTGTCATAGCCACCCGACCTGACGGGCGATGTCGCACGGAAAGACGATTCGATACCCCGCCGCATCCCCGCCGACTGAACTGCACTTTCTCGGCAATCTCGGACGAAATCATGGCTGCCGGCTGCCCCAGACGCAACCGGCCTCGAAATGGCTTGTGGGGGCGAGTGGAGCGCCGCTCACTCAGACGCGATCGCCGATTCCAGCCATGCCCCCGCCACTAAGAGGCGTTCCTCGCTCCCGGCCGGCCCGATCAGCTGGATGCTCGCCGGCAGGGGCCCCTTTGTCGGCACGGGCAGGGACAGCGCCGGTACCCCGGCCAGGTTTACCGGGATGGTGCACCGGCCGATCAGGAGCTCGAGCCCGTCTTCTGGCTCGGGCGGGAAGATGGTCAGGGTGGGGGTGACCACGAAATCGACCCTCTCGAAGAGGCCATTGAGCGTGGCCTGCCACTCGCGCTGGCCCTTCCACGCGGCGACGATGGTCGCGGCGTCGAACGTGGAGCCGATCGTCAGGCGTTCGCGCACGTCGGTTCCGATGCCCTCCGGGTGTCGCGCCATCAGTTCGCGGTTGGTCTCCCACGCTTCGACCACCAGCAGGAGGCCGGCGTGCAGGGTGGCCTCATCCCATTCGGGGAGATCCAACTCGGTGCACGACCACTCCGAGACGGCGAGGGCACGGTCGATGGCCTCCTCGATCAGCGGATCGGCCGGCGGCCGCAGCCGGCCCACCGATGTGTCGTTGGCCGGGCCGGGGGCAAGCATGAACCCCGGCTCGAGGAGCTGCATGCCGAGCACCAGGCCGGCGATATCGCGTCCCATGGGGCCGATGGTGTCGAAGCTGGGCGACAGGGGCCAGACCCCCTGGAGGGAGACCCTCCCCCAGGTGGTCTTGAGTCCGGTCGTCCCGCAACAGGCGGCCGGGATACGGACGGATCCTCCGGTGTCGCTGCCGTAGGCCACATCCGCCTCACCGGTGGCGACCGCCACCGCCGACCCGCTGGACGATCCGCCCGGGACCAGCTTCGGGTCCAATGGGTTCACCGGCGTGCCGTACCAGGGGTTGACACCGGTGACGCCGAGGGCGAGCTCGTGCAAGTTGGTCCGACCGACGATCCGCGCGCCGGCGGCGCGGGCACCCGACAAGCAGGCGGCGTCGTTGGTGGCCGGAACGGCGTGCGCAGCCACGGCTCGACATCCGGCGGTGGTGACCTCCCCCTCCATGTCGATCAGGTCCTTGACGGCCAGGCGCACACCCTGACCCTGGGTCTCGCAACGCGAGATGAAGGTACTCAAGGGCGCCCCATCGACGTCACGGGTGCACCCACGGCGCGGTTGACCTGCCCGTAGCGCGGGCCGTCACACCGACGCCGACGATCACCGCCAGCGCGATGGCCAGGGGGGCCACGATCTGGGAGTGGATCACCAGCACCGCGCCAACCAGGGCGCCCACGAACATCGCCACGAGCGAGGTGAGCCGGCGGCCGGCATGGGAACCCTTACCGCCGGCGATGCTGCTGTCGGCGGCCGTCCCCGTGATGGTCATGGTGAGCACTGTGGTGGTGAGGTCGGGTACCGCCAGCTTGCGAGCAGCGGCGTTCTGCAGGCCCATGGCAATGCCAAGGACGATGATCAACGGGTAGCGGTACCCCGCGCTGACGGGATCTCCGCTGAGCGCGGCCACTGCGACCGCCCCGGCCACGAACACCGCCTGGAGCAGCGCGGTGGTACCGAGCAACCGGCCCCGGTGCTCACCGAGTCGAGACCCGAAGGCCCCTCCGATGACGGCCCCGACCCAGAAGGAGCCCAGGGCCGCCAGCGAGGCCGCCACCGAGAATCCGGGCGAGCCGACCAGGGCGAACCCGAGCAATATCACGTTGCCCGTCATGTTGGCCACAAAGACGTGCCCGAGCACCAGATAGCTGAACGAGTCCACCAGTCCGGTCACCAAGGTCAGGGCCAGCAGCAGCGGTGGCAGCGGGCCGTGGCGTTCGTCGGCCCCCGGCACGACGATCTGCCGGATCTCGGCCAGGTACGAGTTCACGGGCGCACGAGCCGGTCAACCTCCGCTTCGTCGGGCGCCACCTCCTGCCGGCCCCTTTGGAGCCCCAAGAGCGCCACCAGTCCCGCGAAGGCCATGATCCCGCACATAACGAACAACACGGTCTCGGTGGCATGGGCGAAGTCCAGCGAGGCGAAGTGCGGAATGGAGCCGACCGAGGCATCGCCCTGGGACTGGGAGAACGTTGCCGCCACGGCGGCGGCATGCGGCACATGCTGGGCCAGCAGCGACGTGGTGAGGTGGGATCGGAATTGCGTGATCAGGATCGTGCCCAAGACCGCGAGTCCGAGGCTGGCCCCGAAGTTGCGGATGGTCTGGGTGATGCCCGTGGCCTCCCCGTAGGAGAGTTGACTGGCCCGGTTGACGGCATCGGTGTTGGCCGGGCCGATCAGGAGGCCCATGCCGGCGCCGGACACGATCACCCAAGGAGTCTGCTGGGAGAAGCTCAGATGAGTGACCTTCGAGGCCCACAACCCGAATCCGACGGCGGCAATGGCACACCCCAGCACCACCGCACGCTTGGCTCCCTCGCGGTCGAGGATGCGGCCTCCGATCTGAGCCGCCACGACGAAACCGAGAAAGAAGTAGAGGAGGAACAGGCCCGCCTGCGAGGCCGTCTTGTGCAGCGAGATCTGGGCGTACTCGCTGGCGAAGAAGAAGACCGGGATGAACGCCATCATGGCCACCATCAGCACCAGGTTCTCAACGAGGAAGGCCCGGATACGGAAGATCTTGACCTGAAGAAGCGGTGAGGGCGTGTGCAATTCGACCTTGACGAAGACACCGACCAGGGCCAGGCCCCCGATGATGCAGACCCACGTCCCCGGGTTGCCCCATCCCCACGGCACGGACTGCTGGAGACCGAAAATGCTGAGCCCGATCCCAGCCGCGATCAGGACGGCGCCGCGATAGTCGATCGATGCCCGCTCGTACTCAGTGTGAGGCTTGGAGATTGCGATGAGCACCAGGGCAATCGCCGCCACCGGGAGGTTCACCCAGAAGATGGCGCGCCACGTCCACTGCGTGAGGAACCCTCCGAGGATCGGGCCGATGGCGGTCAGACCCCCGGCGATGCCGAAGAAGATGGCGAGAGCCCTGCCCCGCTCCCGCAACGGGAACGTGTTGACCACGATGGCCAGCGCGGCCGAGAACATGGCGGCCCCACCGGCACCCTGGACCACCCGAAAAGCCACGATCCAGCCCTCGGCGGCGCTTCCTTTGGGGGTGAGCCCGCACAGCGCAGATGCTGCGGCAAAGACGAGGATCCCGATGACACACATCCGCCGGTGGCCGAAGATGTCCGACAGTCGACCACCCAGGGCGAACAAGGCGGCCAGGGACAGGAGATAGCCATTCACCATCCACTGCACTCCGGTCGAACTGAGAGCCAGCTCGCGCTGGATATTCGGCACAGCGATCGACACGATCGTCTGATCGATGAAGGTCATGGCGACGGCGAAGATCATGGCCGCCAGGACCCAGTTCCTCCCACGCACCCCGACGTCCGCCATGAGGTTCCCTTTCCACCGAGTCAGGGGCCATCACCCGGGTGATCGCCCGCGATTACCCGCTGCAGCTCCGCGTCAGGAGTCGGCGATCTCGCTGATGAACATGTCGCAGCCATTGGCTGCGAAGACGCCGACGTCGGCCGCAGCCGCCTGGCCCTCCTCGCTCCCCAACCCGGCACCGAACGACTCCATCGAACCGAAGGTCAGCTCAGCCAACAGGGCGTAGCGGGCGGCCTCGCCGGTCGGGGTGGCCACGACCCGTGACCACTCGAAGCTCTCCAACCCGGGGATGGCCCGGGCCAGTGGGACGTGGACGGTCTCGTAGTGCGAGAAAAACGGGTCGGGATCCGGTGGTTGGTTGTAGGCCACGGTGAGTCGAACCTTGGGCATGGGGCCCATGGTAACGGCCGAGCGTCGCGTCGGCCCGGTGACACCGACGTCAGTCCGGTTGTCCCAGAGTGCGCCGGTACACGTTGGTCTCCCGACGCTCGAACCCCAGCCGCACATAGAGCCGGTTGGCCGCTTCTCGTTGCGGCCGGGAGGTCAGGTCGACGGTGCGGGCCCCTTGCCTGTCGGCATGCTCGAGAGCGGACTGAACCAGAGCGCTGGCCACACCGGCGCCCCGCGCCCCGTCGTCCACCACCACATCCTCGATCCAGGCTCGGACACCGGTCGGCACCGTGAAGACGGCGAGCGTAAGCATGCCCACCACCCGATCCCCTTGCCGGGCTAGGAGCAGGGTGGTCGCGGGGTCTTCGATGATCCGCTGCAGCTCGCTCAGGGCGGTCGGTGGCGCCGAGCTCGAGAGCTGCGGGATCAACGCGGCCACGGCGGCACAGAGAGCGGCATCGGCGGTGTCGGCCACCTCAATGGTGAGCGGACCATCGCCGGCCATCACGTCTTCTGTGGATCGCCCCGCCACATGGGTTGGCGGACGCTGTCGTAGAGGACATCTCGGTGCTCTCCGTTGATGGCCGCGAAGACATGGTCTCCCCATCGCTCGGAGCCCACCAGGGGCGACGGCATGGTTTCCCGGGTGAACCACCCCACGTCGCTTGTTTCGAGCGGGTGCGGGTTGAGGTGGCCCCCGACGGCACGGCAGTAGAAGAGCAGCGAATAGAGGGGTACCCGGGTGAAGCCGAGGCGCAGGCCGTCGAGAACCGCAATGAGGCGGACCGGCTCAACTTCGATGCCTGTTTCCTCTTCGACCTCCTTGACCACCACTTCAGCCGCCGAGTATCCGACGTCACACCAGCCGGTTGGGTACAGCCAGATCCCCGAATCGGCCCGCTGAATCAGGAGCAACTCGCCCTTGTCGTTGCTCACCGCGGCACCGACCGCCACCTTGGGCGTGACGTAGCCGGGTACACCCTTGCCGACGAGGCTCAGCCACTCCTGGACCAGCCCACCGGCATAGCTCTCGTCGCCGCTCTCCTCGTCGACCTCCGCCCTGATATCGGCGGCCACCTTTAGGATCTCCTCGAAGCGCTCCTGCTCGTAGAGGCTCTCGGTAAAGCCCAGGCCCGTGCGGGCAATGGCCGCGAGGCTCTCGCTCCACCGCAGCATCGTCTTGAGGGGGACGGTCCGATCCACGACCGTCGACGCTACCGCGCCCCGCCCGATGGGCCAGAATGGACCGTGCCCGTCAACGAGGACTGCCGTCACTACGTGATGCGAACGACGCCACGGGGTGACCGGCTGGAGCGCTGCAAGGTGAACGCCAACGAGCCCCTGCCCTTCGCGTGTCCCGAGGGTTGTGTCTTCTACGAGCCGCGCCAGGTGTCCTCGGCCGGCTGGCAGGTCCCCCGGGATGACAACGGAGAGGGTCGCCCCCGACCTCGCTGAGTTCGGATCAGCCTCCCTACAGGTCGGCCAGGCCGGCCGTGACCGCGACCGGCTCACCGGCGTCCACTGCCACCACGTCAGCTGGGCTCGGCTGGGCCGACGTGCGCAACGGGATCTCCTTCATCACCCAGCTGAGCGCAAAGGCCAGGATGGCGAAAGGTACTGACACCCAGAACACCGTCTGGAGTGCATGACTGAAGGCGTCGACGAACACGACGCGCTGGCCGGGTGGCAGGTGGCTGATCTGCGCCGGGTTGGCCGTGACGTTGCCCCCGTTGATCAATTTCAGCTGCGCCGCGTTGGCGTGGGCGGTCAGCTGACTCAGCAGCTTGCTGCTGAACACGGCGCCGAGCACCGAGACCCCGAACGCCCCGCCGATCGTCCGGAAGAACGTCGAGGTCGAGGTCGCCACGCCGAGCTGGGAGTACGGCACGGCGTTCTGCACGGCGACCACCAGAACCTGCATGATGCAGCCAATACCGAGCCCCACCACGAACATGTACACCGATGCCGTGGCAAAGGACGTGTGCGGGCCCAGGAGTGTCAGGAGGTAGAGCCCGACGGTGAGTATCGCCGAGCCCACGATGGGGAAGATCTTGTAGCGCCCGGTACGGGTGACCAGGCGGCCGCTCAGAATGAAGGTGCTCAGCATGCCGACGATCAACGGGAGCAGCTCGAGCCCCGATGACGTGGGGGTGGCCCCGTGCACGGTCTGTAGGTAGAGCGGCAGGTAAACGATGGCACCGAACATGGCAAAGCCGAGGATGAGCCCGAGCAGCGAAGCCGAGGTGAAGGTTCGGTTCTTGAAGAGCCCCAACGGGATGATGGGCTCGACCGCCCTCGTCTCGACCAGGCAGAAGGCCACCAGCAACGCCGCACCGCCCACGGCAAGGCCGATGATGGTCGGGGACCCCCAGGCGTACTGACCGCCGCCCCACGACGTCATGAGAATGATGGCGGTGACCCCGGCCGAGAGGAGAGTCGTCCCCGCCCAGTCGATCTTGTGATGCACCCGGCGCGCCGGGATGTGGAGCACAGCGGCGATGACGAACAGGGCGAGCACCCCGATCGGCACGTTGATGTAGAAGATCCAGCGCCACGACAGGTGTTGGGTGAACAGCCCCCCGAGGAGCGGACCGGCCACCCAGGACAGACCGAAGACGGCGCCGAAGTACCCCATGTATTTGCCACGCTGGCGGGCCGGCACGACGTCGCCGATGATGGCCTGCGCCCCCACCATCAGGCCACCGGCGCCGATGCCCTGAACGGCCCGGAAGGCGACCAGTTCGGCCAGGTTCTGGGACAGCCCGGAAAGCATGGAGCCGGCGAGGAAGACCACGATGGCGAGCTGGAAGAGGTTCTTCCGCCCGTAGAGGTCGCCCAGCTTGCCCCACAGCGGTGTCGAGATGGTCGTGGTCAGGAGGTATGCCGTCACCACCCACGACAGGTGATTGAGACCGTGCAGGTCGCCGGCGATGGTCGGAAGCGCGGTCGACACGATCGTCTGATCAAGGGAGGCGAGGAACATGCCGAGCATGAGCGCACCCATGACGACAAGGATCTTGCGGTGTTCCTCCGCTGAGGGCGCCTCGTTCGCCGGCGGCGCCAAGGTGGTCTCAGCAGACACGGGTGTCCTCGAGGTCCTGCTCGAACGCCGAAGCGAAACGACCCAGCAGCGTGGCAAACGTCTCGAGCTCGGTGTCGTCCCATCCCTCGACCAGACTGTCGAACCACTTCCGCTTGGCGGCCAGGACGCGTTCGAGCGTCTGCTTTCCGGTCCGCGTCAGATCGATGCGCGTGGCACGCCGGTCATCGGGATCGGGGTGGCGCGACACCAGGCCCTGCTTCTCGAGCTGCTGGATCTTCCGCGTGACCGTCGGGGCGTCGACTCCGAGCAAGCCGGCCAGATCGGTCACCCGCAGCGTGTCGCCGTGACGGTAGAGCTTTGAAAGGAGGGCCGAGCCGGCCCGGTCGAGGCGGACGCCGGCCTCACGAAGCAGGCGCTCGTGCACCCGGATCTGGGTGATCGATCCCACCACGATCTGCAGGGCAGCCTGGATCTGATCGACCGGCGGGGGCGATGGTGGCGCTTTTGGCAAAGTACTTACTTTCGGCACGTAAGTAGTATAGGTGCCCACGGTGGCGCGTAATCGTCGGGGAGATACCTGGGCCCGGTTCGGTCAGCTTTCGAGGATGTCGCCCAGCAGGTCCACCGAGATGCCCTGCTGGCGCAGCCACTCCAGGGCGGCGTCAATCTGAAGGGCCTCACCGTCGATCTCGCAGATGATCCACCCGCGGTGCTCCTCGACGTCGGCCCGGCGGATGTTCGGCTCGACGTCGAACTGCCGGACCAGCGTGGCGAGAACGGCCCGCCGCACCTCAGACTCGGGAAAGGTCAGCTTCACCCGAACTTGGCTCATCGTGTCTCCTCGTCGGCGCCGCTCAGGACGCGGTTCATGCTGCCCGAACGGAAGCCTTCAAGGTCCAGTGAAACGAAGGTGAAACCGGCCGACCGCACCGCGGCCACGACCTCTTCACGGCGGGTCATCACGTCGTCCATCGCTTCGGGCTCGACCTCCAGCCGAGCGGCGATGCCGTGGTGGCGCACCCGGAGCTGCCTGAATCCGAGCGCGCGTAGGGCCGACTCCGCTGTCTCCACGGCCTCGAGACGACCCAGCGTGACCGGCGTACCGTAAGGGAGCCGCGAGGCCAGGCACGCGGCGGCCGGTTTGTCCCACGTCCGCAGGCCGAGCCGGCGCGACCAGTGCCGGATGTCGTCCTTGGTGAAGCCTGCCTGCACCAGCGGGAACGACGCGCCGGCCGCCGCCGCCGCCGCTTGTCCGGGGCGATGATCCCCCAAGTCACTCACATTGACACCCAGGACAACCCGAGCCGATTCGGCATCGGCGAGTGGACCGAGCGCCGTCATCAGCGCCGTCTTGCAGCGAGCGCAGCGGTCGGACCCATTGGCCACATAGGCCGGGTCGTCCATCTCATCGGTGGCCACGCCGACCCATCGCAGATCCCATTCGGTGGCCAGGGCCCGGCAATCATCCGCTTCGGCGCCGGCCAGCGACGGTGAGATCGCCGTGGCACACAGGACCTGAGAACGGCCGAGCGTGTCGTGCGCCACCTTGGCCAACAGCGAGGAATCGGCCCCACCGCTGAAGGCAACCACGACCCGGCCGAGCTGGCGCAGCTCGTCGCGCAGTACGTCGAGCGATGCCATCACGTCGGGGCGCTCGGGACCACCGCGGCCAGCACCGTGTCGAGGTCACCGACCATGCCGGCGTAGAACGGCCCGAACTCGGCGTAGTTCGCCGAGCCTTCGTCGAAACGCATCTCGTAGACGCAGTCCTTGAGGTCGTCTGGGTGCACGCCGAACAGGGTGACCCCCCATTCGAAGTCGTCCAACCCGGTGGAGCCGGTGATCACCTGAAGGATCCGTCCGGCGAAGGTCCGGCCCACCTTGCCGTGGCCCATCATCAGCTCCTTGCGGCGCTCGAAGTCCAGGCTGTACCAGTTGTGCTCGGCCGTGCGGCGCTTCGACATCGGGTAGAAGCAGAAAGCGCGCTTTCCCTCGGGTGGCAACTGTGGGAACAGGCGTGCCCGACGCAGCTCTTCAGGGATGCCCGCCGCATACTCCGAGATCTCGGTCAGGGACACGTACGACGCCACCGGCTCGGCTCCGGTTCCCCGCACCTCGGTCTGGAACTGGCGCAGGCGCCACAGGTCGGTCCCGAGGACCATCAACCCCAGATCGGCCTTGTGCCCGAGCAGGGCGACCAGCACCACCTGCATGCTCTCCCCCTCGGCTGCGGTGACCGCCTTGGACAGAGCCCCGGTGTCCAGGTCGGAGGGGACCCGGCAAAACAGGTGCAGCACGGCCCACCCGGTCGAGGGGACGAGGGGTGAGTCGGCGGCCACGCCGGCCAGTGTAGGGAACATGACACCGCACTCTGGCCTCGCCATCGAAACCGCCATCGCCCCAGGTCCTCATCGCGCCGCGGCGCAATGCTCGATGGCTTGGCCGGGGTTACTACGACGGAGCCGCCGTGACGAGTTCGAGCTGGTCGCGCAAGCTTATTGCTCCCAAAGTGTCTTGGTCTTTGGCGATCGACGACGCATCCACGGCACGCCTGCCACTATGAGGGCAAGATCGATGAGTCCGATCCAGCCGAGCCATTTTGAGTGTGGGAATAGCACAACGAACACCACGGTGAGCCCAATGGCAATGGAACTCATAACAGTAAGTAGCATTAGTTTGCGTACTGGCCGCAATGGTTTAGTTGACGATGACGTTGCGCCACGTACATCGTCGTGAATTGTTCTCGGAGGCGCACTTCCATGGCGTTTTTGCCAGAGATGCCAGACCAACGGGAGACATCGCCAAACTACGAAATACCCAAAGCAGGCCAATCCCCCAACAATCCCGATGACGGTTGCGGTTGCTGAATTCTGAGCCCCAATCAACATCAGCCCGACCGATACAACTGGGCGGTCAACACGTCTGGCCCAAACTTTGTAGCCCCGACCCAAGAAGCGCAGATGGCTTGGCCAATCAGAAGCCCCTCTGGGCCATCATCCTCCGCAACACTCTTGGCTGACTTTCGCAATTCACCCGAAATCCCCAGCGCCAACGCTCCACTATCAATGAGTGCATTCGATATTGATCCCTTGCCGAAGCTTCCTGGCCACTCGCCGGTCACGAAGCATCCCACGTCGTGTCCACCGTCTCCGATCCAACTGTTGACATCGTTCCCAGCATTGTTCACCGTGGTCGCACCAGGGATTGAATTGGCCAGATTCACGGCTTCACTAACGCCCGCGTTTACTACGCGGCTCGTAGTGCTGACCCCGGCCCTGATTCCTCCGGTCACCGTCGCCGCCGTTGAGGTTACCGTGCTCCCAACTGAACTAAAGAAACTGCCAACTGAATCCAAGATGGAGCCGGTTCTGGGGTCTGAACCCCGAAATTGTTCAGAGAATGCTGGCCGTGCTCGGCTTTGAACGCACCGAAGTGACTTACCATCGCCAGCGATTCGTCACTGAAGATCGGATCGTCCAAAACTTCACGGTGGTTGGCCACCGAACCGTCCCTAGTTACGCGGTCTGAGACGGCTCTGCGCCTCCCCCAGCACGCGAAGGAGCGCCCCGAAGGGCGCCCTGTCGCATCCGGACTTCAGCCGCCGAAATCCAGCGGCCCGCCCGATTTACCCGCCCGATTTAGTAGTCGTCCATCCCGCCGCCGGGCATGCCGCCGGCGTCCTCTTCGGGCTTGTCGACGATGACGGCCTCGGTGGTCAGGAACAGGGCCGCGATGGAGGCCGCGTTCTGCAATGCCGAGCGGGTCACCTTGGCGGCGTCGATGACGCCCTCCTTGAAGAGGTCGCCGTACTCACCGGTCGCCGCGTTGAGCCCGTTGGCGCCCTTGAGGTGGCGAACCTTGTCGACGATGACGCCACCCTCGAGGCCGGCGTTCACCGCGATCTGCTTCAACGGCTCTTCGACGGCCCGGGCCACAATGCGGGCCCCGGTCGCCTCGTCGCCCTCGAGCTTCTCGGCGCGCTCGAGGATGGCCGTCTGCGCACGCAGCAGGGCCACGCCGCCGCCGGGGACCACGCCTTCCTCAATGGCGGCCTTGGTCGTGGAGACGGCGTCCTCAATGCGGTGCTTCTTCTCCTTGAGCTCGACCTCGGTGGCCGCGCCGACCTTGATCACGGCCACACCGCCGGAGAGCTTGGCCAGCCGCTCCTGGAGCTTCTCCCGGTCGTAGTCCGAGTCGGTGTTCTCGATCTCGGTCTTGATCTGGTTGATCCGGCCCTTGATGTCGGCCTCGGAACCGGCGCCTTCGACAATGGTCGTCTCGTCCTTGGTGATGACCACCTTGCGGGCGGTGCCGAGCAGGTCGAGGGTGACGTTCTCCAGCTTGAGGCCGACCTCCTCGGTGACCACCTGGGCGCCGGTCAGGATGGCGATGTCCTGCAGCATGGCCTTGCGGCGCTCCCCGAAGCCCGGGGCCTTGACGGCGACCGAGCGGAAGGTGCCGCGGATCTTGTTGACGACCAGCGTGGCCAGGGCCTCGCCCTCGACGTCCTCGGCGATGATCAGGAGCGGCTTGCCGCCCTGCATGACCTTCTCGAGCACCGGGAGCAGGTCGCGCACGGCGGTGATCTTGGAGCCGACCAGGAGGAGGTAGGCGTCCTCCAGGACGGCCTCCATGCGCTCGGGGTCAGTCACGAAGTAGGGGGCGATGTACCCCTTGTCGAAGCGCATGCCCTCGACCAGGTCCATGTCCATGCCGAAGGTTTGGGACTCCTCGACGGTGATGACGCCGTCGCGGCCGACCTTGTCGATGGCCTCGGAGATCATCTGGCCGATCTCGTCGTCGGCGGCCGAGATGGAGGCCACCTGGGCGATCTGGTCCTTGGACTCGGTCTCCTTGGAGATGGCGTGGATGGAGGCCACGGCGGTCTCGACCGCAGCCTCGATACCCCGCTTGAGCGACATCGGGTTGGCCCCGGCCGCCACGTTGCGCAGGCCCTCGCGGACCATGGCCCAGGCGAGCACGGTGGCCGTCGTGGTGCCGTCGCCGGCCACGTCGTCGGTCTTCTTGGCTACTTCCTTGACCAGTTCGGCCCCGATCTTCTCGAAGGGGTCCTCCAGGTCGATCTCCTTGGCGATGGAGACCCCGTCATTGGTAATGGTCGGCGCTCCCCACTTCTTGTCGAGTACCACGTTGCGGCCTTTGGGGCCGAGGGTGACACGGACGGCGTCGGCCAGCTTGTTCATGCCGGTCTCGAGCCCGCGTCGTGCTTCCTCCTGGAAGGCGATGATCTTGGCCATCTGGTGAGTTCCTCCATCGTCTCTGACGGCCCGTCTGGGACCGTTAGCACTCTCATCTGTCGAGTGCTAATAGGAAACCACCTTAGGGCGCCGCGCGCAAGGGCGGAGCGTCGAGGGGCCAGCGAGGAGCCCGAATCTCGGACCCTGGGGCCTGGAAACAGCCCCAGGAGGGCCTCAGCCCCCCGCCACCGCCGGCACGATGGAGAGGGTCTGGCCCGGGGTGACGGGCGTGGCCAGCCCGTCCAGGAAGCGCACATCCTCGTCGGCCAGGAAGACGTTGACGAAGCGCCGGAGCTCGCCCGAGTCGTCGAAGAGCCGTTCGGCCAGGCCCGAGTGGGCCGCATCGAGCGCCTTGAGCGCCTCGCCCACGCTCGACCCCTCCACCTCGACCTCACCGGCGCCCCCGGTCAGGGTGCGCAGCTGGGTCGGGATGCGGACGGTCAGGCTCATCAGTTCTCCTCGAAGCTGAGGGCGGCGTCGAAGGCCGCCAGAGTCGGCGTGATGGTCGCGGTGGGCCCGGTGTACCCGGCCAGGGCCTCCACGGTCTTGAGGCCGTGCCCGGTGACCAGGGCGACCACCCGCTCGTCGGGTCGCACCGCGCCCGAGGCGACCAGCTTGCACAGGGTGGCGATGGTGACCCCACCGGCCGTCTCGGCGAAGATCCCCTCGGTGCGGGCCAGCAGCCCGATCCCCTCGAGCACCTCGTCGTCGGTGACGGCGGCGCAGGACCCGCCGCTCTGGCGGATGGCCTCGAGGGCGTACCAGCCGTCGGCCGGGTTGCCGATGGCCAGCGACTTGGCGATCGTCTTGGGCTTGACCGGCCGTATGGCGTCGGCGCCGTCCAAGAACGCGGTGGCCACCGGGGAGCAGCCCTCGGCCTGGGCCCCCGACACCCGCACGTGGGGCTCCTCGTCCAGCAGGCCGACCCGGCCCAGCTCGGCGAAGCCCTTGGCCACCTTGGTCAGCTGGCTGCCCGAGGCGATCGGCACCACCACGTGGTCGGGCGCCTGCCAGCCCAGCTGCTCGGCGATCTCGAAGGCCAGGGTCTTGGACCCCTCGGCGTAGTACGTGCGCACGTTGACGTTGACGAAGGCCCAGCTGGGGCGCTCGCTGGTCAGCTCGGCGCAGAGCCGGTTGACGTCGTCGTAGGTGCCCTCCACCGCGATGACGGTGCCCCCGTAAATCGTGGTCATCGTCACCTTCGCCGCTTCGAGGTCGTGGGGGATCAACACGACGGACTCCATCCCGGCCCGGGCGGCGTGGGCGGCCACCGAGTTGGCCAGGTTCCCCGTCGACGCGCACGCCGCCACCTTGAAGCCGAGCTGGCGGGCCTTGGTCAGGGCGACCGAGACCACCCGGTCCTTGAAGGAGCCGGTCGGGTTGGCCGTGTCGTCCTTGATCCACAGCTCGCCCAGGCCGAGCTCGGCGGCCAGGCGGTCGGCCCGGATCAGCGGGGTGAAGCCGGCCCCGAGGTCGACCGGTGCCTCGTCGTCGACCGGCAGCAGATCGCGGTAGCGCCAGATCGAGCGTGGCCCGGCGGCGATGCGCTCGCGGGTGACGGCGGCGGCGATCCGCTCGTAGTCGTAGGCCACCTCAAGCGGCCCGAAGCAGTAGTCGCAGACGTGCAGCGCCTCGGCGGGGAAGGCGCGCTGGCATTCACGACAACGCAGCCCAGTGACAAAATCGACCATCGGGTCCTCCTCATCGGTCGGGCATTGGCACCTGTTGCCCCCCGGTTGGGGAGGCACTGGTTGCCGCGACGTCGACGGGCCCGTCCCTCAGTCGCTCTGGATGATGGCCCCAATGGTAGCCGGTGACCGCCCCGCTTCGTCAACGCCTGCCCGGCCCGGGCCAGGCCCGAACCGGGTAGAACACTCCCATGGGCGATGATCTGGGGATGGCGGGCGAAGGGGAAGGCGCAGGTCCCCGTACCTATCACCACAACCAGTTCCCCACGGCCCGGGTGCTGGCGGCCAAGGGCGGGCGCACGGTGTCGGTCTGCATCCCAGCCCGGGACGAGGGCTCGACGGTGGGCTCGGTGGTCCGGGCCGTGGTGCAACCCTTCCTGGCCCGGGGCGGCGGCAACGGGCTGGTCGACGAGGTCATCGTGCTGAATGACGGCTCCCGCGACGACACCGCCGAGCAGGCCCACGACGCCGGGGCCCGGGTGGTCAGCGGTCCCGGCGGCACCGGGGGCAAGGGCCAGGCCATGGCCGCCGCGCTGGAGGCGGCCGTCGGCGACGTGATCGTCTACCTCGATGCCGACGTGGCCAACACGACCCCCGCCTTCGTCACCGGCATGCTGGGGCCGCTCCTGCTCGACGAGGACATCGCGCTGGTCAAGGGCTTCTACACCCGGCCCCTGCACGGCGATCCCACCGGCGGCGGCCGGGTGACCGAGCTGGTGGCCCGCCCGGTCCTCGAGCTGCTCTTCCCGGCGCTCTCCGAAGTGCGCCAACCGCTGGCCGGCGAGACCGCGGCGCCGCGCTGGGTCTTCGAGAAGGTCGGGTTCGCCGACGGTTACGGGGTCGAGCTCGGCCTGCTCATCGATGTGGCGACGCATCTCGGCGCGGGCGTCCTGGCCCAGGTCGACCTGGGCGAGCGCATCCACCGCAACCGGCCCCTGCACGAGCTGCGACCCCAGGCCGTCGACGTCCTGCGCGCCGCGCTCGAACGCGCCGCCCGGTGACCGCCGTCCACCCGTCCCCGTGAGCGGGACCATCGTCGTCTCCAACCGCGGCCCGCTCTCCTTCCGCTTCGACGCGGCCGGCGAGCTGGTGGCCGTGCCCGGCGGGGGCGGGCTGGTCTCGGCCCTGCAGCCGCTGCTCCGGGGCGGCGACACCACCTGGGTGTCGGTGACGATGGGGGCGGCCGACCGCCAGGCGGCGGCCGAAGGGCGCCTGGTGACCGAGGGCGTGGACCTCCTCCCCGTCGTCCTCGACGACGAGCTCTACCGTCAGGCCTACGACGTGATCGCCAACACCACCCTCTGGTACTGCCATCACCATCTCTTCGATCTGCCGCGCCGGCCCCGCCTCGACCGGCACTGGCGGACGGCCTGGGACGGCTACCGGACCTACAACCGGGCGGCCGCCGACGTGGTAGCCGGGCGGGCCGACCAGGGCGCCACCGTGCTGGTGCAGGACTACCACTTCTCGCTGCTCGGCTCGATGCTGGCCGAGGCCCGCCCGGACCTGCACACCGTCCACTTCCACCACACCCCCTTCGCCGATCCCAACATGCTGCGCGTCCTGCCCGAGGACGTCGCCGGGGAGCTGCTGGCCGGCCTGGGCGGCTTCGGCGCCTGCGGCTTCCACGCCCGCATGTGGGAGGCCGGCTTCCGCGCCTGCTTCGCCGATCCCGAGCTGGCGGCGCGGGCCGGCACCGGCGCCGCCCCGCCGACCTTCGTCGCCCCGCTCGCCCCCGACCACGACGGTCTGGTGGCCGAGGCGGCCAGCCCGGACCACGGCCGGGCCGTCGACGCCCTGCGGGCGGAGACCGGCGGACGGCGCGTCGTCGTGCGGGTGGACCGCATGGAGCCGACCAAGAACATCGTGCGGGGGATGCTGGCCTTCGAGGAGCTCCTCGTGGTCCACCCCGAATGGCGGGAAGAGGTGGTGCACCTGGCCCTGGCCTACCCCTCCCGGCAGGGCCTGGCCGACTATCTCGCCTACGCGGCCGAGGTGGCGCACACGGCCGAGCGGATCAACCACGCCCTGGGCACCGCCGACTGGACCCCCATCGTCCTGCACGTGGAAGACGACCGGGCCCGCTCCCTGGCGGCCCTGTCCATCTCCGAGGTGCTGCTGGTGAACCCGGTACGCGACGGCCTCAACCTGGTGGCCAAGGAGGGCCCGCTCCTCAACACGGTGTCGGGCGTGCTCGTCCTCTCCCGCACGGCCGGCGTGTGGGAGGAGCTGGACGCCGCCGCCCTGGGGGTCAATCCGTTCGACGTGTCCGGCACGGCCGACACGCTCCACTACGCCCTGTCACTCGACGTCGGCGATCGCGGTCAGCGCGCCGCCGACCTCCGGTCCCGGGTGCTGGCCCGCACGGCCGACGACTGGCTCGCCGACCAGCTGGCCGCCGCTCACCCGAGCGCCTGAGCCACCTCGCCGAGGAGGGCCACCGCACCCGTCGCCCCGTCGACCACCAGGTCGGCCCGGGCCGCCACCTCAGGCGGGCTCTCCCCGTCCACCACGGCCACCTTGGCCACCGCCAGTCCCCCGGCCGCCAACGCGTCCAGGGCGGCGAAGGCCGGCAGGTCCCCCAGGTCGTCGCCGAAGGCGGCCACGGCCCGCATCCCTTCCGCCAGGGCACGCACGACGGTCCCCTTGTCGACGGCCAACGGGGGCCGAAGCTCTATTGAGCTACGCGCCGGCTGGGCCACCAGACCCCGCTGGTCGACCTGGTCCGCCACGAACGCGACCACCCAGGATTCATGCTCGGGAGCGGCCCGCCAGTGCACGGTGACGGTCAACCCCTTGGGCTCGATGTGGACGCCCGCCGGCGCGGTCGCCCTGGCTCGGGTCACCACGGCGTCAATGACGTCGGCCCACGGCGCGGCGTCGGGCGCCATGACGATCGTGTCGTCGGGGCCCGAGCGCTCCAGGCCGTAGAGGCCGAACAGACGGACCCCGGCCGGCGGTCCGAGGACGCGCTGGAGGAAGGACGCCGGCCGCCCGGAGATCACCGCCACCATCCCCATCCGGCCGGCCAGCCGGGCCAGCAGGTCGGGCACGCCGGGGAGCGGGCGGGCCAGGGCCGGGTCCTCGACGATGCCGGACAACGTGCCGTCGAAATCCAGGCAGAGCGCGCTCCGCGCCGGCTGCCGGGTCAGCGGGACGAGGATGTCCGGCAGGGCACCCACGCGGTGGCGTCAGCCGGCCTGGGTGACCAGGTTGGCGCCGATGACCACCACGACGTCGTTCCCGGTGGCCCCGGCCACCGGGACGGCGGTGGTCAAGGGGAGCACGGCGGTCGACTTGAGCCCGAGGCTGGTGGCGATGGTGGTGGCGGGGCCCTTCTGACCGGCGGCGTAGTACACCGCCGACGTCGACAGGCTGTGGGTGGTGGCGTCGGTCGGCGTCTTCACGGCCCAGCCCTGACCCGTCAGGATGGTCGAGTAGTGCGCCGCCAAGGCGGCCTGCTCGGTGGCGTTGGCCACCAGCACGGTGACCGAGCTGTGGGGCACCGTCGACGATGTGGTCGTCGAGGACGACGACGCCACGGTCGTGGTGGTGGCGGTGGGGGCGGTCTCCCCGCTCACCGAGGGACGTGTTCCCACATTGACCAGGACGATCACCGCCACCACGAAGACGGCCAGGACAGCGAGGGCCCGGGCCGGCGAGAGCACGGTTGGCCGGTCACCTCCGTCCGACGAGTGCGGGTCGGAGATCGGCGGTTCGGAGGTCATTCAAGGCCCAGCCTGCCGTGCCGGGACCCTCTCTGCAAGCCTCTTCCCTGGTAGAGGCCCCATACTCCTTACGCTGTGCCCAGGCAGGACGTAGTCTTGGGCCCGACGGCGCAGCGTATCGAGCCGTGCCCGAGTGCCCGAGTAGCTCAGTTGGTAGAGCACTTCACTTGTAATGCCCTCGTTGATCTATCGCGTAGATCGGTGTGATCAGCACCTTTTGCATAGGCGGTGCTCAGATGCGATGTTGCACACTGAGGACGGTGGCGATTGGTTGCCGCTAAGGGCCACCCGTTGCGTTGTGAGGTTGAATCTGGGTTGAATTGAAACGGGCTTCCGACACCTCACGTCATGGCGTCCCGTGCCTCGCACCGCGTCACCAATTGATGAGTCCGCAGATGAGAGTCCACGGCTGCCTTCTTCCATCTTGTCACTGCTCTGTGCTCTCGTTCTCAGGGGGAAGCAGTAACCTTCAGTGATGGCAATATCCACCGGGGATCTGCAGGCAGCAGCAGAGCGAGCCCGAGCTGCAGCGTCGGAAGCGGGCGAACTTCGGCCTGCCCGCATCGGCAAAGTGACCACCGACATCCCCGAGGCCATCCGAGCCGCCATCCGTGAAGACCTAGCCTCCGGCGCCTACCAGAAGGCCGCACAGGATGCGGTCGCAGGAGACCCCGACCTGGCTCAGGGCTGAGCGCCCGGATTCTCTGGCGTGATCGTTGTCGATGACGCCCTTTTGCTCGCCATATTGGCCGAGCAGCAAGGTGCGGCAGAAGCTCTACTGATCACTGCGGCTGAGGCCGGCGAGGTATTCACCACCGGTTCGTGGTTCTGGCGGCTGGCCCGGGTCGTGGCTCGACCAGGTCAAGGCGCGCTGTCCCGTGCTCTAGCGGCAAGTTCTGAGGACGAGCAGCGCCGGGTGCATATCGCCCTGGACCAGCTGCCCGCCGAAATCGGCCTCTTGAGCATGCGACGACTGGTCCCGGTCATGGCGGCGTTGCCGGGCCAGCTCAACCTTCTTACCGCCGAGGCAGTTGCTGCCGCAGTGGTCCTGGGTGCGAGGATCGCCGTTTCCACCCCATCACCTCTCGTGACCACCGCAGCTGACTCGGTGGGTGTGAGCGTCGATGTTGTGGATCTCGGCTTGTAGAGCAACGCCCGCCCTGGCTGTCACTGCTCCAGTTCGCCAAGCCACGTCTCGTACCAATCCCGCCGGACGCGGATGTCGCCGTTGCGTAGGCGGATGGACCGTGGGAACCATGGTGTTCCCCGGGCCGACCACTTGTAGGCCGTCGAGCTGGACACGCCAAGGTCGGTGGCGATCTCACGAATGCTCAGCCAGCGGGCCTCCCTAGTGATCCCGTGTCTGTTCACCGCTGTCGGCACGATCTCGCGCGCCAGTGTCATGGTTCTGCCCATGTGACGCGGCCGCGGATCTCATGAGAAGCACCAACGACTGTGAAGTCGAGCGAACCGGGCGGGGCCGCCATGGCTTCGATGACTGGTAAATGTGATTCGGTCACCAACGCGTGACCTCCCCTGGCTCGTTATCGAACGTCTACCGGATGGCCGACACACGATCACAGACAGCCCCTTTCGCCTTGTTCTGCTGTGGTTCCGAGCCCGGAGTGCTTGACCCCGTCCCGAGCCGCTGACCAAGCCGAGTCATTGGCGGGGATCCGGAATCCCCGCAGACACTGCCGACGCCGGAAGCGGGCTCTACTCGTTGGCTGTCGATGAGAAGCTCCTTCCCAAGAATCCGAGCGAACCGCAGCGCGAAAAGTTCAGGGCCGAGCACATGAATAGGGCCTACGACATGTGGAGACGCGAGCGCCACGTACCCGGGGCGCGATTCCGCTCCTAAGGCCGGCCTGACGCATCACTCGCGGCGAGCTCATCAACGCAGAGGTTGAGGCGGGCGGACGTCG